>JBFGKE010000001.1:0-230420 GCA_041576815.1 Polyangiales bacterium
CGTTGCGAATCGTTCTGCAACGGGTCCCCGCGTGGGTGATGTCATGAGGAGCCGGCCATGAGATTGCGAAGGGTCCGATTGCGGGACGAGGCGGCGTTCTCCGTGGCTTTCCGAAATGGGAGCCAGTGGGTTCCCATCGTGCCAGCCCTGGCTCGCTATCGTGCCGAGCGTGGTGCAGATCTTCGGGGCCTCGCGGCCGTCGCCCGCGACGTCGTTGCGTTTTGTGGGGAGCTCGAAGGTATCCGCGCCGAGGTGAACGGACTGCTGGAGTTCGTCCGGGAAGAGAACCTCGAACTGGCGAGCACCTTTCATCCAGACGCCCAGCTTCCTTTTGATCCGGTCTCCTTCCGCGACTTCATGCTCTATGAAGAACACGCCATCGCCGCCGCCCGCGGCATGGTCAAACGATTCATGCCTGGTACCTGGCGGTTCGTGTCTGTATACGAATCGGTGTTCGGTAAGGTGCCGGCACGCATGCGACCCAAACCGATCTGGTACGAGAAGCCCATCTACTACATGGGCAGCCACATCAACTTCTTCGCCGATGGAGACACGCTCCCGTGGCCGGCATACACGAGTGCGCTGGACTATGAGCTCGAGTTGGGCGCTGTGATCTGCCGCCCGCTGCACGACGCGTCACCGGAGCAGGCGCTCCGGGCGATCGGCGGGTTTGTGTTGGTCAACGACGTCAGCGCTCGGGACGTGCAGTACCCGGAGATGACCAGCGGCTTCGGGCCGGTGAAAGCCAAGAACTTCGCCAACGCCATGAGCACCGAGCTGGTCACCGCCGACGAGATCCTCCTGCGGCACCGGGATGCCCGCGCCGAGTCGTCAATACGCTGCCGTATGGTAGCCCCCAATGGGGGACAGGCTCAGCGCTTCCGAGTGGACAGAGGGCGCGCTCAAGCTGCTTGCCGAGCGTGGGGTGGACGGGCTGCGGGTCGAGCGTCTCGCTCCCATGCTCGGGGTCACAAAGGGGAGCTTCTACTGGCATTTCATGGACCGGGCGGAGCTGCTCGATGCGGTTCTCGTCGAGTGGGAGCACGTCGCCACCGATCGGGTCATCGAGGCCGTCGAGCGCGCGAGCGCGGAACCGGCCGAGCGCCTTCGCGAGCTCACCCGTCTAGTGTTTCGAACCGGGGGACCGCTCGACCGCGCGGTTCGCGCCTGGGGCGCCCACGACGAGCGCGCTGCCAAGGTGGTCTCGCGGGTCGACGCCCGACGATACCGGTTCGTCTGCGCTCAGCTCGAGGGGCACGGCTTCGGACCGGCCCTCGCGAGGGTTCGCGCGCGCCTTCTCTACACCGCCCTCATCGGCGAGCAACACACGTCGCTCAGGCTCAACCGCAGCACCCGTGTCGAGTGGGCGCTCCGAAATCTGGAGCTACTCCTCGGCGATTCGGGGTCCGCTCCGAAGGGGGACCGCCGAGCCGGAAAAGGCTCCTGAAGTCTCTGTTCTGGTTCTGCCTGCTTGGGCTGATCCGCAAGCTTCGATACAAACTAGACAGACGAGACCACAACCGGTACGTGTTAATGCCAATTCGGTGACGACACGGGGGGAGCTCAAATGAAGCAGTTGATATTGCTAGTCATCGTGGGCGTTTGTCTGGTTTGGACCGCCCCGCTCTCTGCACAGCAAGATCAGGCCCAAGAACCCACGCAGGGTACGAGGCAAGCCAAGCGAGCCGCGAAATCCGCCGAGCGCGACGCGGAACGCGCAGGCCGTGATGCTGAGAAGGCACGTGAGAGGGCAGAAGAGGCTCAGCAAGAGGCACGCGAGGCCCGCGATGAGCTTCGCGAGGCTTCCGAAAAGCAGCGCAGAGAGGTCCAAGAGGCGAAAAAGCGCGGCGACAAGGACGAGATCCGCGAAGCGCAGCAAGAAGCACGCGAGGAGCTACGAGAGAAGCGCGAAGAGCAAAAGGAAGAGCAGCGCGAGGCCCGAGAAGCGCGCAGCGAGCTCAGCGCCAAAGAGCGCGAAGCCAGGCAGGCGGAGAGCCGTGCCGCCCGCAAACGCCAAGAGGCTCGGAGGGCGCAAGCCGACGAGAAACGCGCGGACCAATGGAAAGACTTATCGAAGCGCGCAGAGAAGCCCGATGCACGACCGAGCGACATGCCGCCCCCAGTGCGGAACGAGCTGCGCGCGCATGCGCGGAGATCGGCAAAGCTCGACCGCATCGAGACTATTGCGAGGGAAAAAGACAACGACAAGCTCGTCGATCGAGTGAAAGAGCTCCGTAAGAAGGAAAACGAGAGGCACGAGGAGCGTCTGGAGAAGCTGATCGCGAACTGGAAAGGTAAGTCATGACCCGTTGGTTTCTTGTCGCGTTCGTTCTCAGCATGCTGACGGCAGCGGGCTGCAAGAAGGAAGAGACTTCAACGTCCGAGTCCGCGCATGCTGCGGAGCCCTCGAAGCAAGCGAGCCCCGACCAGCCGAGTCCTACGGAGCTGCCCGTTGCAGAGGATTTCGAGGCGGAGGCTGAACGAGAGATTACGGACGACAACTACGAGGCCGCCCTCGACGCGCTTGCCAAAGAAATCGAAGGGTATAGCCCTCGCCGGTGACGGCGTTGCCCCGCTCGCGATTTCTTTTCCAGCCCGAATTGCGCACGTAGGCGACGCCGAGCCGAAGAACTTCGGGCTCGACGCCCCACCAGACGCCGCCCGCCGTCGTAGAACACGGTGTAGGCGACGCCGGCGCGACTGGTTGCGACGACCAGATCAAACGCTCCACCGAGCAGCGCCTTTTGCTTTCTTTCTGCGGGGTTTCTGGTTCGAAAAACGGCTCGGACGCGCAAATTAAGCGTTTCCAATTCGAAGGGTGTCGTTGTAGAGCTTGCCGGGCAATCATGAGTCACCGCACCCTGCGCGCATTTCTTCTGGCCGGGCTTGCGCTCGTCCTCGTCAGTTGCTCGATCACCCGCATCAAGTGGCGCATCAAGTGGGACAAAGACCTCGAGGAGAGCAAAGCTGCGTTCATGAGCGCGCCGCTCGATCCCGGAAAGAAGCCCGAGCGCCAACCGAACGTCATCATCTTGCTTGCCGACGATCTCGGTCCCTACGAGGTGAGCGCATACGGCGTCGATCACATCAAGACGCCCCACATCGATCAGATCGGAAAGGACGGCGTCGTGTTCGAGCAGGGCTACGCCACCGCCCCGACCTGCGCGCCTGCCCGCGCCGGCCTGATGACGGGCCGCGTCCAAAACCGCTACGGCTTCGAGACGCAGGTCATGGAGTTCTATCCGAGCAACTACGTTGAATACATCTCTGGTCGATGGCTCGTCGACACGGGGGAGTTCAAGGTCAAAGCCAAACCGTCGTTTCCCGCGGAGTGGCAGGTCCACAAGCAGGGCGTCCCGCCAAGCGAGATCCTGCTCTCGGAGATCCTCAAGAAGTACAACTACCAGACGGCGCTGATCGGAAAGTGGCACCTCGGTGTACACCGCGAGCAAGTGCCGATGGCGCGCGGTTTCGACTACCAGTACGGCTTCTACGGCGCGTCTTCGATCTACACGCCCAAGAAACACTGGTCGGGCATCATCAATTACGAGCACGCGGCGTTCAGCGCGCAGCACCAGTGGAAGACCGGTCGCAAGGAGCAAGCGGCCATTCTGCGTAACCAGAAGGAAATCATCGAAGAGCGCTACCTGACGTTCGCCTTCCGAGACGAGATGATGCAGTACATGGAGGAGCACAAGGACGAGCCGTTCTTCATCTATGGTGCGTTCTCGGCGCCTCACGTGCCATTCCAGGCCCCGGTCGAGTACTACTGCCAGTACCCCCACGTCGAAGACGAGAACAAGCGCGTCTACTACTCGATGATCTCCGCGCTCGACGACACGGTCGGCGCCATCCATCAGAAGATCAAGGACCTCGGCCTCGAAGAGGATACGATCATTTGGTTCTTGAGCGATAACGGCGGCGCGTCGTACACGCACGCGACCGACAACGGCCCCCTCAAGCTCGGCAAGCTCACGCAGTTCGAGGGAGGCATCCGGGTGCCGTTCATGATGAAGTGGAAGGGCAAAGTACCCGCCGGCACACGCTACCAATACCCCGTGTCGTCGACCGACATCTATGCCACCTCGGTGGCCGCGGCGGGCGGCATTCTACCGAGCGACCGCGAGTTCGACGGCGTCGACATCCTCCCTTACGTGACGGGCGAGAACAAAGGACGCCCGCATCAATCGCTCTTTTGGCGCGCGGACCACATCTGGGCAATGCGTGAGGGCGACTACAAGCTGATACTGAGCACGCGTGACGGTTGGGCCGAGCTCCACAACCTCATCACCGACCAATCCGAGGAGATCAACCTCAAGGAGGAAATGCCGGAGCTCTACGAGAAGCTTCGCGAGAGCCACGAAAACTGGCAGAAGGAGAAGCTCAAGGTCAATCCGATGTGGCCGCGCATCATGGACAAGCGCTTCCACTCGGAAGACGGCAAGGAATACTACTTCCCCGCTTGACGGGCTCGGACGATGAATAGACCAGTCACTGCTCTGGCCCTCCTTACCTTCGTTGCCACGCTTTGGCTCGTCCCGAGCGCCGCTTCCGCCGTACCGAAGATGGAGGTCAAAGTCGCCGTTGGCGTCGGATCGACGACCCTCGTGCCTCGGCTTCCGGAGATCCCAATCCCAAACACGATGCCGCCTCCCGATACGCTGATCGTGGGCGGTCGCCACCCTGGCACGTATCCGAACTGGGGTTTGTTTCTGTCCGCGCGCGTTCGCGCCGGAAAGATTTTCGGCGAGATGGCGATTGGATTTAGCCGGTTCTATTTCGACATCAGCGAAGAGCTGGTCGTGATTCAGGAGTCACTCGATCCGGATAGCCAGATCAGGACGATCCTAGGGGAACGGGCGCGCATGAACTCACTGGAGATCCCGCTCACGGCGGGCTACGTCCCTTACACGAACCCGTATTTCAAGCTGTTCATCTATGCGGGGTGGGTCAGTCAATTCAACATCCGCGGTTTCGTGGACCTCGACGGCAACCGCAAAGCGATCAAGTTCAGGCCGAAAGAGCTTCCTGGCTACCCACTAGCGATCTACGTCGCCGGCTTTCGTCTGGGAACGCAGTTCGACCTCGGCCCGTTCAACTGTGACTTCAACTACACGATCAGCCTGAACAGCGCGACCAAGACGGACTTCCGAACAAACTCGCACGTTTTCAGGTTCTTACTCGGCTGGCTCTTCTAGGCAGGTCGTAAGAGGGCCGATGTCAAACCGCTTTTCACTGCTCCCGAGCGCGACCAGGGCCCCGAATTCCGGGGTGCTTTTGTTCGTGTTGATCCTCTTGATCATCGCTGCGCCGCTGGCGACGGGTGAAGGGGCGGAGGTCGTCGTGGAGGCGCTTTTCGACCTCGTCCTCGTCGCGGGCGCCTACCCGGCCGCGTCGCGAACTGGACGCAGCTGGCTTTTCCTCGGGCTCACGGCGCTGACCTTGGTTGTGCGCTGGAGCGCGTTGCTTTGGAGCCCCGAAGGATTCGAGCATGCCTCAGCGACGATTACAGTGGTGTGGATCGCGTTCGCGATCACCATCGTGGTCAAACAGCTATTCCAGCAGGCGGAGGTCACCACCAACATGATTCTCGGGGCCATCGTGGCGTACCTCCTGGCGGCCGTTGCGTTCGCATACGTCTACGTGCTTCTCGAGCTGTTCCAGCCCGGGTCGTTCTCCGGAATCCCCGACGCGACCAACCCTCGAGAGCTTGGCGACGCGCTCCTCTACTTCAGCCTGGTGAGCCTCACGACGGTGGGGTACGGCGACATCGTGCCAGTGTCTGGGCTGGCTCGCCCTGTCTCGGTACTTGAAGGGGTCTTCGGGACTCTCTATCTGGCGGTGATGATCGCCAGGCTGGTGGGCCTACACATTGTTGCTGGCATGCAGGAAAAAGGAAATTGATGATGAACACAACGAGCCCCCCAAGTGCCGGCCGCCGAGAAAAGAGCTGGGCCTGGGCATGTGTGTTCGTGTGGCTCGTGCAGTCGTCTTTGGGCGTCAGCGCTGCCGAGGCGCAGGGCGACAGCACGCACTATCAGACGCTCCAACTCGGCGAGCGCTCGAGGGGCATGGCAGCCGCGTACACGGGCTTTGCCGCCGATGGAGCGGCGATCTGGTTCAATCCGGCGGGTTTGCCGCTGCTCGAGCCAAAGCTGCTCCAAGGTAGCCTGTCTTTGATTCAGGTTCGCAAGCTGGACATCGAAGGCGCGATCATCACCGATGGGCCCGACGGCGTGGGCGGCGCAGAACAGGTCAGCGACTTCAATTTGAAGTCGAGTCCCTCGCTTCCGGGATTCGCGGTCGCGAGCTTTGCGGTCGGAAAGAGTAAGGAAAAGCTCGACGGCCGGAAGCCGGTCCAGATCGCGATCTCCGCGTTCGTTCTTTACAACGCTTCCCTGGGCGGGGACATCAACTTCCAGGATGAGTTCGGGCGCACCAACAGCCTTCAGTTCTACCAAGACGACCGAGCCGCCTACTTCGCCGCCGGCGTGGGACATCGGCCAACGCGCAGCTTCTCCTGGGGCGTGACGCTGCTCGCTCGCAACCGCACGATCGAGCACGTCGAGACCGCGGCACTCGCGACTGGCGGCGTCCAAGATCCGAGTCAGGGAAGCCCGTGTCCGACCAGCCCTACCATCCCTTTCTGTATCCTCGATGCAAACCAGATCAACCGCAACACGGTCTTCAAGATGAGCTCGTGGGACTTGACCATGCGGATCGGCCTGCTCAATCTGCTGGGAAAGCGGTGGCGCCTCGGCATCATGTTTCAGCCTCCGGGGGTCCGCGTCGGAGGCAAGTCCAATCTGAGGTTCGAGCTTTCGGACATCAGAGCGAGCACGAATCCCGACAATCCCGATCTCTCCGATTCGGTGTTCGCCAACATCGAGCGTAACTCGCGTTCGCCGATTCCGTGGGAGCTCCGGTTTGGCGTCTCCTACGTGATCTCGAGCAAGGTGGTCGTCGCGGCCGATCTTCAGCTCGTCGGCCCCGTGGCGGACGGGTCGATCGCGCCAGGGGTTCCGCAGCTCGAAGGACGAGCCAACAGCTCGGGAATTCTGCTTGCGGACTCGACGAAGAGGGACTTCACCTGGAATGTCTCGCTCGGCGCCGAGGTCCAGCTCACCAAGTTCCTCTTCACTCGGCTTGGCTTTCTGACCGACAATAGCAGCGCGCCCACCTCTTCTGGCACTGAATCCTTCATCCGACCTTACCAGGTCGATCGCTACGGTTTCAGCGCGTCCCTCGGCGGGTACAAGAATGCAAAAGGGCTCTCCGCCGGCGTGTCGCTCCTGTTCGGAAAGGGAACCGGGAACGGTCTCGATTTCACTGAGCAGGCATTCCAAAACGACAGCAACTTCATTCGGGTGCCTGTCAAGGAGCGCATCCTCATCATTTCGGTTGGCGGCGACATCGGTCAAACCGCGGACGTGGTCAAAAACCGCATGAAGGAGAAGAAGCTGGAGCAAGAGATCGAGGCCGAACAGATGCGTGAGATCGAAGAAAAGCAGGAAGAGCTTGCGGCAGAGGAGGACCCAGAGCTCAAAGCCGCGAAACAAGAGGCGATCGAGGCGCGGAAGAAGGCTCTGGAAGCCGACAAGCGCGTCAAGGAAGCCGACCGCGAGGTCGAGCGGCTGAAGACGAAGTCCAAGGGAAAAGAGAACCTCGATGCTGAGGATCAGGGCGCCATCCAGGGAGCGACCCAGTCGGGGATTGAAACCATTCGCTAGTGAAGCCCGACAGACTGCGGTGTAGCCGCCGACCGCCGTGATCCCGGAGCCAAGGTCGCAGACGGTTGCAGTCATCCGACAACGCTTGACTCCTGTTGGGGTCTCCACGAGGATGCCGTTCGGAAGCCTTCACCAGGACGAGGGGGAGGGGAGCTATGGCACACACGAAAATCATTGTCGGGTTGCTGGTGGGAATGGGGTTGGCAGTCAGCGGTTGTGGAGGCAGCACCGATCCCGAATCGGTGTGTTCTGCTTGTCCGGAGGCCGCGAGGGAGATCTGCGTGCAAGGAGTGCAGAACTGCCTCGACATCGGCGGTCCGTTCGCCGACGAATGCGTCGACGCCATCGTGCGGGCCTGCCGAGGCGACTAGCTGGCGGCCCGCTGGACAGGCGCACGCAACTGCTCAACAGTCAGCCGCGACCATGGCCGGGGAAGGAAAACAGTCCCGAGCGTCCGTCTTCAACCTCCTATTTTTGACGATCGGGCTGGCGCTGTTCGTCTTTTTGCTGGTCCGGCTGGACGTCCACACGATCGTCGAGAAGCTCCGGCAGGTCGGATGGTTCTTCGTCCCGGCGTTCCTCTGCTACGTCGCAAACCTCTTTTTCGCGGCGCTCACCTGGCGCGCGACCATCAATCCCAAGCACTCGCACGCGAGCATCTTCGACCTATGGCACGCGTTCTGGGCCGGCCACGCGATCAACGCGGTGACGCCCGGGGGCGGTGCAGGCGAGTTCCTCAAGGCCTCGCTGCTGCGCGGGAAGCTCGAGGGGAAGGAGCTCGTCGCCTCGATCATTCTGTACAACGGGATCAATTCGGCGGTCACCGCTGCAGCAGCGGTCCTTGGCGCGCTGATCTGCTTCGTCTTCCTCGACGTTCCGCGCGATGCGACCGGCATCGTGCTGGCCGGATCGGTCGTGGTGTTCTTGCTGTTCTTGGTGCTGCTTTGGTGGATTCATTCCGGCGCGGTCTCGCACGTCATCCACGTTGCGACGAAGCTCCCGTTCGTGAAGATCGCCGATGAAGCGGAGCTGGTCGAAAGGGCCAAGGACGTCGATCGCCGGATGGGCACGTTCATCCGGAGTCGACCGCGTGCGATGGCTCGCTCGGCGTCGCTATCATTTTGCGTCCGGCTCCTGCAGATCGCTGAAACCGGATTCCTTCTGTACCCACTGATGCCCGGCGACCGCGTGCTGCTCATCGCCATTCTCATGCAAACCGCCAGCCAGCTCATCGTTTGGATTGCCGCGTTCGTGCCTGCGAAGATCGGCGTGCTCGAGGGCGGCAACGCCGGACTCTTTCAGCTTGCAGGGCTTGATCCTGTCACCGCCTTCACGGTGGTCATCGCCAAGCGGCTCAGAATGGTCCTCGGAGTCGCGATCGGGCTCGCGTTGGGCTCGCGTTTCATCGGGCAACGGGCTTCTTACAATCCGAGGCCCGAGGACTCCTGACCCGCGGCTCAGCCACGGATACACTCTCGCAGCCAAGGGCCGACGGACCATCCAGAGGCCACATCCCGGACGCGCGGCGCGGATAGCCTCTCGGTGAGAAACGCGTCGAGACGTTCCGCCCGTGCGTCCCAAGTGAGCGTCTTGGAATCGGCCTTCGCCCTGGCGGAAAGTTTCGCCGCAAGCTCGGCGTCCCCACACAGCTTCTTCACCGCCTCGGTCGCCTCCGCCACGTTTCCAGGTTCCACCAGCCAAGCGTTCTTCGCATGATGAAGCACTTCGCGAACATCGGGTGTATTGCCGGCAAGCACGGGCCGCCCCGACGCCAAGTACAAGAACACCTTCAGAGGTAGAACGGTTCGTCCGAACTCTTCGAGCGGCCGTCTGGACGGCGGGATCAGGAGCACGTCTGCAGCGTAAAGATAGGGAACCGTCGCGCGGGGCGCCTGCCAGGGCACGAGCCGAACGTTGTCGATGGCGCCGGCCTCTCGCTCGGTCGGGTTTCCATCCCCTGCGGCGCCAACGAGGACGAAGTCGACCTCGGGCAGGGCGCGCGCCATTGCGAAGACGACGCCGAGACCTTTGCCTTGGTTGATGCGACCGGTGTACACGACCGTGGGTCGGCGGCGGTCCCAACCCAAGGTGTCGCGCGCTCGCTCGAGCGACAGCTCCGGAATCATGCGCGTCGGATCGAAGCCGTTGTGGACCACCTTCAGCCGCTCTGGCGGCACACCGATCCTCAAGAACGACTTTCGGGCGAGATCCGAATGACAGGCCATCCCGAGGAAGCGCGGATGCGTCATCCACGAGCGCAGCAATGGTTGCAGGAGAGGCGTTTGATCGGGCAGCGGCCGATAGTGATCGTAGAACACCGGGACCCGGCCGCGCATCGCGGTCGCGAGGATCGCCGTGTTGCGCGTGTAGAGAACCTCACACTGGCGATACTCGTCCGTCCACGGAACTCGAAGTGCTTGCCATCCATGCTGAGCGGTTTTTCGTTCGAACGGATTCGGGACGGGAACGATCCGGACCGATCCTTCGATCTGGTAGTGATCGATGATCTGGCTTGCAGCGTCCGGAAGCCCGGAGCGGCGCGGAAAAAGGAAGCTCACATCATGGCCGCGCCGAGACAGCGCGGCTGCAGTGTGCATGAACACTTCCGCATCTGCCTGAGGGCTCGGGAGCGAGCCTTCAAACGCAAAAGCAATGCGCATTACTTCCCATCCCTTCCGATGGCCCAGTTATTCCACGAGGCAACCTGGCTCGTCGAGCGCGTTTGGTAACCCCGTACGAGGCTCGCGGATTGCCTTCTTGCACGTCGAGTGCAAGGACAGCGTGAGAGGGTCATGGCGAGTGCCATCCAACAGTTTGCATCGAAGCTGGTCGAGAGCAGGGCGCTCGGTCGGGCACTCAGTCACCTGCCGGAGGATGTCCGCGATGCCCTGGAGGATTTGGCCGCCGGTGACGAGCCCAGCTCGATTCGCAGAGGCTCGCTCACCGAGGGTGAGACCGTCCGCAGGGTCGCAGTCTTTCTCGGGCAGGTCGGGCAGGGCGCGGCAGCTCGCGGCATCAATCTGATGAAGGGCGCGATCGTCGGCGGTGCGGTGCGTGGCTGCAACGTCGCCGCCGTCGATGTCGTGGACGGTGATCTTCGCGGCATCAACGTGATCGTGGGCGATGTCCGCGGCGGCACGGTGCGTGGCATCAACGTGCTGGTCGGCGACGTGCGTGGCGGCTCGGTCGAAGGGGCGAACGTCCTGCTGGGCGACGTTCGCGCGGGGGTCGTGACCCACACGAATCTGGTCGTCGGCCACGTTCACGGCGGAAAGCTCGACGCCAACATCCTTCTTGGCAACGTCTTCGGCGGCGAAGTGTCTGCGAAGGTCCACATTGGAGAAGTCGTGGGCGGGTCGGTGGCTATGGAATCAACCGTTCGCCCTTGAGCTTCTTGGCGACCGCCCGCGTCACCGAGGCTCGCGCGTCTTCGAGCGATTTGGGATCAATCGTTTCCGATTGCCCTGTCCAAACGAGCTCGTTGGTGGCGACCGAATAGAGGTTGGTTTCGAGCTTGAGGGTCGTGCTCGTCTTGAAGTATCCCGGCTCGCGCACCTCGGCGTAGGTCGTGCCGTAGAATCCGTAGAAGCCTCCGTATCCCCATCCCAACCCAGGTGACGCGGGGTAATAACGCGTCTTCGGGTTGTTGTGCTTCTTGGGTGGTGTGTATTTCTGCGTTTTATCGACACTGAGCAGACGCGTGAGCAGAACTCCGTCGAATCCGCCGGCGTCGATGGCTGCATGGAGCTGCTCTTCGGTGAAAGCCGCGTCTTGCGGCAGGACCGTGATGCTGGCCTGCGCGGTCCCGCCTTCTTTCCCGATCGCCGAAACAAGCGCACCTTCGAACGCTCGACGGGTTTCTTGGTCCTCGGCGACCCCGATGACCATCAATTTCTTGAATACGGTCTCTTCGTAGCCGGGGTTCCGGTAGCTCTGAGAGAAGTTGGTGGCGGTGGTCTTGCAGCCCGAAAAAGCAGCGAGAAAGCTCAAAATGGTTAGGAGTCGGAGGGGTTGAATCACGGCCGTAGCGTAGGGCACCTCCGCCGCTCCGACCATCGCCATGTTCTCGACAGCCGTTGCGGAGCTGCTAGGGTGGCTCTTAGAAAGCCCTCGGTAGGGCGCGGGGGCTCACCGTGAGCGCCCGGCACGTTGTCTGTTCCTACGCGAACCGCGCCGTGATTCGAAACAGCGGTTTGAGGCTCGTAGAAGACACAGAGACGAATTGAGGCGGGGGCATGGGCAAGCACGCCCAGACCAACGCGCCACCCACGGCGCATGCTCTTCCGTCCCATTCGAATACCGGGAAACCAGATTTCCCATGCAATCCCGGCCTCTGCGGAGGCCCAAGAGAAACGAAAAGAGAAACAACATGAGTAAGAAGATATTTGTAGGCAGCCTGAGCTGGAACACGACGAGTGCGGAGCTTCAGAACGCCTTTGCCGCTTGTGGCGATGTGGTCGAGGCCAAGGTCGTGACCGACCGTGACACCGGTCGCTCGCGCGGATTCGGCTTCGTGACCTTCCAAGACGAGCAGGGAGCGACCAGCGCCATCGAAACGCTCGACGGCAGCACCCTCGACGGGCGCACCATCCGCGTCGACCGGGCCAACGACAAGCGCTCGGACAATCGCGGTTCATTCGGTCGCTGGTGACATTCGATACGCTAGGGCTCGCCCCCGAGTTGCAAACGGCAATCGAGCGCGCGGGCTACACGACTCCGACTCCAATCCAGCAGCTGGCGATCCCGCCAGCGCTGTCGGGGCGTGACATCCTCGGCTGCGCCCAAACAGGCACCGGGAAGACCGCTGCGTTTGGTCTGCCCGTGCTCCAACGGGTCGACGCACGGGTGGGCAACCGGCCCAGTCTCCGCGCGCTGATCGTGACGCCAACCCGAGAGCTCGCTGCGCAAATCGGCTCGAGCCTGGCCACGTACGGCGCGGACTTCAACCTCTGGCACACCGTGATCTTTGGCGGGGTGAGCGACAAGGCGCAGATTGCGGAGCTCAGGCGAGGCATCGACATCCTCGTGGCCACACCAGGCCGGCTCCTCGATTTGATGGGTCGCGGGTTCGTACGGCTCGACGACGTCGAGCTGTTCGTCCTCGATGAGGCAGACCGGATGCTCGACATGGGGTTTCTCCCCGACGTGCGCCGAATCACCAAAGCGCTGCCGGCGGACCGGCAGACGCTGTTCTTTTCCGCTACGATGCCGCCGGCGATCCACCGGCTTGCCGAGACGCTCCTCGACGACCCCGTTGCCGTGGCCGTTGCTCCGGTCTCTTCTACTGTGGAGCTGATCGAGCAGCATGTCTTTTTCGTCGACAAAACCCGAAAGCGCAGGCTGTTGGCGGAGCTGCTGAACGATCCCGACGTGAAGCACACACTAGTGTTCAGCCGTACGAAGCACGGGGCCAACCGGATCGTTCGCGATCTGGAGAAAGCGGGCATCCCGGCGGGCGCGATTCATGGGAACAAGTCGCAGGGCGCACGCACGCGTGCGCTCGACGCCTTTCGAAGTGGCCGCCTCTCGGTGCTGGTCGCAACCGACATCGCCGCACGCGGAATCGACGTCGAAGGCGTGAGCCACGTCATCAACTACGACCTTCCGAACGTCCCCGAGACGTACGTGCACCGGATCGGACGCACGGCGCGCGCTGGCGCAGCCGGCGTCGCGTGGTCGTTTTGCGGTCCGGACGAGCGGCCCCACCTCGCCAGCATCGAAAGACTGATCGACAAGCGACTCAATCCAATCAAGCCGGAGCAAAACCGTGTCTAACAAGATTTTCGTTGGCAATCTCGACTTCACGACCACCGAGCAAGACCTTCGCGACCTGTTCTCCGAGGTCGGTGAGGTGGAGGACGTTCACATCCCGACCGATCGGACGTCCGGGCGCCCGCGGGGCTTTGCGTTCGTCCGTTTCGCCACTGCGGAGCAGGCCGCGCAAGCGGTAGAGACGATGAACGGCCAGGAAGTGTCTGGACGAGCCCTTCGGCTCGATGTGGCCGAAGATCGCCCTCGGGCACAGCGACCCCGGCGAGACTTCGGCGGTGGCCAGCGGCCCGGCTCGTTCCACAGACAGGGGAAACCAAAAGGCAGTCGCAGAGGTGTTCGCGCAAAAAAGCGCAGCTGAATAGGTCAGCAATACAAAGCCCGGAGCGATCGCCCCGGGCTTTGTTTGGGCAGCGCCCGTTTTCCGGTCGCTATGCCGTCGCCAATGGCTCAACCCGACGTGACCGGGATGGTCACGGGCGCCGCCGCGGCTCGCTTTGGGATCCGAACTTTCAAGACACCTCGGTCGACCGTGGCTCGGGCATCGTTCGCGTCGAGATATGCGGGCAGCGAGAGCTCGGCGTACCAGTCGGTTCCCACGGGGTCTCCCCAGACCAAGCGGTCCGACCACCGTTCTCGCCGCACGTGGATCGACAGCGCGGATTGGCCGTCGACGTGCACTCTCGTATTGTCCGAAAACGCGCCCGGCGTATCCGCGAGGATCATGACCTCCCTGTCGTTCTCGAGGATGTCGACCGGCATGCGGGGCGGCCTTCCGTGTTCGATCGGTTCGGCGGGCGCCTCACGAGCCGTAACGGGAACGTGTTGACCTGAAATACGGTCGGCCGTTCGTCCGAACGCGTTGCGGACTCGTCTCATCAAGTCGTTCATGGCTCACCTCTCGTTCGATTCAGCTGTCGGAGGCGCTCACCTCGATTCGGCGGGGCTTAGCGGCCTCCGATTTCGCCAGGTGGACTTTCAGGACCCCCTGGGTGAGCTCGGCGCTCACGCCGTTGGGATCCACCGTGTGGGGGACGCGAAACGTTCGCGAGAACGCGAGGCGCGGTTGAGCCTGGTGCTCGTTCGCGGTTTGCGTTCCCTCGATGACGAGCTCGGAGCGGTCGAGTTGCACCGACAGAGCGTCTTTCGCAACGCCGGGAAAATCGGCTACGAGCAGGATTTCGTCCTGGTTTTCGAAGATGTCGACGCGCGGCGTAATCGTGATCGCCTGCGCCTCGTCCGGCTGGTCGATGCTAGGGCTCTGCCGATGGGTCAATGTGGTGTTTTCGGCTTCCATGACTGCACCTCCTTTCGACCTCACGAGACCTGAACCTGAATTTGGCGCGGCTGTTCTTCCGCAACCTTGGGCAACACCATCTCGAGAACACCGTTCTTGAGCTTGGCCGTCGCCTTCTCGGTATCGATTCGGCAGGGGAGGGTAAAGCTCCGCGCGAACGCGCGATTCCCGCGTTCCTGCCGGTGGATCGCGTAGCCCTCGGGGGCTTCCGTCTTTCGTTGCCCTCGAATGGTGAGCGAGCTCTGCTCGACCGAGATCTCGAGGTCCTTCTCCGAGAGCCCAGGCACCTCGGCGCGGAGTCGGAGCTCCGGCCCGGTGTCATAAAGACCTACACGGGGCCACCCCGTGCCAGCCATCCAGCGCGCCCCTCGACCCGAGTCCTGGCCGGTTTCCCAACCCCGCTCGAAGTCCAAGAGCAACCGGTCCATCTGGCTTCGAAGGTCGTCCAACGCAGACCACTCGCGCCCGAGACCTCCAAATCCAACGTCATTCCATCGTGTCAACATGGTTCAACCTCCTTTCTGTTGGAGGGCCCAATGGCCGCCCCAAAAAAAGTAAGCACGCCCGCGCGGCGATCAAGGGGCGGTGGGGCACGAAAAAAATCCGAAGCCGGAGTTGACACCTGGGATGACATGGTTAGCCTTTTTGCTAGGCGGCGTTTTCCCGCCATTTCGCGGCTGCACGCCGCGGCAAAACCCGCAAGGGCCGCTTCGGCCGAGGAGGAAACGACGATGATATGGGAATGCAATGAGTGCGGCGGGCTGAACCGGACAGTTCCGCGCCTTTCCGTGTGTCCACTTTGCGGCGAGCCCGCAAGCCCGAGTCTGGCGCCGTCGAGCTCGACGGCGGCCGAGCTCACCGACCTGCGCGAGCATTGGATTCAAGTCGGAATGGCGCAGCAGGCGCCGCTGTTCGATTTCGCTTCCGCGGAGCTGTGAAGAAGATGCCAGAACAGAAGAGCTCGCATCCGAGGCCGTGGGTGTCGCCGGAGGTGTGTCCCACCGCGGCAAGCGCCGTCGAGCCTCAGTTGGATTTGAGTCGCGCGTTGAATGCGGCGGACCGCGCGCTCCACCGTGGATCTACCCGCGAAGTCCTCGAAGCGCTGGTCGTGATCCGGCGGGTGCTTCGTGCTCGCCTGAACGCCGGCGTCAGGGATGACGCCGCTGACCTCCTGGTCGGCCCGTGGCAGCGGAGGCTGCGCAAGCGCTACGAGGCGTCCCTTTGCGCCCTGGAACGGCTGCTTCCCAAGGCCATGTCCGAACCGAGAGCCTGGCAGGCGAGGGTGCGTCGCGAGCTCGAGAAGCTGCGTCGCCTCGATGACCTCGAGAGCCAAGCCTATTTCGACAGCCTTTGGATCGACATCGGCGTCGGCGACTGACCTCAAGCGCCGCCGCGAGCGAGCCTAAAACGAAGCGAGCGTCAGGCCTTGCGTAGTGGCGCAATTGCCCGTCGTGCCGCACTGCGGCGCGCCGTTCTTCCGGACCAGCGCGACGGCGACGCCGGCGCCGACGCCCACGGCCGCAATCGCGCCGATCATGACCCAGAACCCAGGCCGCTTGACGAATGGTTTGCGATCGTCCTTTGCCACCGGCGCGGGATCGCGCCCCGTGTCCGGTGGGATGATGTCCGGCGCCGGGGTGGCGATCACCGCAGAGGCCGCGGGCGTTTTGGGCTGTAGCGCGATCGTGTGCGCATGGCGACCGCCCCGCTCCACCTGGACCTCTTTGGTCAGGGTTTTGAAACCGTCGTGCCGAACGCGCAGCGAGTGAAGGCCTGGGTTCAGCCGGAGGATTCGCTCGAAGCCGGTGCCTTCCTGCAGACGTCCGTCGACGAAAACGGTGGCATCCGCCGGCGTGATCGCCAAGCGGACCTCGGCGATCGCGCTTTCCAGCAACCCGCGCAGGGCGTTGCCCCGGTCGCGTGCCACGGGATCAGCGGAGACTGCTGGCATCGCGTCGTACTCGTCGAGCGCCGCAAGCCCTTCGACGGGCCGACCGATGCGGTAGTACGCGTTCGCGACGTTGTAGGCCGTGCTTGCGCGGGGGACCAAGTCCGCCGAGCGGCGAAACGCAGACAACGCGTCGGCCCAGCGGCCCGATCTCGCCAACGCCACCCCCTCGTCGAAGAGGACGCGCGCGCGCTCGTGCTCGGACCCCTCGTCTTGCGCCGACGCTCGAGGCAGCGCGGACGACCACGCGAGGCATGCCCCGAGGCAGAGCGCCGCGGCCAGGTAGAGCTTCACCATTCGGTCACCAAGTCTGGCGGGCTTTCGTATCCCGGCGAATCGGACGGTCCGGGCTTTTCGGAAGGACGCGGTGCCGCTTGGCGTCGCGACTTTCGCGGCCGGCGCGCGACGGTGGCGGGCTCTGGCTCGACCTCGATCACACTCGTCTCCTCGGGCGAGGGTGGCGTCGCGGCGGCGTCCGACGGCATTGCTTCGACGGCCGGTTCTGCCGCGACCGGTTCTGGCGCCGCCAACTCGCTCGGCGCCGGAGGCTCTGGCACCACCGGTTCCTGGGGCGCGCGTTCCGACGCGGCGTCGGTTTCGGTGGCAATCGGAGGCGGGGGCGACCCGCTCTCGGGCGATCGAACCGTCCACCAGGCCGCGAGCGCGACGGCGACTGTGAGCGCAATGCCAGCAACTGCGGCGCTGCGATGTGTGCCCCGGGCGACCGGAAGGACGACGGGCTCGGCTTTGGGCATGGCGCGGCGTACCAGAGGGATGCTCTCGGGCTCGGGCTCGGCAGCCGTCCGGCGAACCCCCGTTCGCTCGGGCGTCTCCCAGGGCGATGTGCTCTGAAACCCACCCGGCGCCGGTCGTCCAACCGAGTGGAGGCCCATCGCGAGAACGCGTGCTTTGAGCTCGGAAAGGGTGCGAATCCGGCGCACGGGGGATCGCTCCAACGCGCCCCGTAGGAGTGGAACGTACGCCTGTGGCAACGGCTCGAAGTCGATCGGCGCAAAGCAAACCGCCTGGAGCACGTCGACCGCGCTCGCGCCGTCGAAGGGCAGGTGCCCCGTGAGACACTCGTACCAGACGACGCCCACGCCCCAGACGTCGGTGTGTGGGCCGATGTGCTTGCGCTCGTTGCGCGCTTGCTCGGGCGACATGTAGTGCGGCGTGCCCATGATCACATTGCTGTCGCTCGAAAGGCTTTTCGACCTGGCGTTCTCCAGAATCTCGGCGACACCGAAGTCGAGCAGCTTTGGGGTGAACGTGCCGTATGCGTCGACCGTCAGCATGATATTTTCAGGCTTGAAATCGCGATGCACGATGCCGAGCTCATGAGCCTTTTCGAGCGCATCGATCAGCGGAAGAAGCACTGCCAGCGTTTCCTCCTCGGACAGAGGGCCGTGCTCGTGCAGCACGTCGTGGAGCGTCGGCCCTTGGAGCAGCTCCATGACCATGTAGGCGGTTTCCCAATTGTCCTCGCCCATGTCGAGCACGTCGACGACGTTCGGGTGCTCGAGCTGGACCGTGGCGCGTGCCTCTCGCAAGAACCCTTCACGAAGACGCTCATAATGAGGGAGCTTCGGGTTCAGCACTTTGACGGCCACGTCTCGCTCCGTCCACAGGTGCGTGGCCCGGTAAACCGTGGCGACACCACCGGTCCCGAGAACGGGCCCGAGGCGGTACTTGCCGCCGAGCACGGTGTCCTGTCGAGCAACTGGATCTAAGCTAGCCATGGGGCGTTGCGCACCGTCTCCAGGCGCAGGCGAAACCTTGGGAGATCTCGGGGCCGGAGACAAGACGAACCCGTTTTTCCCGGCGCTTCACGTGATCTCCGCCGGTTTGCCCGCGAAGGAGGGGCGGCTAGGCTCTTTGCCTTGGCCTTGCATTCCACCACCCGTCCGCGGCTATGGGCGATGGCGCTCTTGCTCTCGTCCATCGGCTGTGCAGAAGAGCCGCATACGCAGGTCGTCGTCCTCATGGACACCGACTACGTCGTGCCCGAAGAAGTCGACCGCATTCGAGCGCGGGTGTCGAAAGTTCTCTCGAGCGAGGCCGGCGTGGAGGAAATCGAGACGTGGGAGCATGTCTTCGTCGTCTCGAAGCCCGCGTCGAACGAGCCCGGGGTGCATGGTTTGCCCGCCACGTTCGGGGTGCTCGCCGAGGGTGCAGGCACGGACACCCAGATCCTCATCGAGCTCGAAGCGATTGCGCTTGGGAGCGGCCGGGTCCTGGTGTCTCACCGCATCCGGACCGGTTTCGTTCGTGGCGAGGCCCGGTTGGCGCGCATGCCGTTGTTTCGCGCCTGTGAGGGCATGACGTGCTCCGTGGGACAGTCGTGCGGATGCCCGGGCGCCTCGGCGTGCGCGGAGCCCGCCTGCGTGAGCGAGATCGTGCTCCCCGAGAGCTTGGAACGGATCGAGAACCCCGGGTTGCTGCCTGCCGATGCGGGGATCCCTCCCCGGACCGACGGAGGTATGCCGGATGGAAGCGTGGACGGGGGTGAGCCGGATGCCGGCACGCCCGACGGCGGCGTCATCAATTGCGAGCCGCCCCTTCTGCTTTGCGGCATGGACTGTGTGAATCCCCAGGCCGATCCGCGCTACTGCGGGGACTGCGAGACGTCGTGCCCCATCGGGAGCGTTTGCGAGACGGGAAGCTGTTTCGATCCCGGCGACTGCCGAAGCAACGGCGTCGGCTGCTCCGGCTTCACGTTTTGTGAGGAGGCTACCGGCCAGTGTCTGCCCGGATGCAGGGACGCGCAGCAATGCACGGGCGCGCACGAAGAGTGCGACATCGATACGCACGAATGCGTGTGCGCGATTGGGTTCCAGCGCTGTGAGGGGGCCTGCGTCGACACCCAAAACGACCCGAGCTTCTGCGGCGACTGCACGAGGTCCTGTTCGCCGCCCGACGTTTGCGAAAGCGGTACCTGCGTGGACCCCGGAGACTGTCGAACGAACGACTCCGGTTGCAGCGGGTTCACGTATTGCGATGAGAGCACGGGTGAGTGCCTGCGTGGTTGCGAAAGCGATGGGCAGTGCGTTGGCGACAACGAGATCTGCAACACGACCCTGCACGAGTGTGTCTGCGCACCGGCGTTCCATCGTTGTGGTGCGGTTTGCGTGTCCAATCTCGACGTCGATTCGTGCGGCGCTTCGTGCGCCCCGTGCCCAGCGCCACCGAATTCGGTCGCCACCTGTGCCTCGGGGTCATGCGGGTTTACGTGCGACGATACCTACGAGCCGTGCGGCCCCATGTGCTGCCCCACGACCTGCCCGCCCGGGCAGGTGCTCTACGAGCAGGCGTGCGCGCGGATTCACATCCAGGTGGTCGACGAGTTTGGCAATGTCGGTGAGCACTCCGCGTTGGCCCTCGACGATGCGGGACGTGCACACATCGCGTACTACATTCAAAACGGAAGGGATCTCGGGCACGCCGCCCAGCAGTCGAACGACAGCTGGCTTTCCGAAAAGCCCGACAGCACGGGCGACGTCGGGCAGCACGCGTCGATCGCGTTCAGTCCCAGCGGCGTGCTTCACATCGCGTACTACGACGCTACCACCGAGGCCCTGATGCTCGCTAGCGGAGGGATGGGCAGTTTCTGGTCCGTGGAAATCGTCGACGACGTGGGTGACGTAGGCCGGCACGCCTCCCTTGCATTCGATGGCGACGGCAACCCACACATCAGCTACTACGAGGCAGGCGACAAAGACCTCCTTCATGCAACCAAGCAAGGAGCCGGGGGCTGGGCTGTCCAAGTCGCAGACGCCGACGGCGACGTCGGCGAGTACAGCTCGCTCGCGTTCGATCCTTCCGGTGCCGCGCACATCAGTTACTACGACGCTGGGAATGCGGACTTGAAGCATGCTGTTCAAGAGCCGGACGGCACGTGGCGGTCGCAGACGATCGCGAGCGTCGGTAAAGTCGGCGAGTTCACGTCCTTGGGCTTCACGCCTTCTGGGCTCGGGCGGATCGTCTTCTATGATGAAACCAACGGTGACCTGCGCTTCGCCAGCGAAGCCATCCTCGGGCCATGGACCGCCGAGACCGTCGACAGCGAAGGCGACGTGGGCAAGTTCGCTTCTCTTGCGATCGACGCGACGGGGCGGGCGCGCGTGGGCTACTACGACGAGACCAGCGGAGACCTGAAATACGCGGTTCGGTCGTCCGGGGGTTGGGTCGTCGAAACCGTCGACGACACCGGCGACGTCGGCCAGTTCGCCTCGATCGCCGTCGATCAAGCCGGTCACACGCACATCAGCTATTACGACCTCACCAACACCAATTTGAAGTACGCGCTGATCGCCGGGCCCGGGCCCTCCGTCCCCTAGTGCGACCGACGAACCCCCTCTTGACTGGAGGGTCCAGGACTGTGTAACAGTGATTCGTCCGTGGGTCTGACCGTCGCGGAAAAGCTGATCGAAGCTCATCTCGTCGAAGGCGAGATGAGAGCGGGCGCCGAGATCGGCATCCGCATCGATCAAACGCTCACGCAGGACGCCACGGGAACGCTCGTGATGCTCGAGCTGGAGGCGCTCGACCTCGATCGCGTCAAGACGGAAGTGTCCGTTCAATACGTCGACCACAACCTGATCCAAAGCGATTTTCGGAATCCCGACGATCACCTGTTCCTGCAGAGTGCGTGCCGGCGGTTCGGCTTATGGTTCAGCCGGCCGGGAAACGGCGTGAGCCACCCCGTCCACATGCAGTGCTTTGGTAAGCCGCTCAAGACGCTGCTCGGCTCCGACAGTCACACCTGCGCGGCCGGTGCGCTCGGCATGCTCGCGATCGGTGCGGGCGGGCTCGAGGTGGCGTTCGCGATGGCAGGGGAGCCGTTCTATCTACAAATGCCGGAGATCTGGGGGATTCGCCTGGTGGGCCGTCTTCCCGACTGGGTCAGCGCGAAGGACGTCATTCTCGAGGTGCTCCGGCGGCACGGGGTCTCGGGCGGTGTCGGGCGCATCATCGAGTATCACGGCCCCGGTCTCGACGGGCTCAACGCCTGGGACCGCCACGTCATCGCCAACATGGGCGCGGAGCTCGGTGCCACCACGACCGTGTTTCCCTCCGACGCGCAGACAAAGACGTTTTTGACTTCGAACGACCGCGCTGGCGACTATCAGGCCTTGTCGGCCGATCCCGACGCACGCTACGCGCACGAGGACGAAATCGATCTCGGACAGCTCGAGCCGCTCATCGCAAAGCCGTCGAGCCCGGGCAACGTGGTACCCGTCCGCGAGGTCGAGGGGCTGGACGTGTACCAGAGCTACATCGGCTCATCGGCCAACCCGGGGTTTCAAGATTTCGGCGTCGCTGCGATTGCCGTCGCTGGGCGCAAAGTCGATCCCGGGATTTCGTTCGACATCAATCCGGCCACGCGCGGCATCCTGAGCGACCTGATGAAGACGGGTCTTTTGGAGAACCTCATCGAGGCCGGGGCGCGGCTCCACCAGGCCGGCTGCAACGGGTGTATCGGGATGGGGCAGGCGCCCGCCTCGGGTCGAAACAGCCTGCGCACGGTGCCGCGCAACTTCCCCGGCCGCTCCGGCACCAAAGAAGACAGCGTGTGGCTATGCAGCCCGGAGACCGCCACCGCTGCGGCGCTCGAAGGAAAGATCACCGACCCGCGGCGCTTGGGTCTCGTCTACGTGCGACCCCCGCTACCCGACGCGCCGACGCCGATGCGGTCGCACGTCTCCGAGCCACCCCCGCCCGACGAATCCCGAAGAGCCGAGCTGATCAAAGGCCCCAACATCGGCACGCTTCCCAAGATGGAGCCCCTGCCGGACTCGTTCGAGGCCCCGGTGCTTCTCAAAGTCGGGGACGACGTGTCGACCGACGAAATCCTTCCCGCGGGAACCCGCGTGCTCCCGTTCCGAAGCAACATCGACAAGATCTCCGACTTCTGCTTCGAGATCGTCGACCCGACGTATGCCACCCGCGCCCGCGAGCGCCGGGAACAGGGGGCCCACGTCGTGGTGGGCGGCACCAACTACGGCCAAGGCTCGAGCCGCGAGCATGCCGCGCTTGCCCCGCGCCATCTCGGTTTGGCGGTCGTGGTGGTCAAGAGCTATGCGCGCATTCACTGGCAAAACCTGGTGAACTTCGGCGTGCTCCCGCTCGAATTCGTCGAGGAGGCCGACTACGGGCGTCTCGAGCAAGGTTCGCTCCTGCGTTTCTCGAATCTGCGGCAACAGGTCCGCAACGATGATCAAGTCGAGGCACAGGTGGACGGCAACCCGATTCACTTTCGGCACAGGCTTTCTCTCCGCCAACGCGACGTGATGCTCGGGGGCGGCCTCATTCCGTGGCTTCGTGCGCGGCTCCAAGACGAGAAGGGGTGAGGGATCGATGAGCAAGGCCGACTATTCGGTTCTCGACAATGGGGTCCGCGTGGACTTCAGTCGCCGAGTCTATCCATCGCCGCGGCGAGCTTCATGTCGCGTTCGGTGAGGCCGCCGGCGTCGTGGGTGCTGAGCTCGACCTCGACGGTGGCCCAGACGTTTCGCCATTCGGGGTGGTGATTCATGCGTTCCGCAACGAGCGCGACGCTGCTCATCCAACCAAACGCCTCGACGAAATCTTTGAAGCGGAACGTGCGCCGGATCCGGTCCTCGCCGAGCTCCCAGTCGGGAAGCGCCTTCATGTGCTCAGCGATCTGCGAGTCTGTGAGCTTTGCCATAGTGTTCCGTCTCTAGTGCCCACCGACGCGTGGAGCAATGCTCGGTTCTCCGCTGGCCCTCATGCCGCCGCCCCGCCCGACAGCGTCACGGATTGGTGTACGAAGTCCGGGGTCTGCGCTGCCTGCGCAAGAACGCGTGCGACGCTTTTACGGGAGATCTTCCAGTCGCGGACCTGACCCTCGGTCGAGACGAAGGGCATCTCGTCGGAATCATCGTCGGTGAGATGCACCGGCTGGGCCAGCACCCACTCGACGCCGCTATCGCGCACTTCGCGCTCCTGCACCTCGGTGTCGGCGATCTGCGGCTTCAGCAGCAGACTGAAGAACAACCGGTCTACGAGACGCAGCTTGCCGCGGGTTTCCCCGACGCCATAGGACGACTGCACCACGAGCCGGCGCACGCCGTGCCTGCGCATCGCCGCGATGACGTTGCGGGTCCCGGCAGAACGGACGTCGATCGGTGTGCCTCGGGTCCCGAACAGCCGGACGCGAAATGGGTTTTCCGTGATGCCGAGCGTGACGATCACGGCGTCGTGTCCGGGCATCGCGCGGTCGACGTCCGCCGGGTTGGTGGCGTCCCCGTTGACCGTGGTCACGAGGTCCGAGATGCCTTCGAGCGCGTCCGCGTGGCGCGAAAAGGCCGTCACCCGGTGCCCCGCGTTGACCAGCTCGGCGATCGTGGCTCGGCCGGTGCCGCCGGTCGCTCCGATGACGAGGATATTCTTTGCTTTTTCCATCGAGTGCCTCCTTGTGCTTCACCAGCATGGGGCTCTGACAGACATGAATCCAATGACTTGGATCCATATGAGCATGAGTATTGCTCATGCGTGGCTGCGTCGCGCGAGTGGTGGGCGACTCGGAGCGCGGCCGAGCCTATTCCACGATGCGAATCAAGTGGGTGGGCGAGGTCGTCAGGTGGGTGTCGTCGATGGCGCTGAGTGACGCGCGTACGTCGCCTTCGCGCGCGTGGTGCGTCAGCATCGCGATTGTCGCGGTGCCATCGTCGCCGTCGACGTCTTGGACCATTTGCTCGATCGAGATGCCGGAGTCGCCGAGCTTGCCGGAAAGCGAGGCGAGCACCCCGGACTCGTCGCGCACCGAGAAACGAAGGTAGTAGCGGGACGAGACGTCGTCGATGGGCTGAATCGGTTGGCGGCCCTCGGAGGGAAGGTGCCAAGTGCGAACGGGGGCCCCGGCGAGGGCGTTCTTCGCGATGTCGACGATGTCTCCGGCGACGCTGGTTGCGGTTGGGTGAGCGCCCGCGCCCAGGCCGGAAAGGAAGCTCGGCCCGACCATGTCGCCTTTGATCGCCACCGCGTTGAGCGCGCCGTCCACGTGCGCAAGCGGATCGCTCAGGGGTACGAGGGCAGGGTGGACTCGCAGATCGAGCGCACCCGAGTCGAGCCGTTCGGCGACGGCGAGCGGCCGGATCGCATAGCCGAACTTCTTTGCGTACTGAATGTCGCGCGGGTCGACATCCTCGATGCCCTCGGTCGGGATTTCACCAGGCAGCACCCGTGCCCCAAACGCGAGGCCGGCGATGATCGCGAGCTTGTGCCCTGCATCGCCGCCCGTGATGTCGAGGGTCGGGTCCGCCTCGGCAAATCCCGCCTCCTGGGCGGCCCTCAACGCGTCGGCGAAGGCGGCACCTTCGTTGGCCATGCTCGACAGGATGTAGTTGCTCGTGCCATTGATGATGCCTCGCACCGATCGAATGTGGTCTGACGCAAAAGACTCCCGAATCACGCGGATCACGGGGATGGCGCCGGCAACGGCCGCTTCGAAGTAGAGATCGCAACCGCGCTCCTCGGCGAGCGCAAACAACGCGTCGCCGCGTTCGGCGAGAAGCGCTTTGTTGGCCGTGACCACGTGCTTTTTCGCGTCGAGCGCCGCTCGGACCAAGCGGTCCGCGAGGTCGACGCCGCCGATGAGCTCGACGACGATGTCGACGTCGTCGCGCTTGGGCACCTCGAACGCATCGTCGAGGAGCGCGACGCTCGGATCCTGCGCCCGAACGATATCGAGCCGCGCCGGGTCTTTGTCCGCGACCGCTATGAGCCGAATCGGCGCCCCAGCGCGGGCGCTGATCACGTCCGCATGCTGCAACAAGGCCGTCACGACGCCCTCGCCGATCACGCCGCAGCCGCAAAGCCCAACTCGAATTTCGCGATCCAATCTGCCTCCGAGAGGCGCAAACGGTAGCACGAGCTTGGATTTGCGAAAGGGCCGCTCGGGCTTGACGTTGCCGTAAAGCTTTCCGAAGCTCGCCGATCGCGCTAGACCTCTGCCGCCAGTCGGGTGCCCGGCGGCCGGAGACGTACACGATGGGTTTTCGCGATTGGATCAAGCCTCGGCTTCAGGACTTCGCGATGCGGTTCATGGACCCGCTTCGGCCGGACACGGTGAGCGCAGCCTCCGGCGACGTGCTCGAAATCGGGTTCGGCACCGGGCGCAACCTCGAGCACTACGCAAGCGAAGAAGTGCGATCGCTGCACGGCCTCGACCCGCTCGCGACACTTGGTGTGCCCCGCGTCGAGGAACGGATCGCCAAGGCGACCTTCCCGGTCCAACGTGTCGCGCTTTCCGCCGATAGCCGACTTCCTTTCGACGCGGGGCGCTTCGACTGCGTGGTGACGACCTGGACGCTCTGCTCGATTCCCGACGTCGATGCGGCGCTCGCCGAGATGCGCCGGGTGCTCAGGCCAGGCGGCCGCTACCTCTTCATCGAGCACGGGCGCGCCCGCGGGACGAGCGTCCAGCGATGGCAGGACCGGCTCGATCCAGTCTGGACCCGCCTCACCGACGGGTGCCACATCAATCGGCCCATCGATCGACTCGTCGAGCGCAGCGGGTTCGAGCTGGCATCTATCGAGGAGTTCCAGGGCAAGGGGCCTGCGCTCGTGTCGAGCTTCTATCGCGGCGTCGCCGTCCGAAGCTGATCGTCTCAGCTCTCCAGCATGTCCAGGCACTTTCGCGTCCAGCACGCGTCGCAGAAGACGGCGGTGCCGAATGCGTCGAGCACGAGCATGCCGCTGCAGATCGAACACTGCTGCTGCTCCGGCTCGCGGGTCTTCGGCTTCATGTTTTTCGGTAGAGCGTCTTGCCGATTGCTGCCAGTTTTGCGAATCGGCCCCCACCCCCCGTAGGGGTCTTCGAACCAAGCCTCGTTTTCTCGCGCGATCCAGTCAGCCCAGTCGGGGTCGTCCGACGCCCACGCATCACGGTCGTTGCGGTCGAGCTCGGGCCGCAGGGCTTCGTGCGTGCGCTCGTTCTGCCCTCTGCGGCGATGAGGCCCGCGGGGCTTCATTGGACGTTGCATCGGCATCGTGTCCCTCACTTTCTCGGGTGGGCACCTGCCCAAAACGCTGTGGAGCACGTTCCGTGCCATCGCCCCGTGCAGGCGTAGCGCGCGCTGCCGCTCCGAGGAGTGCAAAGCCTGCACTCGGCTGGGCCCTCGAGGCTGCAGGAGTTGCACTGCGCCAAGTGCTCGTTTCTCCCGTCGCCCGAAGTCGATTTGGATTGTCGACTCGGGCCGGCGGCACGGGGTTTGCTTCCCACAGTCTTGCGGAGGCAAGCCGATGTTGCTCACAGAAAAGATCCCACTCGAGATTTCGAAGCCCCTCAAGCAAGCGCTCCTTCTACATCGCGTCCGGGCAGGTCTCGCCAGCCAGCGGCCCCTGGTGAGTCGCGCTTCGATCGACGAGGTCGAGCACGCGCTCGGGGTTTCGCTGCCTCATGCGCTGCTCGCGGTCTTCGCGTCGACCGGTCGAGACCCCTTCGAGATGGTGGTCCTGACCGAAGAGGCGCGGGAGCTGGACGGCCTCCGCCCGGATCTGGTCGCGGTCTCGGTGGAGCCCAAGCGCCTGGGAGCGTCGCCCCTCCCAGTCTATTGGTGTCTCCGTTCGGGTTCCTCGCCTCCACATTCCCCCGAGATGGTCCGGTGGACCCTCGACTCGGAGGGTCGCTGCTACGGGCTATCCGTGCTCGACTTCGTTCGTGCTTGCCTGGCCGAGGGCGAGCCGACCGCAGAGGAGAAGATCGCCATCCGCGGCCTGCTGCTACGGTTTAAACCGGCTGTCGTGAGCCAGCCACGCCTTCCCTTTCGGCGAGTGGTTCACCATCGTTTTGGACCGGGCTTCGTCTTGAGGGAGTTCGATGACGGCAATCACAAGGTTGAAGTCGATTTCCCGAGCGTGGGCGTCAAGCTGTTGCTCGCGAGCTACGTGCAAGACGTCCCTGCGGTGCGAGCCAAGAACCCCGTTTCAGGGCGTCGGAGGCTGCGATGAGATTCGAGCAGGCGGATCTGGTCAGCCCGGAGGTGCTCGATCGTATTCGCGCCGACAATCAAGCGCTGCTCGAAGCCACCTCCTGCATGCAGGCAAGCATCGAAACCGGCAGGTTTGACGAAGCGGCGCCCATGGCCGCCAAGCTCGGTGAGATCCTTCGAAATCACGTCTCGTTGGTGGACGGCGTGCTGGACGTCCTGACCTTGGACGACACGATGACCGAAAGGAGCTGAGCCGCTCACTTGCCGTCGGTCGTCGACCCGCGCTTGGCGACTCCCCATTGTTCGAGCCGGTAGTGGATGGTTCGCTTGCTGATTCCGAGAATCGCCGCGGCTTTCGTCGGCGAGCCTCCGCACGCCTCGAGCGTCTTCATGATCGTGTATCGTTCGACCTCGGCGAGGGTCACGCCCGGCACGAGCAAGCTGAGCGGCTCCGCCTCCCGTTCCGGCGGCTCGATGGGAAGGTCGTCGAGGCCCACGAGCTCCCCCTCGCTGAGCACGACGGCCTGCTCGATCGCGTGCTGAAGCTCTCGGACGTTCCCGGGCCAGGGGTAGCTCAGGAGGGCCTGTCGAGCCGTCGGTGTGAACCCGCGAACGTGCTTTTCGTTCTCTTCTGCGTAGATGCGGAGGAAGTGGTCGGCGAGCAGCGGGATGTCGCTCGGCCGCGCCCGCAACGGGGGCACTTCGAGAACCACGACTTTCAGCCGGTAGTAGAGGTCCTCTCGGAATTTGCCGTCGTCGACGAGCGTCCTCAAGTCTCGATTCGTGGCCGCGACCACGCGCACGTTGACTCGCACGGTCTCATTGCCGCCGACACGCTCGAGCTCGCGTTCTTGAAGGAACCGAAGAAGCTTGACCTGCACCGAGAGCGGCATCTCGCTGAGCTCGTCGAGAAACAGCGTGCCCCCGTCCGCTTGCTCCAGGCGGCCTCGACGCCGGGTCAGCGCTCCGGTGAAGGCTCCCTTTTCGTGTCCGAACAGCTCCGACTCGAGCACGCTCTCGGCGAGCGCGGCGCAGTTGAGGCGCACCAACGGCCCGGCGCACCTGAGGGAGTTTTCATGGACCGCCTTTGCGATAAGCTCCTTGCCCGTCCCGGTCTCCCCCTGAATGAGGACCGTTGAGCGGCTCTTCGCGGCTTGAAACAGTCGGTTGAATAGGCGTTGCATCGCCGGATTGGCGCCGATGACGTGGTTCAGGCGCTCGGCCGGGGCGGCGTGCGCTTCTCTCCGCGCTTCGCGTGCTTTCTTCGCGTGAAAGGGCTTGTCGAGACACCGCTCGACGACGAGCGCCAACGCGTCGGGCCGAACGGGCAGGGTCAACAGGCGGTCGGCGCCGGACGCGAGCGCCTCGACCGCGGCATCGGTCGAGCCGGACCGCCCCATGGCCACGAGCGACGCCGTAGGCAGTAGCGCGCGGGCTTGGCCTAAGAGACTGAGGCCGTCGCTGTCGCCGTCGAGCTCCACGAGCACCACGTCAGGCCTCGAGCGTTCGAGGAGCTCGAGCGCGGCGCGGGAGTCGGGGGCCGTCTCGACGACGTGTCCAATGGAGGTCAACTGGCCCTCCAGCTCCGCCTGAACCGCGGGGTCGCTCTCCACGATGAGGATCCGCCCTGTGGGTCTCTCCGCCATCGGCCAAGGATGGCCTGGCGTCGGCGACGAGTCCATGATTTCAGGCCGCGCGACGCTGACGCTCGAGGTACGGTCGGCATGTCCCATGAGGTGCGCCTATTCCCTTGGCTTGCGAAGCACGACGGGCAGCTCGACGAGAACGCTACAGGGAACCAAACGTTCGTGGATACACCGTAGTTGCTCAAGATCGCGCTCCGGTTCAATCTCCGGTACGTTCCGGTAAGACGATGAACCGGTTGAGGTTTGCTCTAGAGAGATTTCTCGTTCGGGGGGCTCGCTACCAGCTTCTCGCTGTAGCCGCGATGATCGGGTTGATCTCGCTCATCGCGGGAGCGCTCGTTCTCATGACTCCTCAGCACGAAGAGGGGCTTGGCGACGCCGTCTGGTGGGCCTTCCTCCGCCTCACCGACCCCGGCTACCTCGGCGACGACGTGGGAGCCATCCCGCGATTCATTTCAACCGTGCTCACCGTGGCTGGCTACGTCCTATTCATGGGGTCGTTGGTAGCGATCATGACACAATGGTTGAACGCTACGATGAGGCGGCTGGAAGCGGGTTTCACGCCTGTGGTACGAAGAAACCACGTCCTGGTGCTCGGCTGGACGCAGCGGGCGGGTATCGTCATTGGCGACCTTTTTCGGTCCGAGGGTCGCCTACGAAGGTTTTTGGAGCGCCGGGGGGCTTCCCAGCTGCATGTGGTCTTGCTGGCGCGCGACGTGGGACCACGCTTGGTTCAAGAGCTCAAAGAGCGCGTCGGCCGCGTGTGGCGACCAAGCCAGGTCACGCTCCGGTCGGGGTCGCCACTACGCGGCGATCACCTCACGCGCGTCGACTTTCTGAACGCGAGCGTGATCCTGATCCCCGTCGGGGAGTTCTCGAGCGCCGGCCCCGAGGGCGCGGACACGCGCACGATCAAGACGCTACTTTCGCTCAGCAACCATCCGCTCGTCGCGGATGGAAAAGAGTTGCCCCTCGTCGTCGTCGAGCTGTTCGACGCCCGCAAGTCGGACCTCGCACGAAGGGCGTACACCGGGCCCATCGAGGTGGTCGCAAGCGATGCGACGGTGAGCCGCTTGATCGCCCAAAACGTCCGGCACGAGGGCCTTTCACACGTCTTTAGCGAGCTCTTGACGCACGGTGAAGGCAACGAGCTTTACGTGCGTCGCCTGCCGAACTTGGCAGGACAGACTTTCGGGAGCCTCGTCGGTCGTTTTCCAAAGGCGGTTTTCCTCGGCGCGGTACGCGAAAAGGCTGGGACATTCGAGCCTTTTCTCAACCCGCCGCGCGATTTCGAGCTCCGGGCAGACGATCGGGTGGTCCTGCTTGCGCGGGCGTACGCGGATACTGAGCCGAGCAGCGAGCTTCCCGCCGTCCAAATCGAGGAGGCGTCGCGACCCGTTTCGACTTCTTTGGCCGGCGCCGCACGCCGCGTCCTGGTCCTGGGTTGGAATCAGCGCGTCCCGGCGCTGGTCGACGAATGCGCGAGCCATGCGACACAATCCTTCCGCATCGACATCATGACCTTGGTTCCCGCGGAGCAGCGCCAGGCGGCACTGGCCCGTCACGAGTTGCATCTAGAGCGTCTTCAACTCACCCACATCGAAGGCGATTACACCTTGCGCAAAGACCTCAAGCGAGTGAAACCAGCGACGTACGACAACATCATCATGTTGGGGAACGACTGGGTCGGAAGCGGAGAGGAGTCCGACGCGCGAACGATCGTCGGGTATCTCTCGTTGCAAGAGTTGCTCGGCGAAGCCAGTCGACCAAAGCTGCTCGTCGAGCTTCTCGATCAAGAGAACGTGGGGTTGTTGGGGGAGCGCTCGGGTGAGGTCTTGATCAGCCCACTCATTCTGAGCCACATGTTGGCGCAAGTCGGTTTGCGACGCGAGCTCGGGCCGGTGTTCGACGAGCTATTCGCGGCTGGCGGCACGGAGATCGCATTTCGGCGGGCCTCGGAGTACGCGCTCACCGGTCGGCGCGTCACATTCCACGATGTCCAGGCAGCGGCGCTTGCGCGTGGCGAGGTGGCGCTGGGCGTCCGCGTCGGTGCCGCGAAGTCCGAGGTTTCCGGTCTGGAGCTGAATCCGTTGAAGACGCGCGAATACGAGCTCGGCGAGGACGACGACATTCCGGTCCTATCGCGTGCGTGAGGCTTTTTTGTCGTAGAGCTGTGCGCGCGGAGGGCGACGCCCGTGCCGCTCGAGTCGAGCCTACTGCCCGTCGTCGGCAACCATCTCCTCAGACCACTTCAGACGAATCCGCTTCACCCGGTTCCTGCCGACATCGAGAACCTTGGCGGTATAGGGGCCAACCTGCACCTCGTCGCCCGGCTTGGCGAGCCTTCCGAGACGTGCGGTCACGTGGCCGCCGATCGTGTCCTCGTTTTCGTCCTCGTCGTTGCTCAGCTCGAAATCCAGCCTGTCACACGCCTCCGGAACGGACATGCGTCCGGAAAGCTCGTAGACGCCGTCCTCGACTTCCCTGAACTCCCGTTCGTGCTCATCGAACTCGTCGCCAAGCGGCCCCACGATCTCCTCGAGGGCGTCCTCACGAAACGCGAGGCCGATGACGGTTCCGCGCTCGTCGAGGACGGCGGCGCAGTGCTGCTGCTTGCTTTGCAGCTCCAGGAGGAAATCGGACAGCGACATGGTGTCGGGTACGAACAGCGCCTCTCGCGCGAGCGAGCGGAGCTCGAGCGCCTTCGAGTCGAGGAGCTGCTGCATCAAGTCTTTCGTGTGGACGAAGCCGATGATCGTGTCCAATCCCACCTCGCACAAGGGCAGGCGGCTGTGGCCGCTGTCGCGAATCACCGCCATGTTTTCGTCGTCCGGGCGGCCGACGGAGAGGAACTCGACGTCGATGCGCGGCACGACGATGTGCCGGACCTCGAGCTCCATGATCCGAAAGACGTTTTCGGTGACTTCGTGCTCGAGCTTCGAGATGTGCCCAGCCGCCCACGACAGAGCGAGCATGGACCGGATTTCTTCGGACGTATGCGTGATCTCATGCCCCTCGTGCGCCTGTAGGCCGGCCAAGCGAAGCATCCAGTTCGAGGTGCTGTTGATCACCGCGATGAACGGTTGAAAGACCCACGTGAAGACGCGGAGCGGGAACGCGGTGTGCAGGGCGGTCGTCTCGGCCCGACGAAGGGCCCACATTTTCGGCGCCTGCTCGCCAACCGTCATGTGAAGCACGGTGATCACGGCGAAGGCCAATCCTATCGATACGATGGGAACCCACTGTGCATCCGCGGCGACCCCGACCCCCATGCCCTGGAGCGCCGCGACGATGAGGACCGACACGGCCGGCTCGCCGAGCGCGCCGAGGATCAGGCTGGCGATGGTGATCCCCAGTTGGCAGGCGGAAAGATAGCGGTCCATGTTTCGGAGAATGTGCTGGACCGCTTTTGCGCTTCGGCTTCCTTCGCCCGCCAGGGTGTCGATTCGCGTGGTGCGAACCTTGACCAACGCGAACTCCGTCGCGACGAAGAAACCATTCAACAGCACGAAAAAAAGCGTCGCTCCGAGCCTCCAGGCGATCCCGATCGCGTCGAGATGCGCGTGTGTTTCTTCCATCTAATCTGCCTCCATGAATGCCCTCATTGCGAGCTTGCCAGCATGCTTGCGAGCAGCGTCGCGAGTCCGAGAAAAGTGAAGAAACCAACGACGTCCGTCACCGTCGTGAGAATAATCGACGACGCCGTCGCCGGGTCGCGCTTGGCCTTGACGAGGGCGATGGGGATCAGCGCGCCCGCCGCGGATGCCGCGACCATCGACACGATCATCGCGAGCAGCATCACCAGCGCGAGTCCGAGGTTGCGGCTCCAGGCATAAACGCCGATCGACGTCACGATTGCGATCGCGACCCCATTGACCAAGCCCACGATCAATTCTTTGACCAGCACGCGAAAACCTTGCGAGACCCGGATCTCACGTAGAGCGAGTCCCCGCATCGTGACCGCCAGAGCTTGCGCGCCGGTGTTTCCGGATTGCCCGGCCACCACTGGCAAGAGGACGGCGACCGCGGTGAAACGGGCGATCGTGCTCTCGAAAAGACCGACGACGCTTGCGGCCAGAAACGCCGTCACCAAGTTGATGTTCAGCCAGGGCAGGCGGCTTTTGACGCCGACCCAGGGGCTCGAAAGTGCTCGCTCTTCCTTCGAGCCACCAACCATCTGCTGGAGGTCGGTGATGGCGTCTTGCTGTGCCGCTTCGACTAGACCTGCTTGCCGGATGATTCCGACGACGTGATTGTGCAGATCGACGACGGGTAGGCTCGAAAGACGATGTTCTTGAAGGAGCTCGACGACCTCTTCGCGTGGGGTCATCGGATGCACGAACGCCGTCCGAGGGCTTGCGAGCTCCGCGAGCTGCTGATCGGGATCGGCACCCACGACGTCTTGCAAGCGCACCATGCCGGTGTAGATGCCCTCGTCGTCGACCATCACGAGGTCGGCGACCCGCCGGTCGCGCAGCTCACGAACCCTGTCGAGGGCATCCCGAACGACGGTGTCCTGCTTGAACAACGCGACTTTGGCGTCCATCAGGTTGCCGGCGGTGCCCGGCGGGAAGCTCAGGATGTCGCGAATCTCCGCGGCAAGGGCATCCGAAACGGTTTGCAGGGCGCGGTTCTGGAGCTGATCGGGCAAGCGCGCGAGCAAGTTGGCCGCATGGGCAGGGTCGAGCTCCGACATCAGTCGGGGCAGCGCACCTTCGTCGGCGGCGCCGAGGACCTGCGAGGCCCGGTCGGGGTGCATGCGACGAAGGACTCCGGCTGCAACGCGAGGGGGCTCCTCGGCGAGCAGGGTTGCCACGTGGGCTGGGTTTTGCGTCTCCATCTCACGAGCGGCCTCCTCGGGATGACGCTGGACGAACTGGCCGACGAGCGCGCGAGCTGCAGAAGTCATCGCTTGCTCCCGGAGGTGGTTCCCGTCGTGCCGAGGAGGAGCGCGCTCGCGGACTCGACGACGCCAAGCAGCCCGATCTGGTAGAGCTCGCCCAGCGCGGCGCCCGTTTCCGCGGCCTGGTCGGCCGCCGCTGTCCCAGCGAGTCGCTGTTCGAGGCTACGCATCACTTCGTATCGAAGGACACCGGCAAAGCGCCCCCCGTCGTCGACGACGGGGAGAGCGTGAAAGCGTCGCCACCCGGGGTGCGCGGCCACGACCCGCCAGCTCGATCGCGCGGACACGGCCTGCGCGGGGCGCGTGGCGAGCAACCCGATGAGCTGCTCCGGACGCGCTTGCATGAGCTGGCGGATGTTGACGACCCCAACCAGCCTCTGGTCGGCCGCGACGACGTAGAGGTAGTAGAGCGCGTGCTGGGGCGACTGACGCATCTGAAGCAGCGCATCCTCGACGCTGGAGGTTTCGGAGACGGCCCGGACCTCGGGATCCATCAGTGCCCCGGCCGTATTCTCGCTATATCGGAGTGACTGCTCGATCTCCGCACGCGACTTGGCGCTCAGGTGCTCCATGGTGAACGCGCGTGTCGAGGGATTGGTCACCCGAAGGACGGCCGCGGCGACATGGCGCCTGGCCGTGGAGAGCACACGCGCCGACCGAGCTGGCGTCAGATGCTCCAGCGCTGCCGCGGAGGTGACCGGAGCGAGCCACCGCAAGAGCTCGGCGCAAACCTCGTCAGGAAGCGCTCCCATGACGTCGGAGGCCCCCGCAGAATCCATCGCCTCGATTGCCCTTGCCGCTTCGGCAGGATGCTTCAGCACGAAGGTTTTGAGCAGCGTATTTTCCAGCATGACGGCATCAACCCCGGCTCAAGAGCACGCAGCGGCTGCTGGTGAAATCGCGGCCCGAGATGGAGACCTCCCCGTCGGCGCTTTCGAGAACGACCGCGGTTTTCGTCGTCCGAACGATGCGCCCCTCATCTCCGCCGACACGGACGACCTCACCCACGCGATGTGACTTCTGCACATAGTGCATGGCCAGGATGTCGGCCACGAGGTCTCGCGACCCGAGCCCAAAGGCGATCGCGCCGCCAACGAGTGTCCCTGCGAGGGCGATCAAGAAGATCGAGGTGAGCAGCGATACGTCGACGCCGAGCTGATCCACTGCGATCAGCGAGGCTGCTACCACGATCGCGATCTGCGTGAGCCGCCCAAGCGCCTGACCTTGTGACGACGGAAGCCGTACTGCGGCTCGGGCGACTGCGTTCCGAGCGAGCCGGCCTGCGAGGGCACCACCGACCAGCAGGACGAGCGCAATGAAGAGCTTCGGGAGATATCCGGCAAACGCGCCGATCCATCTTCCGAAAACCGTCAGACCCAGCGCGTCGACCGCAATCACCAGGGCCGTGAACAGAACGAGCCAGTACACGCCGTTTGCAGCCACGTTCCCGGTGTCGGGGCTCTCCATGGCTTCCGTCCAGTCGGCGCGCGCACTTCCCGGAGGCAGCTTCCGTACGAGCCGTCGCAGGATCCGTCGTACCACCCGCCGCAAGACCGACGCGAGCAACCAGCCCGAGAGCAGGATCAACGCTGCCGTCACGATGTGCGGAAGCGCTGACAACAGCAGTTCCTTGAACTCGGTCATCATCGCCACGAACCGATTCGTGATGTCGCTTGCTTGCATGGGCTCCCTCCTCGAAAATCATCAGCTGCCGGTGCGCCCCAGCCTAGATAGGCTCTCGACCACCGGTGAGTCGAAGTGAACGTCGACCTGGGGGAATGCAATCACGATCCCGCGCTCCTTGAAAGCCCACCAGATCGCCTCGTTGAGCTGAGAGTGACGAAGCCGCGCCAACCAGGGGTCATCCATCCAGATCGCCACCTCGAAGTCGACCGAGTTGTTGCCGAATTCGAGCAGAAGCACCTGCGGTCTCACATTCGGCAGATCCGTCTGAACACGGACGGCCACGTCCTCCAGAATCTGGCGCACGACCTTCAAGTCGGAGCCGTAGGTCACGCCCACCCGAGTGCGCACCCGATACGCCGCGTCGTCCAGCGTGAAGTTCTTGACCACCGACTGGACCAGGAGGGAGTTGGGCACGATCACGTCTTCGCCGTCGCGCGCTCGCACAATGGTGGAGCGAATCCCCATGCGAAGCACCTTCACCACCTGGCCTTCGAGCTCGAGCACGTCGCCCGGCGTGATGGCGCGCTCCACCAGCAAGATGACGCCCGACACGAAGTTCTGTGCGATGGTTTGCATCGCGAAGCCGATGCCCACGGCGAAGATCGCGCCCGCTGCAAAGAGCGCGTTCAGGTTGATGCCGAGGGTGTGAATCGCGATGCCGAAGCCTAGGAATATGACGACGTAGTGGAGCAATCGGCTAGTGACTTCGACACTTCCCTCATCGATGACCCCGCGTCGCGTGAGCCATCGGCGGGCCCCGCGCTGCATCACCTTGGACAGAAGAAGAGTCGCCAGGATGATTAGAATAGTCGTCACCACTGTCGCGACGCTCACAGGGGTTCCCCCGATCTCGAAGAGCGTCGTGTTGAGTGCTTTCATGGCTGCTCGGAGGTTTTCCATCCTTCATTGCTCCTTTGGGTCGATAGCCGCCACTCGTCTGACGCGAACGGGTTGCGGTCGACCCGGCAGCGGTGGCGAAGAGTCCGTGGGTCACTCGTGTGGTGCGTCCTCGTCGAGCAAGTCTGGGCCCTCGGCGGCCCGCTCGGACTCCACTTGCACATCGAGGAGATCGTCGGCCGCGGTATCGCCGGCCTCGAGCTGCTCCGCGGCGGGATGGGTTTCCTGCTGCGCGGGGCTCTTCGCCGCCTCCTTCGTGTACACCCGGTAGATCGGCTCGGGCATCTCGATTCCGGCGTCATCGTAGGCTGCCTTCACCACTCGAATCGCCTCGCTCCTCGCCTTGAAGTAGTCCGTCGTGCGTTGGTCGAACCATGCGTAGAGATGAATCACCACGGTCGAGTCGGCAAGTCTTTCGATGAGTGCCATGGGTGGGGGCTCGCGGATCACCGCGTCCATCTCGGACAGGACGTCACGCCCGATCTTCTGAGCGCGGACCAAGTCTTCGTCGACGCCGACACCCACTTCGAAGTCGAGGCGCCGCAGCGGGTTGCGGGTGTAGTTCACGAGCACTGCTTTGAAGACCCTTGCGTTCGGAACTCGGAGGTGATTGCCGTCGAGCGTCAAAAGCACCGTGGCCCGAGCCGTGAGACGAATGACCTTTCCTTCCTCTCCATCGATCGAGACTAGGTCGTTGGGCGCGAACGGTTGGCGAACGCTCAGGAGGATGCCTGCGAGGTAGTTCTCGGCGATGTCGCGAAACGCAAAACCAAGAGCGATGCCTGCAACGCCTGCCGTGCCGAGCGCCGCACCCACCAGCGCCGTCGCGTTCAAGAGCTCGAGCGCAATGAGAATTCCGGCCCCCACGATGATGACGCGGGTGACCTGGCGAACCATGTCGCGCACCAAGCCGTTGTCGATCCATCGAAACAGCAGGTCGCCCCACGTGACGAGGCGCGCGATGAGCCAAAAGACGATGATGACGACCAGCGCCACCCCGAAAAGAGGAAGGAACTCGAGGGCTTTGTCCCCGAGCTCGATGAGCTTGGCGGTGACGACATCGATGCGTTCCTCCGTGTTTTCGAGCGCCTCCGCCATGTCGCGTTGCGCCGTCTGCGCGCGCGCCGATTCGGCACTCGCGAGCACCGCAAACGCCGCGCCAAGCCACCGGCGACTCCACGCAACGCCCAACATGCGCCGAGACCAAGCTCTCCGTTTGAAGGACATCGGACTCCCCCCGATCACTTTCCCGTGAACTCGGGGGCGCGCTTCTCGAGAAATGCGGTCATACCCTCGGTTTGGTCGTCGGTTCCGAAGCAGGACGCGAACGCATCATTTTCCGCAGAGATCCCCTCGAGCAGCGGCTTTTCCGAGCTTTGTGCGATCAAACGCTTGACGGCCGTCACTGCGAACGGACCTTTGGCTGCGATTTCGGCGGCCGTCGCCTGCGCTGCGGCGAGCAGCTCGTCCGGGGCGAACAACGCATTGGCAAGGCCGATGCGAAGCGCCTCCTCGGCGTCGATGATCTTTCCCGTGTAGGTCAGCTCACGCGCCATCGCGGCTCCAACGCGCCTGGGCAACCGCTGCGTCCCACCGAAGCCGGGGATGATCCCCAGCCCGACCTCGGGCTGCCCAAACTTGGCCTTCGTCGACGCATAGATGAAATCGCAGGCGAGGGCGAGCTCGCACCCCCCACCAAGGGCGAATCCATTGACGGCGGCGATCACCGGGAAGCTCAGCTTCTCGATGAAATTGAAAAGGCGATGGCCCGCGGCGCCGAAGTCACGCCCCTGCCATTCACTCATGTCTCGCATCGCGGCGATGTCGGCGCCGGCGACGAAGGCCTTACCGGCCCCGGTGATGATGGCCGCGCGGATGCCCTGCTCGTTGCTCATGCGCGTGACGGAGTCTTGAAGGCTTGCGAGCACCTCTTCACTAAGCGCGTTCAGCTTGTCGGGCCGATTGATGGTGAGCGTACGGATCGGGCCATCGACGGATATCTCTACGAAAGATGACATGGGGCGGACTCTAACCCGAAGGCCCCGGTCTGCCTACGGCCGCTTTGGCCGACCGACCGCGTTCAAGCAGGAACGCCGAGCCGGGGCCATAGCACGCGGTCTTCTGCAATCTCTTTCATGAACCAGTCGTGGTAGCCGCTCGCGAGAATCCATTCGATGCGGTCGCCGCGCCAGAAGATCTTGTTGCGCTCGACGCCTTCGAAGGAAGCCGGGTTCGACATGAAGGATCGCGTGCGGGCCAGGTCGTTGACGAAGATCGGAGTGGCGCGGCAGCGCTTGTACCACGCGAACAGATTTGGGTAGCGCGCTTCGTCGAAGGGCACCTGCAGAGTCCGCGCGCCGCTCAGGTGCGGAAAGAGCGCGATGTCGGCAATGGAGAGCTCGCCACAGACCCAGTCGCGACCACTGAGCTCCCCGTCTAGGGCTTCGTAGATCCGACTCAGGTCGGTGCGGGCAGCGTCCAAGAGACCTTCGGGGATTTGGTCGGGGCGGATTGCCCACCGCCAGTAGCTGATGTCGACGAGGATCGAGTCGATCGCGGTGTCGGCGCATCGCTCCCAGGCGCGGGCTTTGACCCACGTCGCCGTATCGCTCGGATAGATCGGCTGCTGCGGGAAAACCCGCTCGAGGTAGGCCGCAATGTCCGCCGAGTTGACGACGACGAGCCCGTCGTGATCGATCGCGGGCACCTCGATGCGCTTGTTGACCTTGGCCAACCGCTCCCGGTTTTCGAGAGTGAGGCCGTCGACATTCTCGTAGTCGATTCCTTTGTGATCGAGGACAATTTGCACCTTGCGTGCAAAAGGGCTGAACGCGTTGCCGTAGAGAGTGAGCATGGCTGTCTCCTGAATTGTACGTCACCGTACCGAGCGCTTCGCCAGGGTACAACGGACGTTTCTGCCGGGTGGGCATGCAGCTCTCCCCGTCGGTTTGCTCACGTGCTAGCATCGGCGGCCATGCTGCTGAATCCAAAGAAGCACGCTCGCCAATACCCCGACGAGCGCTCCCGTGAAGTCATGCTCAAGACGATCGAGTTCTTCGAACGCAAGGGCAAGAACCGAATCAAAGAGGACTATCACGCGCAGGTCTGGTACGCGGATTTCCTCGAGTACGTGAAACAGGAGCGGCTCTTCGCGACGATGTGCACGCCGGCTGGAGAGGGTGCGGACGACGCGCGCTGGGACACCTGGCGCATATGCGAGTTCGCCGAAATTCTGGGCTTCTACGGACTTCAATACTGGTACACCTGGCAGGTCAGCGTGCTCGGCCTCGGGCCGATTTGGATGAGCGAGAACGAGGGCATTCGAAAGCGCGCCGCCGAAGCGCTCGAGCAGGGCGGCATTTTCGCGTTCGGGCTCTCCGAAAAGGAACACGGCGCGGACGTGTACTCGAGCGAGATGACCTTGACGCCGCAGGATGACGGCACGTATCGCGCCAACGGCGGCAAGTACTACATCGGCAACGGGAACAAAGCCGCCATCGTTTCGACGTTCGGCAAGATCGACGGCACCGAGGACTACGTGTTTTTCGGCGTCGACTCGCAGCACGAGCGCTATCAGTGCATCAAGAACGTCTGCGCCAGCCAGAACTACGTGTCGCAGTTTGCGCTCGAAGACTACCCGGTCACCGAAGCGGACATCATCGCCCGGGGGGATCACGCTTGGAACAGCGCCCTCAACACGGTGAACATCGGCAAATACAACCTCGGCTGGGCCTCGATCGGGATGTGCACGCACGCGCTCTACGAAGCGATTCATCACGCATCGAACAGGCAGCTCTACGGCATGCACGTCACCGATTTTCCGCACGTGAAGCAGATGTTCACCGATGCGTATGCTCGCCTGGTCGCCATGAAGCTGTTTGCGCTCCGCGCCGCGGACTACATGCGCGTCGCCTCCCCGGACGATCGGCGATATCTGCTCTACAACCCTATGGTGAAGATGAAGGTCACCACGCAGGGCGAGGACGTGATCAATCTCCTGTGGGACGTCATCGCCGCCAAGGGCTTCGAGAAAGACATGTACTTCGAGCAGGCGGCTGTCGACATCCGCGCGCTTCCGAAGCTCGAAGGCACGGTGCATGTCAACATCGCGCTGATTGTGAAGTTCATGGCGAACTACTTCTTCGCGCCCGCCGACTATCCTGAGGTCGCGCAGCAGAGCCAGGCCGCCAACGACGACTTCCTGTTCGACCAAGGCCCCACCAAGGGCCTTGGGAAGATCAAATTCCACGACTACAACATCGCCTACTCCAGCCGGAGCACGCCGAACCTCGAGGTGTTCCGCGAGCAGATCGAGGCGTTCAAAAAGATGCTGTTTGCCGCACCGCCTGACCCGGCACAGCGCAAGGACATCGACTTTCTTCTCGCCGGCGGCGAGATCTTCGCGCTGGTGGTCTACGGGCAGCTGATTTTGGAGAATGCCAAAATCTACGACGTGTCGGACGAGGTCATCGATCAGATCTTCGACTTCATGGTCCGCGATTTCTCGCGGCACGCGCTGAATCTCTACTCGAAGCCTTCGAGCAACGAGACGCAGATGAAGAGCTGTCTCGAGATGATCAAGAAGCCAGTCGTCGATCAGGCGCGTTACGATCGGGTCTGGAACGAGGTCTACGCGCTGCGCGACGCCTACGAGATGAGCCCGTAGCGGGCCCGGCGCCTGGCCAAGACGAGACACGCCGGGCCGAGGAGCAGCCAGGCCGCGTCCGAGTTGCCTCGTCTCACCGTGCAGCCCTCGCCCTGCGGCGGCGCGACGATTGCGAAGGGCGTCGGGTCTTCCGTGGGTGCGTCGCTTGGGCCAGGTGCCGCCGGCGGGTCGAATGGCGCGCCGGCATTTGCGGCAGGGAGGGCACTGACGAACACCGCGAAGGCGAGGCACCGGAGGCCGATCGCGCATGGGTCTGAGCGCATGGGGGAACGGCGACTCTGCTTCAAGGGCGGCCCGATGCCAAGCATCTTCTTTCGGCTATGCTTCGTTCTGACGTGCTTACGCAGGAAGAGTTGGTCGTCCCGACGTTGGGCCCCTGCCGTTTCGAGTCGCCGCTGCAAGCCAAGGGGCGCACCTTTGCGGACGAATCGATCCGCGTGCGCGTCAACAGGCACCTCGATGTGCGCAGTTCGAAGCCCCAGGTACTCAGTTTCGAGGAGGCTGGGCCGCGGCGGCAGCTCTTTTTCGACCCTGCCGACACCACCGCCGCGTTCGTGACCTGCGGTGGGCTTTCTCCCGGGCTGAACAACGTGATTCGCTCCGGGTTTCTCGAGCTCACGCACAACTACGGTGTCCGGCGCGTTCTCGGCATTCGAAACGGCTATGCCGGCCTGAATCCGGATTCGGGGCTTGCGCCGAGCCTCATGACCGAGCGCTTCGTTCGCAACATTCATCACATCGGCGGCACCGTGCTCGGCAGCTCTCGAGGTGCGCAGGAGCCCGAGGTGATGGTCGATTTCCTCGAATCGCAGGAAATCGATCTCCTGTTTTGCATCGGTGGCGACGGCACCCAGCGCGGCGCGCACGCCATCGCCACCGAGATCCAGAACCGCGGCTTGATGAAATCGGTCATCGGGATTCCAAAGACGATCGACAACGACGTGCGTTTCGTCGAGCTGAGCTTCGGCTACCTGACGGCGCTCGAGGTCGCAAGCGACGTGCTTCGCGGGGCGCACGTGGAAGCGGTCGGCGCGCCGAACGGCGTCGGTCTGGTCAAGCTGATGGGCCGGGAGGCGGGCTTCATCGCCGTTGGCGCGGCCGTGGCGAGCCAGGAGGCGAACTTCGTGCTGGTCCCGGAGGTTCGCTTTCCGCTCGAAGGCGCGGGCGGCTTCCTCGACGTCCTCGAGCGCCGCGTACTCACGCGAGGGCATGCGCTCGTCGTCGTCGCCGAGGGCGCGGGCCAGCATCTGCTCGACGGAAGCGACGTCGGGCGCGACGCCTCGGGCAACGTTCGCTTCCAGGACATCGGCGTGTTCTTGAAGGACCGCATCAAGGCGCACTTCGCCGAGCGCAATGTCGAGTTGAATTTGAAGTACATCGACCCGAGCTACGTGATTCGGAGCGTTCCAGCCAACGCATGGGACCGCATTCTGACCGACCGAATGGCGCGGGCCGCGGTCCACGCCGCGATGGCCGGCCGGACCAACGCGCTGATCGGGTATTGGAATCAGGAAATCGTGCACGTCCCCATCTCGACCGCCGTCGCCAAGAAGAAGCGGCTTGCCCTGGACAGCGACATTTGGAACGCCGTGCTGGCCACCACTCGGCAACCCGATTGGCGCTGACCCCATTGACCCCGCGCAGGAACGGGCCGAGAGTCTACGCATGGCGCACGTCTTGGTTCTCGTTCTGCTGCTTTCGACGGTTTTCGGCGGTTGCAAGGACTCGCGGGAGCCCGCCGCGATCGCCGCTCGTGGAGGGCCGACGCCCTCCGTCCTGCCCAGCCCCGAAGAAGCGGCGAAGCGCTACCCGCGCTTCGAGACCTTCTGGTATCAGGGCCAAGCCGAGCTGACCCGCTACGCCCTGCGGCAGTCACGGTACGGAGACCTGCATGATGGTGAGGCCGTGCTCGTGTTCGTGACGGAGGATTTCCTGCCAAAGCTGCAGGTGAAGCAGGAGCGCGGCGACTCGCCCGACGCCATCTCGGTGCTCAAGCTCAACCTGTACCGGCGCTTTTACACGGGCATTTATCCGTACACCGTCATGACCTCGTCGTTCACGCCCGCGCGAGGGCCGGCCACTTTGAAGGTGAGCACCACCGTGCAGGAGTGGTGCGGCCAGGTTTACAGTCAAATCAATAGGCGGGACGACGGCCTTCGCGTGCACTCCCACTCGTACTTCCAGGACGACGCCGACCAGGAGATGACGATTCCGGACACGTTGCTCGAAGATGGCTTGTGGGCGCAGATTCGGATCGACCCGTCCAAGATTCCGCAGGGTGACCTCCAAGTGGTCCCCGGGCTCGACTACATCCGACTGCGGCACAAGGCCCTCCGCGGGTATCCGGCCACCGTGTCAGTCGAGACCGACGCAGAGACGGATCTCGTCGACCATCCCGTCCAGGCACTCAAAGTCATCTACGCGCCGCTCGGACGCGAGCTGATCGTCTATTTCGAGGCGGAGTTCCCCCATGTGATTCAAGCCTGGGAAGAGAACGTCGGGCCGCAGCGCACGACCGCCGTGCGCACGCACGCGATCATGGACGACTACTGGAACCACAACGGCGCTGACGACGGCATGTATCGCGAGGCGCTGGGCCTCACGCACTAGCCCTCGAGGCACTCGCGGTACCAGAGCTCGAGGATCATGAGCGACCAAATCTGAAAGCCTCGCGGCTCCCCGCGCTGATGGCGCTCGAGCATGTCGCTCACGGCCGCTGGGTCGAACAGACCCCGCTCGCGCGCGCGCCGGTCGAGCAGCACGTCGCGCGAAAGCGGAGCCAGGTCTTCGCGCATCCATCGGTCGATCGGCAGGCCGAAGCCCTGCTTGCGGCGGGTCAGAATCGGCCGGGGCAAGAGGTCCTGCGCCACGCGCCGCAACAGATATTTCGATGTCAGCCCTCTCAGCTTCAGCGAACCGGGAATCGACGCGGCAAAGGTCATGAGCTCTTGGTCGACCAGCGGGCAACGGACTTCGAGGGAGTGGGCCATCGACGCGATGTCGACTTTGGTGAGGATGTTGTCGGTGAGATAAGTTTGGATGTCCACGTCGAGCAGCCGGTTGACCGGATCGGTTGCGCGGGACTCCCGGAATAGGCGCGAGAACTCGTCCGCGATCCGGTCTTGCGCGAAACGCTCGCGCATCGCCGGGCTGTAGATCGCCATGCGGTCCTTGTGCGGGATCGGGGCGGTCAGCCCGAGGAATCGTAGGTACTCCGGTTGCATGATCCGCTCTCCGTAGTCGCGCACCTCTTGCGCTTGCGGGGTCGGCAGGTGCGTGAGCAGGCCGGCAAGCGCCTGCGGAAGCGGCCACGGCAGCCTGCGAATGTTGCGCGCTGTGCGGCAATGCTTGTACCGCCAATATCCGGCGAAGGCCTCGTCACCACCGTCACCGCTGAGCGCCACCGTCACGCCGCTCCGCGTGTATTGGCAGAGGTACCATGTCGGAAGGGCGGAGGTGTCGGCAAACGGCTCGCCGTAGTGGCGCACGATTTCCGGCACGACCGAGGTCATGTCCGGCTCGACGACCATTTCGTGGTGATCGGTCCCGTAGCGTTCGGCGACCATCCGCGCGTAGGGAAGCTCGCTTCGATCTCTGCTCGTGAAGCCAACCGAGAACGTTTTGACGGGCTGCGAGGAGTGGCGTGCCATCATGGCGACGATCAGAGACGAATCGAGCCCTCCGGAGAGGAACGCACCGAGCGGCACGTCCGACACCAAGCGAACGCGGACCGACTCTTCGATCAAGCTCGAGAGCTCTTCCGTGAGGTCCTCGAGTGAGCCCCCGCCGTGCGGCTCATCGAAGCGGAGGGTGAAGTACGGCTCCGGCTCTTGGACCTTACCGCGCTCGCAGACGAGACGGAATCCCGCGGGAAGCTTTCGGACCCCCTCGAAGGCAGTGCTCGGCGCCGGAACGTACTGCAGGCAGATGAACGCATCGAGCGCATCGACGTCCGGGCGCTTGTCGAAGTAGCCGGACGCGGTGAGCCCGCCGAGCTCCGAGGCAAAGACCAGCCCGCCGGGGCCCGTGTGATAGAAGAGCGGTTTCTTGCCAAAGCGATCGCGCACGAGGACCAGGCGCTCGCGGGGGCCGTCCCAGAGGCCGATCGCGAACATGCCCCGCAGATGGTCGACGAAATCGACGCCGTGCTCCTCGTAGAGGTGCAGCACGACCTCGGAGTCGGAGCGCGATTTGAAGCGATGCCCGAGTCGCTCGAGCTCTTCGCGAAGCTCGACGAAGTTGTAGATTTCGCCGTTGACGACGACGGCGATCGTGTCGTCCTCGTTGGTCATCGGCTGAGCGCCCTCGGGTCGTAGGTCGATGATCGACAGGCGGCGGTGGCCGAGCACGCAAGGGCCGTCCGCGCGGAGCCCGTGGTCGTCGGGGCCCCGATGCACCATCGCGTCGCACATGCGCCGGACCGCTTCACCATCTGGAGGGGCGTGCCGATCGAACGTCACAAGCCCCGCAATCCCGCACACTCGAAACGACCCTTTCTGCGAGAACGAAGAGTGCCGAAGCCTTGGCTACGCCGCCGAAGAGGTCAAGTCCCCGGGGTTGCCGCGCGCCGTTGCATGCCGCATCGTCCGGCCCGAAGTCGATCGCTCATGGCCCGCAACGACGCACCGGAATCCGAGCGCCCAGACCTCGCCCTCTTCATTCCTTCGTATGCAGGCGGGGGCGGCGAGCGCGTGGCCTTGTTCTTGGCGCGGACGCTTTCGGAGGCCGGGCTGCGAGTCGACTTGGTGGTGGCGTGCGGTCGCGGCGAGCTCGAAAACGAGCCCGTGCCGGGCGTTCGGAGGGTCGACCTTCGAGCCGTCACCGAGATCCTCGCGGCGCCAGCGTGGGTGCGCTACCTCCGCCGAGCCCGACTGCGCTGCGCGATGTCGATGATTCACACGGCGAACTTCAGTTCGGGAATCGGCGCCTACTTGGTGCCCGACGTTCCGGTGATCGTGAACCTTCGCATCGCGCTCGAGTGCGATCCAAGCGCCCAGTGGTGGTTCCGAAGGAGCTTCGGGTTTGGGCCGGAGCGGTTTCTCTATCGGCGCGCGGCGCGCGTAGTCGGCGTGTCGCAGGGCGTGGCGCAGGAGGCGAGGGCGCTTCTCGGAATCCCCGCCGAGAAGGTTCGTTCCATCCCGAACCCCCGGCAATCTCGTCGAGGGTCCTCGGAAATCGCCACGGAGCACGCGCACTTCTTCGAAAAGCCCGTCGTGCTCGGCGTCGGCCGGCTCGCACCCCAAAAAGATTTTGCAATGCTGCTGACCGCCTTCGCCCACATTGCAGAACAGCGGGACCTCCATTTGGTCGTGCTGGGCAAGGGCCCCGAGCGAGCTGCGCTCGAAGCCCAAGCGGAGCGGCTCGGGGTGGCGAACCGCGTGTTCCTTCCGGGCTTCGTCGATGACCCACAGCCCTACATTCGGCGTGCGCGGTTGTTCGTCTTGTCTTCGCGAAACGAGGGATTTCCCGGCGTGCTGGTCGAGGCGTTGGAGGCGGGAGCGGCGATCGTATCGACGGACTGCCCATTTGGTCCGCGCGAAGCGCTCGAAGGCGATCCGTTCTCGCGATTGGTCGGCGTGGGGGATGCGGAAGGGCTGGCCCGCGCGATCGAGGCCGAGCTCGCGGAGCCCGACGTGGGAGCTGCTGCTCGCCGTGCTGCGCGGAGCGACCGGATGAAGCGCTACGACCCCGACGCGATCACGGCCCGCTACCTCGAGCTCTTGCAAGACGTGATTCGAGAGCACGAGTCCCTCGGTCAGCCTCTCCCGGGGAAAAAGAGTGCGTAAAGCAGCGAGTCGGCGCTGAACGGGATCTTCGACCAAACTGGAGCGCAAAACGCGAATACGGCTGCGACGAGGACGGCGAACGCAAGTGCCTTTTTGCGTTCGAAAGTAGAAACCACGCCGGCGAACAGCACGAGCCCGAACACGTATGACGGGAGATAGTGGTACAGGTAGCTATCCCGGTTGCTGAGGATCCATGGAAGCAGAGGGAGAAACCAAAGCATCCAGAGGTAGTATCGCGGCGTTGCTTCGGCGCGCGCATGCTCGCCGTGTTCTGTGCGCCGCCAAGGCTTCCGACGAACCGCATCGACGATCGTCCAAAGCAGCGTCAGGTTTACTCCCCACCAGAGCACGGGATGGCCGCTCGGCAGAAGCGCGCGAACGGTGTTCCCCTCACGCGCGTAGTGCAAGGTGAGCCGTTTCAGAGGCACGAACCACGTGTACCAACGGGACGTCTGCGGATGCTTCCAATCGGTCAGCGCCAGGTGGTGCTGGACGAGCTCGGTGGTTTTCCGGGCGATGTCGAGTAGTCCGTTTGGGTCGTTCGCCAGGGTCAGGCCCACCATGAACTGCGTCACGTAGGTCGCGCCGGCGGCGAGCATTCCCGCCAAGACGAGCCCGACGGACTTCGCTTCGACACCGAAACGGAACAGAACGACCAGCATCAATGGAATCAGCATCACCGCGCCCGAGAACTTGATCGACATCGACAGCCCGACGAACGCTCCAGCGATTACGACCCCCGTCGAGGAGCGCGCGCGCCACGCGAAGAGCGCTGCCGCTACCATCGTGGTCGCGAGCATCCCGTCGAGGAGAGCTGTCTTCGAATACGCGAGCGTGAACCCATCCGCGGCGATGAACGCGGCCGCGAGCAGCCCGGCCCAGAGTGACCGAAACGCATGGGATGCCAGCAAATAGGCGAGCACGATCAGCGCCAACCCCATGACGAGCGGCGCGAGGCGCCAGCCGGTCGAATCGTCCCCGGCCACCAGCATGCCCGAGGCGATCAAGAGCTTTCCGAGGGGCGGGTGGTCGTTCCAGTCCGACCTTCCGCCGAGCAGATTGCGAGCGTTTTCGACGAAGTGGTGCTCGTCCCAGGTCAGCTCCCCGGGGTACCCGAGGTCATGCACGCGTGCAGCCGCACCCGCGAAGATCAGAACGACGAGAACCGCGAGCAGGACGTGTCCCAGAACGCGATCGGGGTCCCTCCGAATGGTCTCGTTGCGGGCCTGGCTTGGATTGCGCACTTGTGCTTTCTCGGCGGACGGTTCGTGGTATCTTCTTCGGCAAATGACCACGACCGTCGCTCACCTGCTGAACCAAAAGGGCCACGCCGTCGAGTCGATTTCACCCGACGCGACGGTCTACGATGCCATCAAACGCATGGCGGACCTCGACATCGGTGCACTGGTCGTCATCGACCACGGCCGCGTGGTGGGGATGATCACCGAGCGAGACTACGCTCGAAACGTCTTTCTCAGGGGCAAGGCATCGCCCACGACCCCGGTCCGCGGTGCGATGGAGGAGGAGGTCCTGTTCGTCAGTCCCGACGAGACGACGCGAGGCTGCATGGCGGTGATGACCGGCAAGCGCACGCGCCATTTGCTCGTCATGGAAGACCAGGAGCTGCTCGGCATTCTCTCGATCGGCGATCTCGTGCGCAGCATCGTCGCCGAGCAGGACATGACGATCGAGCAGCTCGAGCAGTACATTCATCGCGGGTAGGATGCGCGCACGCGCCAAATCGTGGTTGGACTGCTTCACGACCGAGGAAATCCGATCGCTTCGCGCCGTTCGGGATCATCGTGCATGGCTAACGCTCGTCGTGAACTACGGGCTCGTCGCAGCCTCGATGGCGCTCGTCGCGTATTTTCCGACCGTGCCGGCGGTGCTGCTCGCCCTGTTCGTCATCGGGGCGCGGCAGCTCGGTTTTGCCGTGACGATGCACGAGGCGGCGCACCGAACCCTGTTTCGAAACCGCAAGCTCAACGACCTCGCCGGAAACTGGCTCTCCGGGTACCCGATCTATCTGAGCGCCGACATGTATCGGCTCCATCACCTCGAGCATCACGCCAAGACGTGGACCGAGGCCGATCCGGACCTGAGCCTGGCGACCGGCTTTCCCGTCTCGAAAGCCAGCATGACGCGAAAGGTCCTCCGCGATCTGTTGGGCGTCACCGGGCTCAAGCAGCTCGTCGGCACCACCTATCTCGTGGTCAAGGCCATTCGCGGCGAGACGTTCGACGCTGGGACGCTCCCACTGCGGCTATCACGCGGGCCGGCGATTCGGATGGTCGTGGGCACCCTCGTGACCAACGGCCTGCTCTTCGCGGCGCTTTGGGCGATCGGGCACCCCGCGCTTTATCTGCTGTGGTTCGGCGCGTGGATGACGACGAGCAAGCTCGTGACCCGGATTCGCTCGATCGCAGAGCACGCCCTCGTCCCCGATCCGGCCGATGCCTTCGGCCAAACTCGCACCGTGCGGGCGGGCTGGCTCGAGCGTCTTTTCGTCGCGCCGAATCTCGTCCAATATCACCTCGAGCATCATCTGCTGATGACGGTACCGCACTACAACCTGCCCCGCTTTCACCGGATGCTTCGCGAACGAGGCCTGCTCGACGGCGCCTGCGTGGTCGACAGCTACGCACACGTGCTGCGAGCAGCGGTCCGCTAGCCGTCGATCGTACGACCGAGTGCGACCGCGGCTGCGATGACCAGCGTGATCGCAACGTACGTGCTCGCGACCCTGCCGTGCGACCAGCCCGACTGATTGAGGCGCTGGTAGATGTGCGACTTGTGGGCTTTGAAGATGTTCTCGCGGCTCAGAAGCCTGCGGAGGAGGGTGAACACCGCGTCGCCGACGATCGGCGCGGTCACGGCGCCGGCGAGCCACATCGCCTTCGGGCTCGGTGCCTCGAGAATGGCGAGGGCGACCGCGCCCCCGAGCACGGTGCTCCCCGAGTCGCCCATGAAGATTTTCGCGGGCGGCCAGTTCCACCATAGGAACGCGAGAACGGCGGCTGCGAGCAGCCACCACACCGGTGCTTGGAGGTACCACGCGAAGAAGCCGAGCTGGACGAGGGTCGACCCGCCGACGATGCCGTCGAGCCCGTCCATGAAGTTGTAGAAGTTGACGAGCGCGGTAATCGCGAAAACCGTGAGCACGGGACCAAGCCAAGGCGTGCCGACCGTGCCCTCCAGCAAGTCAAACGCCGGGAACGTGCCGAACCAACCCACGGCGAGCGCGGCCGACCCGAGCTGTACGAGATAGCGGAGGCCTGCAGGCACGCCGCGGAAGTCGTCGGCGAGGCCGATGATCCAGAGGGGAAGAAGCACCCCGATCGTACGCAGGACGATGGCGCCTTCGAGCACACCCAGCGCTGACGCGACCGCGGCGGTGGCGAAAAACGCGCCGACGAACGCAATTCCGCCGCCCCGCGGTTTCGGCCTGGTGTGCGAGCTTCGAAGGTTCGGGTGGTCGAGGAGGCGCTCGGAAAATCGCCGCACTAGCACCCAGACGCCGACCCAGCTCAGCGTGTACGAGGCGACGGCGAGTGCGACCCAGCTCATCTTTGGCCCAGCATTTGGCGAAGACCTTCGTCGACGCTGAACCTCGGTGTCCATCCGAGCTCGTCGCGCAGCGGACTCGAGTCCACGTAGAGCGACGATTCGAGCCGCCGGAGCGCATCGGTATCGAATGGCAAGCGGACGCCCACGGCTGCTGCCCCGTGCGCGATCCTGTGTAGCCAAGAGGGGGGAATGGGGAGGAGCAACGGGCGGGCTCCCGCGAGCTGCGCGATCTTCTCGACGAGCTGCGGGGTCGACACGTCCTCACCATCGGTGACGAAGAAGACCGCGTTGCGCGCCTCCGGATGTGCGAGCGCCAAGACGGTCGCGTCGACGAGGTTTCCGACGAAGACCAAGCTCCGACGGTTTCGAATGGCGCCCAGCGGAAGCGGCCACCCCTTTCGCGCGATGGCCACGAGCCGCGCCATGTTGCCCGGGTTCCCGGGGCCGTAAACGAGGGGCGGGCGGAGGATCGTCCAATCCATCTCGGTGCCGCGAGCTGACTCGATGAGGGCGTGCTCCGCCGCGAGCTTGCTTCGGCCATACGGCGTAGCCGGCGTGCATGGCGTCTCGGTCGTCACGAGTGAATCGCTCGCATCGGTGACGGCCCCGACGGAGCTCATCAGCACGAAACGCTTCACGCCCGCCGCCACGGCTTGCGCCACGACTCGCGACGTGCCGCGTGCGTTGACCCGCGCAAAGCTCTCCTCATCCAGTGCGCCGTCGTCCATCACGTGCGCGCGCGCCGCGAGGTGAATGACGGCATCCGCATCGGTCAACGCACGGCGCCAATCGGTGTTCTCGTCGATGTCGCCGACGACCGCGGTCCAGCGCGTGTTGGGAGCGCCGGCGAGCAGCTCTCGTTCGCGCGAGCGGTCGCGTAGCGCCAGCGTCACGGCGCAACCGTTCGCCTCGAGCGCCGGCGTGAGATGGCGGCCGATGAACCCCGTCCCCCCGGTGACCAACACCCTCATGAAAAGCTCACGCCGAGCTCGCGGTAGCACGTCTCCAGCCGGGCGAACACGAACCGCTCGTCGAACGTGTCGACCACACGCGCACGTCCCGCCTTTCCGAACCGGCGCGCCAGATCTGGATCGCCGACGATGCGGCCGATCGCGGCCGCCAGAGGACGGCTTTCTCTTGGAGGCACCAGCAGCCCCGTGAGCTCGTGCACGACCGCTTCGCGGCAGCCCCGGATGTCGGTGGCGACCACGGGAAGCTCCATCGCCATGGCCTCGAGCACCGATCGCGGCAAGCCCTCTCGGTACGACGGTAGGACGAAGACGTCGAGCAAGCCGAGGCACTCCCGGACGTCGTTTCGAAATCCAGCGAAGGTCACGTGGGCGTCGAGATCTCGACCGGCGATGAAATCGACGAGTCGATCTTGAAAGGCATCGCGCTCCGTCGAAAGCTGGCCGCCGATGACGAGCAAATGCGCGTCCGGAAAGTCTGCGTGCAGCAGCGACAGCGCCTCGGCGAGCTCGACGAAGCCTTTTTCTTTGGTGATGCGTCCAGTGATGCCGAGGATCGGCGACCGGTCATCCGGAATCCCGAGCTCGGCGCGAAGGGCAGAACGGTCCGCGTCTTTCGCCACCTCGGGGTCGAATCGACTCAGATCGATTCCGTTTCCGAGATAGCGGATCTTCTCTGCCGAGCCGATGCCGGTGGTCACCGCGGTGTCGTAGTCCTCTTGGCTCTGAACCAAGATGCGATCGGTGATCTGCGCAACGGATTTTTCGATGCCGTGGTACAGCGCGTACTTCTGGCGCGGCATGTTTTCGTGGAAGTAGAAGCCGTGCGCGGTGTAGACGATACGCTCGATGCCAGCGAGCTTGGCGGCGACGCGGCCGAGCACCGATGCGACCGGTGCGTGGGTGTGAACGAGGTCGTACTTCTCGGCCCGCATCAGGCGGCTGAGCTCGAGCACGCTTTTCGAGTTCGGGCCCGGCGCAATCGTTCGTCCTATTGGGATTTCGTGAATCGAGTAGCCGCGCGCGCGGAGGGGGTCGACGCGAGGGTCGGGGGAACACGCCGCGTGCACGGTCAGCCCGAGGCCTCGGAGGTAGTCGATCTGCGGCAGAAGCAAGGTCTCGAGCCCAAAGGCCACCGCGCAGACGTGGAGCACCTTCATGACGCGGCGGAGTCTAGCAGCCCGATTGGAGAACCTGCACAAAGCGTCGTAGGCTCGTTCTGGCGGTTTCGATGCAAGCGGGATTGACGACGGCGCTTCTGTGGCTTCTTTTTGGGGGCACCCACATCGGGCTCACCGCGCGACCCGTTCGGGAACGCCTGACGCAGCGGCTCGGCGAGGGCGGGTTCGTCGTCGTGTTCTCCACGATTGCGATCGTCACGTTTGGCTTGCTCACGCACTACGTCGCGCTCCATCGATTCGACGATTCGCATGCGTCGCTCATCGTATCGGTCCCGCCCGTCCGCGGCGCTCTGATGGCGCTCTCTGTCGCGGGATTCTCTCTTTTCGTGGCCGGCGTGCTTCTCTATCCGCGTTTTCCGATGGCGACGTTTCGACACCGCGTCGTCGCTGCGCGCGGCATTCAGCAAATCACGCGCCATCCCTTCTTTTCGGGGATCGCGATTTGGGCAGGCGCGCACTTGCTGCTCGTGGCGTCCACGGTTTCGTTCGTGTACTTCCTCGGCATCATCGTGCTCGCGTGGGCAGGCGGCCTCCATCAGGACCGTCGGCTCATCGCAGAGCTCGGCGAGCCCTATCGCGCATATGTCGCCGCGACCTCTTTTTGGCCGTTCGTGGCCGTGATCACGAAGCGGCAAGAGATCCGCTGGCGCGAGCAGCCCTGGTTTGCATTTGGTGTTGGAATTGGGTTGAGCTTGGTGCTCTACGGAGTGCACGATCACATCTTCGATCGCGGCGGTGCTTACGTGGTCGCTGCCTTCGCTCTCGGCTCCATCGTCGCAATCCTCAACTCGCGGGCGAGGGCGTCTTGACTTCCGATCGGGGCACGCGGATGCTCGGCAAACGTGTTTGACGACTACGTGCGCTACGACGGGCTGGGCCTCGCAAAGCTCGTCCACACCGGGCAGGTACACCCGAAAGAGGTGCTCGAGGCGGCGATCTTCCGCGCGGAAAAGCTCAATCCGGAGCTCAATGCCATCGTGACGCCGCTCTACGACCACGCGCACGAGCAGGTTCGCCACGGGCTCGAAGGCCCGTTCGCCGGGGTGCCGTTCCTGCTGAAGGACGCCCATCACGCGCTCGAGGGCACACCGATGAGCAACGGCAGCCGGCTTCACAAAGGTGAGCGCTCGACATTCACCGCCGAGATTGTGCGCCGCTTCGTCGATGCGGGCGTCGTGGTGTTCGGTAAGACCAACACGCCGGAATACAAAATGTCCGTGTTCACGATGCCCGAGGCCTGGGGCCCCACGTGCAACCCGTGGGACGTGACACGCTCGGCGGGCGGGTCGAGCGGAGGATCCGCCGCGGCGGTGGCGGCGGGGATCGTGCCGATGGCGTCCGCGACCGACGAAGGCGGCTCGATTCGGATGCCCGCCTCTGCCTGTGGCGTCTTCGGCTTGAAGCCGAGTCGCGGACGCAACCCGATCGGGCCCGACTTCAGCTGGGAGTACGAGGGTCAGTCGACGTCGCATGTCTTGAGCCGAACCGTGCGGGACTCGGCGGCCATGCTCGATGCGGTGTCGGGGCCGGAGCCGGGATCGCCCTATGTCGCCCCCGGCGGCGGCGCCTTCTTGGAAGCCCTAGAGGCCGATCCCCGCCAATTGCGTGTCGGTATTCCGACGGTCACCGAGGTGTTCGGGGTTCCGGTCGAGCCGTCCTGCGTGGAGGCGGTTCGGGTTTCTGCCAGTCTTTTGGAGGACTTGGGCCACGTCGTGGAGGATGCCGCGCTGCCGTACGACGAGTGGGAGGTGCTCCAGGCGTCCGTCGCGCTGGCCGCGGCGAACACTGCGGCGGTGGTTGGCGAGCTCGAGGCCAAGTACGGCCGACGCAAGGTGCGCGGGTCGCTCGAGGACGTGCTTCTGCTGCTCGCCGCGGTGGGGCGCGCGCTTCCAGCCGAGCAGGTGGCGGCTGCCCGCCTGACCGGCTGCCGCGTGGGCCTCGCGCTCGCGCGCTTTTTCGAGCGCTACGACGTGCTGATGACTCCGACCCTCGGCCGTGTCCCGGTCTGCTTCGAGGACGCGTCGCCGACCCCGGGGGAGCGCCGACTCGTACGCGCACTCGTCTCCCCCGCCGCCGCCGGCTTTTTTCGGGTTTCACGTCTTCGCGACCGGATCATCGACGAGCAGCTCCGCACCTTCTCGCAGCAGGTGCTTCATCGAACGATGGTCGCCAACCTCACCGGCGTCCCCGCGATGTCGGTGCCTCTTCACCGAACCGAGAACGATCTGCCGGTCGGGGTACAGATGATCGGGCCGTTTGGGGACGAGAGGACGCTGCTTCAGCTCGCAGCCCAACTCGAGCGCGCCAAGCCCTGGCGTATCAGGCGCTGATCGCTTGGCGCCGATCGGCACAGCGGGATGTCGCCGTGGCGATCGCGACGGGGCGGAGGTCACCTGGAATTCGGCCTCCGAAGCAATTCGTGACGATTGCGACGCCGAGCTCGCGCTCGGGGTCCGCCCAGGCGCCCGAGCCGCCGAAGCCAAAGTGACCGAACGCATGCGGATTGGGAAGCCCGACGTCCACGTGGCGGTTGCGCACGGGCACGCGAAGGCCGAGGGACACCGGACGCATGTAGCCGACCTTGAAACGAAGTGGGAAGGGAATGACCCGGCCGATGCGCCGGTTCTGGTCTTCGGTCGCGTCGGCGAGCGCGGCGGCCGACAGGAGACGGACGCCGTCGATCGCACCTCCCAGGCTGAGCGCACCGTAAAGCCGCGCAAGCGACCTCGCGTTGAACACGCCGTTGCCCGACGGGATGACCGACGTCAGCCAACGCGGATCGCCGAGCACGTCGCCGAGGCCGGGCGGAATCATCGCGTCGACGAAGTGCTCGACCGCCGAGAGCAGGCGCGCTGATTTCGAGGCCGTCTGACGCACACGTGCCCGAACACCCAGAGGTCGCCCCCGAAGCACTTTGCGTGGGAGCTTGGGGATCAAGAACTCGGCGACCCTCGGAAGCTCGCTTTCGGGCAAGCCGACGTAGAGGCCGTCCACCCCCAGCGGGCCGGCGAGGTTCTCCTCGATCAGGTCGGGAAAGGGGCGGCCCGTCGCCCTCTGCAACACCTCCCCGATGATCCAACCACCGGTCCAGGCGTGGTAGCCGAAATCCGTGTCGGGCTCGTGCACCGGCGCCGTGTTTTCGATCAGTCGAACCATGTGGTCCCAGTCGAACATCTCTTCCGAGGAGCGGATGAGGCGCCCGATCGCGTAGAGGCCCGCGCGGTGGGAAGCCGCCTGGCCCAAGGTGATGTCGCCTTTGCCGTTCTTCGCGAACTCGGGCCAATACTCGGCCACGGGAGCGCGGAGGTCGACCACGCCGCGATCCGCCATCTGGTGAAGCAGCGTGGCCATCACGCCTTTGCCCGTGGACATGCTGAGCGCAAGGGTTTCCGGCTCGAAGGGATTTCCGAGGCGGTCCCGCGTGCCACACGCGAGGTCAGCGACGAGCTCGCCTCGGTGATAGACCGCGACCGCGGCGCCCCCTGGGCCGCGCCAAGGCACGCACCACTTCAGCGTGTCGCGAAGCGACCGAAAATCCGGATGCGTGTAGCCGAGAACCCGCACGTTTCAGTATAGCGCACCTGGGGTAGACTGACGCTCATGTCCGAGGATCTTCCGGCCGGGCCATTCGCGACCTTCGACGAGCTGGCGGTCGGGTTCCGCAAGCACGTCGCGCCCAACAAGCTCGCCTACTACCAGCGTTTAGGCCTTCAGATCGTGATGGGCAGGCGCCAGGGGATCTGGTTCGAGGATGCCTATACCAAGCTCCGATACATCAATTGTCACTGCAACGGTGGAGTCTTCAGCCTGGGTCACCGGAACCCCGACGTGACGGACGCGGTCGCCCGCGCGCTCGAGACCCTCGACATCGGAAATCATCACTTCGTCTCCGGTCAGCGCGCGCAGCTCGCAGCACGGCTTTCGGCCACCTTCGATGACGCGCTTCCGAGGGTCGTGTTTGGGGTTTCGGGGGGCGAAGCCGTCGACGTGGCGATCAAGGCGGCGCGGGGAACGACCGGTAGGTCCAAAATCATCTCGGCAAAGGGCGGCTACCACGGGCACACCGGTCTCTCTCTCGCAGCCGGCGACCCGGAGTTTCGCGATCCATTCGGTCCCAACCTGCCGGGTTTTGTGCAGGTGCCGTTCGACGACATCGCCGCGATGGAGGCCGCGATCGACGATCAAACCGCGGCAGTGATCCTGGAGGCGATTCCCGCGACGCTGGGGATGCCGATCCCAACGCCGGGGTACTTTGCAACGATTCGCAGGCTCTGCGACGAGCGTGGTGCTCGGCTCTTGGTCGACGAGGTGCAAACTGGGCTAGGGCGCACCGGTAGATGGTGGGGCATCCAGCACGAAGGGGTGGTTCCAGATTCGATCATCACGGGCAAGGGCCTGTCCGGGGGGATCTATCCGATCACCGCCACGCTCCTTTCTGCGGAAATGCACGAAGTGCTCGACTCCGAAGCCAACCCGTTCTTGCACATTTCGACGTTCGGCGGCTCCGAGCTCGGCTGTGTGGCTGCACAAGCGGTGCTCGACTGCGTCGACGCGCCGGGGTTTCTACAGCGCGTCGAGGCCTTGTCCCAGAGATTCGCCGTCGCGTTCGGGCCGCTCCCCTTCGAGCTTCGACGGCGGGGTCTTTTCATGGGGCTACGCTTTTCGAGCGACACGGAGGCCCTCGGCGCTCTCTTGCGGATCATGCAGCAGGGCGTCTTCTGTTTCCCGGCTGGAAACGATCGCAGCGTGATCCAGTTCTTGCCCCCGCTGATCCTCACCGACGACGAAGCAGACGACCTCATCGGACGCATGATCGAGGCGTTTGCGTGACCATGCTCGTGACGCGCTCCGAGATCGAATCCTTCGAGCGTCTGCTCGAAGACGCCATTCGCACCGGCTCCGCCGACCGCCTGCAGGTGATCGGCTACGGCGAAGTCACGATCGCGGTCAAGCTCTCCACCCCTCGAGGCGACTTTGCGTGCAAGCGGCTCGTCCCGTTCACGACACGCAGGGCAGCCGAGCAAACCGCGGCCCTGATCGCCACCTACGTCTCCGAGCTCGAGGCGTGCGGGCTCGACGTCTTGGAGACCGAAACACCCGTGCTCGAGACGCCTCTAGGACACGTGCTCCATGTCGTTCAGCCAATGCTCGCGCCCGCGACGCTGGCGCCGAACGTCCTGCGGCGGAAGAGTGCCGACGAAGCGGAGCCGTACGTTCGGCGGATCTTCGGGCACATTGCAGCCTCCGTGACACCGACCCTGGCGCCCGATGGTCAGCTGTCGAACTGGGCGGTCGACGGGGAGCGCATTCGGTATCTGGATGTGGGCACCCCCTTCTTGCGCGACGAGCGGGGGAACGACCTGTTCGACTTCACGCAGCAGACACGCGCGCTTCCGGCGCCCATACGCGTCATCGTCGATCGGTTCCTGCTGCGAGAGATACTCGACAACTACCATTCGATCCGCGGGCAAGGGCTCGATTTTCTCGGCAATCTGATCAAGGAAGGTCTTTCGCACCTCCTCGTCCCTCTACTTTCGGTCGCCAACGAAGTCTTCGCGCTGTCGCCCGCGCTCACCGAGCGCGAAGTGCGCGTGCACTACCGAAGTGACGCACGAACCTACGCGCTCATCCAAGCCGCGCGCCGGGCTGACCGCTGGGTTTTCCAGAACTTGCTTCGCCGACCGTACCCGTACCTACTGCCACCGCGGATCGACCGGTTCGCCGAGCAGAGATCGGGCTAGCCTGCGAAGGGCCGGAAGATCGCGAACGTCACGATTAGCACGGCGAGGATCGATAGCACCCAGGCGAGGCGGCGGAAGGTCGCTTGCGCCACCTCCTGGCCTGATGCCCACCGTCGCAGGCGACCCGTCAGCACGCCGGTGACGCCGGCCATGACGATCAGCAGGGTGAGCTTGCTGTGCATCCAACCCTGTTTTGCGTAGACCTCTGCGAAATTGGGGATCAGCATGCCGAAGCCGCCGACGAAGGCGAGCAGCATTGCGGGTGTCGTCAGGCGAAGCGTCACCTTTCTCAAGGTCTGCGCGATCCCGCTCTCGAGCGGCGTGGGCGCAGCGGCCACCGCTGCTACTGCGACGGCGGTGCCGACCCAGAACGTGAGGCCGAGGAAATGAAGGTAACGAAAAACGATCATGCTCATGCGTGCGCTCCTTGGCGGGGGGAGTCTAACTGCCATGCACTAGCGGCACAAAGACGCACCGACAGAGCTCTTCTTTGTCGAGGGCATCGCCTCGTTTGCGCAGGGTTTGCAAAGCCTGACCCCATCGTCCGCCCACCGGGATCACGAGCCGACCACCTTCTTTGAGCTGAGCGATCAGGGCAGGCGGAACCTCGTCCGCGGCGGCCGCAACGACGATTCCGTCGTAGGGCGCACCCTCGGGCCACCCTTTACGACCGTCGGCGCAGATGACTTCGACGTTGTCGATGCCGAGCGAGTCGAGCGTACGGCGTGCGTTGGCGACGAGCTCCGGGATGATGTCGATCGCGACCACCTTGTCGGCGAGCTTCGAGAGAATGGCTGCCTGGTAACCCGACCCGGCACCGATCTCGAGCACGGTCTCCCCGCCTTGCAGGCCGAGCGCGGCGACCGACATCGCGACCATCAGCGGTTGTGAGATCGTTTGTCCATGCGAGAGCGGCAGCGCGCCGTCGGCATAAGCGTCGCCGCGGAACTCATCGGGCACGAACGCTTCCCGCGGCACCTCGCCCATGGCAGCCAAGACCCGCTCGTCTCGGATACCCCGCCGGCGAAGCTGGTGCTCCACCATGTTGGCCCGCTCCTTTTCCGAGTCCACGGCAGCCTCTTACCATCGAAGCGCTTCACGCGACAGCATCGACTTTACGGGCTAGAGTCGCGGCTCCGTCACCGAGGAAACGTTCATGGCCAAGACCAATCCAGGCAATTTTTTCGAGGACTTCGAAGTCGGAAGCGAGCTCGTTCACGCGGTGCCGCGCACGATCACCGAGGGCGAGGCGGCAAGCTACATTGGTCTCACCGGCTCCCGCTATCCGCTCCACTGCTCTGCTGAATACGCCCGTTCGCTCGGCTACGAGCGGGAGACAATCAATGATTTGCTCGTATTTCACATAGTGTTCGGGAAGACCGTGAACGATGTCTCGCTGAACGCGGTGGCCAACCTCGGGTACGCAGGCCTACGCTTTGTCCTGCCGGTCTATGCCGGAGACACGCTGCGGTCGGTCTCCAAAGTCATCGGCAAAAAGGAGAACAGCAGCGGCAAGACCGGTGTCGTCTGGGTGAAAACCATCGGCACCAATCAGCGGGACGAGCCCGTGCTGGAGTTCTACCGCTGGGTGATGGTCAACAAGCGTGACCCGGCGACGCCGACCGGTGCGTCGGACCAGCCCGCGATGCCCAAAGAAGTCACACCCGATCAGCTCGTCGTGGCGCCCAACCTCGACTTGAGCGCCTACGAAGATTGGCCCACGGGCGGGACGGCGTTTTTCGAAGACTACGAGGTGGGCGAAAAGATCGATCATGTCGACGGCATGACGATCGAGGAAGCCGAGCACGCAACGGCGACGCGCCTCTACCAAAACACCGCCAAGGTCCACTTCGATGCGATCCAGACGAAAGACACGCGCTTCGGCCGCCGTTTGATGTACGGAGGGCACGTGATCAGCATCGCACGGTCGCTCTCGTTCAACGGAATGGAGAAGGTGCTCGGCATCCTCGCGTGGAATGGGGGAGCGCACGCAAACCCGACTTTTGCGGGCGACACGATCTACGCCTACAGCGAAATCCTCGACAAAGCCGATCTGCCCGACAGGCGGGACTGCGGGGCACTTCGCGTGAGATTGATGGGGCTAAAGGATGTTCGACCCACCGATGCGGGTTTCCCACGAAAGGTTTCCAAGGACGGTCGTGAGGTGTATCACAAGGATGTTGTACTAGACTTGGACTATTGGTTGCTCGTGCCGAAGCGGGCCCGTTGAGCCTTTCCGATTGGGGGATGCCTGTGAAACGAATCCTTTCTTGTAGCTTGCTTGCGCTGCTGATCATCGCGGGCTGTGGGGGCGACGGCCCAGGCGGCACGGATGGCGGCGTAGGGGGCACCGGCGGGGACATGGGCGATGCGGGTCCCGGCGGCGGCGACGGCGGGGTCGATGCGAGCCTCGCCTGTGACGAGGTCCCCGCGCTCGGAGGCGAGCTCGGCGGGCAATGCCGGGGGGATACCTTCGACTGCAACGGCGACTTGATTTGCCTCGCGGAGCGCACCGACACGATCGGCGGCGTCGACGACCCGATCGTCGATTTCCCCGGCCCGGGAGACAGCTTCGACGTCACCACGTGGCGGGGCGACATGTGCACGCTCCCTCTGACCGCGTCACCCACGATCTGCACGCTCGAAGACGCGCAGGCATGCGCCCAGATCTGCGGCATCTGCACGCCGGCGTTCATCGACGCAGACATCTGCCTACGAGGGTGCCGCGCCGAGGACAGCACCAACAGCACCTGCCGAGATGGTTACGAATGCGACCTGCTGTTCGACGTCTGCGACGTCGGCTGCACCAACGACGCCGACTGTCGCGTTTTCCGCGAGGACACCAATCAAAACGGCGAGTTCGATCCGGGCGAGCCGCTCGTCTACGACGTCGAATCGACGTTCGTGTGCGATCAGGAGACGTACCGCTGCGAGCACCCGGGCACGGTAGGCGCGGAGGCGGGCGACCCTTGCGTCGACGATTGGGACTGCGAAGAAAATGGCGTGTGTCTCGACGAAGACTTCTTTGGTTGGCCGGGAGGCTCCTGCTCGAAGATCCGATGCGACCTCGTAGATTGCGCCGGAAACGGGCTTTGTTCCGCGCTCGGCCTCGGCGTTCCGCTTTGCGGCCAGGAATGCGAGGTGGGGTTGGGTGCCATGCCTCCGGACACGAGCACGTACCTCGGCAATACGCAGGGGTGCCGCGACGGGTACACCTGCTTCTGGCAGGGCGGCAACGACACTGTGGGCGCATGCGTCCCGGGGGAGTTCAACGCCGTCACGACCAACAACGTCGGCACCGATTGCACCGAGTCGAGCGAGTGTTACTCGCCGTTCGGTCAAGGCGCGTGCGGCGATCCCGATTTGGTCTGCGCCATTTTCGGGGGTGACCCCGGCACGTGCCAGACCGGCTTCGGGTGCACGGTCTTCGACTGCGCGGTGCCCGGCATGCCCGATGACGTCTGTGGTGCCGACGCCGAATGCATCGTGAACGAGCAGGGTCTGTCCTGGTGTGCTGCCAAATGCGCGAGCGCTGAAAACTGCCTCCCGGGCGCAGCCTGCATCGACCTCGATGGGGACGAGCTCACGCTGGACACGGTCTGCCTGCCGTTTTGCCTGACCGACACCGAATGCCGAGCCGGGGAGACTTGCAGCGCAAACGGGGAGTGTACGGCTCCGCCGCCATAGGGCTTGCGGGCCGGGCACGCGTCCCGTACACAAGCGCTGGAGGAAGAACGCATGTACCTGCCCATCGTCCACAGCGATCGACCGCGAAAGCGCAACAAGAGCGCACGGCGCAATGCGAAGCGGAAGGCGAAGAACCGCCGCCGAATCAATCGCATGCACGGGCGAAAGCTCGGCCGCCGCCTCTGAGCGCGGGCTGCCATGGATGCGAAGGTCATCTACGTCGTCAGCGATTCGACGGGTGAAACCGCCGAACGCGTGACGCGTGCGACCCTCCTCCAGTATCCAGACCACAAAGTCAGGCTGAGGCTCGAGCGGCGCCTGCGCGACCGTCGCGGCCTCACGAGCGTTCTCGAGAGGGCAGCGTTCGAGGGCGCGATGGTGGTTTTCACACTGGTGCGGCCGGAGCTTCGCGACCACTTCAACGAGGAGGCCACGCGGCTCAACGTGCGGCACGTCGACGTGATCGGCTCGCTGATCAGCCAGATCGGATTTCACCTCGAGGCCGATCCCATGAACATTCCGACTGCGGAGATGCCGCTTTCAGCCGAATACTTTCGGCGCGTCGAAGCGATCGAGTTCGCAGTGAAGAGCGACGACGGGAAGGAGCCGCGAAACCTCCACAAGGCCGATCTGGTTCTCGTCGGCGTGAGCCGCACCAGCAAGACCCCGCTGTCCACGTATCTGGCGGGGCGCGGGCTGAAGATCGCCAACGTGCCGCTCGTCCTCGGCGTCGAGCCGCCCGACGAGCTCTATGCGCTGCCGGGCTACCGCGTCATCGGGCTCACGATTGGCGTCGACCAGCTCATGGACATCCGCAGGCAGCGCCTCCAGCAGCTCGGCATGCCGACGGACGCCAACTATGGCCTTCGCGATCACGTCAAGGCCGAGCTCGAATACGCCCATGATATCTTTCGCGCGCATCCCGACTGGATGATCGTCGACGTGACGAATTGCGCGATCGAAGAAACCGCCACGATCATTCTCGAGGCCCTCAAAGATCGAGAGGAGCTTCGAGGGCTGACCACGCCGCCGCCCAGGGTGTTCTGATCAGGGCTTTGGCGGCGGCCCGTACTGGTGCGAGAGCGCCGCGTAGAACTGCGCCAAGATCCCGTCGGCGACTCGGAGACGCCGGCTGAGCTCGCGGGCGATGTTCATGATGAACAGCGCGTAGTCCTTGACGTCACGACGATAGAGCAGCTCCTCGACGTGCTCGGCAGTCATCGCGATCACCAGGGTGGGGGCGACGGCACGCACGCTTGCCGAGCGCGGCTGGACGTCGATGATCGACATCTCGCCGAACCAGTCGCTCGGGCCGAGCACGGCCACCCGCACGTCGCCGCCCGACTCGCCTTTCTTGATCACCTCGAGCTCGCCCGCAATGACGACGAACATCTGGGTCGACTGGTCGCCCTCTTCGACGACGATCTCGCCGGCCTCTACGCGGCTCGCCGGGAGCGAGGAGGCCAGGGTTTCCAAGGTCTCGCGGCTCAATCCTCCGAAGAGCCCGATGTCGGCAAGGTGGTCGGCGTTGAGCTTTGGCGTCGGTGGTCGGCTCATGACCTCAGCATACGCGAACGATTCGTTTACGTCATGGAATCGAATTGGATAGATTGCGTCGAGGCGCCCGATGCAGACCGACGACCTACCGCAACCCTTCGGCTCCTACACGCTGGTACGGCGACTTGCCGCGGGGGGGATGGCCGAGGTCTATCTCGCGGTCGCGCGCGGGCCGGGGGGCTTCGAAAAGCGGGTCGCCGTGAAGCGGATTCACCCGTTGCTCGCCCCCGACGACGGATGTGCGGCAAAGCTCCTCGAAGAGGCCAAGCTCTCCGCCCACCTCAACCACAGAAACATCGTGCAAACCCTCGACCTCGCCCAGGTCGGGAGCGCGTACGCACTCGTCATGGAGCACGTCGAGGGCTACGACGCGGCACACGTGATCGAGGCCCTTCGACGAAGCGGCGGTCGCTTTCCGGTCGACCTGGCGGTCTATGTGACGGCCGAGGTGTTTCGGGGGCTCGACTACGCGCACCGGCAGCGCGATTCGAGGGGCGCCCCCCTGGGGATTGTTCACCGAGATGTTTCTCCGCAGAACGTCCTCTTGAGCTTTGCCGGCGAAGTGAAGCTCGGCGACTTCGGCATCGCCAAGGCCGTGTCGAGGGCAAGCGAGCCCGAGCCGGGGGTCATCAAGGGCAAGTACTTCTACATGTCCCCCGAGCAGGCTTGGGCCGAGCCGCTCGACCACCGGAGCGACATCTTTTCGGCAGGTCTCGTGCTTTGGGAGCTGCTGGTCGGCCGGCGTTTGCACGGGCCGGGTCCGCTGCCCGAGCTTCTGGATGCCGTACGGATGGCGGAGGTGCCGCCGCCGTCGTCGCTTCGGGAGGAAGTCCCGCAGGCGCTCGATGCCATCGTCGCCAAGGCGACCGCGGTCGATCCAAATGCGCGATATCCCGATGCCGGGGCTGCGGCGGACGCGCTCGAAGACCATCTCTCGTCGCGCTCCGGGCGACACCCCGCGCGCAGGCTTGCCGAGCTTCTCGCTGACCTGCCACCCCCCGAGTGGCTCCAAACGGCCGACGTCCCGCTCACGCGCGATCGTGTCGTGACCGAAGCGATGGCCGACCCCGACGAGGGCGAGCCCACGCTGGCAGGCTGGCGAGCGCCGCACGCCACGACCCCCGGTCACCGTTGGATCTGGACCCTATGCGCCAGCTCAGCGCTCGCACTAACCACCGCCTGGCTCCTCCACGGCCCCTAGTTATATAGGGGACAGTCCCCTTTTTTCGTCCGGCCCCTAGTTATATAGGGGACAGTCCCCTTTTTTCGTCCGGCCCCTAGTTATATAGGGGACAGTCCCCTTTTTTCGTCAGGGGCGTGGGTCTTCGCCGAGCACGACGTTGTCGATCAGGCGGGTCGCGCCGAGGTGCGCGGCCGCGGCGATCAGCAGCCGCGTCGAGCCCGATTCGCTCTCGGCGAGGGTGTCCGGGTCGACCGCCGCCACGTAGTCGATGCGATCGAAGTGGGTCTCGATCGGCCGCGCCGCGATGTCCCGGAGCACGCGAGGGCTGCGTTCACCGCCGGTCCACGCGTCGTACGCCGCCCGCAGACCCGACGCGAGGCCGACCGCACGCTCGCGCTCGGCCGCCGACATGTATTGGTTTCGTGACGAGAGCGCCACGCCGTCCGCTTCGCGCACGATCGGGCAACCGATCACCTCGATCGGCATGTCGAGGTCCTCCACCATTCGGGAGATGACCTTCCACTGCTGGTAGTCCTTGCGCCCGAAGAGGGCCGCGCAGGGGCCGGCGAGGTTGAGGAGCTTGGCGACGACGGTCGTGACCCCGTCGAAATGCGTAGGACGAAACGCCCCCTCGAGCGGCTTGGTGAGGGTCTCGACCGAAACCTGCGTTTGAAACCCCGCGCCGTACATCGCCTCGCGCTCGGGCGCGAAGACCAAATCGACGCCGCGCTCTTCGCAGCCGTCCACATCCCGCTCGAACGTTTGCGGATAGCGCTCGAGATCTTCGCCCGGCCCGAACTGCAGCGGGTTGACGAAAACCGTCACCGCCAGGAAGTCTGCGCGCTCCGCCGCATTCTCGATCAGCGAGAAGTGACCCTCGTGGAGAGCGCCCATCGTCGGCACGAGCCCGACGCGGGCACCGCGTGCACGAGCGTCGTCGCAGGCCCGCCGGAAGTCGGCCGGCGCGCGGACGACCTTGGTCATCCTTTCGGACCGTAGCCCGACCCCGCGTCGTGAACGAGGCTCAGCCCTTTGTTCTGGGCGGGCTCTTCGGACTTCTTCACATTGCCGAAGGTGTGCTCGTCGCTCGGGAAAGAACCCGCAATCACCTCGTCGCGATACCGTCGCGCTGCCTCGACGCCTTGCTCGAAGAACTCGGCGTAGCGCTTGACGAACCGCGGCTTGAGGTCCGGCGTCAGCCCGAGCAGGTCGTAGCAAACCAACACCTGTCCGTCGCAGTGCGGCCCCGCGCCGATCCCGATCGTCGGGATGTCGACGGCGCAGGTGATGCGCTCTGCGAGGTCGGTCGGAATGCCCTCGAGCACCAGCGAGTACGCCCCCGCGTCGGCGACTGCTTTCGCATCGGCGAGCACCCGCTCCGCCTGTGCTTCGGTCTTTCCCTGGACCCGGAACCCGCCCATCGCGTGAACGCTTTGCGGCGTGAGGCCGACGTGAGCCATCACGGGGATGCCGGCATGCACGATCCGTTCGATGGTGGGGGCCGCGTCGACCCCGCCTTCGAGCTTCACGGCGTGGGCGCCGCCCTCCGAGAGAAACCGCCCGGCGTTCGTGAGCGCTTGCTCGGGGCTCACCTGCCAGCTGAGAAACGGCATGTCGCCCACCAGGTGCGCGCGACGCGTGCCGCGGGCGACGGCGCGACAGTGATAAATCACCTCGTCCACGGTCACGGGGAGGGTGGACTCCTGCCCCTGAACGACCATGCCGAGCGAATCGCCCACCAAAAGGACGTCAATACCGGCCTCGTCGAAGAGGCGCGCAAACGTGGCGTCGTACGCCGTCACCATCGTGATTCGCCGCCCGTCGAGCTTCATCTTGCGAAGGCGCGGAACGGTTACCGGCCGTGCCTCCGGCCTGGGTCCTGATTCAGCCATCGATTGGGGTCGCGTGGGTCGCGGCCAGGTGCGTCCTGGTCCACGCCGTAGCCCCGGGATCATAGCACCGTTTGGCGCCGCGTCATCGACCGGGAAAACGCGCTGAAATCGCAGGGTCCGCGGTCAACCTTCGAGGAGGGCCGCGATCTTCTCTCGCAGCTCCGCATCGTCGTCGCCCGTCAGCGCTTTCGCACGCGTCAGCATGCGATGCGCTTCGTCCTCCAGCCCGAGAGCACGAAGCAGCCGCCCGGCCTCGTAGTGGTAGAGCGCATGGCGATCGCGGTCGCTCCCCTGGCTGAGCGCTCGAACCATGTCGGCGGCACGATCGAGCCTTCCGTCCGCTTCGTACAGCCGCGCGAGCGCCATTGCGGTCGTCGGCGGATAGTCGCTGATTTGGTGGTTTCGAAAGAATTCGATGACTTGCTCGAGAAACTTCCGCGCCTCTTCGGGTTTCGAGGCGAGCTCGTGCGCCAGGCCGAGCTCCTCGAGCAGCCGCCAGTCCGTGCCAGCGGTCCGGCTGAGCTCGAGCGAGGTCCGAAGCACCTCGACCGCTTCGTCGCCGTGCCCCTTGTCCCGTAGAAACGCTCCCATCGCGAGGTACGGCCGGTAGTCGTCGGGTAGGGCCTGGACCGCCGCGTCGAAGCAGCGCGTCGCCTCTTCGAAATCGCCCGCATCGTCGGCCAGACGCGCGAGCGTCAGATTGGCCACGAGCTTGGTTTCACCACCCTCGTCGTCGTCGAGCGCCTCGAGAAAACGCTGCAACGCCTCCTTGCCACCCTCGACATCGTCGGTCAGCAAGCGTGCGCGCCCGACCTCGAGCCAGAGGTAGCGGGGCGACGGGGCGCGCTCGAGCAGCGCCTCGAGCTTTGGCCGGGCATCCTCGAGCGCTTCCTTGTGCATGGCCACGAGCGCCTCGACGAGGGGCTCTCCGTACTGCTCGTACTCTGCCGCCTGCGGGTCCTGCCACTGGCCCATCAGAAGGGCCACGCGCTCTTCATCGGTCATCGTCGGCTGCTCCGCCTTGGCCTGCGCCTCCTTGGCTTCGAGCCCATCGAGAAGCCCACGCGCCTCGCTTCGGATCGCCTCGTCCACGGCGACCTCGAGCGCACCCTCGAGCTCGTACGCCGCAAGCTCGATCGAGCCCTGATCGAGGTAGGCCTTGGCCTCGTCGATGCGCTGACGCGCGATGCCGTCGATGCACCGGGTCACTTTCTCGCTGAGCGCGGCCCGCGCCGCGTTGGGCGCGGCTTCGAGCGCCTTTTCATACGCGAGCTTGGCGGGCCCATACTCGCCGCGTTCGAAGAGCGCGTCGGCTTTTGCCTGGAGCGCCTCCGGGTCGGCGGAAAAGAGCTTCTTCAAAAAGCTCATGTTTCACTCGAACTGCTTGGACCGGCGCTTGGCCGCCTGCTTGAGCGGTCCTGGAATGCCCCGGCTGCGCGAGAGCGCGCGAAGATCGTTGCGGCGCAGGTGTGAGAGAAAGGTCATCGACAGCGCAAGTGGCGTTTTCGGGTTGTTGCAGAGGAAGCGCTTGATTTCGTAGCTTCGAAGCCACTCGCGCTTCCGCCCGATGTACCGAAGCACATCTTCGGAGACCTCCCGGCTCTGCGCCGCGTTCTTTGCCTCGCTTTCGCTCATGGCGGGTGACGAGATGGCCGACATCGCCACGATGCGGTTCGGGTCGCGGACGAGGATCGAGCGCGCCGCGGCGTTTCCGAGGAGGGCCATTCGGATCTTCTCGCCGATGTTCATGTTGCGGATCTTGGATTGAAGCGGAATGAACTCCTCTTTGGTCTCCTCCGTGCCGTCGTACTTGTCGCGCTCGACGGCGTCCTGATCGTCATCCTCGGCCAGCGCCTTCGAAAACGCCTCGTCGCTCGGCAGAGGCTCTTCGCTCGGCTCGGGAAGGAGCTGGCCCTGAATCGCCTTCTTCAGCTCTTCGAACATCGGGATGCCCGTGACCTCGACGTCGTGGCGCGCGGCCAGCTCGACGAGGCGGTCGGCCGTCGACATTCGCGTGTTTCGGTTCTTGTAGAGGGCTTCGATGATCTCGGGGGCGCCTAGCAGGCGCTGTTGGTTGACTGCGATGATCTCCGTGATGCGCTCGGGGCAGTGCTTCGAAATCGCCACGATGGTGGCGTCAGCCACGGCATGGTTCGAGGCCAGCCGCGCGAGGACCTCGTCGTTTTTCGAGAGTCGAAGCGCAAGCTCGTGAAAGACCGCGGGATGCAGGGCTTCTTTGCATGCGGGAAGAAGCACGTTCTCCGGGAGCTCGAGGAGCGTGTCGGCGGCCGACGAGGAAACGCCGTCGTCGCCGTCGGCGGTGAGCTGAACCAACAGCATCACGAGGTCGCCGCCCTTGACCGGCACCATCCCCCGCGCCGCCATCATCTTGGCTGCCGTCGGGGCGTTTGGGTCGGCGAACCGCCGGAGCTGCTCCGGAATGGCGTCGGTGGGGATCGGTAATTCCGGGGCGGTCAGCATGCGATTCGATCTTAGCGCCTAACGGCCGGTGAACTCGGGTTCTCGCTTCTCCAAAATCGCGGCGACGCCTTCTTTGGCATCTTCCGTGCCGAGGCTTGCCGCTTGCAAGGCAGCCTCTTCGCGCGCAGCTTCGCGGATCTCCCAGTGGAGCCCGCGCCGGATCGACGCCTTCATCTGCCGAACGGCCATCGGCGCCGAGCCGGCAATCGCACGCGCAAGCCCCATCGCCGTGGAAAGAACCTCCCCGGGGGCTTCGGCGTGGGTTACGAGCCCGATTCGAAGCGCCTCGCTTCCGCGAATCAGCCTGCCTGTGAACAGCAGCTCCGACGCGAAGGCCGCGCCCACGAGGCGCGGGAGCACGTAGCTGATGCCAAGTCCAGAATGGATCCCCAAGCGCGCGAAATTGACCCCGTATTTCGCATCGACGTTGGCAATGCGAATGTCGGCGAGCAGGGCGAGGCCGAAACCGCCGCCCACCGTGTGCCCGTTCATGGCGGCGACCACCGGCACCTCGACGTCGAGCACCTTGAGAAACGGCTCGTACATGGCGAACGACGCATCCTGCGACGGCTTGCCGAGATCGGTTCGCTGCATCGAGGAGCGCAGATCCGCGCCGGCGCTGAAACACCGTCCAGTGCCCGTGATGACGAGACAGCGCATGTCGGGGTCGGCGCTGGCCTCGTCAATCGCTTCCGAAAAGGCGTCGAGAAGCTCGGGGGTCATCGCGTTTCGCTGGTCGGGGCGGTTGAGCGTGACCAGCCCGATCCGGTCCGCCTGTTCGTACAGCACCGCTCGCTCGCCCATGAGCGCTCACTCTAGCCGTCCCCCGCGGCCCGGCAACACGCGGATTCTTGGCCGATTTCTTGCCCGATCGGAGCTGAACGGGTTAGCGGGGGTCTATGCAGGGAAGCAAGGTTGTGCGCCCGTTTCCGTTCTTCCGCGCCGGCGCGCGCGCGAGCCAGCCTCAGCTGTCGAAGCCGATTCTGGTTTTGGAGGACATCTACAAGTTTTTCAGGCCCGACCAGCCGACGCTTCGGGGCGTCGATCTCTCGGTCGAGCGCGGCGAGTTCGTGTTCATCACCGGACCGAGCGGCGCCGGCAAGAGCACGCTTCTCAAGCTCGTCTACCGCGAGCTCACGGTCGACGAGGGCCGGGTTCTGTTTTGCGGCCGCGACATCGCGCGGCTGACCGACAAGTCGATCCCGTTCCTTCGGCGAAACCTCGGCATCGTGTTTCAGGATTTCCGGATCATCGACCATTGGACGGTGTTCGAGAACGTCGCCGTGGCGCTCGAGATCGTGTCGATGCCGCAGCGGTTGATTCGGTCCCGGGTGGCCGAAGCGCTCGAGCGCGTCGGGCTAGCGGGCCGCGGTCCGGAGCTGACGAGTAATCTGTCGGGCGGAGAGAAGCAACGTGTCGCGGTGGCTCGGGCGATCGTACCGGAGCCGGCACTCATCCTCGCGGACGAGCCGACGGGCAACCTCGACCCGCACCTGGCGATCGACATCTTGACGCTGTTCGAGGAGATCAACGCTACCGGAACGACGGTGCTGTTCGCCACGCATGATCACGCGCTGATCGCGAAGCGCGATCATCGGTTGGTCGCGATCGACGAGGGCCGGGTGATGGAGGCGCAGCAGGGTCTCAAGAACTGGCCGGGCAGCGGCATTCACGAGCTGGTGGGGTGAGACGATGGACGTGAAGAGCGCGATCACGCGGGCGAGGCGGGGGCTTCGCGAAGAGCGGCGGCTTTACATCGTGGCGGTCACGAGCCTCGCCGTCGCATTCATCTGCCTGGGGGCGACGCTCCTCGGCGTGACCAACCTCGATGCAGCGGCTACCCGATGGGGACAGAGCGGGCGCATCACGTTGTTCTTGAAGGACGACGCCGATGCACAGGACATCGCGCAGCTCCACGTCGTCCTCGAAGGGCTGACCGAGGTCGATGAGGTGATTCACGTGACGCCTGCGCAGGCACGGGAGGCCTTTCTCGAAGAAGCCGATGTGGGTGCTGACCTTGGCTCGCTTCCATCCGAGGTGTTTCCCGCCTCGCTCGAGGTGAACCTCGTGCACGGCGTGGCACGAGAGCGGAGCGAATCGATTGCAGCGCGGCTCGCACAGTTTCGCGCGGTGAGCGACGTGGAGAGCTACGGCAGTTGGTTTCAAAAGCTCGACCATCTTCTGTGGGGAGCGCGCATGCTCGCGCTCGGCCTGGCCGTCCTCGTGATGTTCTGCGTGATCGCGGTCATCGGGAACACGATTCGACTCGCGGTGGCACGACGGCGTCAGGAGATCGAGGTCATGAAGCTCTGCGGGGCGACCAACGGCTTCGTCCGCGGGCCGTTCGTGCTCGAAGGCATGTTCCAAGGGTTTGCGTCCGCGCTCCTGGCGGTGCTGGCGCTGCTGGCCGGGTATTTGGCACTTCAGGAGTCCGTCGACTCGACGCTCGCGGCGCTGACCGGAAGCCGAGTGGTGTTTTTAGGCACGGGGACCCTGGTGGCGCTGCTCGCGGGCGGCGCGCTGATCGGTGCCATTGGAAGCGCCATGTCGGTGCGACGCTACCTCTCGGTGTGACATGGGCATCTCGCGCAGATTTTGGATTTCGGTGGTTGCGGTCGGGCTCCTCGCGGCGACGGTGAGCGCAGAGCAGGACCTCGGGGTCGATGTGCTCACCGACGTCACCGCGGTGGAAGGAAAGATCGCAGAGAGCCTCGCTCGGGTGGAGCACGCGCAGACCCGGCAGGCGCAGATCGACACGGAGATTGCCGGGCTCGCGCACGAGCGGGAGGTAGCGGAAGGGCGCCTGCATGAACGGGCGCGCGCGCTCTACCGCATTCGGCGCGCAGGAATGCTGCCGGTGGCCGGTGGCTTCGATGCGCTGATGGCGCATCTCGCGCGGGTGCAGCGGCTTTCGCGAATGGTCAAAGGCGACCTCGACACGATGGAGTTCCTGGGCCAGCGGGGAGCCGCGCTGCGCTCGGAGAAGAGCGAGCTCGCGAAGGCCCTAGAGGAGGCGCAGCTCGCGCTTCGGGCACTCGAGGCCCAAAAAGAAGAGCTCGAGCAGAGCCGCCGAAGTGCGTCTCTGTTTCAAGAGACGCTTCAGGGCGAGCCCCAGTCCGCGCCGGACGACCAGCTGAGCTACGGGCGCATTCGGGTCTCGGGCGACATGGACGACCTCGGGGAGGGCTTTGCGCAGATGCGGGGCCAGCTTGCGCTGCCGGTGCAGGGGTCGATGCGTATTGGTGAGGGCTCTCGGGAAGGCGCGCCAGGGCTCGAGTTTTACGGACGCGCCGGCGGCCCGGTACGCGCCGCGGCAGACGGCCGGGTTGCGTTTTCACGCCAGTACGGCGCCTACGGCCTGATGGTCATCATCGACCACGGCAGCAGCTTCTACACCGTCTACGGAGGCCTCGGCACCAGCGACGTGCAGGTCGGCGACTGGATCGGTATGAGCACCCGCATCGGCACCCTCGACACGGGGACCCCGGACGCCATCCTCTTCTTCGAAATCCGCAAAGGCACCCGCCCCCTAAACGCAAGAGACTGGCTGGGGTTATAAAGGGGACAGTCCCCTTTTTCACGAGCGTTTGAAAAAAGGGACAGTCCCCTTTAATCTTCGGCGTCGTGGCGTATCGGGATTTCATCAACTGGTTTTCGGTGACCCCCGTCGGGCGCTGGATCGCGAGTCGGTTTTCGGCGCGGCTCGATCCCATTCTCTACCGGCTGAGCGGAGGGAAGATCACGTCGGTGGGGCCACAGGTGATCCCGCAGCTCGTCCTGACGACGACAGGGCGGAAGTCGGGGAAGCAGCGCTCGGTGCAGCTCGGGTACACGGAGGACGGCGATGACGTGCTCGTCGTGGCGAGCAACTTTGGCGGCACGAATCATCCGGCATGGTCGTACAACCTCGACGCGAACTCGCAGGCGAAGATCCAGCTTGGCGCCGAAACCAAAGACGTGGTGGCGCAGCGTTTGACCGATTCGGAGAAAGCGATCCTCTGGCCGAAGATCGCCGACACGATTCCGCAGATGAAATCGTACGTGAAGAGGACGTCCCGCAATATCAAGGTGTACCGGCTGACGGGGGCGTGAGCTCAGCGATGGTGCCGGAAAAAAGGGGACTGTCCCCTATATAATTGGGGGGGGAGTGGGTTTGTCGGTGGTTGTGTTGGTGTTACCGATAGGCTAAGTGGCCGGGATGCTTTTACTGGGTGTTTCCCGTTCACACCTGGTCGCGGTTTTGCTGCCGCTGACCTTCCTCGCGGCCTGCGAGACGAGCTCGGATTCGCCCGTCGGCCCCGGCCCCGCCAACCTTTGCAATGCGGGCCAAATCGACTGGCCCGACGAGGCCGAGCCGCTTTGGAACAACATCGAGGTGACGTCGGTGAATCGGGAGCGGCCGCGGGCGACGTTCGTTCCGGGCCCAGTCAACTATGTCAATACCGGCGATCCCTTCCTAAGCGACCCGATGATTCCCGTCACGCCCGTCCTCTCACTCAACGGCTCCTGGCGCTTCCAGTCCGCCGAGTCCCCCACCTCGCGCCCTGCGGGCTTCGAGGCACCCACCTTCGACGATACGAGCTGGGACACCATCGACGTCCCCTCGAACGTCGAGATGCTCGGCTACGGCGAGCCGATCTACCTCAACATTCACTACCCGTTCGACCCGACGCTCGAGTCGGCTTTCGACTTCCCGGTGATCCCGACGGAAGGCAATAGGGTCGGTTCGTACCGCCGCACGTTCGAAGTGCCGGAGGACTGGACGCTCCGTAGTGTGTTCATCCACTTCGACGGCGTCGACTCGGCGTTTTATCTCTGGGTCAACGGCGAGCGCGTGGGCTACAGCCAAGGCAGCCGTGCGGGCGCGGAGTTCGACATCACGCCGTTCCTCACCGAAGGGGAGAACGTGCTTGCTGTGCAGGTCTACCGCTGGTCCGACGGCACCTGGCTCGAAAAGCAGGACATGTGGAACTTGAGTGGAATCTTTCGCGACGTCTACCTCTGGTCTGCGTCGTCCACGCAGGTTCGCGACATCGAATTCCGGGCAGACCTGAACGAGACATTCGACGAAGCCGAGACCAACGTGAGCGTCGATCTTCGACAGCTCGTGCGGGCAGCCGGAACCGTGAACGTCGAAGCCCGTATCGGCGACTCCGACAACCCGCTTTTCTCCGCCTCCGAGATGGTGACGCTGGGCTCGTGTGACGAAGCTCGTGTCGAGCTGACCGGCACCGTCAGCAATCCGGAGCTCTGGACGGCCGAGACGCCGAATCTTTACCAGCTGGAGCTCACCGTGACCAGCGAGGTCGGATCCCTCGGCACCGTCGAGACCTTCACCCAGCGCGTCGGCTTCCGCGACGTCGCCATCCGCGACGGCGTCCTCGAGGTCAACGGCAATCCGATCACCATCCGCGGCGTCAACCGCCACGAGCACAGCCCCGACACCGGCCACACCATCACCGAGGAACAGATGATCGCCGACATCCTGCTCCTCAAACAAAACGGCTTCAACGCCGTGCGACCAGGCCACTACCCGCTGGTGCCCCGCTTCTACGAGCTCGCCGATGAATACGGTCTCTACATGGTCGACGAGGCCAACATCGAATCGCACGGCCTCTGGCAAGAGCTCGGCCTCAACCTCGGACGCCTCCCCGAATGGGCGCCCATCCATCAAGAGCGCCTCGAGCGCATGGTCGAGCGCGACAAGAATCATCCTTCGATCATCATTTGGTCGATGGGCAACGAGGCGGGCGACGGTGAGGCGTTCGACCAGATGAGCGATTGGCTGCACGAGCGCGACCCCACGCGCATCGTCACCTATGAAGGCAGCAACTTCGGGGGCGCCGGCACCGTCGATGCGCACAGCGACGTCCAGTGCCCGATGTACTGGTCCGCGTCGCAGGTCGAGCAGTACGTCAGCGAGCCGCGCACCCGCCCGATCATCCTGATCGAGTACGCGCACGCGATGGGCAGCAGCAACGGCAACATGAGGGAGTTCTGGGACGTCTTCTACGAGCACGAGCAGGCGCAGGGCGGGTTCATCTGGGATTGGATGGACCAGGGGATTCGACTTCCGGTCCTGGGCTCGCAGGACGAGACGTTCTTTGGGTACGGCGGCGACGTCGGCCCCGGCGTGCCGGACGCGAGCGGCTTCAACCGCGTGTTCGGCAACAACTTCTGCATGAACGGGTTGCTTGGGTCGGATCAAACCCCGCGTCCCGCCATGCCCGTCGTGAAGAAGGTCATGCAACCGGTGTCGGTCGAGGCAGTCGACCTCAGCGCTGGCCGAGTCCGCGTCACCAATCGCTATGACCACATCGATTGGACGGAGCGGCTGCGCGGGCGCTATGCCGTGCTCCTCGACGGGGCCGTCGTCGACGATGGGATGCTGACGCTTCCAAGCTTGGCTCCCGGCGAAAGCGCCGACATCGACGTGCCGCTCCCGGAGCTGGTCGTCCCGGCGGGCGCGGAGCCGCGGCTCCGGCTGTCATTCGAGCTGAGAAATGACCAACTCTGGGCCGACGCTGGCCATGAGGTCGCCTGGGCCGACTTCTCGCTCCCGTCTGCGGTCCCCGGTGCGCCCATCGATCCGTCGGGTGCGCCAGCGCTCGTCGTTGCTCAGGACCCCGGCTCGGTCGAGGTTGCCGGCGACGGATTCTCCGTTCGCGTCGATGCGACGACCGGGTCGTTGGCCTCTTTCATGTCGGGATCGACCGAGCTGCTTGCCGAGCCCCTGCGCCCCGACTTCTGGCGGGCGATGACCGACAACGATCTTGGCAACTCGCTCAACAGCCGTTCCCGCGTTTGGCAGGACCTCGGAGGCGTCCTCGAGGCGACGAGCCTCGTGGTCGACAGCTCTTCGACGCAGGAAGTCGTCATCACGGCCGAGGCCGCCGCGCCCGGGGTATCCGCGGTCTTCACCCTCGCGTATCGCGTATTTGCCTCCGGTGAAGTCGGTGTCTCCCTCGCGTTCGATCCGGGCGAAAGCCTTCCCGAGCTCCCGCGCTTCGGCATGAAGACCGCCCTTGCTGGAAGCCTCGACCAAGTGCAGTGGCTTGGCCCTGGTCCGGAGGCGACGTATCCAGACCGCGTGCTGCTTCCCGTAGGGCTCTACTCAGGCTCCGTCACGGAACAGTTCGTGCCCTATGCGCGCCCACAGGAGAGCGGCAACAAAGCGGACGCACGCTTCGTCGCGATCACGGACACGGCGGGCAACGGCCTCCTCGCGGCGGGTGGGCCTCGGCTCAGCGTGAACGCATCCCCGTTTGCAGCCGAGCAGATCGAAGCCGCGCGCCACCCGCACGAGGTCGTCGCCGACGGAAACGTTCACCTCAACCTCGACCGCGCCCAGCGCGGTGTTGCCGGTGACAATTCCTGGGGCCGTGCGCCGCTGAGGCAGTACATCATCGACGCCGACGCCCAGAGCTACGCGTTCTGGATCAGAGCGCTGTCGCCGGGGGACGACCCCGTGGAGCTTGCGCGGAAGACACTGCCGTAGAGCGAGGCAGCGTCACCCCGCGTGCGCCTTTAGCGCTTGACGACGCCGAGCGTCTCGGCGTAGGCGAGCAGGGCTTCCAGGTTGGACTCGCTGATCTTGTCCGGGCCGAAGGCCGGCATGTCGTCGAGGCCGGAGCGGATCTGCCATCGCACCTTGGCGGGCGCGAGGCTCATGCCTGAAATCTTCGGGCCGTCGCCTTTCTCGCCGCCGGGGTGACACCCCTCGCAGAACTCGGCGTACACGACCTCGCCCGTGGCGGTATCGGTCGACTCGAGTGGGAACTGGAACTGCTCCAACGAGTACGCGGTGGTGCCGCCGCTCTTCCCCGAGGACGAGCAGCCGAAGGCGAGGGCGACCATCCCGATCGCCAAGCCAAAGATCAGTTTCTTCCCCATTTTGGACCCTTTCCCCTGGTCTAACGGCGCGGCGCGCCTTCCTTCCCTTTGCGGCCCAACTGTAGCAGTTTTTGCCCCTGAACCCGCAAAGCTTCGGTGTCATCGGCGACGAAATCACTGTGGCAGGCGGCTTTTTCGGCCGGGCCCACGGCCTGCTTGGTCTTGCTCGCAAGCCGGTGGATCTCGTCCGGCGACAGGTGTCCGCGCGTCCTCAGGATCTCCTGCTGCGTCGGGCTGAGCGCCGGCGATTTCATCACCCGCTCCCGCTCGAAGCCCTCGGCCTTGCCGGAGTCGAACTCCTGAATCTCCTTGGAGATGCGCACCGAGCACCAGTCGTGTCCGCACATCGCACAGAAGTCGGTATCGACGTCGAGGTCCTCGTCGTGAAAGGCCCGCGCCGTATCGCTATCGAAGGCGAGATCGAAGTGCTTTTCCCAGTTGAGCGCCGCCCGTGCCCGAGTGAGGTCGTCGTCCCAGTCACGCGAGCCTGGAACCCCGAGCGCGACGTCGGCGGCGTGGGCTGCGATCTTATACGCGATGCAACCTTGCTTCACGTCGTCGCGCTTCGGCAGGCCGAGGTGCTCCTTTGGCGTCACGTAGCAGAGCATCGCCGCCCCGTGGTAGCCGGCGGCCGTCGCCCCGATCGCGCTCGTGATGTGGTCGTATCCGGGGAAGACGTCGGTCACCAGCGGCCCGAGCACGTAAAACGGAGCTCCGTGGCAGCGCCGCCGCTGGACCTTCATGTTGTATTCGATCTGATCGAACGGGACGTGGCCGGGGCCTTCCACCATCACCTGGCAGCCTTTGCGCCACGCGCGCTCCGTGAGCTCTCCAAGCCGGTCGAGCTCGCCGAGCTGCGCATCGTCGGTGGCGTCCGCGAGGCCGCCCGGGCGAAGGCCGTCGCCGAGTGAAAACGAAACGTCGTACTCGCGCATGACGTCGCAAATCGCCTCGAAGTGGGCGTACATCGGGTTTTCTTGCCCGTGGTGAAGCATCCACTTCGCGAGCAGTGACCCGCCGCGGGAGACCACGCCGATCAGCCGCTTGCGAATCCACGGCAAGTGCTCGCGCGCGACGCCCGCGTGAATGGTGAAGTAGTCGACGCCCTGCGCTGCTTGATGGCGAAGCGATTCGAGGATCACCTCGAGAGTGAGGTCCTCGATGCGCCGGCCGATGATCATCGAGTAGATGGGCACCGTACCAATCGGGACACGGGCGTTTCGGACGATCGCCTCGCGCGTCGCGTCGAGGTCGCCCCCCGTCGACAGGTCCATCACGGTGTCCGCGCCCCAGCGCTCGGCCCAACGAAGCTTCTCGACCTCCTCCTCGGTACCGGACGACACGGGGGACGCTCCCATGTTGGCGTTGATCTTCGTCGCGCTCGCGCGGCCGATGCACATCGGGTCGAGGGCGTGGCGAAGATGGACCTTGTTGGCCGGGATGATCATGCGTCCCGCAGCGACCTCGTCGCGTACCTGCTCGGCGGTGAGGTGAGGCTCGCGCTCTGCAACGCGTCGCATCTGCGCCGTGACCAGACCGAGCCGTGCGTGCTCGAGCTGCGTGACGGGCTCGAAGCCCTCGGGCGCGTGCCAGCGTCCGTCTTCATAGCGCCAGTCCTCGGGCATGAAGTCCCATGCGGTCTTGTCGCTGGGCAGAGGCATGCCGGGTGTGTCCGGGGACGAGAAGCTCAGCGGGCCGCCAACGTCGGGCGCATTGGCAAACGAGCCGGGCGTCGTGCCGGCCGCCGTGCTCGACGGGTTCAGCGCGCCTCGAAGCGGAATCTGGAAATCTTTCATCGTGCTCCTCTTGCAGGGACACGCGATGGCTCGCTTCCCTACGCCGGTCCAAACCGGATCAGGTTCGACGGGTTCGTCTCAGCCCTCTCTGGGCGCCCCGAGCGAATCAGGACTCTAGCGCTCGCACTGCGGACGCGCCATCCTTCGTTCCATGCGAACGCCGAGCCTCGTCGACCGCGCGCTGACCTACGGCACTTTTCCAGTCGTATTTGGGGGCGTCATGGGAACGGGCCTCTACGGCATCGCGAACGGTTGGGACCCCGTCATCACGGCCATGTCGCTCACCGCGGTCGTCGTGTTGGTGCTCCTGGTGCTCGAGCGAGTCCACCCGTATCAAAAGGCGTGGTTGCACAGCCACGGCGACATCCGAACCGACCTCGTTCACAACCTCGTGAACTTTTGGATTCCGGAGGTATACGCGGTTCTGTTCGTCGGCGGCTTCACCGTGGCTGGCGCGTGGTTGGCGCGAACGCTCGGAGTGCCGCTCTGGCCGTCCGAGTGGCCACTCATCGCGCAGCTCCTGCTTGCACTGGTCATCGGCGAGGTCGGCACGTATTGGATCCATCGCCTCATGCACGAGCACGCGTTTCTGTGGCGCTTTCACGCGGCCCACCACAGCGCGCCACGGCTCTACTGGCTCAACGCGGGGCGCTTTCACCCCTTGGACCTCTTCTCGCAGCAATTCCTCGCGCTCACACCACTGGTGCTGCTCGGCGCCGACACCGGTATCATCGCCTTGCATACCTTGTTCACCGCCGCGCACGGCATGTTCCAGCACTGCAACGTCGACATCCGGCTCGGGCCGCTCAACTGGTTCTTCAGCATGGCGGAGCTCCACCGGTGGCATCACTCGAAGCACGTCGAGGAGGCCAACACCAATTACGGCGCCAATCTGATCCTCTGGGACATCGTCTTCGGCTCGCGGTTCTTGCCGCGCGACCGGGAGCCGCCCACCGAGATCGGCATCGAGGCGCTCCCCGACTTTCCATCCGGCTATTGGGCACATCTTCGTTCCCCGTTTCGGTGGAAAGAAATCGAAGAGACCGCGGCCGTCGATGCGTTGCCCGCGGTGACGGGGCTCGACGCGCACCAATAGATCGCGAGCTTTGGAACCGCATGCTATTGGAGCGGCGATGACGAGGTACGATCCGGCGGCGATCGAGCCGAAATGGCAGGCCTACTGGGACGAGCACGAGACGTTTCGAACGCCCGCGGACCCGAGCCTTCCGAAGACGTACATCCTCGACATGTTTCCGTACCCGTCGGGCGCCGGGCTTCACGTCGGCCATCCGGAGGGGTACACGGCGACCGACATCATGGCGCGCTATGCGCGTGCGAAGGGCGAAGCGGTGCTGCATCCGATGGGCTGGGACGCGTTTGGGCTGCCGGCCGAACAACACGCCATCCTCACTGGGACGCACCCGCGGGAGACCACCGCAGAGAACATCGAAACCTTCAAGCGCCAGCTCAAGATGCTCGGTTTCAGCTACGACTGGAGCCGCGAGATCGACACCACGGCGCCGGACTACGTGCGTTGGACCCAATGGATCTTTCTCAAGCTGTTCGAGCGGGGACTCGCCTACCAAAGCGAAATCGCCGTCAACTGGTGCCCTGCGCTTGGGACGGTCCTCGCCAACGAAGAGGTCGTCAACGGGGTGAGCGAGCGCGGTGGGCATCCGGTCGAACGGATTCCGCTTCGGCAGTGGGTGCTTCGCATCACCGAGTACGCCGACCGGCTTCTCCACGACCTCCGCGAGGTCGAGTGGCCGAACAGCACCCGCATCATGCAGCAGGAGTGGATCGGCCGGTCGGAGGGGGCCGAGGTGAAGTTCGACGTCGTTGGGCACGAGGGTGTGATCGAGGTCTTCACGACGCGGCCGGACACGCTGTTTGGCGCGACGTTCATGGTGCTGGCTCCGGAGCATCCACTGGTCGAGGTGCTGACCACCGAAGCGCAGCGGGACGAGGTGGTCACTTACGTCGAGCAGGCGAAGCGCAAGAGCGAGCGCGACCGTCAGGCGAGCAAGGACAAGAGCGGCGTCTTCACCGGTGGCTTCGCGATCAACCCGGTGAACGGCGCGGAGGTTCCGGTGTACATCGCGGACTACGTGCTCTGGGGGTATGGCACCGGCGCCATCATGGCGGTGCCGGCGCACGACGAGCGCGACTTCGAGTTCGCGACGGTGCACCACATCCCTATCGTCGAGGTCGTGAGCGAGACCGGGAAGCCGAGCAGTGCGCCGCTGAAAGAAGCGATGGTGGCGCCTGGCATTGCGGTCAACTCCGGGAAATACGATGGGCTCTCTACGGCCGCGTTCAAGAAGCGCGTCACCGCCGACCTCGAGGTCGCCGGAAAGGGCCGAGGCCGCGTCGAGTACAAGCTTCGCGACTGGATTTTCTCGCGACAGCGCTATTGGGGCGAGCCGATTCCGATTTACTTCCCGGTCGTCACCGAGGGCGATCCGCGAGCCGGCGCGGACTACACGATTCGATACGCCCAGCCGATCGCGGTCGACGAAAGCGAGCTCCCCCTCCAGCTTCCCGAGCTCGAGGACTATCAACCCGGTGACGACCCGGCGGGCGTGCTGGCGAGGGCGCGGGACTGGCGTTTCTTCCAAAAAGACGGGCAGTGGTTCGCACGTGAGACGAACACGATGCCGCAGTGGGCGGGCTCGTGCTGGTACTACCTGCGCTTCATCGATCCGAAGAACCCCGACGCGCTATGCTCGCCCGATCTCGCCGAGCGCTGGCTTCCGGTCGACCTCTACGTCGGGGGCGCCGAGCACGCGGTCCTGCACCTGCTGTACGCGCGCTTTTGGCACAAGGTGCTCTTCGATGCCGGCGTGGTGCCGACCAAGGAGCCGTTCAAGAAGCTGGTGCACCAGGGCATGATCCTCGGGGAAGGCGGCCAGAAGATGAGCAAGTCGCGGGGGAACGTCGTGAACCCCGATGACATCGTGCGCGAATTCGGCGCGGATGCGATGCGCGTCTACGAGATGTTCATGGGGCCGCTCGAAGCCACCAAGCCGTGGAACACGAGCTCCATTGCGGGCGTTCGGCGCTTCCTCGATCGGGTGTACACGGTCGCCTCGCGCGCGGACTCCGCCGTAGAGGTCGACGACACGCTCACGCGGCTGACGCACCAAACCATTCGGAAAGTGACCGACGACATCGAAGGCATGCGCTTCAACACGGCGATCAGCGCGATGATGGTGCTCACCAACGAGCTGATGAAGCTAGACGCCGCGCCGACCGAGCCGCTCGAAGTCCTCGCCAAGCTGGTTCATCCCTTCGCCCCCCACCTCGGCGAGGAGCTCTGGGAGATGCTCGGGCACGCGCCCAGCATCCAAGCGCAGCCGTGGCCAGTGTTCGATCCGGCCCTCTGCGAAGAAGACGAGATCGAGGTCCCCGTCCAAATCAACGGCAAAGTCCGCGCGCGCATCACCCTCCCGAAAGACGCCACCGTGGACCAAGCCGTCGCTGCCGCCCGCGAAGCTCTCACGGCCCAGCTCGCGGACAAACCCCTCCGCAAGACCATCTGGGTCCCCAACAAAATCCTAAATCTGATCGTGTAGGGACACTCTCCCCCCCGCAACTCACCGAAATCACGAGCGTCCTGCCGCAAAGATCGCAACGGCTATCCGGCCGCCCGCGATCGATTCGGCCGGGTGGGTGGCCCCCCCTGCGGAGACTCGGGATCCTGGAGAGGCTCCTTCCATTCATCCCGTGCTTCGCACTCGGCGAGCCAATCTCTGTAGGCTGCTGCGCGATGATTCGGGTCATGACCCAACCGCTCGTACCAGTCTGTCGGTGTCCATAGCGCTTCGAGATTCGGGACGAGCGAGCTCGAGCCCGCATGGATGCGAAGCGTGGACCAGGGATAGCGCATGCCGTCGTCCACGATGTGGGCACGCACGGGATTGAGATCGATATATGCGGTGGCGACTGCCAAGTGCTGCTCTGACTTGATGGGTTTCGAGCGATAGCGTTGCTCGAACAACTTGCCCGTCGTCGAGAACCGCTTGTTTCGGTACTGCGCGTAGCGTTGCGCGGTGCCCTTGATGAAGGCTGAGAGCGCGGACTCTTCCGATGGCGTCAGCAGCAAGTGCACGTGATTTGCCATTAGGCAGCACCCGTTCACGCCGATTGGGTAGCGATCCAGATGCTCGCGCATCAGCCAAACGAAGTAGCTGTAGTCCCGCGGGTACGAGAACAGCCGCCGGCGGTTGTTGCCGCGCAAGACGACGTGGTGTGGGACTCCTTCGATGACCTGGCGGGCAGCTCTCGGCATGCGCAGTCATCGGCCGGGATGTCGGCGCGGTGCGTCGCTGCGATCTTCGCCGCAGGAGTTGAGTGGTTTCGCGGCGTTGGGGAGGGGAGAGTGTCCCTAGCGGGCGGCGCCGCGTTTGAGCTCGGTGAGGACGAGCTTGGCGACGGCTTTGAGCGTTTCGAAGACGCCTTCGCCGGTGGTGGCGACGGCGGTGAACTCGGGGACTCGGTTCGGATTCAGAAGCCGGCTGAGCTCGTCGACCGGAGAGATGTTGGGCATGTCCCGCTTGTTGTACTGGATCACGTAGGGGAGGGTGTCGAGGTTGTAGCCCTGCTCGGCGAGGTTCGTCCGGAGGTTGTCCATCGACTCGATGTTGGCCTCGGCACGGAGCATCTGCGAATCCGCCACGAACACCACACCGTCGACCCCCTTCAAAATCAGCTTTCGGCTGGCGTCGTAGAACACCTGCCCAGGCACCGTATAAAGATGAAATCGCGTTTTGAAGCCGCGAATCTCACCGATCTCGAGTGGGAGGAAATCGAAAAACAGCGTGCGCTCGGTCTCGGTCGCGAGCGAGATCATCTTGCCCTTGGCGTCGGGGTTCGTGCGGTTGTAGATGAACTGCAGGTTGGTCGTCTTGCCGCACAATCCCGGACCGTAATACACGATCTTGCAGTTGATCTCGCGCGATAGGTAGTTGATGAAAGACATCCCCCCGAGCCTCTCCTAGTCAATCATTGAACAAGTTGTCGATGTCGTCATCGGTGATTTCGGCAAATGGTGAATTCTGAAAGGGGTCTTGGGCCTTGGCCATTACCATCTCGAAAATCCGGGTGAGCTGCTCGTTCGCCCGCTTCACGCGCAGCCGCACCAGGCCTAAGCTTGTCCGATTATCGAAGATCACGACAAGAATCACGCGACCACTGACCACTTGAATATGCACGTTTTGCCGCACGCCCTCGTGGTACTGAGTGGCGAACTCCTGCTCTCGAAGGAGCTGCGCGATGCCTCCCGTCGCAGCGATATTACCGGCAGCGAGCGACGCGAGGGAAGTCGTATCCAGGTCTCCGGTGTCGCCCGAGGCGCTGATCAGCTGGCCGTTCTTGTCGACGACGAAGACGACGCGCGCGTTTGCATCCTGGACGAGCCGGTCGGTCACGGCTTGGACCTGGGCAAACTCCTCCTCGTACATCACCATCTGGGGGCTTGCCATGTTTTGAGCCGTGCTCCTTGCTCCGCTTTCCTGCTAAGCGTTCCTAGCAGAGGGGGCATCCCCGGTAAAGATTTCCGGCCCCACCACTTCCAGCATAACAGGCCGTCACTATAGGCAAAAACGATGCTTGGTTTTGTCTTTCGCGCGATTCGAAATCTGCTTTGCATTCCCGTCCTGCCGCTCTGGGCGATCGCGCGGTGGCTCGCACGACCGAGGGCACCCTGGATCGTCGTTCGCCTGAAGCCGAGGCTCGTGGAGGCCCGCCAGCCGCTACCTTGGCTTCGCCGGATCCTCGAGGCGAGCACGCTGCGCCGCACCTCGTCGCTCGCCGCGGTCCGGCGATTGGCTGATTATGCGATCAGGGACGCCCGGGTCGAGGGCGTGGCGATCGTCCTACCGCCTCTTCAAGCCGGTTGGTCGGTGTGCGCCGGTCTCCGCGAGCAGATCCTCCGGCTGCGCGATGAAGGCAAGCGCACCGCCGTGCTTCTGCCGCGCGGCGGCGGCCACCGTGAGCTCTACGTAGCTAGCGCTGCCGATCGCGTTTTTCTCGCGCCGCAAGCGACCGTCACGCTTCTCGGGCTGAGCGCGCAGTCGCACTACCTCAAGCCGTTGCTCGATCGCATTGGGGTCGAGGTCGAGCCGTTTGCGCGCAAGGAATACAAAACCGCTGCGGAGCGCGTCAGCCGCGACTCGATGAGCGAGCCGCAGCGCGAGCAGCTGCAGGCGTTGATCGATGGGCACACTTCCGCGCTTCTCGATGCGCTTTCGACGCGCATCGGCAAGACTCCAGACGAAGCCCGCGCGCTCTTCGAGGAGGGGGTGTTCCGCGGACAGGCAGCGCTCGATGCAAACCTCGCGGACGCCCTCGCCTATGAAGACGAGCTCCCGGAGCGTCTCGGCGTCAGCCCGAAGAAAGGCATCGTCGAGGCTTCTCGGTACCTACGATTCAAACAGGCGAAGCTATTCCGCCCACTCCGGCGCTCGCCGTACATCGCGGTGGTCTCGATCAAGGGCGCCATCTCCGAGTCGGGTTCCCCGACCGGGCGCCGTGCGTCCGTGGTGTCCGCGCTCCGGCATGCGCGTGGCGATCGACGCGCGCTCGGCGTGCTGCTCTGGGTCGACTCGCCGGGCGGCTCGGCCGAAGCCTCCGACCTGATCCACCGCGAGGTCGTTCGCGTCAAGGAGAAGAAGCCGGTCGTCGCCTACTTCGGCGAGGTCGCGGCAAGCGGCGGCTATTACGTCGCGGCCCATGCGAACGCCATCGTTGCCCAGCCGCTCGGCCTCACGGGCTCGATCGGCGTCGTGTCGGCGCGCCTGCTCGCCTCCGAGCTCCTCGACCGCATCGGCATCCGCACAGAGGTCCTTCGCACCGGCCCGCACGCCGACGTGTTCTCCCCCCACCGGCCGCTCACCGACGACGAGCGCGCCATGATGAATCGCGAGCTCGACGCGTTTTACGATGCCTTCGTCGAGCTCGTCGCAGACGGCCGGGGCCGCGAAGTCGCAGAGATCGAGCCCCTCGCGCGCGGGCGCGTCTGGCTGGCCGCGGATGCCCACCGCCACGGTCTCGTCGACGAGCTCGGCGGCATGGATGCCGCGCTTGCGCGTCTCAAGTCCAGCATCGACGCGCCGCCCCGGCTTCGCGAGCGCTTGCGTCCCATGATGGTCGCCAGCTATCGCTTCGATCCGCCGCCACCCGGCGCCCAGCTCCGCCTCGATGGCGCTTTCCTCGAGGGGTTCCGAGATCTCGCGCTCCTTCTCGCCGAGGGCCCCTCCGTGCTCTATCACGTGATTTCCGTGCCCCGCATTCGCTGAGCCGCCGAAATTACGCTTTCCCGTCCCGGTCGTTTATCGTGAGGAGCGGGGAGGAGCTCGATGACGGCAAAGCAGACAGCGGTGGCGCTATGCCTGGGTCTCGTCCTCGGCTGCGCCGGCTCCCAGAAGCCGAAGGCCGGGACGCTGCCCGAGGGCGCGACGTTCTATGGGGTGTGGCAATCGCCGCAGTACGGCAACATGCACCTGTGCCAGAGCGGCCGGGCCGTCGTCGGCGACTACGTCAAGCACGAGCGCGCCGGCCGCATCCAAGGGGATATCGAGGGGGACCTCCTCGTCTTTCAGTGGGAAGACCGGCGCGAGCTGGTGTCCGGCAAGCCCCAAGTCCGCAAAGGCCGAGGCTACTTCCGCATCCGGATCGGCGAGGACGGAGATCAATATCTCAAGGGCGAGTGGGGTATGGACGACGAGGTCTCGGGCGGAGGGCCCTGGAACGCGGTGAAGCTTCGCCGGGGCCAGCCAGACCGGTGCACGGGTGCCGATGAGCCGGTGACCCTCGAAGAGAAGCCTCACCCCTGGGACGAGGAAGACCAGCCGGACGATTAGGCGGCCGATTCGGCGGGCGGGCAGAACACCACGGAGCAGCTCTTTCGGCGCTCGGCGCTGAGGCGGGCACACAGCTCGGCAAGATTGTCGTCGTAGTCGACGACCAGGCCTGCCGTCGCCTCGCCGGCCTCGTTGTAGGCGCAGCTGTCGAGGGCGACCCAGCGGCCCTGCCACGTGGATTCGCGGCAGATGTCCTCCCAAGCCATGGGCAGAGCGTCGGGCTCACCCTTGAATTGAATGGAGGAGGTTCGTCGTTGATCACTCATGTTGCAGCCTCCGGAGCTTCACCTGTCAAACAGGAAATCTCTCGAAGCGGGCCGAGTTTCCATCGCGCTTCCGGTCCACGCAAGCTGATTTAAGGGTTGTGTTCCGGCCCCGGCGGGGTCAAGGCTTAACCGTCAAACATCAATGAAACCAACGGCTTGTACCCGTGCCCACATGTGCGCAGGCGCTGTTTTCGTGCGCTGTAGCCGGATCTTTGCAGTCCGCGTGGGTTCGCGGGCTTCCGATCGGGCCGCCCGACAGCGGTCAGGGGGCGAGGGCCGCGAGAAGTTGGTCGAGGTCCGCTCGGGTGTGGAGCTCGGTCACGGCGACCAAGAGGTCCCGCCGCCATGCGCGATCGAATCGTCCGAGGTCGATGCCCGCGATCACCCCGCGTCCCATCGCTCTTCGAAGCACCGCGCTCGCGTCCTCTCGTTCGCTTCGCACGACGAGCTCGTTGAAGACCGGCGCCCCGTACGGAACCTCGAAGCCTTCGAGGTTTTCCACAGCCGCCCTCAGATACTGGGCCGCATCGAGGCAGCGCTGGCCGGCTTGCTCGAAGCCCCGTCGTCCCAGCATCGCGGTTCGGATCCCCATGGCCAGGGCGATCAGCCCGTGATTCGTGCAGATGTTGGACGTGGCCCGCTCCCGCCGGATGTGCTGCTCGCGCGTGGATAGTGTCAGCACGTAGCCGGGCTCGCCGTCCGAGTCGACGGTTCGGCCGACCAAACGGCCCGGCATCTGCCTGACGAACGCCTGCGATGCCCCGAACAACCCGACGCCCGGCCCGCCGTATTGCGGAGGCACGGCGAGAGCCTGGCCTTCGCCCACGCAGATGTCGGCGCCGCAGGCGCCAGGCGGGCGCAACATCGAAAGTGCGTACGGCTCCGCGGTAGTGGTGATCAGCAGGGCGCCCCCGCCGTCTGCGGCGGAGCGGGCGGCGTCGAGGTCTTCGACGCATCCGAAGAAGTTCGGATAGCCGACGACCACCGCTGCCGTGCGTTCGGTGACGCGCTTCCGCACGTCGGTCCAGTCGGTCCGGCCATCCGACCCGACCGCCGCGAGGGCGATCGTGGTCTCGGTGTCGAGGTTGCGGACATAGGTCCGAACGGTTTCGATGGTTTCGGGGTGGAGGGCACCGCTCAACACGACGTCGCTGCGGCGCTTGATCCGGCGGGCCATCAGCACGGCTTCGGCGGCTGCGCTCGCGGCGTCGTACATCGATGCATTCGCGACATCGGTACCGAGGAGCTCGCAGACAATCGTTTGAAACTCGAAGATCGCCTGGAGCGTGCCTTGGGAGAGCTCGGCCTGATAGGGCGTGTACGCGGTGTAGAACTCGCTGCGCTGCAGAAGCTGGTCGACGGCGGGCGGCACGTGGTGCGCGTACATCCCGCCGCCGAGGAAGGAGAGCATCCGTGCGCCCTCGTTGGCGTCGGCGAGCGCACCGAGGTGCTGCATCAGGCGCGGCTCGTCGAGCGCGGGCTCGAGGTCGAGCGCACGGCCCAAACGATGCTGCTTCGGCACTGGCTCGAAGAGAGCGTCGATGTCCGCGACGCCGACGCGTGCCAACATGACCTGAATCTCGTCGTCGGTGTGTGGCAGGTATCTCACGACTGTTCGTGCTCACCCGTCGAGCGTACCGAGGTATTCCTCGTACTTCGCCGCGTCCATCAGGCCATCGAGCTCGCCCTGGTCGGAGGGGCGAATCGTGATCAGCCAACCCTCTTCGTAAGGGCCTTCGTTGACGAGCTCCGGGCTCGATTCGAGGGCCGCGTTGACGTCGACCACCTCACCGCTCACCGGAGCAAAGAGCTCGCTCACCGTCTTGACGGACTCGATGTCGCCGAACCGCTCGTGGGCCTGAACGTCCTCCCCGGGCGCAGGCATGTCGACCAACGTCACGTCTCCGAGCTGCTCGACGGCGTAGGAGGTGATTCCGACGCGGATGACGTCGTCTTCGATGCGTGCCCACTCGTGCTCTCGCGTGTACTGAAGGTCCCTTGGGTACGTCGCCATCATCACCTCTTGTAAAACGGGGTCCTCACTACCACGGCGTCGACCACCCTGCCACGGATCTCGATGCCGAGCGTGGTCCCGACCTTGCTCAGGGCCAGGGGCACATAGCCGAGTCCGATGTTCCGTCCAACCGTCGGCCCCGGGGAGCCGCTCGTGACTTCTCCGACTTGTTTGCCATCGGCTACGATCGGATAGCCGTGCCGGGCAATGCCCCGGCCGGTCATCTCGAAGCCGACGAGCTTCCGTTGAAGGCCGGCGGCCTTGATCGCACGTAGCGCTTCGCGTCCGATGAAGTCGTCGGCGTCGAGCTTGACCACCCAACCGAGCCCTGCCTCGAACGGGTGGGTGTCTTCGCTGATGTCGTTTCCGTAAAGCGGCAGCCGAGCCTCGAGGCGAAGCGTGTCGCGAGCGCCGAGTCCGGCGGGCCGAAGGCCGTGGTCGCGACCCGCGTCCATCAGCGCGCGCCAGAGGGTGACCGCGTCCTCGCTCGCGCAGAAGAGCTCGAAGCCATCCTCGCCGGTGTACCCCGTGCGTGCCGCCCAGAGATCGACCCCGGCAAGCGTCGCTCGGATGACGGAAAAGCTCGGCAGATCGATCAAGGCGGAGGGTGCCTCGAGAGCGCCCATGATGTCTGCGGCCCGTGGACCCTGGAGCGCGAGGAGCGCCCAAGCGTCGGAGACGTCGTGCCAGGGGGTGCTCAGGCCGAGGTGTTGTGCGAAGTGCGCGACGATCTTGTCGCGGTTCGAGGCGTTGCAGACGACGAGCAGCTTTTCGTCCTCCAGCCGGTAGACGATCAAATCGTCGAGAATCCTCCCCGACTCGTTGCAACAGACCGTGTAGAGCGCCCGTCCTGTCGGGAGCTTGCCGACGTCGTTGGTCACCAAGCGATCGACCGCCGCCACCGCATTCGGTCCTTCGATCAGGATCTCGCCCATGTGCGAGACGTCGAACAGGCCGGCGCGGGTACGAACCGCCTCGTGCTCCTTCTTGATGCCGTCGTACTGAACCGGCATGCGCCACCCCGCGAAGGGCACCAGACGCGCGCCGAGGGCCCGATGTTCATCGACCAGCGCAGTTTCACGAAGCTCAGCGGACAAGGTGGGGTGAGCTTAGGGACGGGGCGCCCGCACGCAACCGAAGGCGGCTCTGGTCGATATTGACGTCATGGCGTTGGACGACGTGTTGTGCCTGTGCCTCGGCGATCGCCCGATTCGCTCGTTTCCACTCGGGCGACGCGCGCTCGAAGTCGGCTCGCATCCCGACTGCGACATCGTCGTCCACGCGGATGGCGTCCCCGATCGAGCCCTTCTTTGCCAGCTGCACGCCGGCACGGTCAGGGTCTACGACCTCGTGCGCGCACCCGGCCTCGACGCGGGCTCGCACCTGTCGATTGGAGGGCAGGCGGTCCTCGGCGGCGGCTACTCGGTCCGGCGCGTGAAAGCGCGCCCGCGGGAGCCGCACCGCGGCGCCACCGAGGTTCTTCGCAACGACGGCGTCGAGCTTGGCCGCCTCACCTTGCTCGCGGGACGAGGGCCCGCCGCGCGCGCCTTTCACGTTGGCGATGCGCCGCTTTCCGTCGGAAGCGGCTCCGACAACGCAATCGTGCTGAGCGACCGGGCGGTCAGTCGTCATCATTGCCGCATCGAGCCCGGCGCCGAAGGAGTGTCGCTGCGCGACCTCGGCAGCACCAACGGCACGTGGGTAGACGGCCTTCGCATTCGCCGTCACACGCTTCGGGCTGGGGCCGTCGTGCGTATCGGGCGCACGAAGCTCCGCGTCGCGACACGTGGCCGCCGCAATGGGCCGCGCGACGACCTGATCGCCGGCTCGAGCGCGATGCTGTCGGCTCTCGCCGAGGTCGACCGATTTGCTTCGCTGTCCTGGCCGGTGCTCATCCGAGGCGAAACCGGCGTCGGCAAAGAGCTGGTCGCGCGGGCGCTCCACGGGCGAGGGCCTCGTCGGGAAGGTCCGTTCGTCGCGCTCAACGGCGGCGGGCTTCCGCGCGAGCTCGTCGAAAGCGAGCTCTTCGGGCACGAGCGCGGGGCGTTCACCGGTGCGGTCCAGGCCCATCGCGGGGCGTTCGAGCAGGCCGACGGAGGGACGCTCTTTCTCGACGAGGTCGGTGAGCTCCCCCCGGATCTCCAAACGCGTCTGCTTCGCGTGCTCGACACGTGGCAAGTGCGGCGCGTGGGCAGCGAGTCGGCTCGCCGGGTCGACGTTCGGCTGGTGTGCGCCACCCATCGCGATCTCCGACGGCTCGTCCGCGAGGGGCGCTTCCGATCGGATCTGTTCTATCGAATCCACCGGCTCGTCGTGGACATCCCTCCGCTTCGCGCGCGTCCGGACGACATCCCTCTCTTGGTCCGGCACTTCCTAGATCGCATGGAGCCCGAGATCGGGGTGCGTACGCTTCACCCAGACGGCCTCGAGCGTCTCCGGCGCCGGCCGTGGCTGGGCAACGTTCGCGAGCTCCGCAACGTGGTCGAGCTCGCCGCGGTGAGCTGCGACGGCCAGGTCGTCGACCTCGGAGCCATCGACCGATCGCTGCGCTGCGGCGCCGAGCCGCCATCGCCACCGGCGGCAACGACGCTTCGCGAGACCCTAGAGCAGTACGGCGGCAACCTGTCCGCAACGGCGCGTGCGCTCGGCATTCCGCGGTCCACGCTGCGCGACCGGCTCAAGGCCGCATCGAGCAACACCGATTAGGCGTCGCGCGCGAGCGACTCCTTCACGCGCCGCACCCGAAGCTCGAGCAGGTCCTGTGCCACACCGTAAATCCGCTTGAGCCCCGTCGACTTCGAACGCCCCGAGCGCCGCGGACGGCATTCGATCGTCACGACGGTGGTCGGAACCCCCGCCCCGAGCATCCGGATGGGAAACTCGAAGTTCAAAAAGAACGTATCCGGCGCCAGCCGCTCGGCGTCGAACAGCGGGCGCCGGAAGAGGTAGGGACCGTCGCTCCGCATGCGAACGCCGTGAACGAGCAAGATCAACGCGCGCACTCCGGCCGACAGCACTTTGCGATGGAAGCCGTCGTCTCTGTCGTCGTAGACGCTGAACACCACGTCGGCTCCCTCACGGGCCGCTGCGCGGCGGAGGGCGGCGATGGCTGCGGGTGCAATCTGTCCGTCTGCGGGAAGGAACGTCACCCAGGCTCCCTTCGCGGCAGTCACCCCAGTTTTCAGCGCAGCGCCGATTCCACGGTTCGTATCGTGACGCAGGAGCTGGTGCGCGTGGCCCGAGAGCGCACGCGCGGCTTCCGTATGTGTACGGTCCGACGAACCGTCGTCGACGAAGACGATTTCGGCCGCCGGCTCGTGGGCGGCCAGCCAAGCGCGAAGCTCGCTCAGCACCGGCGCGATGTTCGCCTCCTCGTTGAACGCAAAGACGATGACACTGAGGTCGATGTCGGTCACTCCGGTCGCTCTCTCATCACCCGCGCAGGGACCCCCACCGCGATCGAGTAGGGCGGCACGTCTTCGGCGACGACTGCGCCGGCCCCGATTTGGGCGCCGCGGCCGATGCGAACGCCGGGGAGCACGATTGCCCCGACGCCGAGGTCGCAGTCGTCCTCGATCACCACGGGGGCGAGCTCGACGGGGGCGCTCAAGATTGGGACGTCGCGCCCCACATCCCGGTGAAACGAGGAAATGATTCGAACGGCGGGCGCGATACCCACGCGCGCACCGATCTCGATGCCGCCCGCGCTATGCAGAAACGCTTGCTGTCCGACCCAGGTTTCGTCGCCGATGCACATCTTGTTCTTGTAATAGCCCTTGAGGATCGCGTTGTGGCCGACGTACACGTTTGCGCCGAGCTCGATGTTTTCAGGGTGGAACACGAGCACGCCGTGTTCGAACACGCAGTCAGGGCCACAGCGCGCAAACTGGTCCGCGCGAAAAGAGCCGTCGCCGTGGCTGCGGTGGCGCATAGCGGTCACAGGTTAGCAGGAGAGGCCGACGAAGACGCAAACTTCGGCGTCACCGGCCCGAGCGCGTCGGACAGCCCCGCGAGATATCTCGCGAGCTCGGTTGCGCCGGTGGCGTGCGCGATGAAAGCGGCGTAGTGAAGGTTGCGGGCGGGATGTCCGAGCGCCACCGGCGGCTGATACGTGGGTGCGGTTCGAACCGATGGCTGGACACGTGTCGGCACGGAGGACAGGTCCGCGGCCGGTGCGTCGTTCGGTGCCGGCACCCCCGCCAGCAGACTCGCGATCGCGGTGCGCGGAAAGCCCTGCACGTAGAGGTCGTGCCCCCGGTCGAACGTGAGGAGCGCGATCAGCCCGTCTGTCCCCGGTGAGCCGGTGTGAAGCTCGGCAAGGGCTGCCGCAGCGTGGCGCACGATGGCTGGGCGGGGCGCCACCGGCTCCGGCGTGCAGGATGGGCCCGTGTCGAGAAGCCATTCGCTCGGACACGTACGAAGACCCAGTTTGTGGGCGAGCGTCGCTCGCTCCACTTGAACGGGGCGTTCGGAGTTCGCGTCCAGGAAGCGACGAACGCGCGCGGTGCGACCGTTCGGGCCGCGAAGCGCGAAAGGCGCGAGGTCGGGATGGCGCCGCTGGAGCAATCGCCAGAACCATCCGGACGAGGCGAGCCCAAACGCGACGACGGCGACGTCGGGACGGGTGCCCCGCTGCTCTTGCAGATACAACAGGGGTCCCACCCAATGGTCGCGCTCGACGACGAGGATCGCGTCGGGAGGCGCCGCCCACAGCGCCTGCTGCGCGATGTGCTCCGTGAACGCATCGCGATGTCGGGTTCGTTCGTGCGGGGCGGGAGGCGCGACTGCGATCAGCAGGGTCACCGCCACGAGCGATGCAGCTCCGAAGCGCATCTTTCGAGCAGCGAGATAGGCCGTGAAGAGGCCGACGCCGGCCGCGGCGAGCCAGGAAGGAATCGCGAAATAGCCGTTGTAGTCGAGGACGTCGGGGGCAAAGACACCGTTGCGCGCGACGAGGGCGACGAAAAAGACGAGCGTCGCGTTGTAGAAGAAGCGACCGAGCCCGCGCTTCCGCGCATAGATCGAGTACCCCGCGAAGCCGGCCACCAAGAGTGCGAGGAGGCCGTTTCGAAGCGACCAGATGAACAGCGCACCGACGTGATTCCACCACTCGGCCCACGACGAGACGCCCTTGGAAGCAAAGTCCGCGGCCGTGAAGTAGTGCGCGATCGAAGCCCGATCGGTGGGCGCTCCCCAGACGACCACGTCTTCGCGGGCCGCGACGGCGAAGACATAGGTGTAGGTCACGAGTCCGAGTGCGCCGCCCAACACCACCCAGCCGATCGCACTCCGCGGGATCTCTCGACGCACGGCGGCCATCACCAGCCGTGGCGCCATCGCGAGCGCAACGACCGCGGCGCACACGAGGTTGGCGCTCGCGGAGAGGCCGAGGCCCAACCCCGTGGCAAAAAACGGCCCCCGTCCTCGGCTCTCATCGAGCACGGCGCTGGCGAAGCGTGCGGCCGCCCAGAGCGCGAAGAACACCGCCAGCGGATACACCTCGATTCGCGTGGCCGGCTCCCAGAGGGCGGGATGTACGCCCACGAGCGCGATGGTCGGCGCCACGAACCGGACATCCCCGTCGGGGAATCCCGGGGCGGGCCGCACGAGCGCTTCCGCGAAGCTCGTCGCTGGTATCACCGTGAGCGCGCCGGCAAGCGCAGATAGACCATTTAGCGCCACGAGCGGCTCCACGCCGGGGAGCCGCGCGAGAAGACCGCCGACGATCGTGTGCAGCGGCTGTCCAAATGGATGACCGAGACCGAATTGCTCGGCAACGAGCGCGAGCTCGGGGCTGTCGTACAGCGAAAGGCTCCTGCTCATGGTGAGCACGTAGAAGACGAAAAGCGCGGCGGCGCACGCTGCCGTTCGGGCGCGCGATCGTACCGGAAGGCCGAGCAAGCGCTCAGTCACTTTGCATTCCCGAGAGGGGCACGACGAGATTGACGACGCCACCAATGCCCGCCGAAATCAGCTGGGTGGCCCAAAAGCTCAGCGACGCGGCGTACGCGCTGGCTTCCGGCACACCGACGGTTCCGTAGAGCGCTGCAAAGGCGGCCTCGCGCACCCCGGCGCCTCCGACCGTGAACGGGAAGAACGCCGAGGCGCCGATCAGCGGCATGACGACGGCGGACTGAGACCACGTCACCGACGGTTCGAGCGAGTGCATGATCACGTGGCCAGCGACGATGTTGAGCGCGTGGATGATCAGAGAAAGCCCGACCGCTGCTAGGAACGGCCCGATCGAGAAGAGGCGGGGCAGCGCTCGCAGAGGCTTGCCGAGGGCGTTGGGTAGAAACGGGGCGAGCCGTGGCGCGATGGCAATTCCGATCAGGGCGCCGGCTGCGGCGCCGAGGCCGAGAGCGGCCCAGAGCCCGACGTTTGCGATTCCGGGGATCGGTTGAAGCAGGTAGGCACCCGCGGCGAGCACCAAGAGCGCCGATACCCCGATCACCCGCTCGATGAACACCACCGCGACCCCGCTCGTGGCGCTCGCCCAGTCGACGTCGCCGAAGGCTTTTCGCCCCGCGACCCCACGGATGACGTCGCCGCCAACGCCCCCGGGCGCATAGGTGTTGTAGAAATGCCCGACAAAATACAAATGGGCGATGCGTGTCCAGCGAGGAACGTCGATCGCGCCGTACGCGCGAAGCAGGAGCCACCACCGCATCATTCCGCAGGCCAAGCCGAAAAACACCACGGTGATCGCCGTGAGCGCGGCACCGAGTGAGAGCCGCTGGAACGCTTCGAGGACGTCGCGGGGCTCTACCCGGCTCGCGAGATAGCCGACCGCGGCGATCGTGACCGCGATACGACCCCATCGCAGATAACGCCGGCGTCGTTCACCGCTTGCCGTTCGCCGTCCCCCCGTGTCGAGCATTTCAGCCCTGCAAGCCTAACGCGTCCTGAAGCTCGTGGAGCAGTTCCGGGGCGTTCCGCTCGACCATGCGTCGAAGCTCGGGGAGGAAGTCGGCGATGCGCGGCGCATGCGCCTCCGAAATCGAGAGTGCGGGTCGGTGTCGAAGCGCGGTCTCGAGGCGGTCCAGGACGAACCCGGGTTCCGCGTAGCCGCTCGGCGCACCCCAGCGCACGAGCCGGGTCCGCAGCTCTGAAAAAGCATGCCCGTCATCCTTCCATTCGAGCTCTCCCGCGACCTCGAGATGAAGCGCACCGAGGTAGTCATCCACGTGCTCGGGCGTCCCTGCGAGCCAGCCGTCGAGAAACATCTCGCACCCGACGTGACCGACCGCACGCGCCGTCCCGCGGCGGACGCCGGCGGAGGTCAGTGCGTCGAGCGATTGACCGCAAAGCGCGAGAAACGTCGGTGCGCGGTGGAAGGCCTCGTCGGTGCGATGGTGGAGCTCGACGCCGCGGCGAACCTCCGAATCGTGGACCGCGACGAGAGGCACCTGCACCATCGATTCGAAGTCGGGGAGCATGCTCCCGAGTAGGTGGAGCGCCTCTTTGTCTGCCCATCCGGCGACGACGGCATGTCCGAAGAAGTTCAAAGCCCCAGTTCCCTCGCAATGCGATCGAGCCCGTCCGGGCGGCAAAGCTCGCCGCGTTTGCCCCACCAGCTTACACCGGGCTCCCCGCGGAACCATGTTCGTTGCCGGCGAGCGTAGATGCGCGTGGATTTTCGGACAGCGCGAATGGTTTCGTCGAGCGGCACATCCTCCCGGAGATGGGCCAGGATTTCGCGATAGCCGACGCTGCCGAAGGGGCGAACGTCGTCTCCCCATCTCGCGCGGAGAGCACGCACTTCGTCGATCCATCCGGCCTCGATCATCTGGTGGACGCGCGCTTCGATCGCCGCGAGGTGCTGCTCGCGGTCGGCGTCGAGAACGACCATGACCGCCCGATAGCGTGGCTCGCCGAGCGCGTGTGCCGCTCGAAGCTGCCCGAGCGGCGTTCCGGTCTGCTCGTAGATCTCGAGAGCACGTACGATTCGAAAAGCATCGTTTGGATGAATGGCGTCGGCCGAGATCGGATCGACCTCGACGAGCCGCTCGTGGAGCGCCGCGGTTCCACGCGCGGACGCCACGGCCTCGAGCCGCTTGCGGATCTCGACGTCGACGGGCGGGACGTCGACGAGGCCCCGAAGCAGGGCACGAATCCAAAGCCCCGTGCCTCCAACCACAATCGGCAGTAGGCCGCGGCGGGCGATGTCCCGGATCGCGATGTCGGCCCTGCGCGAATAGGCGACCGCGTCGATCTCTTGGTCGGGGTCGATGATGTCGATCAGATGGTGCCGCACACCGCCGAGCTCTGCGTCGGTGGGCTTGGCCGAGCCGACGTCGAACCCCCGGTACACCTGAACGCTGTCGGCGCCGACGAGCTCACCGTCGAAGGCTCGGGCCGCCTCGATCGCCACGGCCGTCTTCCCCGTCGCGGTCGGACCGGCGATCACCAGAAGCGGCGGGCCGGCGTCAGACATCGTCCGGGGGGGCGTGCTCGACGGGGAGCGCAGCACGCGCGAGCACGCAGGCGCGATGCGCGTCGTCGTCCGGATCGATGTGTGCAGCGATTCGCGCCGCGCTGGCACGGTCCATGGCCTCACCGAGAGGGACGGCCGCGCGGTGAGCGAGCGCCCGTGCGATCCCTTTAAGGTCTTTCACGCCGCGGCGAAGCTCGACGAGCGCGGCCTGAACGAGCCGCGTGGGGGACGCGTCGCCCAGGACCGCGGGAACGGCTCGGATCGCGAAGGTGTGCTCACCGAGGCGCGAGCAGTCGAAGCCCAGGTCGCCCAAGAGCGAATCGTTTCGCGTGAGCAGGTCGGCGTCCGCGTCCGCGAGCTCGATTCGGTCCGGGAAGAGGAGGTTCTGTCGCACCAGCGGCCCTCGGTCGATCGCATGGACCATCGCATCGAATCTCACTAGCGCATCGGCTTCGCGCCGGTCGAGCACGAAGACGCAATTGCCACGCTCGCACACCAGCGCGCGGCTTCCAACTTGCGCGACCAGCGAAAGCGCGTGGGGGTGGATCGACTCGTAGTCCTCGGAGCGCTCGCGCGCTTCGACCGGAACGGCGGTCGCGCGGACGCCCGAATGCGACGACGGAACCGGCTCCGGTGCGCCGACCCGCGCCTGCCAAACTCCTTCGCTATGGCGGGTCTGGGGAAGCCGAGCGGCGATCATCCGGGTCACGCGATCGAGTAGCTCCGCGCTCCGCTTGAAGCGCACCTCGGTCTTTTGCGGATGCGCGTTGACGTCCACGTCCTCGGGCGCGAGCCGAAGAGCAACGACGCCGCGGGGATAGCGTCCCGGCGGGAGCCGATCGCCAAACGCAAATGCGACGGCACGCGCCAACCCGCGATCGACGATCGGACGGTCGTTCACGAACAAGAAGAGCTGGCGCGCCCCTGCACGGGCCAGCTCGAGCGGAGCAAACACCGCGTCGACCGCCACGCCGTCGCGTTCGGCGTGAAGCGCGTAGAGCGTGACATCGCCAAAGACCTGGTACGCGCGCTCCGCGAGGTCCGAGGCGGGGACGTACCGCCGCGCCACGCGCCCGTCCGAGCGGACCACCAGCCGAACCTCCGGGCGGCTCAGAGCCAGGCGCTGACAAACCTCGAAAACCTTCGAGGTTTCCGTCTGTCGCGCCCGAAGAAACTTCTTCCTCGCTGGTACGTTATAAAAGAGATCCTGCACCTCGACCGTCGTTCCCGGCGGACATCCCGCCGGCCGGACCGGCTGGACGGCGCCTCCTTCGACGACGACGCGCGTGCCTTCGACCGCGTCCCGCGGCCGCGTCGTGATCGTCATCTTGGAGACCGCCCCGATCGAGGCGAGTGCTTCACCGCGGAAGCCGAGGGTCGACACCTGGACCAGGTCGTCGAAGGAGGCGATCTTGCTCGTGGCGTGCCGCTCGACGCTCAGCGCTGCGTCTTCCGGACGCATCCCCGCGCCATCGTCTTCGACCCGAACCTGACCCCGCCCCCCGTCTTCCACTGACACGGTAATCGCCGTCGCCCCGGCGTCGATCGCGTTCTCGAGGAGCTCTTTGACCAGGCTGGCCGGCCGCTCGATCACCTCGCCGGCCGCGATTTGGTCGATCAGCCGATCGTCGAGTCGCCGTACGGTAGAACCCACCGCGTGCGCCTATCAAAGCTGGTTTGCACACGCAACGGGGCCCCGGGTGGCCCTGGGCCGACGTTGCCGTTCACTCAGCGGCTCTGCTACCGTGATTTTGGGGGTGTTAGCTCACAATTCGCCACGATGAAGGTATGTCCTGCCTGCAGAGTTGACTACGGGGGAGGCGAGGTCTTCTGCCCGGTCGACGCGACGCGTCTCGTCACGACGTCGCAGATGCGCGCCAGTCCGCTCGATCCGGACGATCCGCTCATCGGCGTCGTGCTAGCGGGCCGGTACGTCGTGAAGAGCCGAATCGGCGAGGGCGGCATGGGGCTGGTGTACGAGGGCTTACACCGCGACATCGACAAACGGGTCGCGATCAAAGTGCTGAGGGACGACTTGTCGCGAAAGCCCGAGGTCGTGGCGCGCTTTCGCCAAGAGGCCCGGAGCGCCTCGCGAATAGGCCACGACAACATCGTCGACATCTTCGATTTCGGCGAGACGACCCGGGGCGCCAGCTATTTCGTGATGGAGTACCTCGAAGGCGAGGACCTCGGCAACGTGCTCAGCCGCGACGTGACGGTGCCCGCGGAGCGGGCGTGCGAGATCGTGCTCCAGTGCTGCAAGGCGCTCTCTGCGACGCACGCCAAGGGGATCGTTCACCGCGATATCAAGCCGGAAAACATCTTCCTCACGCAGCGCGACGGCATCGACGATTTCGTGAAGATCGTCGATTTCGGGATCGCCAAGATGAGCGACATCGAGATGGATGGCGCGCCCGGCCGAAAGCTCACCAAGACGGGGATGATCTTCGGCACGCCCGAGTACATGTCGCCCGAGCAAGCCGCCGGGCGAAATCTCGACCATCGCGTCGACGTGTATGCGCTCGGCGTCATTCTCTACGAGTGCCTGTCAGGCCGCGTGCCGTTCGAAGGGGATACGTTCATGGGGGTGCTCACGCAGCACCTGTCGTCACCCGTGCCCGCCATTGCGGACGTGAACCCGAACGCGGAGGTGAGCCGAGAGCTCGAGCTCGTGATTGGCAAGGCGCTCGCCAAGGAGCCGGACGATCGCTACGAAGACACGGAAGAGCTGGCCGAAGCGATCCGATGCGCGCTCGAAGGACGACTGAGTCGCGCGACCCTGATGACGCCTGCCTCGGCGTTCGGCCCCGTTTCGTCTGGGCTGCTCGATCCAGTTCCGCGCAGGAGGACCTCGCGCTGGGTTTGGGCGGCGAGCGTGGTGGGCGTCGCGGGGTTGACCGCGTGGCTCGCGCTCGGCCCGATGGCGGGCCGGGGTGCCGAGGCCCTCACGGAGCCCGTCGATCGGGCGCTTCCGCCGCCGCCCGAGCCCACGACGGCCGTCGCCCCGGTAGAAGACACGGAGGTTCAGGCCGACCTCGAGATCGACGAGCTGGAGCCGCCGCCGACGACCGTCGACGTCCACGTGGCAACGGACCCCATCGGCGCGCAAATTCTGTTCGGCGACGGGACCGAAGCCTGCCCATCGACGCCCTGCACGCTCGAAACCGAAATCGGGTCCACCTTGGTGCTCCGCGCCAAGCTTGGTAAACGGAGGGGACGAACCGCAGTCACCCCGACCCAAGAGGAAACCGTTTTGATCGAGCTCGCAGCCCCCAGAAAGACCCCCGTCAGGCCCCGCAAGGTGACGGCACCGCAGCGCCCACGCGAGCGACCGGAACGATCCTCGGATCTGAAGGTTCCCGAGTGGGCTCAGTGAATGGTGCCGAGCACAAGACGCTAATCGATCTCGAGTGGGGCCAGTTGGAAACGGCCGTGGCGGAGCGTTGCCGCGGGCCACTCCGGGACGCTCTGGCGCTGTCTCTCGCCGAGTCCTTCGAGGAGGCGGAACGCGCGCTTGCCGAGTCGCGAGAGGCAAGAGCCCTGCTCGAGCAGAACCAACCGCTTCCACTCGACGGAATCTGTCAGATTCGGCCCTCTCTGCGACACCTCGAGCGCGAGGGCGTGCTCGAAGGCGCGGCGCTTCGCGATCTCCGCATCACGCTGCGCGCTGCGGGGTCCCTCCGCCGGTTTCTGAGTCAGCGCAAAGAAAGCGCGCCCTGCCTTCATCGAATGTGTGCGATCGATCCGACGCTCGACGGGCTCGAGGAAGAAGTCGGCATGTCGATCGGCGAAGACGGGACGATCCTCGATTCGGCAAGCCCAGAGCTCGCGCGTCTTCGTGAGGAGGCCAGCAACCTGCGCGCTCGAATCGTTCGAAAGCTCGAGGACCTGATTCAAAAGCGCGCCGCGATCCTTCAAGACTCGTTCTATACGATTCGGGAGGGCCGGTATGTGCTTCCGGTGCGCGCGGACGCACACGAGCGGTTTCACGGGATCGTGCACGGCTCGAGCGCCAGCGGGGCCACGATCTTCGTCGAGCCTCGCGAGCTTGTCGAACGGGGCAATCGCCTCAAGATGGCGCAGGCCGAGCTCGAGCGAGAGGAGCGCCGGATTCTCGCTGCGCTTTCCGATCGGGTTCGCCAGTACGTGCCACAGCTGCACGCGGCGGCGGACGCGCTCGACCACGCCGACCTCCGGGGCGCGAGCGCCCAGCTCGCGGTCGACCTTCGAGGAGAGTTCGTCGAGCTCTGCGCCGACAGCCGGATCGATCTCCGCGCCGCTCGACACCCCCTTCTCGCGCTCCGTGGCATCGACGTGGTGCCGAACGACATCGCGCTCTCCGGTGGCGAGGCCCTGGTGATCTCCGGTCCGAATGCCGGCGGCAAGACGGTGGCGCTCAAGCTGCTCGGCCTCGCAGCCCTGATGGCGCGCGCCGGCCTTCCGGTGCCCGCCGCCGAAGGCAGCCGGTGCGGCTTTTTCGCGCCGGTGCTGGCAGCCGTCGGTGACGAGCAGAGCCTCGCCCGCGATCTCTCGACCTTCTCCGCGCACCTCGTCACGCTCAAGGGCGTCTTGGAGCAAGCCGGGGAAGGCGTCTTGGTCCTGCTCGACGAGCTCGCGGGTGCGACCGACCCCGAGGCGGGTGCGGCGCTTGCCTGCGCGGTGGTCACCACGCTGGTCGAACAGGGTGCGGCGGTGGCCGTCACCACGCACTACGAAGCGCTGAAAGCCCTCGCCGCCGAACGGACGGACATGCGAAACGCGGCGGTCGGGTTCGACTTCGATGCGATGACGCCGACGTTCGAGATGGCCGCGGGCGTTCCCGGAAGCTCCAACGCGCTCGAGATCGCACGCCGCTATGGTATCCCCCAAAACGTCATCGATGCGGCGCGAATCGCGCTGCCGGAGCACTCGCGGAGCTTCGAGCGGCTGGTGGCGACCCTCGACGAGGCCACCAAGGCAGCGCGTGACAAGCATGACGAGCTCGAGGCCCGGAGCCGCGAGGTGGGCGAAGAGCGGGCCAAGCTCGACGCGCGCAGACGAGCCCTCGAAGCGCGGGACGCAAAGCAGCTCGGCAGGGAGGCGCAGCAGCTGGTCGACCGGGTGAGAGAGCTTCGGCACGAGCTCGACGAGGCCAAGAAGACGCTGCGGCAAAGGCCAGAGGCCGATTCGGTCGACGAGGCGTCGAGCGTGCTCCGCGAGGGCGGCGCGCTGCTCGGAGAGCTCGACACGAAGCGCCGAGGGCTCGAGCCCGATCCCGTCGAGACGACCGCCCTCGACCCCGCGCAGATCCGGGTGGGCGACCGGGTTTGGGTCGAACGGCTTCGCAGCGTCGCCGAGGTCGTCGAGGGCCCTTCCAAAGGGAAGGCGCGCGTGTCCGCCGGCATGATGAAGCTCTGGGTGGGCTTGGAGGACCTGCGTGCGGTCAAGCAGGCCGCCGGGCGTACGCCGCAGGCGCGGACCGAGGTGTCTGGGGCGCATCTCAAACCGCGGCGGCCCGTTCGGACCAGTGACAACACGCTCGACGTGCGCGGGCTTCGCGCGGACGATGCGGTTGCCCTGGCCGAAGCGTTTCTCGATCGGATGTACGGAGCAGCCGAGCCGAGCGCCTTCATCGTTCACGGCGTCGGCAGCGGCGCGCTGCGCGAGGCGATCCACGCGCACCTTTCTCGCGACGCCAACTACGTCTCGGACTTCCGGCAGGCGACCCGCGACGAAGGCGGTCCCCAAGTCACCGTGGTCTCGCTGAAGTAGCGATCATGTGCTCGCGCTCTGCGGCTGGCTTTCTTCCTCTGCCATCCGCGGCTTGACCCCGTATTGCCAAACCGCGAGGCCGACGCCCACCATGGCGATCGACGACCACTGAGCCGGGGTGAGCCCCGCGTACCGCACGTCTCCGCCTTCGAGCGGCGTTGCGCGAAGGAAATCCAAGAAGAAGCGCACCGGCGCGTACACCAGCGGAAGAAGAACGCAGTAGAAGCCCGTTGGGGGACGACGGCGCCTCTCGAGCCACACGAAGAGACCGATGATCGCCAGAGAGTAGATCACCTCGTAGAGGCCGAGGTCGTGACGCGCGACGTACGGCGGGGCGCCGAACCGGTAGTCGGCAATGGCCAGGGCGAAATCGCTCGGCTTGCCGGGGTGGTCGTGGACCACGAAGCAGCCGAGGCGGCCGAAGAGCCAACCGAAAGGCAGGCCGAAGGCGAGCGCGTTTGCGTACGGCAAAAGCGGTTTTTTCGTTCGGCGCTGCCAGATGAAGCAGCCGAGGATGCCTCCGAAAAAGCCGCCGTAGGACGAGAGGCCGAGCCAGGTGGTGAAGAAGAGGGAAGGGTCGCGGATCACTTCAACGAGCGTGTCGCGCTCGTAGAAGATGCCGTTCAAGAAGTAGCCCAAAATGAAACCCGTGACGACGGCATAAGTGACGAGGTCACCCGTCGCGACGGTATCGAGACCGTTGCGCTGAGCGAAGCGACCCGCCACCCAAGCGCCGAGGAGCACGCCCGTGGCGACCAGAACGCCGAACGGCTGAATCGACAGCGTGTCTCCGATGATCGGCACAGAGAACGGAAGCGAGATGTCCCAGGACTCGAGCCGAAACCAAGGGATGGAGAGTAGGGCGTGCATGGCGGCGGAGCCTAGCATCCACAACCTTGCATCGCCGCTAGACAGCCGCTAAGGCCACGGCGAGGTGAAACCATGACCGAGATCATCGCGGTAGGCGCAAGAGAGATCCTGGATTCGCGCGGCAACCCCACGGTGGAAGTCGACGTCGAGCTCATGGGCGGCGCCACGGGACGAGCCGCAGTGCCCTCGGGTGCGTCGACCGGCGAGCATGAAGCCCTCGAGCTGCGCGACGGCGACGCCAATCGGTATCTCGGCAAGGGCGTGCGCAAAGCCGTCGAGAACGTCGTCAACGAGCTCGCTCCACAAGTGGTCGGCTACGATGCGCTCGATCAAAGCGCGGTCGACCAAGCCATGCTCGACTACGATGGCACGCCGTCGAAGTCGAAGGTCGGCGCCAACGCGATCCTGGGTGTTTCGATGGCTACCGCACGGGCGGCGTCAGACGCGGTGGGTCTTCCGCTTTGGCGATATCTCGGGGGAGTCGAGGCACGGGTTCTTCCGACGCCGCTAATGAACATCATCAACGGCGGCGCCCATGCCGACAGTGGCCTCGAGATTCAGGAGTTCATGGTGGTCCCGGTCGGTTTCGACAGCTTCAGCGAGGCCCTCCGCGCCGGGGCCGAGACGTTTCACAGCTTGAAGAAGCTCCTCAAAGACGCCGGGCACGCGACCGGCGTAGGCGACGAGGGCGGCTTCGCACCCCATCTCTCCACCAACGAGGAAGCCCTTTCGTTCGTCGCCCGCGCGATCGAAGCGGCAGGCTACAAGCCGGGCGAGCAGATCGCCATCGCGCTCGATTGCGCGGCAAGCGAGTTCTACGACAAAGACAAAGCCGTTTACACGTTCGACAAGAAGCCTGTCGACGCCGCCGGTCTCGTCGGGATCTATACCGACTACTGCGCCAAGTACCCAATCGTCAGCATCGAGGACGGCATGGATGAGAACGACTGGGAAGGGTGGAAAGTGCAGACCGATGCGCAAGGCGACGAGGTCCAACTGGTAGGCGACGATCTATTCGTCACCAACACCGAACGCGTTCAGATGGGCATCGACCGTGGCGTTGCCAATGCGATCTTGATCAAGGTCAACCAGATCGGGAGTGTCACCGAGACGCTCGACACCATTCGGCTCGGCGCGCTTCATGGCTACGCGTCCATCATTTCACACCGAAGCGGCGAGACCGAAGACACATTCATTGCAGACCTCGCCGTCGCCACGGGGGTCGGACAGATCAAGACCGGCTCGGCCTCACGGTCGGAGCGCATTGCCAAGTACAACCAGCTGCTCCGAATCGAAGAGCAGCTTGGTGACGCCGCAGTCTACGCCGGCCGCTCGACCTTCGCGGGGTAGCGCGTCAGGCGACGGCGAACTTCTCGGTCGAGTCGCGATCGTACTGCCCCGCGCGGAACGCGAAGTCGCTGAGGATGCGCCTGAGCGCCGCCACGTTGGTCGAGAAAGGCTCGGCGCGCATCTCGGCCAGCATCCGGTCCATGGACAAGAGCGCTTGGTGTCGGATGGGTGCAACGGTGGTCAGCTTGGCGATGAGCGGCCGGTCGTCGGCCGGGAGCGGGAGACCGACCGTGGCCGACGAGGTTGCCCGAACGCGACCCTGGGGCGCGGGTGCCACCGAATAGGACGACACCACGGCGTCGGGCTGGTCGAGCGCCAGAATCGCCGCCTCGAGCGCATGACCCTGCGACTGAAGCGAAGTGAGGTCATCGGGGATTGGGTCGCCGGACGCGATGCGAAGCTGAAGCTCGACCAGATCGACACCCGTCGTCATCTCGATCAGGGTGTGGTGACGAGGAAGCCCAATCGTCACGTCCGAAGCCCACGACAGGCCCGCCGGGTCGATTTCAAATCGCACTTCGAGAAGCCCGGCGTACCGAAGCTCCGACGCGAGCCGCCGCGCGTTCTCGAACAGGGACATCCGAAACGCTTCGCCGTCCGACCGGAAGCTGAGCTCGGGCGACGGGGTCTCGTGAATGATCGTTTGGTCGCCGATCGACAGGCTGCGATCGCATTCCGCGAGAGCTGCCGTCTCGCCGTGCGCGTCCGCCGCGACCAATACACAGACCTCCCGGGGTCGCCAGAGGCGTTCGGTATCGTGCACCGTGCGCACGTGCGCACGTGCGGCGGCGGTGCGAAGCGTGGTGGGATCGGTCAGTGCGCCGAGCACGTCGAGATCGGTTCCGACGACCGCCACGTCTGCCTTCTCGGCGGCGCTCGCGAGCTCGAACATCTCTGGCTGGCCTTGGTAGCCGAGGTGCGCTGCGTCCGCACCCGCGTCGGCCAGAATCGCGGGCAGCTGATCGATGGGAATCGCGTTGGCTTCCTCGAATTCGACCTCGAGGCTCCGGTCGGCCGCTTCGATGTGGCGACTGGCGGGCTCGTCCTTCGGCGCCACGACGATCGATTCCACGCCCATTCGCCTGCAGCTTCGGGCGACCCGGGTGGCGGCCTCGCCGCGGCGCAGAATCAGGACTCTTTCGAACACGCGGCGGAGCATAGCAACGGCCCCCGCCGCGGCATCCCGGGAGCGGCTTGACCGGTCGGGCTGGGGAGGACACTAGCGATCGCATGCCGGTGAGGCTTCGTTCGAGCGGTTTACGGCGGCGGTCCGTGCGCCATGCGGATCTCGCGTGGCGCGCCGAAGCGATGCTCGACGCAGTCGGCCGTGCCGACATGGAGCTCTCGATTCTCCTCTGCGACGACGAGACGATTCGCGCGCTCAATCGACGATACCGCGACAAGGACACGGCCACCGACGTGCTCGCGTTCCCCATGGAGCAGGAGGGGCACGCCCGGGCTCCCGCGTCGAGCCTCTTGGGCGACGTCGTCATCTCGCTTCCCACGGCGGCCCGCCAGGCGGCCGAACGCGATCGCCCGATCATCGCCGAGGTCACGTTTTTGCTGGCGCATGGGCTCCTCCACCTTCTCGGATACGATCACGCGACCAAGTCCGAGGAACGGGACATGGAGGCCCGGACCCTCGATTTGCTCGCGGCCGTCGAGGCCGCGCGGTAGCCTCGCGCGTTGTGGAAAACTCGGACGCGATTGCGGAAATGCCGCGGTTGGATCTTCATGCAGTGCGTCGGTTTCGCGGGGTAAGCGCATGAAATCAAGCTCGATTTGGCCTTGAGCCCGTTTCGACGACAACGTGGCGCGGCAGTGCGCGGCTTCCTGTGGACGGGCTGTGTGTAACCCCGGCCAGCCGTCCGAAAGAACCCGCGCGGGTCGCGTGTGCGCCACCCGGATGCGCTTAACCCCCCGGAAATTTGTTCGCGAAAGCGCACAAAGGGCCTTGTCAGGGCGGAAAACCTTAGGCATAGATGGCGCCGTGCCTGTCTGGGGCTTTCTTTTGGGGGCCTTTTTTGGACCAAAGGGGCAGGTCACGGAGTTAGGAGGGAACTATGGCAGCGGGCAAGCGAATGACGAAGGCCCAGACGATGAGCGAGCTGGCCGAAAAGACCGGTCTCACGAAAAAGGAAATTGTCGGTGTCTTCGACGCGCTTCAAGACCTCGTGAAAAAAGAGCTTGGTCGCCGTGGCCCGGGGGAGTTCGTCATTCCGGACATGATCAAGCTGAAAGTGCGTAAGATTCCTGCAAAGCCCGCTCGGATGGGACGCAACCCGGCAACCGGTGAGGAGATGATGCTCCCACCCAAGCCTGCGTCCAAGAAGATCCGTGCGACGCCGCTCAAAAAGCTCAAGGACCTCGTCCTCTGAGTCTCTGAGACAGGAAATCCAGAAAAAGGGGCCCCTCAGGGCCCCTTTTTTGTTGGTGCGGGCGCACGGCCTGGAGGGGTGGGCGCGCGCTGCGGTCGCGTGGCGCCCCCGGATCCGCGGAGGCGGCCTTCTGCATAGCTCAGAATGAATCGAATCTGATCGGCGTCGAGCGAGAAGGAAACCCGGACGCGTTTCCCCTTCGGCTCGAGCTCCATTTGGCGAAGCGTCTTGCCGAAGCCAGCAAGCGTCATGATTAGCTGCTGCGAATAGAAGGTGGCGACCCTCTTCCAGTATGCCGCTGCAGCCTGCGCGTCTTCCGAGTCCTCGTAGGTGGCGAGCACGCGCACGGTTGCCTGGTTCGGGCCGGTTTCCCGCACCGCCAAGCGCAGCCGAACGGGGATGTGCCGAATGCTTCCGATCACGAATCGATGCACGCCTTCGACCTCGAGCGAGATCGCTTCGCCAGGTCCCATCGACAGGAGCGCGTCGGGTCCCTTCGCGGCGAGGAGACCTTCCTTCCTCGGGTCGCGTAGCTCGCGCGCCTTGGCCATGGCGAGCACGCGTTCGAGGTCCTGCCGCCGCGTGATGCTGAAGTGCTTCGTGCTCAAGAGCGCGATCGTGCGCATCGTCCGATCGAGGTTGTGCCACGGCGCCGTGGGGACACCGAAGCGCGTCCGCCAGCGGACGGGCTTGCCTCGCGATCGCGCCAATCGCTTGACGCTACGACGGGCGAAGCTCGGCTCACGCCGATGTCGCCCGGCCAGGACGAGCCTGGCGCGCTGGAGATTCGGGGTCGCCACGAGCAGCCGGTCCAGGTCGGCCACCGGATCGATCCCCGAGCCCGCGAGGAGGAGCTGCCAGTCTGGCACTCCCTCCAAGAACCGGGTGACGTCGGGCCCGAGCGGAGACTCGCGGATGCGCTTCATGTCGATCCGAAGCGCAAGCTGCGCCCCCGGCGGAATCCGAGAGGGGCCGGCGAGCGCGGAGCGGGCGACGGGGAGGGGCGAGTCGGGGTGAGCGTCAGTGTCAGCGTCCGTGTCGGTGTCGGTGTCCGTGTCAGTGACAGCGTCAGCGTCCGTGTGGGTGTCCGTGTCAGTGTCAGTGTCCTCGGGGACACCGGCGTCGATTGGCGGGTGCTCGGCCTCGTCGGTTGGCCTGGCTCCCGGGTCTGCCCATCTCGGATCGGGGGCACCCGTCGCGCGGGGAATGGGGGCGGCCGCCATCGCCATCTCTCCGGTGAGCCCGAACTCCACCTCCGCGGGAAGCGTAAGCTCGAAGTCGAAATCGAAGTGGGCGGTGGCCGCCGTGACATAGGCGAGGGCGCTGAAATGGAGCGCCAGCGAAGCCACGAGACCGAACGTCGTCGAAAACGCTTCGAGTTGTTGACCCGCACGCATACCAATGACAGTTCGTAGCAACCCCGGCCGTGCAGCGCACCCGACGAGCTTTGATCCAGTGCGGCAGTGTGTCCCTCGGCATGCTCGTCGCGTTTGCGTTCGTGGGCTGCAGCTTGGACGAGCCGGTGCCGTCGATTCTGCGGGAGCGCACCCCGGCGCCGCGCGATCTGGGTCCGCCGCGTCGGTTGTTCGCCAAGCGGTTCGTCGCTCCCATTCGCGCGGAGCCGAGCGAGCGTGCAGCCAGGCTCGGATATCTCCGCGCGGGGGCGCTCCTGCATTCGACCACCTCGCTGCCGGTCGGCCACGACGGCTGCGACGGCGGCTGGTACGAGCTCGATACCGGCGGCTACGTTTGTCAGGGGCGCGACGTGATCGTGTTTTCTGGGGAGCGGCTGCCCGAGCTCAGGGCCCGGCAGCCGGACCTCGACGCCGTGATGCCGTACGAATACGCGACCGCGCGGCGAAAGACGCCCGTGTACAAGAGATTACCGCGGGCCGACGAGATTTACGAGGTTCCCCCAGATCCGGAGCCAATCGATGCCGGGGTCGAGCTGCCCGGCGAGGGTCCAAGCTCCGAGGCTTCCGAGACCGAGATCGACAATCCGCTCGTGTCGCGCATCCTCAAGCCCGGGTTCTACGTCAGCCTCGACCGGACGTTCGAACGAGACGGAATCGAGTATTGGCGAACGCAGCAGAACGGTTTCATCGCTGCCAAGCATCTTCGCCGCAAGGCATGGAGCGAGTTTCGCGGGCAGGCCCTCGACGGCGAGGGATGGACCCTTCCGGTCGCCGTCACGTCGGCGGAGCAAACGAGCCTCTTTCGTTTGAACGACCGGGGCAAGCTGCGCGCGACGCGCGACCGCCCCGGCCCTCGCACCTTTCTCCCTGTGCGAGCCCGAAAACGCGTCGGCGACGTCGTCTATCTTTCAGTGGGCGGCGGCCGGCTCGTCCGCGAGAGCGACGTCCGTGTCATCCAGCCGAGCCCGCCGCCGGCCGGCGTGGAGGAGGGCGAGCGCTGGATCGACATCGACCTCGCTCGGCAGATTCTAGTCGCCTACGAGTGGAAGCAGCCGCGCTACGTCACGCTGGTTTCGACCGGGCGTCTCAAGACCCCGAGCCCCGAGCTCGACTACCGCACGCCGCGCGGCCTGCATCGCATCCGGGGGAAGCATCTCACCTCGACCATGGACAACGACGAGCCCGGCGAGCCCCCGTACTCGCTCGAGGACGTCCCCTACGTCATGTACTTCCGCGGCGCTTACGCGTTTCACAGCGCGTTCTGGCACGACCGCTTCGGCCGCCCGCGGAGCCACGGCTGCATCAACCTGTCACCGCACGACGCCAAATGGCTCTACAACTGGGCGGGCCCAGACCTCCCCAAGTCGTGGCACGGCGGCGCAGCCACCGAGGACAACCCAGGCACGTGGGTCTGGGTGCACGGGGAGACGCGACGATAGGGGGCAGCGTCAGTGTCAGCGGCAGCGCCAGCGGCGGCGCCAGTGTCTCTACGCGACCGGCTACTTCGCCAGGGCGGCGTTGACGGCCTTCAGCAGCTTTTGCCCGGCTGGGCCGACCTGCTTGGCGACCGCCTCGGGCACGCCCTTTTGCTTGGCCTTGAACTTGGCGAGCTCGGCCGGGGTCGGGTCGTGGATCTCGTAGCCGTAGCGGACGAGGTTCTTGAGGAGAACGGGCTCCATTTTCCGAACCTGCGAGCGGCCCCACGTCGTGAGCTCGTACGGGACGGTCAGCAGCACCTCTTGGATGTCCTTGGGCAGCGTGTCGAACCACTTCTTCGAGTAGACGACGATGCCGGGCTGATAGGAGTGCCGTGACAGAAGCAGGTTGCGGTCGCCGTCATCGAGGCCTTGGTACCAAGTCGTGGCCATGGCGAACAGCGGCGTATTGTCGAACCCGTCGACCACGCCGGTCTGGAGGCTAGTCATCGTGTTGGCGACGTCGATCGTCACGGGGCTCGCGCCTATTGCTCTGTATGCCTCGACGTGCGCGACGGCCTCCTGCGACCGGTAGCGAATACCCACCATGTCGTCGGGGCTTCGAATCGGCTTCCGGCTGAAATACGAGCGGAACCCGTTTTCACCCCAGAGCGCGAACACGAGCTTTTGCTTTTCGAGGATGGCACGGACCTGCTTCAAGACTTCCGGATCGTCGAGGGCTTTGTCCGCCTCCTCGACCGTGTCGAAGACATAGGGGGCCTCGAGCACGTTCACCTCGCGCACGATCGAGCTCAGCCCTCCGACCGAGCCGGCGAAGCCCTGCTTGCTGCCCATCTGCGTGCGGCGAGCAAGCGAGCGCTCGTTGGATCCGCCGAGGCGAAGCTTCACCTTCACACGGCCCTCGGTTTTCTCTTCGATGTGTTTCTTCAGACGCTTGAGCTGGAGCGCCCACGGGCTGCCCGAGGGGACGACGGTCCCCATCTCCAATACGTACTCCTGGGCCGATGCCGGAGCGGGTCCGGCGAGCAGGAAGGAAAGGGCGAAAAACGCCGCAGTGAAAACGGTAGGTATACGCATGGATGATTCTCCTCGGACTAGCCCATGGACGGCGGGGTTGTTGCAGCTATTCAGATCAGAACGTGTCGTCGATCTCGGCCATCATCTTCTTGGCCTTGCGCTGCTCGCAGGTGTTCTCGGGCGTGATCTCTGGGATCACGGTGGGATCTCCGTTGAGGACGTAGTTCAGCAGCTCCTCGTAGAGCGGCCGGTTGTCCTCCTTCACCGCCCATTCTTCGGCCATGAGCGTGCGGGTCCCGAAGTAGTTGGGCTGTCCCTCGATGGATTTGTTGAAGTGCGCGGCCGATTTCTTCATGTCGCCGCCCGCGAAGCTCGGGGCGCGCGCGTAGAACACACCGAAGTATCGGTCGGGCCCCTGGTACCAGTAGAGCGGATCGTTGGCGAGGCAGAACTCCATGATCGCGCGCACCTCGTCCTTGTAGGAGAGGAGCGTGGCAAAGCTCTCGAGGGTTGCCCACCGGCCGAGGTTCGACGCCCGCCAGTAGAGGGCTGGGACCGCTGACGCGTTCAACACGTCGAGCGCGTCCTCGATGCGCGTGCCGGCGGCCATCTTCTCTGCGAAAGAAGGGGACAGCGCCGAGAGCGCACGCTCTCCCGCGCGAATCCCTTCTTCGTGTGTATCCTTGTGGAGGTCGGGGTTGCTCTCGTCGAAACGCAGATGGCAGTCCGCATAAAAGAAAATCGCGTGAGTCAGCTCCGCGAGCGCTTCTGCGTTGCCCGGGTCGATGTCGGCGACCGCAGTGTACGAGTCGACCGCGGCCTTGGCTTGCGCAATGTCTCCGCGGTTCGCCCAAGCCTGCTTGGCCTGCGCCATCAGCTCCGATACTTGCGCCCTTTCCGCGTCGGTGAGCGTCTTGCCTCCGGTCGTTTCCCAGGCAGTCTCCCGGGTCGACCCACAACTGGCCACTAGCGCGGCCATGCCTACCAGGGCAATCCAGTGCCCGATCTTCAACGAACGCATCATGCTTTCCTCCTGCTCCCACACCGATCCGGCGGGGGTACTGGCGGGGCATACCAAGATGCCTTTCGCGCTGTCAACGACCCAAAGCGCCCAAGGGGCCGTTTGCTTGCGAGGGTTGGGGGCCTGTGGTAGCTGACGCCCTGACAATTTGGTTTACCTCTCCTGGGTGGGCCGCCACGGCCCGCCCATTTTTTTTTGGATTTGACCGTTGACCAGGGCGACTGAACAACTCGTCCGCTCGCTCGAGCAGTTGATCGACCCGATTTGCCGCGTGCACGGCGTCGAGCTGGTCGACGTGCGGCATTTACGCGAGCCGGGCGGCGCAGTCGTCCGGATCATCATCGACCGGGACGTGCCGGGCCTCGAGGTCGGAAGTGGCGTGTCGCTGGAGGATTGCACGGCGGTGAGCCGCGACGTCTCGACCGCACTGGACGTTCACGAGGAATTGATGCCCGGCCACTATCGACTCGAAGTCAGCTCGCCGGGGCTCGAGCGTCCGCTCGTGAAGCTGTCGGATTTCGACCGGTTTTCGGGCCGGGAAATCAAGTTGCGAGCGCGGACGCCGATCGACGGCCGCCGGCGTTTTCGCGGGACGCTCCGGGGGGTGGTCGACGAGAGCATCGAGCTCGACCAGGACGGACAGGTCTTCTTGATTCCACACGGGGACATCGCACAGGCGAACCTCGTGTACCGATTCTCGAACTAGGTGGGTAGATGGCAATGCAGCAAAGCGCGCTTTCTCTTCAGCACGTAATCGAACAGGTCAGTCAGGAAAAGGGGATCGATGCCAAGATTCTCGTCGAGGCGACCGAGCAGGCGATTCTCACGGCAGCGAAGAGGACGTTTGGTCCGGATCGTGAGCTCGAAGCCCGATTCAACGAAGAGACCGGGGCAGTCGACCTATTCCAGTACATGACGGTCGTTCAGGCCGTCGAGAACAGCGAGCAGGAGATTTCGGTCGAGGAAGCCGAGACGCACGGGCTCGAGGCAGAAATAGGCGAGGAGCTCGGGTTTCAGATCTTCTACCTGCCGGAGGATCGCGACAAAGCGCGCGAGCAGGACAAGCAGTTTGGCGAGCTCTTGAGCCTCGAGCAGAGCCGCGCGCGGTTCGGCCGGATCGCGGCGCAGACCGCGAAGCAGGTCATCATCCAGCGGGTTCGCGACGCCGAGCGCGAGCGCGTCTACGCCGAATACAAGAACCGCAAGGGCGAGATCATCACCGGCGTGGTTCGTCGATTCGAACGTGGCTCGAACATCATCGTCGATCTCGGTCGCGGCGTGGAAGCCGTGCTGTCGCCTCGGGAACAGACACCGCGCGAGAGCTATCGGCCGGGCGATCGCATCGTCGCGTTTCTGAAGGACATCGACCGTGAGGCGCGCGGGCCGCAGATCATTCTCTCTCGAACGGACGTGGGGCTGCTGATCAAGCTCTTCGAGATGGAGGTGCCTGAGATCTACGAGGGGATCGTGCGCATCGTCGCAGCGGCGCGTGAGCCTGGCGCCCGCTCCAAGATCGCGGTGAGCAGCCGTGACTCGGACGTCGATCCGGTCGGCGCCTGCGTCGGTATGAAGGGGTCGCGCGTACAGGCCGTGGTCCAAGAGCTTCGTGGTGAAAAAATCGACATCGTCCCCTGGGATCGCGACCCCGCACGCTTCGTTTGCAACGCCATTGCGCCCGCGGAGGTCGTACGCGTGGTGATCGACGAGGCGAACTCCAACATGGAGCTCGTCGTGCCGGACCCGAAGCTGTCTTTGGCGATCGGCCGCCGCGGCCAGAACGTGCGCCTGGCGTCGCAGCTCACGGGGTGGCGCCTGGATATCGTCAGCGAGTCGCGCTTCAAGCAGATCGAAGAAGAGGCGATGGCGGCGCTGTCGCGTCTCAGCACCGACGAAGAGCTTTCACGCTCGCTCTACCGGATGGGCTTTCGCAGCCTCGATGAGGTCGTCGACGCCAGCGCGGGCGAGCTCGCGTCGGTTCCCGGCGTCTCGGAGGAGGACGTGGCAACGCTTCGCGCGGATGCGGCGACGGCGCTGGAGGCGCTTCGGCGAGAGCGGATCGCCGCCATGACGAGCCTGACCGAGCCGGCCACCGAGCGCGATCGGCTGCTGTTGGTTCGCGGCGTCAACGCGCGCGTCGCAGACCAGCTCGAGCAAAACGGATATGCGTCGGTCGAGCTCATCGCCGCAGAGGACGACACGGACCGCTTCGCGATCAAATCGGGTCTCGGCGCTGCAAAGGCGCAGGCGGTCAAGGCCGCAGTCACGGAGTTCGTCGAAACCGAGTGGCCGGCCGTCGAGCCCCAGATGCACGAGAGCATCGCCGCAGCACAGGCCGCCGCCACAGCAGCCGCCGAAGCAGCAGCAGCAGCCGCAGAAGCCGAAGCAGCGGCCGCCGCCGAGGCCGAAGCCGCCGCCGCCGAGGCCGCCGCCGAGACCGGGATCGGGAATGAGACCGGGAGCGGGAACGAGACCGAGACCGGGACCGAAACCGGGCCCACCGCGGAGCCGAAGCAGGAGTAACCACGAATGAGAACCGCGATGGCCAAGACCGAACGAGACAAACCGTCCACGCGAATGTGCGCGGGGTGTGGCCAACGGGCCGGGCGCGAGGCGCTGGTGCGCTTGGTGGTCGGGGACGGCCCACCGTTCGTCGCGGTCGATCTGGGGCGGCGCCTGACGGGCCGCGGGGTGTCGGTGCACCCGACACGCCCTTGCATTCGATCCGCATTGCGACGCGGCGGGCTCGCCCGCGCGCTCCGCGGTCGTGCCGTCGTCGAGCCGGAGGCCATCGAAGGGATGCTCGTGCAGCAACTCGAGCGACGCGCCGTGGGGCTTCTCGTGTCCGCCCGGCGCACGCGGAGCCTGATCCTCGGGACCGACGGGGTGCGTGCAGCCCTCCAGGCTGGCGACGGGGATTTGTTGATTCGAGCCGAAGATTCACGGGGACGAGCGGATGAGCTCGCCAAGACCGCGACCGCGCTTGGTTGCGCGACGGCCACTTGGGGGACAAAGGCGAGCTTGGGGGGGGCGTTCTCCCGCTCCGAGCTCGGCGTCCTCCTCGTAACCGATCGAGGCATTGCACGAGCGGTTCTCGATTGCCTAACGCAGATCGAGGCCTTTTCGGAGGACGGATGAGTAAGGTTCGAGTCTACGAGGTCGCGCGTGAGCTGGGGGTCGAAAACCGCGACCTGATCCAGCGAATTGCGACGTTGGGGATCCAGGTGCGCAATCACATGAGCGTGCTCGATCCGGTCGAGGTCGACCGCATCAAGCGATCCTTGGACAAAGACCGCAGCGAAACCATGGTCGAAGAGCGCATTCGCCCCACGGTCGTCCGCCGAAAGCGGCGGAAGAAGTCCGACGCCGAGCCGCAGGCTGCCCAGGCACCGACCCCCGCCCCGCCCGAGGAGGCCGCGCCCCCGAAGCCCGAGTCCGCGAAGCCGGCGCCGCCGCCTACACCAACCCCGGCGCCCGAGCCTCCGCCTGCCGAGACCACCGTTCGCGCAAAACCAACCAAGCCTGCACGGAAGCCCGCCAGGCCCCGCGCCTCGGAGGCGCCGCCCGCTCCCGAGCAGCCTCCCCAGGATCCGCAGGAGGAGCAGAGCCGGTTTTCGCACGACCCGCTCCCACCCGGCGTCATGCGCCGCGGCAAAGCCAAGGCACCGAGCGCGACGCCGCTGTCCGAGGGGGCGCGCCGCCGCATCGTCGCCGAGCACGCCGCCCAGCGAGAGCAGGCACCGCGCCGGCGTGAGATCCGCGGCCGATCGTCGATCGGGCCGACCGGGCGTCCGCAGGGCCGGCCGGGCAAGAAGCGTCTTCAACCCGGCAAGAAGCCCAAGCAAACCGAGATCACCGTGCCGGGCGCGCAGAAGCGCGTGATTCGAATCGACGACAACATCCAACTTCAGGCCCTCGCGCAGCGGATGAGCCTCAAAGCGACCGACGTACTGATGAAGCTGATGGAGCTCGGGGTCTCGGGCGTCCACATCAACAGCGCGCTCGACGCCGACACCGCCGCGGTGCTCGCCGGCGAGTTCAACTACGAAGTCGAAAACGTCGCGCGAAGCGAGGATGAAATCGTCGGCGACGCACGTGGCCAGTTCGAAGACAAGGCAGACGACCGCCAGCATCGTCCGCCGGTGGTGACCGTCATGGGCCACGTCGATCACGGCAAGACCTCCCTGCTCGACAAGATTCGGGAAAGCGACGTGGTCGCTGGAGAGGCCGGCGGCATCACGCAGCACATTGGCGCCTATCGCGTCGACACGAGCCAAGGCACGGTCGTGTTCCTCGACACGCCCGGTCACGAAGCGTTTACCGCAATGCGTGCTCGGGGCGCTCAGGCCACGGACATCGTCATCTTGGTCGTCGCGGCCGATGATGGCGTCATGCCGCAGACGCAGGAGGCGGTGAACCATGCCCGGGCGGCCGAGGTGCCCATCGTCGTCGCGGTCAACAAAATCGACAAGCCCGAGGCCAATCCGGACAAGGTCAAAAACGAGCTTGCCGCGCTTGGGCTTCAGCCGGAGGACTGGGGGGGCGACACGATCTACATCCCGTGTTCCGCGATCACGGGCGAAGGGGTGGAGAGCCTGCTGGAGAACGTGCTGCTTCAGGCCGAGGTCCTCGAGCTGACAGCCAACTCCAGCATCCCAGCCGAGGGCGTGGTCCTCGAAGCCTACCTCGACCGCGGCCGAGGTCCGGTCGCCAACGTGTTGATTCGAGACGGTTCTTTGGACACCGGCGACTACTTGGTTGCCGGCGGGGCGTGGGGCCGCATTCGGGCGATGACCGACGATCGCGGCAAGCAGCTCACGTCCGCGGGGCCCGCGACACCGGTCGAAATCCTCGGGCTCGCCGAGCTTCCAGCGGCCGGCGACCTATTCTACGAAGTGACCGACCAGCGCAAGGCTCAGGAGGTCGCCGGAACCCGAAAGAAGCCCACGGGCACCGGCACGGCACCGACCACGGGGCTTCGCGGGCTCGATCAGATTCAGGCGCTCATGCAGAGCGGCGACGTCCAGGAGCTTCGTCTCGTGGTGAAAGCCGACGTGCAGGGCTCGGTCGAAGCGCTTCAGGGTGCCCTCACGGACCTCGCCACCGAGAAGGTCAAGGTGAACGTCATTCATACCGGCGTCGGAGGCATCACGGAAAACGACGTCATGCTCGCAAGCGCATCGCAGGCGATTGTGCTCGGGTTCAACGTTCGGCCGCAGGGCAAGGCCTCGTCGACCGCCAAGAAAGAGGGCGTCGAGATTCGGACGTACAACGTCATCTACGAAGCTATCGACGACGTGAAGGCGGCCATGAAGGGGTTGCTCGCGCCCACGGTCGTCGAGGCGGAGCTCGGCAAAGCGGAGGTTCGACAGACGTTCGGCATCCCGAAGATCGGCACGATCGCCGGTTGCATGGTCCTCGAGGGCAAGATCAACCGTGGAGCGCGGGCACGCCTCGTGCGAGACGGCGTCGTCGTGTGGGAGGGCCCGCTCGGCTCGCTTCGCCGCTTCAAGGACGATGTCAAAGAGGTGCAAGCGGGAATGGAATGCGGCATCGGCCTCCAGGGCTTCAACGACGTCAAAGAAAAAGACATCATCGAATGCTACGAGGAGAAGCAGGTCGAGGCGACGCTCGAATGAGGGCTGAAGCATGGTCGTTGGCGTCTGCCAGATATCGCTTTCTTTGCCCGGCGTGAACTCGTTGAAGGCGAAGCGATCGATCGTGCGAAAGGTGCTCGACCGTACGGCCAACCGGTTCAACGTCTCGGTCGCGGAGGTGGGCCAACAAGACGTGCATCGACAGGCGGTGCTCGGGTTTGCCGTCGTTTCCGCCGATCGCAGACACGCAAACTCCATGCTCGATTCGATCGCGTCCTTCGTGGAGGGCTCCGCGGACGCGGTCGTCGTCGACAGGTCGACCGAGCTGGTTTCTCTCGGAGAGCTCGCGGATTGGGCAGGGTGAGCGATGTCCCAGAAGGGTTTTCGAAGGGCCGATCGCGTTGCAGAACGAATCCGAAGCGAGCTGATGGAGCTGCTGCTTCGCGGGAGCCTGCGGGATCCCGCTGCCCGTGACGTGGTCGTGTCGGCCGTTCGGGTCACGGACGACCTGAGCATCGCGCGGGTGTACGTTCGCGTGCTCGACGAGATCGACGCTTCGCAACAAGACGCCGTGGTCGAAGCGCTCGGCCGCGCGTCGAGCTTTCTCAGACGCGAGCTAGGCAAAACCCTCGGGCTGCGACGAGTCCCGGCGCTCGAGTTCTTTTGGGACGACGTGGTCGATTCCGGTCTGCGCATCGAATCGATCCTCGATGAGCTCCGCACCGAGCAAGGGTCGGGGCCGGAGGGCTCTCGATGATCGACGCAGCGCTCGACGTCGCGCGCAAGGGCAATCGATTCCTGGTCGCCTGCCACCGGCGGCCCGACGCCGACTCGCTCGGCTCGGCGCTAGGCCTGATTCGGACGCTTCAGGCGATCGGCAAGGACGCCATTCTGTTCATGCCCGAATCGATCCCCGAGTCGCTCCACTTCTTGATCGATGGTGAGCCGACCCTGTCGGAGATCCCGGAGGGGATGCACTTCGACGCGACCTGGGTGATGGACATTGCCGCCAAGGCGCTGCTGCCGCCGGGCTTCCCCGGGCCCGAGGTCACGGGACCGGTCGTGATCGTCGACCATCACCACGCGCACGACGACGTGGGCGACATCATCGTTCGGGACACGAAGGCCGCCGCCACGGGCGAGGTCGTGGTTCGTTTAATCGAAGGGCTCGGGCTCGAGTCGCTTCCCGAGGGCTCGGCGACCCCGCTCTACGCGGCGATTGTCTCCGACACCGGAGGGTTTCGCTATTCGACGACGACGCCGGCGACCCTTCGGCTTGGGGCGCGGCTGGTCGAGTCGGGCGTCGACCCGTGGCAGGTGGCCCAACAGCTCTTCGAAAGCTGGGAGCCGGCGCGGCTTCAGCTTCTTTCCGCGATCATCGCAACCCTCGAAATGGCCTTCGACGGGCGGGTCGCCATCATGCGCGTGACGCGCGAGATGCTCGACATCTGCGGCGCGGACGACGACATGGTCGAGGGCATGGTCAACTATGCGCGAGGGATCAAAGGCGTCGAAATCGGTGCGCTGCTTTGGGAGTGGAAGGGGAAAGACACGAAAGTCAGCCTCCGCTCGAGCGGCAAAGCCGACGTCTCGGAGATTGCGTCCGCGCTCCAAGGCGGTGGGCACCGGGCCGCGGCCGCCACCCAGCTTCCGGTCTCGATCGACGAAGCGGAGCGCCTTCTTCGCGAGGAGCTCGCCAAGTACTTCGCATGAACGGCATCCTCGTCGTCGACAAGCCGGCTGGATGCACCTCGCACGACGTGGTGCAGCGTGTGCGAAAGGCCCTCCGGCAGCGCTCGGTCGGACACGCGGGCACGCTCGACCCGCTTGCCACGGGCGTGCTCGTCATCGCGATCGGGGAGGCGACCAAGCTCGTCTCGACGCTCCAAGCCGACGACAAGTGGTACGCGGTCGTCATTGCGCTCGGGCAACAAACTGATTCCCTCGATGCCGACGGAACGGTCACCGCGACTGCCGACGTGCCAGCGCTGGACCGGGCGACGGTCGAGCAAGCGCTGACGCCTTTCATCGGACGTCACCCGCAGGCACCGCCGAGGCTGAGCGCGATCAAAGTCGGCGGGACCCCGCTTCACCGCCGCGTTCGGCGCGGAGAAGACGTCGAGGCGCCTACGCGAGAGGTGGAGCTCCACACCGCAGTCGTCGACGACGTGGATGAAGATTCGATCGCGCTGACGCTTCACTGCGCAAAGGGCTTCTACGTCCGGTCGCTTGCGCGGGACCTGGCGCAGGCGCTCGGGACGGTCGGGCACGTGCGGGCACTTCGGCGTACGGCGAGTGGACGCTTTACGCTCGATCGCGCCATCGGCGTGGACTCGCTCGACGCGGATGCAGTCGCGTCGCATTTGATCCCGCTTCGGGAGGCCTGTGAAGCTCTTCGGCGCGTGGAGCTCACCGCGCCCGGGGTTTCCGATGCGCGTCACGGGCGACCCCTCGGACCCGACGCGCTCGCAGACGACAGCTGGCGGCAGGCAACTGCGGACGAAACGTTGGCGCTGTTCGCCCCCGACGGCGAGCCGATCGCGCTCGGGCGCAGGACCGACGAGGGCGTCCGTGTGGTCCGGGGGTTCGCAGGAAGCGAGCCGGACGTGGTAGGGGCGTAGCGTGGAGCGCGTGCGGTACCTGATCGTGGGAGCCGGCGTCAGCGGCCTGGCGTTTGCCGACTGGCTCCGCGACGACGACTACCTGATCGTCGAGGCCGAAGCGGAGATCGGCGGCTACTGCCGGACGATCGAGCGCGACGGCTTCGTGTGGGACTACTCGGGGCATTTTTTCCACTTCAGGCATCCCGAGATCGAGCGGTATCTCGTCGACCGCATGGACGGGCAGCGCGTTCTTCGGGTCGTGCGGGACAGTCGGATTTGGTACGCCGACCGCTACATCGACTTTCCGTTCCAGAAGAACATCCACCAGCTGCCCACCGACGAGTACGCCGAGTGTGTTCGAGATCTCGAGCAGCGGCCGGCGGAGTCGAGCGTCGGCAACTTCAAGGAGATGCTCTACGCGCGCTACGGACGGGGGATCGCAGAAAAATTTCTCGTCCCATACAACGAAAAGCTCTACGCGCTGAACCTCGAGGCACTCGACGCGGACGCGATGGGACGATTCTTTCCACACGCCACGACCGACGAGATCCTCGAAGGGCCGCGTGCGGACAGCGACGGCTACAACGCGACCTTCACCTATCCCGAAGGCGGCGCCATTCAATATGTCCGGGCGCTCGCAAAGGGAGTCGCCCCCGACCACATCTCACTCGGAGAGAGGGTCGTGGCGATCGACCGGGAGCGAAAAATCGCGACGACCACCCATCGCGAGATCGGCTACGAGCAACTCGTCAGCAGCGCGCCGCTGATCGCGCTCCTCGACATGTGCGGCGTCGACTACGAAGCATCGGTGTTCAGCCACAACAAGGTGCAGGTGTTCAACCTCGGGTTCGACAGCAAGGGGCCCTCGAACGTCCATTGGATCTACTACCCGCAGCGGGACCTCTCGTTTTACAGAGTGGGGTTCTACGACAACATCTTCGGCACGAAGCGAATGAGCCTCTACGTCGAGGTCGCGCTGCCCTGGGGAACGGATCTATCTCCGGACGACCGGGGCGCGCTCAAAGCGCGGGTGCTCGCCGACCTCCAGACGTGCGGTGTCGTAGACAACCAGGCGCTCGTCGCGTCGCACGACGTGCTCCTCGACCCCGCGTACGTGCACATCACGACGCAGTCGAGCTCCGAGGCCGCGGCGCGCCGAGAGCTCTTGGCGGCGCAGGACGTCCATTCGATCGGCCGCTACGGCGCGTGGACCTACTGCTCGATCGAAGACAACATCGTCGAGGCGCGCGCGTTGGCGGACTCGCTTGCCCATCGCTGAAGAACCGAGACGGCGCGGTCGAGATTGTCGCCGCGGCGCGCGACCTTTTCTCTTCGTTGTCCGGTGGTAGTATCGCCGCATGCCGAGCCACTTCAGCACGTCGCGCGCGCGAAGCGCCGTCCTCCTCATCGTCTTTTCGATCGGTCTCGCCGGCTGCAAGAGCAAGCCCGCGGAGGAGAAGGTCGAACCAACCGCCGCCGAGCCCGCACCCACCGAGAAGGTCGAGGTCCCTCCCGCGCCGGCGGACTTTCCCGAGCTGAAGATCCCCGAGGACAACCCCCAGACGCCGGAAAAGATCGCGCTCGGCCACCAGCTCTTCTTCGACAAGCGCCTCAGCGTCGACGGTTCGCGCTCCTGCTACTCGTGCCATCAAAACGAGCACGGCAACGGGGGGGAGACGCCGCTTGCCGTCGGTGCCGGAGGCAAGCAGCTCACGCGCCACAGCCCCGTCATCTGGAATACGGCCTTCTATGAGGCGTTCTATTGGGACGGCCGGTCCGGCAGCCTCGAGGCGCAGGCCACAGGCGCATGGGGCGGCGGCAACATGGGCGTCGGCAACGAAAACCTCGCGAAGAAGGCCGCCGAGCTCTCGAAGATCGAAGGGTACGCGAAGCAGTTCAAGAAGGTCTTTCCGAAAGACGGCATGACCCCCGACACGATTGCAAAAGCCATTGCCGCGTACGAACGCACGCTGATCTGCGACGACACCGCGTACGACCGCTACGCCAAAGGCGACGACGGCGCGCTGAACGACCAGCAGAAGCAGGGCTGGGCGGTCTTCATGGGCAAGGGCCAGTGCGTCGTCTGCCACGCCCCGCCGCTCTTTTCGAGCGCGATGACGGTGCCCGGCGGGCTCTACTACAACGTCGGAATCGGCACGCAGAAGAAGCCCGAAAGCGAGGTCGACGTGGGACGGGCTAAGGTCAGCGGCGATGACGCGGACTGGGCCGCCTTCAAGGTCCCGTCGCTCCGCAACGTCTCGAAGAGCGCCCCATACTTCCACGACGGCTCCATCCCGACCCTCGAAGCCGCGGTCAACCTCATGGCCAGCGGCGGCATCGACAACAAGAACAAGAGCGCCCTCGTCCAAAACCGAAACCTCACCGACGCCGAGCGGGGCTCCCTAGTCGCCTTCCTCCGCGCGCTGGAATGCCCCAACGAGCTAGACCAACCCGACCTCCCATAGCTCGCGAGCCCGAAAGACGAAGGCGCGCAGGGAGGACTAGGTGGGGCGGAACCAACCGACCGCCGAAGGTATCCGGGCGGGCGGTGTAACTAGAGGCGCCGACTGGATTCGAACCAGCGAATGGAGGTTTTGCAAACCTCTGCCTTAAACCACTTGGCTACGGCGCCGAGGGCTGCATGGTCTAGCGCTTCTGCGACCCCTTGTCACGCAGCGTTTTTCGGCATTCCGCACGACCGGGGTGGCGCCCGAGACCGCCCGTGGTAGGCCATAAAGCATGGCAGCCAAGGACTCGTTTCAGAGCCGCGTGACCATTCACGCGGGCGGACGGCAGGTCGCGATCAATCGCCTCGACGCGTTGACCCGCGCCGGTTTCACGGGCATCGACACCCTGCCGTACTCGATCCGCGTGTTGCTCGAGAACCTCCTGCGCTACGAGGACGGCAGCTCGGTGACGCGCGAGGACATCGAGGCCGTGGCGAACTGGGACCCCGCCGCAAAGCCGAAGACAGAGATCGCGTTCCGCCCCTCGCGCGTCCTGCTGCAGGATTTCACGGGCGTTCCAGCCGTCGTCGACCTCGCCGCCATGCGCGACCAGTTTGCGAAGATGGGCGGCGACCCGAGCCGCATCAACCCTCTGCAGCCCGCAGACCTCGTGATCGACCACTCGGTGCAGGTCGATTCGTATGGGCTTCTGCGTTCATTCGAAGACAACGTGCGCCGAGAGTTCGAACGAAATCGGGAGCGGTACCAGTTTTTGAAGTGGGGGCAGAGCGCCTTCAAGAACATGCGGGTCGTGCCGCCCGGCACCGGCATCGTCCATCAAGTCAACCTGGAGTATCTTGCCACCGTCGTCTTCACCCGCGATGCGGGCGGCGTCACCATCGCCTATCCCGACAGCCTGGTCGGCACCGACTCTCACACGACCATGATCAACGGCCTCGGCGTCCTCGGCTGGGGCGTCGGCGGGATCGAAGCCGAGGCGGCGATGCTCGGCCAGCCGATCAGCATGCTTCTGCCGCAGGTCGTTGGCTTCAAGCTGACGGGCAAGCTCCAAGAGGGCGCGACGGCGACCGACGCGGTCCTGACCGTCACCCAGATGCTGCGCAAAAAGGGCGTCGTCGGGAAGTTCGTCGAGTTCTTCGGCGCAGGCATGGAAAGCCTCTCGCTGCCCGACCGCGCAACCATCGCGAACATGGCGCCCGAGTACGGCGCCACGATGGGCTTCTTCCCGGTCGACAAAGAAACGCTCGCGTATTTGCGGTTCAGCGGGCGCGACGACGCACACGTCGACGTTGTCGAGCGCGTGCTGAAAGAGCAGGGCATGTTCCATCAGGCCGCGGCGCCCGAGCCTCGGTTCACCGACACCCTCGAGCTCGATCTCGGCGACGTCGTTCCTTCCATCGCAGGCCCCAAGCGCCCGCAGGATCGCATTCCGCTCACCGAGTCGAAGCGTTCGTGGCATTCGGTGCTCGAGGGCTTCGAGGCGTCTCCGGAAAAGGCGGCGCCCGTCACGCGCGGTGAGGAAACGTTCACCCTTCGAAACGGCGCCGTCGTCATCGCAGCGATCACGAGCTGCACCAATACGTCGAATCCCGCGGTCATGCTGGCAGCCGGCCTCGTCGCGCGAAAAGCCGTCCGAAAAGGGCTTCGCACCAAACCGTGGGTGAAAACCAGCCTCGCGCCCGGCTCGCAAGTGGTCACCGAGTACCTCAAGAGCGCCGGACTGATGCCCGATCTCGAGATTCTCAGGTTCAACTTGGTGGGCTACGGCTGTACGACCTGCATCGGAAACTCGGGTCCGCTCGACCCGGAGATCGCCGAGGCGGTCAAGGGCCACGACTTGATCGTAACCTCCGCGCTGAGCGGCAACCGTAACTTCGAAGGCCGCGTCAACCCGCTGACCCGGGCTAACTACCTGGCGTCTCCGCCCCTCGTCGTGGCGTACGCGCTTGCCGGCACGATGGACATCGACTTTGCCAAAGAGCCAATCGGGCAAGACCCGGACGGGAACGACGTGTTCCTCCGAGACCTCTGGCCGTCCCACCAGGAGATCACCCAGACGCTTCGAAGCTCGGTCAAAAAAGATCAGTTCGTCGAGCGCTACAAAGCGGTGTTCGACGGGCCCCCGCAGTGGCGTGAGGTGAGCTTCGACCAGGCCGACCAATACCAATGGGATCCCGACTCGACATACGTGCGGCTCCCCCCTTTCTTCGATGGCGTCGAAGCCGGCCAGCCCGCGGCGCCGAGCGACGTCGAAGGCGCCCGTGTGCTTTGTCTTCTCGGCGATTCGGTGACGACGGACCACATCTCCCCGGCGGGTGCCATCGCGCTCGACAGCCCGGCCGCCAAGTATCTTCAAGAGCACGGCGTGTCACCGCGCGACTTCAACAGCTATGGAAGTCGGCGCGGTAATCACGAGGTCATGATGCGCGGCACGTTCGCCAACATCCGCCTACGCAATCTCTTGGCACCCGGCACCGAGGGAGGCGTCACGCGATACCTACCGACCGGCGATCAGATGAGCATCTTCGACGCCGCGATGAAGTACCAGCGCGACGGCACGCCGCTCGTGGTGATCGCCGGCAAGGAATACGGCACGGGCTCGTCCCGCGACTGGGCAGCAAAAGGCACACTTCTCCTCGGCGTCCAGGCCGTGATCGCCGAGAGCTACGAGCGGATCCACCGGTCCAACCTGATCGGCATGGGCGTGCTCCCCCTGGAGTTCGAGTCGGGTGCCGGCCGCGAGTCGCTCGGCCTCAGCGGCGAGGAGACCTTCACGATCTCGGGCATTGCCGATGGCCTGGCACCCGGGACGACGCTTTCGGTGCGTACCGACACCGGGAAGTCGTTCAAGGTCAAGGCGCGGCTCGACACCCCGCAGGAGGTCGAATACTTCCTTCACGGCGGCATCCTGCAGTACGTCTTGCGGCAGCTCGCGGCGCAGGAGTCCACGAACGCCTAGGGCGGCATGTCGCTGATTTTCGTCATTTCGCCTCCCCGCGCCGGCTCGACGCTGCTCCAGCGCATGATGGGGGGACATCCGGAGATCTTCACCCACCCCGAGCCCCATCTGATCACGCCCGTCGCGCACCTCGGCGTCTACTACAACGTCGACAAAGCCCCCTTCGACCACATCAATGCCGCCGAGGCGAACAAATCCTTCATCGAGGGGCTTCCCCGAGGCGAGCAGGACTACCTCGACGCCGTGCGCGCGTATACCGACACGCTCTACGGACGAATGCTGTCGACCAGCGAGGCGAGCTATTTTCTCGACAAGACGCCTGCCAACGCCCTCGTGCTCCCTTTTCTGCAGCGTCTCTACCCCGACGCGAAGTACGTGGTGCTCACCCGACACCCGCTCGCGGTGTTCAGCTCGTACGCCAACAGCTTCTTTCGAGGCGACTGGGAGAGCGCGCATGCGTTCAATCCCATCGTCGAGAGATACGTCCCAGCCATCGGCGCGTTCTTGCGCGAGCGACCGGTTCCGCTGCTGCACCTCGCATACGAAGACCTCGTGACGGACCCCGAGCCCCAGCTGGAGCGCATCTTCGCGTACCTAGCCCTCGAACACATCCCCGATGCCGTCGACTACGGGAAGACGGCGATGAAGAAGGGCATGGGCGATCCGATCACGGTCGATACGCACGACCGTCCGGTTTCGGACAACGTCGACAAATGGGCGGCCGAGCTCGCGCACGACGAAGGCAACCGCGCGCTGGCCGAGCGGATGATCGCGCAAATCGATCCATCCGATCTCGGAGCCTGGCGATGGCCTGCCGATGCCCTTTGGGCGCCCGTTGCTGAAGCCGGGGGGAGCCGTCCACCGAAACCCGCGCGGAACAGCTACACCTTTCAGCGCCGGGTGATGCTCGCCCTCAAAAAGGACATTCACCGGCGCCCGCACGGGAAGCTCGTCAAGCGCGTGAAGTACTACTGCGACGTGTTGCTCCGCGAGTAGCGCCGCGGACGCGCGCCACGATCACTTGAGACTCGGTCGACGACGTGATCGCCGAGCCGTCGAAGTCCCCCGTGTGCGATTCGACCGTGAAACCGTTGTAGTGCAAGAGGGCCTCGAGCTCGGCGGGAAAGAACTGACGCTGAGTGAGCGGCGTGCAGAACGATTTTCGTGGATTGTCGGGGTGCTCGAAGTCCATCATGGTCGTTTCGATCTGACTGCTCGGGTCGTAGCTGAAGTACTCGCCGTAGCGATAGCGGACACCGTCCTTCGGGTGCCGAACCGCTCCTCCGCGATATCGTTTGGCCGGATTGCGGGCGAGGCTCGCCGGGTCCGGGAGCAGCACGTCGAAGGCGAATCGTCCGCCGCGGCGCAGATGGTGGCGCACGGTGGCAAATCCACGCTCGACTTGCTCGCGCGTGTAGAGGTGCATCCACACGTTGAACGGCGCGATGACGAGCGGAAATCGCCGGCGAAGGCGGGTTTTTTCGAGGTTGCCGGAGCGGAGCTGGACCCGTTCGCGCACCGCGCGCGGCAGGCGTGCCAGCCGTTGCTCCGCCTGCTCGAGCATGGGCCGCATCGGCTCGATGCCGACGACTTCGATCCCGGCTTTCGCGATGTCGAGCGCGACGCGCCCGGTGCCGACGCCGAGCTCGAGCACCGGTCCGCCCGATTCGAGGGCAAGCGCGCGATAGAAGCGAACGTCGTGGCGCCGTCGGCGATAGGCTTGGTCGTAGTAGGGACCGTGCTCGTAGTGGGCTCGCGAACCGTGTTGCGTTCTGCGCTCAGCCACGGCCGCCCATGAGATGCGCCGCAAGCTCGGCGAAGCCGCGACCGCGGTCGCCCTCGGTGACGTAACGCGGCGGGACGGGAAGCCGGTCGATGTGATCGCGCACGTTGGCCACGCCGACGCTCTTTGGAAAGCGGGCGAAGGCCGCAGCGTCGTTACCGCTGTCGCCCACGAACACCCATCGATCGAGGTCCGCCGCGAGGTCGACGCCGAGCACCTGGGCGACTGCGCGCATCACCCCCTCGGCTTTGTCCCACGGACCGGGGACCGCGTGGGCATGCACGGTCGAGACCGAGCTCCGGGCCCCGTTTACTTCGATCAGGGCGACCAATGCATCGATCTCGGCCCGCGGCAGGGACGTGCTCTCCCCCACGTCGAACGCGAGGTCGCAGCGGCGGTGGCGGGCATCGTTGGTCGTTTTCACGGAGGGCATGGCCGCTTGCACCTCCTTGCGGATCTTTCGCAACAGGACCGCGTGCTCCGCGCGCTCGGACTCGGTGCAGAAATAGCCTTCGTGAAGTCCATCGTCGTCGACCCACGTCCAGCCCGCCCCGTTTTCGCCGACTGCGACGCGTACCGGCCAGAGCCGCGCGATCACGTCGGTCCAGCCCAGGGGTCGACCGGTCACTGCGACGAGATCGAAGCCCGAGGCCGCGAGGCGATGCATCGCCTGGTATGCGTCGGGCTCGAGAACACCGTGTCTCGTCACGGTATCGTCGATGTCGAAGACGACCCCCCGAATCCCGGAGACCTCGAGCGCGTGCAGGCTCTGCATCTGGGCTCCCCCATACCACACCCCCTGGGGTTGCGGACGGCTTCGCTGGGGCGTACCGTGAATCACAGGAAGGGGATACCGTGCCCAATCTCGGATTCGGCGAGCTAGTCATCGTTTTTCTGATCGTGATGCTGATTTTCGGCGCCGGACGGCTGCCTCAAATCGGCGAAGGGCTCGGAAAGGCGATCCGAAACCTCAAGCGTGGTCTCAACACCGACGACGACATCGACGTGACCCCCGTCGAGAAGCAGGTCCCGAACCAGGCCGCCTCCCGCGTGGACGACGCCGAAGTCGTCGATAAGGCCGAGACCAAGTAAGTCAGCGTTCGGGCGGCTTCGAGCGTAGGCTGCGAAGCTCGAGGGCTCTCTTGCAGCTGAGACGAAGCTGCGGTGCGAGCTCCGACGACGTGGCGGCTTCCTTCAGCTCCACCGGGCGAAGCAGCGGCGCCAGCAGCAGGGCGGTATCGGGAGGCGTGTGCGGGTTGCGTACGATCGCGTTGCGCGGACGGTAGCGCACGACCCAGCGCCGGTGCCGGTACACGGTCTGAAGCACCGCGGGGTGAGTGGGGCGCGCCGCGCAGATGCGCACGACGTCTTCCTCGGTCAGCGAAGGGTTGTCGAGAAGGATGCGTACGACGTCCGGATGGGGGTCCCGCACGACTCGCGCGATCAGCGAGCGGTCGTGGGTGCGCGCGAGGGACTTCCGCTCGCCAAGCGTCAGCGGACGACCGCGGCCAAAGTCGGGAAGGCGTCGCGTGTCTTCCTCCGGGACGTCCTCGGCGGGAATCGGCGACACGAAGTCGGCGATGTGGTGAAGCTCCGCGCGCCGCGCCGCGTCCCCGAGCGATGCGCGTCTAGGCTCGATGCGCGGGTCGAACAGCGCCCATCCCATCGCGAGAAACACCGACTGCGCGGCAGCCTCGCCGTACACCGCGCCCTCGTGGGCTTCGCCGAGGAGGTCCAGCGCCTCGTCGTCGGGTGCGGCCTCGAGTCGTTCGCAGAGCAGCCCAACCCGCATCTCGAGCTCGTCCATGCGCGCGAGTCGAGCGAAGAGGTCTCCGAACGATGTGGTCTGGTCCACGGGCCAGGCTCCCCTTCGTCAGCCTACCGAGGAGCGCCCAAAGCGCCAGCTTGACGCACTGCGTCGCCGGGCTAGCCTGTGGGTACCCATGGCGGACGCGGAACCGGTTCGTGTGATCAAGCGGTATGCGAACCGCAAGCTCTACGACACGTGCGACAGCAAGTACGTCACCCTCGACCGCATCGCCGAGCTCGTTCGGAACGGCGAGGAGGTGAAGGTCCTCGACAACCGATCGAAGCAAGACCTCACGAAGGTGACGCTCGCGCAAATCATCTACGAGGAGCAAAAGAGCGGCCACGCCACAGCCTGGTCCGTCCAGAGCCTTCGGCGCTTCATTCAGCAGGGAAGGGCAAAGTTCCTCACGTCGCTGAAAGAGGGGCCGGTGGGCAAGCTCGTCGGGCGCGCCGAGGAGCTCCGTGCCGAGGTCTACAGCGCCGCGGACGACAAGGTGCGCGCGGTCCTCGAGAGCGCCGCCGCGCACGTGAAGCAGCTTCAGGGCGAGGTGCTCAGGCTCCAGGCCCGAATCGAGGAGCTCGAAGCCAAGGTGCGCCAAAGCTCCCAAAAAGACGAGCCGCCTGACAACGTGGAATAATTCGCGTTCTCCCCGGTTCTAAGGACTGGCATGCCCCGAAGCGGTACCAAAAACCCGGCCAAACGCCGGCATTTCGAGGCCGATGCGCAGCCGCACCTCGACACGCTCTATTCGATGGCGCTCCGGCTGACCCGCGCGCCCGTCGACGCCGAGGACCTGGTGCAGGACACCCTCGTGCGCGCTTACCGCTTCTACGATCGCTTCGAGGCCGGCACCAACTTCAAGGCGTGGCTTCTGCGCATTCAAATGAACACCTTCGTCAACCGGTACCGTCGTGCAACGCGCGAGCGGCAGGTGTTCGACGGGCCGATGGCCGGGCCGGTCGGTGAAGGCGTGATGAGCCGTGCATCGATGCGAGCGCTCACCGATCCCGTCGGTGACGCGCAGCGGCGGTTGATCGGCCGCGAGATCGAGCGCGCCTTCCAAGAGCTCTCCGACGAAGCGCGTGCAATGGTGTTGCTGGCCGACGTCGAGGAGCTTTCCTACAAAGAGATCGCCGAGGTCGTCGGCTGTCCGATCGGGACCGTGATGTCGCGCCTTCATCGCGCGCGCAAACAGCTCCAGGGCTCGCTTCAGAAGCATGCCGTGCAGCTCGGCATCATCGACGACGACGACGGCGAGGCGCTGGACGATCCGATTCCGCTCGAAGCGTTTCGCGCACGGAAGGAGGTCAAGTCATGACCTGCAGGCTCATTCGACGCCACGTCGGCACGTTCGTGGACGGCGAGCTCGACCCCGCCACGCAAATCGAGTTCGAGCGGCATCTCGAAGCCTGCCCGGGCTGCCAAGAGCATCTCGCGTTCGAAGGGTCGTTTCGCGAGCAGACGCGTGATTCGATCGGCGGCGTGCGCGCCCCGAAGCAGCTTTGGGCGCGAGCCCAGCATCGCCTCGACGAGATCGACGACGCCACCGCCGCGCACGCGTCGTTGCTCGAGGTTCGACCGATCCGCTGGCGGCAAAGCTGGCCGATCGCCGCGGCGGCGGCGGCCGTCCTCATCATCGGCGCGGTCGTCGGTCTGCCCGAGCGCGCGGAGTATCAAAGCGCCGGCATGCTCCAGGACGTGATGAACATGCATGCGCAGGCGCTGCCGCCCGACGTGCAGCCCCAGGCGCCGCAGGAGGTCGTTCGCTACTTCCAAGGCAAGACGCCGTTCCCGGTCAGGCCCGCTCAGTTCGAGGAGCCGAGCGTCAAGCTCGTCGGCGCGCGCTACATCAGGATGGGGGCGCGGCCGGCGGCCGCTCTCTACTACAACCACGGTGGCCGCCGCGTGACCCTGTTGGTCTTCCAATCCCCGGACCTCATGCGGAACGCGCAGCGCACACATGTCGGTGGGCGTGAGGTCTACTATCACGATGTGGGCGGTAACGTGGTGACGATCCGCCGGCACGGTGGCGTGAACTACGCGTTTTTCGGAGACCTCGAGCGCCCGGTGCTCTTCCAGCTCGCGGCGAGCGCGCGCGTTGCCCATTAGAAAACCGCCTGGTTTTCGACTATTGCGCCCTGCCTGGCGTTGACACGGCAAGCTCTGGACGCCTATTCTTTTTTTTGACGCGGACGTAAGTTTGCATCCGCTCGGGGGTCCGTGAGGACGCGGTTTCGGCCAAAGGTGCAAAGGCTGATAGGCTGGCCGTGGGAGTCGAAGGGGAGAGCCAATGTCGGATGACGAGATGTCGAGCGATTCGCCAACGAAGGTCGGGGAAACCCCCGCGATAGACGACGAGATCGATGAGTTTGCGGAAAGCGCGTTCGATGCGCTCATGATGGACGGGCCCGCCGAGCAGGCGGCCGAGCAACCCGCTCCCGCGCAGGCCGATGGCCCCACAGCCGAGTACGAAGACGTCGAGCTCGACGACGTGATCATGGTGTCCGACATGCCCCCGGAGGAGTCGGCCGACGACGAGCTTTCGGACGACGGCGACGACCGGCCGAGCGGCGGGGTGGAAATCGCGCGGCTGCGCTCCGAGATCTCCGGCCTCAAGGCGCGGCTCGCGGAGTCGGCCGGCGGCGTGTCGAGCCGCCAGTTCCTCGATTTGCGCGAGTCGCTAAACACCAAGGACAAAGAGATTCTCGAGCTTCGCGACCAAGTGACGGCGCGTGACAAGGAGATCCTCGAGCTCAGGGATCAGTCGATCGCGCTCGAGCGCGCGAGAGCGGATTTCGACGAGAAGACGGCGGGCCTCGAGCGTTCCCTTTCGAAGGCGCAGGAGACGATTGCGGGCCTGACCGAGGACAAGGAAAACGCGAGCAAGCGCTACGAGGACGTCAAGAGTCGCTTCGAGCGAGAAAAAGCCAAGGCCGACGGCCTCGAAGGCGAGCTTGCGCAGGAGCGCGAGGCGCGCGCGGCCGACGTGGAGGCGCTCAAGAGCACCCACGACGCCGAGTTGGCCAAGTTTCGAGTCGCGCACGAAGACGCGCTCGAGCTCGCCAAGGCAGAGGCTGCAGCGGCGCTGGCGAAGGCACAGGAAGATCACGACGCGGCGCTGCACGCGGCCGCCACCGAGAGGGAAACCGCGCTAGCGACGCTTCGCTCGGAGCTCACCGACGTGCAGGCGGCCGCTCTCGCGCAGGCGTCTGCGGAAGCCGATGCCGTCAAGCAGACCGCCCTCGCGTCGCTGCGAGAGGAGCTGGCGTCGTCTGCCGCAGCCGCGATGGCCGAAGCCGAAGCCGAGTGGCAGCGTACGATGGCCGAACGGGAAGCCGCGCTCCAGGGCGAAAAGCAGCTCGAGCTCGAGACCGCGGAGCAAGAGCACTCGAAGCAGCTTGCGACGCTCGGTCGCAAGTTGGCCGACACCGAGACGGAGCTTTCCGGTGCTCGCGAGCGCGAGAATCTCAACGCCGAGCGGGCGATGGAGCTCGAGACCAAGCTCAACGAGTCCGAGGCGTCGTTCGCCGCGGCCAAGGCGCAGCTCGCCGAAAGCGAAGAGACCCGGGACCGCGTGCAAGCCGAGCTCAGCGAGGCGCGGGCGGCCCGAGATGGGCTTCAGGAATCGCTCGACGCGGGCCTGACCAAGATCGAGGTGCTCGAGGGCGCCAAGCGGGATCTCGATTCGCGCGTGGGCGCGCTCGAGGCGATGAAGTCGCAGCTCGAGTCGAAGCTGTCGATGGCGGTCGAGAAGATCGCGACGGACGAAGCGCTGCTCCAGCGGGTCCGAAAAGCGATGGCAATCGGCGTCAGCCTGCTCGAGGAGCAGGAGCGGAACGCATACGGAAGCGTTACCGACGAGACCGAGAGCGCCTCTGAGGACGCCGAGTAGGGGCCGGCCGCGTCGCCGCGAGCCCGGGCGCCGTCGACATGTCGCGGTGCCGCTCGACGCCTCGAACCAACTTGGCGAGGTCGCGCTGCGCGAGCACCGGTGGCGGTGCGGCATCGAGCGCAGAAAGAAGCGCGGCGGCGTGGGGCGGCCGCCGGTCCGGCTCGGGGTCGAGCAGCGATTCGATCGCATCGACGAGCGCGGCCGGAGCGTCCGGGGCGGCGCGAGAAAGCGGATCCCGGCGGCCGTGACGCGCGCGGTCGAGGGTTTCGATGTCGTGATCGCCGTCGAAGGGCCGATAGCCGGCGAGGCACTCGTAGAGAAGGACTCCAAGCGAAAACAGGTCAGAGCGGGGGCTACACTGCCGGCCGTGTGCGTACTCGGGCGCCATGTATGGGACTTTGCCCTTGAGGGCGCCGCTTTGAATGCTGCCCGGGATGTTCGTGGCCTTTGCGATGCCGAAGTCGGCGAGCTTGACCTCGCCAGCCTGACTCAAGAGCACGTTCGACGGAGAGACGTCGCGGTGAATGACGCCCATCGCGTGGCCTCGTTCGTCGGCGGTGTGCGCGAAGTCGAGGGCGGCGGCCAAAGCCTGCGCGATGTACGACGTGATGCCTGCGTCGAGGACCGTTCCCTGCGAGCGTAGTTGCAGCAAGAGCGCGCGGAGGTCGGTTCCCTCGATGAGCTCGAGGGTGAGGTAGTGGGCACCGTCGATCAGGCCGAAGTCGAGGACGCGGGCGATGTGACCGTGGTGCAGCAGCGCGGAGAGGCGGGCCTCGCGAAGGAACATCGCCACGAAGTCGTGATCCTCGGCAAACGATGGAAGCACTCGCTTCAGGCAGACTCGCTGCTCGAAGCCGCCGGGGCCGCGGCGCAGCGCAACAAACGTCTCTGCCATGCCACCGACGCCCAAGCGCTCGATCAGCTCGTAGTCGCCGAAGCGTTCGGTGGTGGTGCGGGGCATGAGCCGGTCAAGGTATCATGGCGCCGCTCACCGAAGCGCTTCGCCGAGCGCTTGGAGGCAAAGCGCGACGTGCCGCGGCGTCGCCGATGCGCCCATGAGCCCGATGCGCCACGCCTTTCCCTTGAAGTCGCCGAGGCCCCCACCGATTTCGAGGCCGTGGTCGGCCAAGAGCTTCGCGCGGACGCGACGGTCGTCGACGCCGTCGGGGATGCGGACCAGCGTGAGCGGAGGAAGCCGCATCGGCTCCGGCACGGGGAGCTCGAGACCGAGGCGTTCGAGGCCGTCCCGGAGCGCCGCGGCCTGTTCCCGGTGGCGCGCGAAGCGGGCGTCGAGGCCTTCCTCGAGGACGAGGCGGAGCGCTTCGTGGAGCGCGAAGATCATGTTGACCGGCGCGGTGTGGTGATAGACGCGCTCGCCGCCGAAGTAACGGCCGATGAGGTTGAGGTCGAGGTACCAGCTCTGCACGGGTGTCTTCCTCGTCGAGAGCACCACGTATGCGCGATTGGAAAACGACACCGGAGAAAGACCCGGGGGGCACGAGAGACACTTCTGCGTGCCCGAGTAGATGGCATCGATGCCCATCCGATCCACGTCGACCGGAACCCCGGCAAGGGAGGTCACCGCATCGACGACGAGAAGGGCGCCGCACGCATCGGCGATGGCGCGAAACGGCGAGAGGTCTTGCAGGACGCCGGTCGAGGTTTCCGCGTGCACTAGCGCAACGACTTTGAACGCGCCGCGACGCGCGGCCTTGGTGACGTCGTCGGGGTCCACGGCCGTGCCCCACGGCGCATCCACGATCGTGACCTCGGCGCCGCACCGGCGCGCCACTTCCACCATGCGTCCGCCGAACACGCCGTTCCGGCAGATCAGCGCGCGGTCCCCGGGCTCCAACAGATTGACGAAGCACGTCTCCATGCCCGCGGAGCCGGTGGCCGACATCGGAAGCGTCAGCGCATTGTCGGTTCCGAAGACACGCCGCAGCATCGCCTGGGTCTCGTCGAGCACGCCGAGAAACACCGGGTCGAGATGGCCAATCGTCGGCCGCGAAAGAGCCGCCAACACGCTCGCCGGCACATCCGACGGCCCAGGCCCCATCAACACACGCTGAGTCACCCCGCCACCATACAAAACAAAACCCCCAAAAAAAGGGGACAGTCCCCTTTTTGCGAGGGTTACGGGAAAAGGAGGCTGTCCGCTTTTAATGCAAGCGGCGGTAGACGCCGACGACGACGCCCAGGATTTGGGTGCTTCGCCAGTCGTTCTTCGGTATCAGGATTGGCGCCATGTCTTTGTTGGCCGGCTGAAGACGCACGTGCTCCCGCTCCGGATAGTAGTACTTGCAGGTCGCTTCATCGCCGACGAGGGCGATGATGACCTCGCCGCGGTTTGCGTTGAGCTGCTTGCGCACGAACACGAAGTCCCCGTCGAAAATCCCCGCGTCGATCATCGACTCACCCGTGACCCGCAGCCCAAAGACGTCGCGCTGACCGCCGATGAGCATTCGGTCGATGTGCACCGTGTCCTCCGGATGCTCGATGGCCTCGTTGAGTGCCCCCGCGGCCACACGCCCCACGATGGGGATTTCCACCAGATTGTCGTTAGCCGCCGGTGGCCGGCTGCTCGGCTTGCCGTCCGGTGTCTTCATCAGGCGCAGCGTGCGGGACTTCATGTCTTCCCGCGTGAGGTATCCTTTGCGCTCCAGTGCCCGCAGGTGGTCGTTCACCCCGTTGGTGCTGCGAATCCCCAGATGGTTGCCGATTTCACGCAACGTCGGGGGATACCCGCGCGCGTGAATCGAGTCGGAAATGTACTCGAGCACGGCCTTTTGCCGCGCCGTTAGCTTATGCATGCTCTCCCCCGCTCGCATCTTTCACCGCCCTTGTTGGTCGTTCTGGTCCTGCACAAATGTCCCCTGCAACGTTGAGCAGGTGGGATAAAGGTACATATCGTCGCCAATTTTGTCAAAGAACCGACGATCTGTGCAGAGCTGGTCAGGCGGTCCCGCTCGGATCCTCGTCCTCATCGCCGTTGGAGGCCCCGGAATCACGGCTCGAACGCTTGGGCGGCCTGCTGCTCAGCGCTTTTCCAACCGTCTCGACGAGCCCCTCGGTCCGGGTGAGCTCGAGCAGGCCCTCGAGCCCTCGGCCGTCGGTGAGGCCCTTCCAGAAACCGCGGGCGACCTCGACCACCTCGTCGGGGTCCATCTGCTCGAGCACCTCGATGCCGTACTGGACCGCGCCGCTCAGGACGTCCAGCCCCAGCCCGGCCGCCGCGGTCGCCGGCAGCGGATGCAAGATGACGTCGCGCGTCGCGAAGGAAATCGCCCAATCTCCGGCATGCCGGCCCGCGATGAGCCGCTGCGCGGTGGCCCGCTCCATGAAGAGCCCCGCGTGCAGGGGGCCGAGCTCCCGCTCCACGGCCTTGGTCAGCACCCGGTGATCGCGGCGCCAAGCACCTCCGAGCGGCCCCGCCCACTCCAACAGGGCTTGCGGTCCGGCAAACACGTCGAACCCTTCTGCGTTCCGTCGAAGCACGGCACCGGTCCAAAGCGTGCCGTCGTCGAACACCCCGAGCACGACGGCACGCCCCTCCGGCAGCAGAAATTCGAGCGCAGGTCGGGCGGCTGGGGCCGCCGGAAGCAGCAGCTCGGGGACCGGATTCGGCCACACCCGGAGCCAGTTCCCGTTGCCAAGCTCCCGGAGCACGTGCGCGAATCGAACGACGCGCGTGGCGAAGTCTTGGCCGGGGTCCAAAGGCTCCGCGAGGTAGCCCTCGATGTCGGACATCGCGCGCTCGCGCACGACGATGCAGGCACTCGCGTCCATCTTCTCGCACACCGACTCGAGATCTCCGGCCGGGGGTAGGGCGGCCGGGTCGAGCGAGCCATCTGCCGTATGGAACACGGCGACCGGCATTCCGGCTGCATCGACCACCACGACCAGCACACCGCGGCGATTCGCCGCCGCGCCGCTCCCGATGAACAGCGAGACGAGCCGGCCCCACGACGCGTCGTCGAACCCAAAAAAAGCAAAGTCGTCGCTAATCACACTGCCGAACCTAGCACGCGTCGCTCCTATCCCACGCGAACCTTGCGCGCGCGCAAACTTGTCGTCTACAACCCGAGCGTGGGTTTCGTTTGGGTCGCGATCGGGGGTGCCGCCGGGTCTTGTCTCCGCTACTGGATGTCGCTGCTGCTGGGACCGGTCGCCATTGCGCACGGGTTTCCCTGGGCGACGTTCACGGTCAACGTCCTCGGCTCGCTCGGCCTCGGGTTGATCTTCGTGCTTGCGGAAGACCGGTCGTGGTTCGGCGCCGACCTGCGCCTTCTCCTCGGCACCGGCGTCATGGGCGGCTTCACGACCTATTCGGCGTTCAATCTCGAGGGCCTCGAGCTCGTGCAGGGCGCTGCCTGGGGACGTGCCGTGCTCTACATGGGTGGGACCGTGGTGGCGTGTCTCGCCGCAGGGGTGCTCGGGCTGATCGCCGGTCACACCATTCGGGGTTGACCCCGGACGATCGACCCACCGCTTTCGTATTTACGGCCACGAAACAATCCGGAAATAATCGGGGGGTACACCGTCTCGCATCGGCGGTTCTCGTTGGGCTGCTCGAAGTTCGGAGGTCCCATGAAGAAGGTGGAAGCCATTATCAAGCCTTTCAAGCTCGATGAGGTGAAAGATGCCCTCAACGAGGTCGGCATCAAAGGCATGACCGTCACCGAGGTCAAAGGATTCGGCCGCACCGGCGGCAAGCGGGAGGTTTATCGAGGGTCCGCGTACGTCGTCGACTTCGTCCCGAAGGTCAAGGTCGAGATCGTCGTGCCCGATTCGCTGGTGGTCTCCGTCATCGAGGCCGTCGAGAACGCCGCGAAGACCGGCCGCATCGGCGACGGCAAGATCTTCGTCTCGCCGATCGAGGAGTCGGTCCGGATTCGAACCGGCGAGCGCGGCGAAGCAGCCGTCTAAGGCCTGCGCCTACACGAACGAATGCCTCGCTGGCTCGGACGCTGCCGGCGGGGCGTTGTTGTCTCGGGTGCGCCGGTCGCCCAATCCTTCTTGATTTCGCGGACTTGTCGCGCTGCGAAGGTTTGACGCGGCACCGCTCGCTCAGATACTCTTTCTGAGCAGCACCGGCGCATGGGGATGAGTGCTTCACGACTGGCCGCGCAGACCGTTCGTGCTCTGCCGCGGAAGCGGTTGAGCCGGGCGCTCGGCCGTCTTGCGGCCGCGCGGGCGCCCCAGCCGGTCGTCGACGCGGTCGTCGCGACGTTCATCCGCGTGTACGACGTGGATTTGAGCGAGGTGGACATGCCGCCCGGCGGGTTCCGAACCTTCGACGATTTCTTCACCCGGCGCCTCCGGCCCGGCGCGAGAGCGGTCAATCCGGACCCCCGCGCGCTCGTGTCGCCTGCCGACGGGCGCATCGAAGACCTTGGCGAAATCACGCCCGGAGGCGAGCTCCAGGTCAAGGGCCGGCCCTACACGGTGGCAGCGCTTGTCGGCGATGAGGAGGCTGCCGCCGCCTATCAGGGCGGCCACTACTTCATCGTGTACCTTTCGCCCCGGGACTACCACCGCGTACACGCGCCGACCTGCGGAGACGTGCAGGCGATGCGGTACGTCCCCGGGACGCTGTTTCCCGTCAACCGAATCGGAACCGAGTTCATCCCTCAGCTTTTCGCAAGGAACGAACGTCTTGCTATTGTGCAAGAGAGTGTCGTTCACGGAGTCGTGACGACGATCATGGTGGGGGCCATCGGTGTGGGACGGATCGGCTTGAGCTTTGACGACGTGCAAACGAATCGCGGGGACGCCCCCGGGCTGCGCAGCTACGCCGATTCCCCGATTGCGCGGGACCGGGGCGACGAGCTCGGAGTGTTCCACATGGGGTCGACGGCCATCGTCATGACCCCGCCCGGCTGCGCGCTCGACGTCGTGGCGGAGGCCGGTGCGCACATCAAGATGGGCGAAGCGATGGCCGTTGGAGGCATACCGTGAGCGGGGAGTCTGCGGACAAGCAGGCCCACGCTCGGCGCCGCCGCGCGCTGAGGGTTCCCATCACCGATATCCCACGGGCAAGTGCTGCCGATGCCGCCGAGCACATCGAGGACGGCAACGGATCCGCGCCACGCGTCTCGACGGTCGTCGAGCTCGACCCCCCGAGCGGAGTGACCACCTCGGTCGAGGAAGACCGGGACCCCACCGAGCCCACGTTCGTGACCGAGCCGGATCCGCTCGGTGGCGACGACGAGGAACGACCAGCCGCGGAAGAAACCTCCGAGCCTTCGATCGACGTGCTTTTCAGCGAGCCTCCGGGCGCCCAACCTTCGCCGACACCCGAGGCACGCTACAGCGAGCCGCCGGAGGAGCTGTTCCTCGAGGACGCCGACGTCCTGTTCAGAAGCGACATCGCGCCGCCGCCCGACATGGCCGGCGACATGGTGATTCCAATCCCGAAGCCGCCGCCTCCCCCCGCGGAGTCGAGCGAGGCCAAGCCGCCGGACGTCGAGGCAGACGACGACGGTCCGTGGCACGAGCACTTCTTCGGCGAGGCCTACCTTCGTACGGTCCGGAGCGCGACCCCCAAGGAAGTGGCCGTCGAGTGCGATTTCATCGAAAAGGCGTTTCGCGTGCCGACGGGCTCGCGGGTGCTCGACGTCGGGTGCGGGCTCGGCGTACAAACCGTGGAGCTCGCCTCGCGGGGATATCACGTCGTCGGCCTCGACATCTCGGCGACGATGGTGTCGCGCGCCTACGACGAGGCCGAAGACCGGGGGCTGCAGATCGATTTCGTGCGTGGGGACATGCGGGAAGCGACGTTCGAGCAGCCTTTCGATGGGCTTCTCTGCTGGGGTACGACGTTCGGCTACTTCGACGAAGAGGAAAACGAGCTGGCCGTCCGGCAGTTCCACCGCGCGCTCAAGCCCAACGGCGTGCTGCTGCTCGAGGTGGTCAACCGCGATTTCATGATCGCCTCGCAGCCGAATCAGGTGTGGTTCGAGGTCGACGGCGCGGTCTGCATGGAAGAGACCGACTTCGACTACCAGACGTCGCGCCTTCGCGTGAAGCGCCGCGTGGCAAACCAGAGCGGCCAGCAGAACGACCGCCGGTACTCGATTCGGCTGTATGCGCTTCACGAAATGCAGGCGCTGCTCGAGCGCAACGGTTTTCGCGTCGACGAGGTCAGCGGCCGCGAGGCGACGCTCGGGATCTTCTTCGGCGTCCACTCGCCCAAGATGATCATCCGCGCGGAGCGCCTGCCGGGGCCCTTCGCCGACGAGGGCAACGAGCCCCCACAGACCTCGGCACCACCCGTGCCCAAGGGCGCGCTCCGCCCCTCGGAGTTCCCGGTCTCGGAACGGCCGCTGCCGACGGCGGACGACGAGGAAGAGCCCGAGCCCTAATCTGGCGTTACTCCGTGAGCCCGTTGCCGGTGAGCACGTATTCCACGCGACAGGGGAGCGCCAAGAACGGGCCGCCGAGGGCGGCGACGGCGGGGGTGCAGTCCGAGCCGGTGAGCGGGACGATGTCGGTGGTTTGCGAACCGGTGAGCGTGATGAGCGTCGGGTCGATCCCCGCGTCCGCGCCGGGGTCCTCCGCGACGCCCCCGTCCGCGGCGTTTTCAATCGCCGTCTCGTCGACGACGAAGGTGAACACGTCGCGCTGCGTCACAGAGCAGCCGAGGTAGCCGCGGAAGCGATCGGGCTCGACCACCATCCAGCTTTGGCTCACTTGAAACGAGTACTGGTTGCCCTGGTGGATGCCCGCAAACATCGAGCCTCCGGTCCGGCGCCAATACGCGCGTCCGCCGTCTTCTTTTCGAAGCTCGAACTGGAGGTCCAGCGGGTCGGGCGCCGGAATCGCCGCCCCGCAGCTCTGCTCGACCATGAGCCCGACCGCATCGAACGTCCCCACGAGCTCACCGGGCGGCTCCTGGCCCTGATCCCAACAAGCGCAAGCCATCATCAGCAGCACGAGCGATCCCCTACGCATGAGGCACGCGTACCGTCACCCCGGCGCTCCAGTCAAAGAAACCGCGGCTTAGTACCGAATCTCGAACCCGCACCGATACGTCACCCGCGTCGTCACCGGCTTGCCGTCCGGACCGAGAGGCGGCTTCCACTTTTCCCCGCGCAGCGCCTGCACACAGGCCTTGCCGAACCCGTAGCCCTTCGGGTCTTCCGAGATGATGCGGATGTTCGCGGGCATGCCGTTCGAACGGATCTCCAGCCGCGTGGAGACGGTTCCCTCCACGCCCTCTTGGCTGGCCGCCTCAGGGTAGAGCTTTTCGAGCTTTCGCTTCAAAGGTGGCGGAATCGGCTGCCTTGAAAGGTCGCCCACCTCGACGACGGTGCCGTCGCCGGTGCCGCCCACGACGCCTCCGACCACGCCGTCTCGGCTTCGTCCCGTCGCCACGGCGTCGGGGCGGCCGATCGGTCCCGCGCGGCTCTCACCCGACCCCGGATCCATCTCCCACGACGACGGCTCGTCGCCCTCGTTCGTGAGGACGATGTTGTCGAACGTCACCGGCGTCTCGGGTGCGGCCGCCGGCGGTTTTTCGGGCGCCTTTCGGGGCTCTTTGGGCGCGCGGAACGTCTTCGGCTTCGGCGGTGGCTCGACCCGCTCGGGCTCCTCGGGCTCCGGGGCCTCCTCGTCCTCCACGATCTCGGGCTCGGGCGGCTCCGGCTCCTCTTCGACGATGGCGACCGCCACCGAGTCGGGCGGGTCAGGTGTGCCCCGGCTGGATGACGCCGGAGGCATCAGCCCGAGAAAGGCGACGTGGGTCGCAATCGCGAGCACGACCCAACCCGCTTCGAGCGACCAGGACGACAGGTTCTCGAGGGGGCTCGACATCGGCTCGACAGCAGCGTGACTCAGCGCCCGATCTCCTCGGGGCGCACGTTGATCGCGAACTTGGTGATGCGCTCCTGACGCAGGATGTCGATCACTTGCACCACCTTCGCGTGCTCGATGCGCCCGTCCGCGGCGATCACCGCGCGCAGGTCTTCATCGGTCTCACGCGCCGCTCGGACGCGAGCGCGAAGCTCATCGGTGGTCACCGGAATCGTGTCGAGGAAGATCTGTCCGCGCTGATCGATCGACACCGCCAGCGTGGACGGGGTCTGCTCGCCGGTGGCCGCTTTGGGAAGCTCCATGGGGATGGTCTTCGACACGATTGCGGTGGCCGTGACCATCAAGATGATCAGCAGCACGAGCACCACGTCGACCAGCGGGGTGACGTTGATGTCGGTGATCAGGCTCTCGTCGTCGCCCGAACGTGCGCCGCCCGCCATGACTAGCGACGCCCCCGGCCGTCGTTGCCTTTGATGTGGGCGAGCAGCTCGCGCCCGAGTGCATCGGCCCACGTGAGCCGGTAGCGGATCAAACGCTGGAAGTAATTGAAGAAGGCGACCGCGGGGAGGGCGACCAGGATGCCGATGGCGGTGGCGACGAGCGCCTCGCCGATCTCGGTCATCAGCCCGCTGGTCACTTTGCCAGCGCTTTCGTCGAGGACGTGGAACGCCTTGATCACGCCGATGACGGTGCCCAGCAGGCCGACGAACGGGGCGTTGTTGCCGACCGTGCCGAGGAAGCCGAGGTTGCGCTCCATCTGAGTGCGGGCGATCGAGGCCTCCCCCTGAAGCCGCTCTTCGACGGCCTCGGGGCCATCGTCAACTGCCTCGATACCCGAGTGGACGATGCGCGCCTGAAACGACCGGGACTGGGAGAGGCGTTCGCGCGCCCCCGACAGGTCGTTCTTGGCGAGGTGGAGCCTGAGGTCCTCTTGAAGCTTTCGCACGTCTTCGCGAGAGACGAAGAAGTAGTAGACGCGCTCGAATATGATGGCGACGCCGATGATCGAAAGAAGGACGAGAAGCCACATGACCCACGTTGCGCCGAGCATGGCGAAGGCAGTGAGTCGTTCTTGAATGTCGAGCATAGGTCTCCTCGGGTGGAAGCGCGCTTTTAGCCGGTCTTGGGAGGGTGCGCATCCCGCTTCAGGATTTCCCGCATCAATATGGTCGCGTACGAGCCGGCGGGTAGGGTGAAATCGAGGTCGACCGTGCGATCACTCACACTCACCCCTATTTTTGCGACGGGAACGCGCACGAAACGACGTGCGCCCGGCGCGATGCGCCGCCATTGCGCGAGGCGTTCGGGCGTCAATCCAGACGCCTCGAGAACGGCTTCTTCACGCTTGCGCGACTCACCCTCGGGCCACCGCATCTTGGCTCCGAAGATCGGGCCGGTGGGGCTGATCTCCCAGAACCGCGCGCGCTCCTGCGCCTCGTCGACGTCCTCGGCGATGAAGAGCCCTCCCGAGCCGTGCTTCTTCACCAGGTCACCCACGAAAACCTGTCCGAGCGTCGAGGTTTGCACGCGTTCCGCCACGCAGCGGTTGAAGAGCTCGGCCTGAAGCGCGGAGATCTGGAGCTTTCGCTGGAAGCGGCTTCGCGGTGGCCGCGCGTCGCCGAGCACCCAGCGAAGGGCCCGCTCCGCGTTGTCGCCTTCCCGGCCGAATCGCTGCGCCCCGTAGTAGTTGGGCAGTCCATGGGTTTTGACGATCGACAACACCTGGCGGAGGTCCGGTATTCTCGCGGGGTCGATCTGGCGCAGGCGCAGGCGGAAGCGGTTGGCCCGTAGATGACCGGTTCGAAGCTTGTGGGGGTGGCGGGCCGCGTCGAGGACGCGGACGCCGTCCACGGAGGCGTCGAGCAGCGCCTCCGGGGTGGTTCCGTGCAGGCTGACCCACTGCGTGGCGACAGCGACGCGATCTTTGAGCCCTGCCCAACCAGCCCGATCGGGGTCCGCGCCCACCGCGCCGCAGAGCGCGCGCACGGCGTCCGGGGTGGTTCGGTCGCGCTTCTCGATTCGCGCAAAGACGTGGTCCCCGGTGCCTGCTGGCGGGTATGCCGGGATCTCGTCGACCACGAAGTCCTCTGGGGAGGTGCGAAAGGCGGCATCCACGGGGTCCACCGAGGTCGTGACGAACGGGAGCATCGGATTCCGCGAGGGTCTGTAGACCATGGCGCCTTCATTGGGTAGAGACCCGAGGGTGGGGCTGGACGACGCCACGCACATCGCGGACGTGCTTCGGGCGGAGCTCGCGTCGGGCTGCGCGCAGGGGGTGTTTCCAGGTGCGAGCGCGTGTGTGGCGGCGTGGCGCGAGGACCGTTGGTCGTATGTCGACGCGGTTGCGGGGGCTCTTGATGAGGGCGCCGGGCCGGTGACGACGGATACCGTTTACGACCTCGCGTCGCTCACCAAGCCTTGGGTGGCGATGTCGGCGCTACGTCTTCATCACGCGGGCGTCTTCGACCTCGGCGCTCGCGTCGACGCCCTGGTGCCGGAGGCGCGAGGATTCCGCGTGGGGGAACGCGTGTGGGAGGAAGTGCTCAGCCACCGGGCCGGTCTCGACGCCTGGGTGCCCTTTTACGAGACGCTGCCCGAAGCGCCGGGCACCGACGCGGCGAAGGCTTGGATCCTCGGGGAGCTGGTTTCGCACTACGACCCGAATCGGGTCGGGACCTCGGTCTATAGCGACCTCGGATACATTCTTGCCGGGGTCGCGATCGCACGCGCCGCGGGCGCGCCCTTGAACGAAGTGGTCACGGGCGAGCTCGCCGCGCCGCTCGGCCTCGAGGACGCAGTGTTCTTCGGGACGGCGCGCGCGGACGACGGGTGGAAGACGCGATGCGCGCCGACCGGGAAGTCGGCGTGGCGCCAGCGGACGCTCGTTGGGGAAGTGCACGACGATAATTGCGCCGCGCTCGGCGGGGTGGCCGGGCATGCGGGAATGTTTGGCCTGGCGCGCGCGGTGGCGACGTTTGGGGCGGCCTGCGTCAACGCGTGGCACGGTCGCCGCGGCGCCTCCGAGGAGGCGATGATCCACCACGCGACGGCACCCCGGCCGGGCGGCTCTCATCGTTTGGGATGGGACGGCAAGACCGACGAGGGAAGCGCCGCTGGATCGAGGTTCGAGCGAAGCGCGTTCGGCCACCTGGGCTTCACCGGAACCTCGCTCTGGTGCGACCCTCGCCGCGAGCTCGTCGTCGCGCTCCTCACGAACCGAGTCGCCTGCTCCGAGGACAACACCGCAATCAAAGCCTTCCGCCCCACCTTCCACGACGCAATCGTCGCCACCCTCGGCTAGACACAACAGCGTCAGCGCCGAAACCGCCTCACCGCTCCTGAAAAAGGGGACTGTCCCCTTTTTCTTGGAGGCGTGCGAATAGGTTGGAGTTGGTTTCGTAGGAGAGGGCGTTTCGGGCGGCGCGGGCGATGGCGCGGGGGTCGCCTATCAGGACCACGAGCTGCTTGGCACGGGTGAGGGCCGTGTAGAGGAGGGCGCGGTTCAGCAGCACGAAGTGGGCGTTGTGAAGCACGATGACGGCGGCCGGGAACTCGCTTCCTTGCACCTTGTGCACCGTGCACGCGTAGGCGAGTGAAATCGCATCGAGCTCGTCGGCCTGGTACTGGGCCTCCCGCCCGTCGAAACGCACGTAGGTGACGCCCCCCTCGATACGATGCACCTCGCCGAGGTCGCCGTTGTACACCTCCTTGTCGTAGTCGTTCCGAAGCTGCATCACCTTGTCGCCCCGCCGAAACGATGCGGGCGCGGTCGATGCGCCTTCCGCGGGATTGAAGGTCTCCTGGAGGACCTCGTTGAGCCGGATCGTCCCAAGAGGCCCTCGCCGCATCGGCGTCATCACCTGCACGTCGGTCAGCGGGTCCAGCCCGTACGCCACCGACATGCGCCGCAATGACTGCACCACCCGCTCGGTGATCGTCTCCGGGTCTGTCGCGGGAATCAAAAACAGATCCCCATCGCCCTTGGTGCCGCTCGGCGTAGGCTCAGGCATGCCGCCTTCGAGCACCGCGTGGGCACCTCGCACGATCGCGCTCTGCTGCGCCTGGCGAAACACCTCCTGGAGACGAATCGTCGTGCAGATGCGCGACGCGATCAGGTCACGAAGCGGTTGGCCGGGCCCGACCGGCGGCAGCTGGTCGATGTCTCCGACCAGCACGAGCGTCGTCCCCGGCGCGATCGCGGCAAGAAGCTGCGACGCGAGCCGAATGTCGAGCATGGACGCCTCGTCGACCAGCACGAGGTCCGCGTCGAGCGGCGAGCGTGCGTTTCGGTTGAAGTGCCCCGTGGCGGGGTTCCACTCGAGCAGGCGGTGAATGGTCTTGGCCTCGATGCCCGCAGCCTCGGAAAGCCGCTTTGCAGCTCTCCCGGTCGGCGCGCAGAGCGCCACCCGGCGGTCGAGAGCCTCGTGCGCCCGAACGATCGCGCGAACCGTCGTCGTCTTGCCTGTGCCGGGACCACCCGTGAGAACCAGCAAGTGCGTGCCGAGGGACGCCTCGACCGCACCGCGCTGGGCGTCGCTGAGATTCGGGTCGTGCGTTTTGAGCGGCTGACGCACTTCCGGGCGCTGGGCGAGCTCGCGGAGCGCGTCGGCGACGATGAGCTCGGCACGATGGAGCGGTGGGGGGTAGACGGCGCCGTCCTCGATCGTGACCAAGCCCCGCAGCTGCAGCTGGGAGAGCGCCTCGTCGAGGGCGAGGGCGGGCACATCGAGCTGCGCAAGCCCGTCCTCGAGCTGGCCGCGCGTGGCAAAGACGTGTCCGTCGTCGACGGCTTTGCCGACCAGGTGCAGGATCGCGCCCTGCACCCGGCGAAGGTCGTCTCCCGCGATCCCGAGAGCCTCCGCGATCCGGTCCGCCGTCCGAAAGCCGATGCCCCGGATCTGCTCGGCCACGATGTACGGATCGTCACGCACGATCCGAGGCGCATCCGGTCCGTACTTGCGCACGATTTCTCGCGCCGTCGCCGGCCCCATCCCGAGCGCGTGCAGGAAGCTCATCGTTTCCGCCTCGATGCGACGCTGCCGGACGGCCTTGGCGATCGATTCAGCGCGCTGCTTTCCGATGCCGGAGACCTCGCGCAGGCGCGCCGACTGCGTGGCGATCACGTCGAGCGTGTCGGGGCCGAAGCGCTCGACGAGGCGGGCTGCGAGCGCGGGGCCGATGCCCGGGATCAGCCCCGAGCCGAGGTAGCGCGCGATCCCCTTTTCGGTCGACGGGATGGTCGGCGTGAACGAGCTCACCCGAAAGCGAGGGCCGTACACGGCGTGCTGTGTCCATCGCCCGACGAGGCGAACGTTTTCGCCGGCGGCGATTTGGCCCAGATCCCCGACCGCCGTATGCGTGGGGGAAAGCTCGTCGTCGGGGTCGACCCCGAGCCGAACCACCGCAAAGCTTCCGTCATCACTCCGGAAAAGGACGTCCTCGACGACGCCTTCCAGCACTTGGTCTGACTCCGGAGACCCCACGATCACTGGGGAATCTACCAGTCTTGGCCTGCAAACGCTCTTGGGCCGTGCTTTGTCGAGAACCATCCATTAGGATTAAGAGCAGCCCGTTACACCTTGGAGGGGAATGGCAACTCGACCACGGATGAGTGCACCGATCGGCCGGCTTCGCGTCCGCCCGACCGAGACCCGGCCCAAGCGCGTCTCCGGCGGACCCTGGGAACCCGCCGACCCGCCGTCCGCGGCCGACGTGACCGAGGAAGACGAGAGCGCGCGCGACGGCGCGCCGCCGAGCTTCTATCCGTTTCCACTCAAAAGAGCAGGCGGCTAAGAGGCTGGCGCCGGCTTCGTTGCGCCCAAAACGCGCAATTGGTAAGAGCGCTCGATGCCCCCAACGACGATCGCGATACTCGGGGCGAAAGGGGGCGTGGGCACCTCGCTCCTCAGCGCCAACCTCGCGATCTATCTCGCGACCGTCGGCAAGCGCGTGCTCGCGGTCGATGCCGATCCCGCGGGCGCCGACCTTCATGCGATGCTCGGGATCCGGCCCCGCGTCGCTCCGTACGTGGCGCCGACGCCCGCGTTTGGCGCGGAAGGGAGCTTTGCGCGCTTGGCCAGCGCGCTCGACCACGACGCGATCAACACGTTGCCGTCGCGCGAGCCGGTCGAGGGCCCGATCCCGGGCCTTTGGCTATGGGACGGTGGGTTGAGCGAGCCTCATCGCGGCAGCGCCCGTCGAAGCTCCATGCGGGAGCTGGAACGCCGGCTGACCAAGCAGGACGCGGATTTTGCGGTCGTCGACCTCGGATCCGCGGCAACCGATGCTTCCGTCCGGTTCTGGTGCAACGCCACCCATCGCCTGGCGCTGACGATGCCCGAGCCCAACGCGGTGAGCGGCCTCTACAGGCTGGTTCGCAAGGCGTTTGCGACCGCGGCGCATGCCCACGTCAAGGACGAGCGTCAGCAGGCCGCGCTTCACGCCGCGTTCAACAAAGCCGGCCACCACCCTGCGCCGTCCGACATCGCGCTGCTGCTCCAGCGTGAATGGCCCGAGATCGGTCATGCGCTCGAGGACTGCATGGAGGCGCTCGAGCTGCCGTTCATCGTGAACCAGGCGAGGCTGCGGGCAGACCTCGAGCTCGGCGATCAGATCACGGTGGCCGTGCGCCGCCGGTACGGCATTCACCCGAAGTACCTCGGCTATGTCGAGCACGACGACGGCGTGCGGGCGTGTGCGCGCCGGCGAAGGCCGCTGCTGCTCGAGAGCCCGGGCAGCCGCGCGAGCCGGAACATCGAAAAGATCGCGCGTCGGCTTTTTGCATCGGCCGGCAGTCGACGCGACCGGGCGCCGTGGCGCGAAGTGCCTCGAAGCTCGCATCACGACGTGCTCGAGGTCGAGCGCGGCGCCACGGATGAGGAGATCCGACGCGCGTACAAGCGAATGTGCGCCGTGTTCGACGAGGACAACCTCGTGACCTTCGGCCTCTTCGACGGGGAGGGGCTGCAGGCCGCGCGCGCTCGCGTCGACGAGGCCTACGACGTGCTTCTAGATCCCGCGCGTCGGCGACCGTACGAAATCTCCGTGTTCCCCGAGGCGCCCGAGGCCGCGCCACCGGCGGAGACGGAGCGCCTGCCGGCCGCCGAGCTTCCGCCCGCGCCCAGCATCACGCCGGACACGGAGTTCAGCGGTGCGCTTCTCCGGGCGGTGAGGGAGTCGCAGGGCACGAGCCTCGGGCAGATCAGCGACCGCACGAAGGTGGGGCTCAACCACCTTCGCTCGATCGAAGACGACGAGTTCGAGAAGCTCCCGGCCGCGGTGTACGTGCGTGGTTTCGTGACCGAGTTTGCGAAGTGTCTGCGGCTCGATCCCGAGCAGGTGAGCCAGAGCTATCTTCGGCGCTACAAAGCGCGAATGGACGGCCGAGGAGGCGGCGCGTGAGCGCGCTGATTCTCGCGTCCTCGTCGCCGCGCCGCCGCGAGATCTTGTCCGCGCTGGGGCTTGGGTTCGACGTCATGCCAAGCGACGTCGACGAGCGCGGGCTCGAAACGGGCGATCGCGACGCGCTCGTGCGGGCCGCAGCCCTTGCAAAGCTCGAGCACGCGCTCGCCGTGAGTGACCGGAAGGGTGCGCACGTGCTGGCGGCAGACACGATGGTCTTCGTCGACGATCGTCACCTTGGAAAGCCAAGCGACGACCACGATGCCATGCGGATGCTTCGTCTGCTCGCCGGGCGCGACCACCAGGTGCGAACGGCGGCAGCGCTCGGCCGTGTCGGTCAGGGCGTGCTCGAGTGCCGGGTCGTCGAGACCCGCGTATGGTTTCGGGAGGCGTCGAACGACGAGCTCCGTCGCTACGTCGCTACGGGCGAGAGCCGAGACAAAGCGGGGGCGTACGGAATTCAGGGGCTCGGCGGAGGCTTCGTCACGCGCATCGAGGGCTCGTACACGAACGTGGTGGGGCTCCCGGCGGCCGAGGTGATCGACATGCTTCGGGAGCACGGCGCGTTGGAGAGCTGGCCGTGAGACCCGCCATCGCCGACGCGATCGAGCGCCTGCGCGAGCGGATCGAGGCCGCCTGCGCGAGGGCCGGCCGGGACGCCGGCTCGGTGCAGCTGGTGGCGGTCTCCAAAGCGCATCCCGAGGACAAGATCCGGGCCGCGTATGAAGCGGGCCTGCGCGTCTTCGGAGAGAACTACGCCCAGGAGCTCGACGAGAAAGCGTCCGCACTGGCCGACCTTTCGGACATCACGTGGCGCTTCATCGGCCACCTCCAGCGAAACAAGATCAAGCTGATCGAACGGGCGCGCGCCACGGTGGACACGGTCGATTCACTGCGTCTCGCGCAGGCTCTCGCCGCCCGCGCCGAAGCCCATCGGGCCGTGGTCGAGGTGCTGCTCCAAGTCAACGTGGGCGGCGAAGCGCAGAAGTCCGGCTGCGCACCGGACGACGTTCCCGCGCTGGTCTCCGCCGTGCGCGAGCTCCCGAGCCTCGACCTTCGAGGGCTGATGACGGTCGCACCTCACCTCGACGACCCCGAGGACACGCGCCCGTTCTTCGCAAAGCTCCGCGAGCTCGCAGAAGCGCATCGCCTACCCGAGCTGTCGATGGGCATGACCCACGACCTCGAGGCCGCGGTCGCGGAGGGCGCGACGATGCTTCGAATCGGAACCGCGATCTTCGGACCGCGTCCCTAGGGCTCGTTCGACTCGGCGATCTTGCCGAGCTCGGCCGAACGCCGCGTGGCTGCCCGCACCGCACCGGCAAGGGCGTCCTCGAAGCCCGCACGCGCGAGCGCGTCGAGACCCGCGCGGGTCGTCCCGCCGGGGCTCGTCACCCGCTCCCGCAGGGCCTCGGGCGCCGCCTGCTCCTCGAGCAGCAGCTTGGCTGCGCCAAAGACGGTCTGCGACGCGAGAAGAAGCGCGGTCTCTTCCGGCAAGCCCTCGCGGACGCCCGCATCGCGGAGCGCCTCGATCATCGCAAAGACGTATGCCGGACCGGACCCGCTCAGCCCGGTGACCGCGTCGATCGAGGCCTCGGGCACGCGCACGGAGACGCCCACGCTATCGAACAGCGTTTCGGTGAGCGCGAGGTCCTCGTCGGTCGCGTGCCGGCCGGCCGCGATGGCGGTGGCACCCGCGCCGACGAGCGCAGGCGTGTTGGGCATCGTCCGTACGACGCGCGCACCGTCCGGAAGTGCGCGCTCGATGAACGCCGTGGAAATTCCGGCCGCGATCGAAATCAAGAGAGCGTCCGCGGGAAGGGCGCCGTCAAGTCCTGCCAGCACCTGCGGAAACACCTGCGGTTTGGTCGCTAGGACAATCACGGCGGCGCCGTCGACCGCGTTGCCGTTGTCGCCCGTGACGCGAATTCCGAGCTCCGACCGAAGCGCGGTCAGTCGTTCGCCGTCCGGGTCGGCGGCCACGATCTGCGGGGCGGTGACGGAGCCCGTTCCGATCAGCCCGCGGATGAGCGCGCCGGCCATGTTTCCCGCCCCAATGAAAGCGAACGTCTGCTGCCCTGCCATTCGGCGCGACATACCACACTCCGCGAACCGAAGGTACGGGCCGATGCCCCTACGCGCAGGCCGCCTCGACTTCGTCGATCTCTTTCGGAATGCCTTCGGTGAGCACGGTGTGGCCGTCGTCGGTGACCAGAACGTCATCTTCGATTCGGATCCCGATGCCACGCCACTCCGGGCCGACGTCTTCGTTGTCCGCGGCAACGTAGATGCCCGGCTCGACGGTCAGCACGAAACCCGGCTCGAGTGGGCGCGGCTTGCCGTCGAGGTAGTAGCGGCCGACGTCGTGCACGTCCATGCCGAGCCAGTGCGAGGTCCGGTGCATGTAGAACGTCTCGTGCTTCTTTTCTTCGATGAGCGCGCCGACGTCGCCCTCGAGCAGTCCGATGTCGATCAACCCCTCGACGATCGATCGGACCGCGCCGTCGTGGATCTCCTGCAGCGTGACCCCGGGCTTGACCGCATCAATGCTCGCCTTCTGCGCCCGGAGGACCACCTCGTAGACGGCTCGCTGCGGCGCGGAAAACGCACCTGACGCGGGAAAGGTCCGCGTCACGTCGCTCGCGTAGTAGCCGTACTCGCATCCCGCATCGATCAACACCAGCTCGCCGGCGCCCACGGCACGGTTGCCCGCGCGGTAGTGGAGGATGGTGGCATTCGGCCCCGAGCCCACGATGCTCTCGTAGGCGGGACGCTCGCTTCCGTGCTTGCGAAAGACGTGAAGCAGCTCGGCGTCGATCTCGTATTCATGGATGCCGGGCCGCGTCAGCTGCATGGCGCGGATGTGCGCTTCACGCGTGATCGCGGCGGCGAGACGCATCGTGTCGATCTCGGCATCGCTCTTGCGAAGGCGCATCTCGTGCAGGTGGACCGAGGGGTCGACGATGACCTCGGGCGCGGCGATTCCCCGACGGCCACCGCGGCGGAGCAGGTTCAAGCAATCGAACAGCTTGGCGTCCGCGTCGTCGTCCTGGCCGAGGCGATAGTGCAGGCGCTCGACGTTGCCGAGATAGTCGGGGAGCCGTTTTTCTAGCTCGTCGATGGGGAAGGCCGCGTCGGCACCGAAGGTTTCGACCGCGCCCTCCACGCCAGCCCGCGGCCCGTCCCAGATCTCGCGCTCTCGCTTCCTCGGCCGGACGAAAAGCACGGTTTGGTGCTCTGCGTGTTGGTTCGTGAGCACGAGGACGCTTTGTGGCTCGTCGAACCCCGTCAAATAGTAGAGGTCGCTGTTTTGGCGGTAGGGATGCTCGACGTCTTGATTGCGAACCGCGAGCGGCGCCGACGGGAACACCGCGACGCCATCTCCAATCGCTTCGAGAAGCTTCGCGCGCCGCCGTGCAAACTCCGACATGGATCGAGCCTAGCAGAGTTACCTTCGGGGCTGCATCTCGCCCGCCCTGAAGCGGCTCCAGTAGCTTTGCAGCGCGTCGCGAACCTTGCCGCTCAGCAGCACCGCACCGAGAATGTTGGGAAAGGACATGCCGAGAATCATCAGGTCCGAGAAATCGATCACGTTACCGAGCTTGAGGACCGAACCGAGCACGATGAACCCGAGGAACAAGACCTTGTAGAGGATCGAGTAGTCCGCCCCGAACAGGTACGTCCAGCATCGCTCGCCATAGTAGCTCCACGAAATCATCGTCGAGAACGCAAACAGAAACACGGCGAGGCTCAACACCTTTGGAAACCAGGGAAGCACCGTGGCAAAGGCCTTCGAGGTCATCAACACTCCCTCTTCGCCACCGGTTTGGTACGCGCCGGTGATCACCACGACCAGACCGGTCATCGTGCACACGACGATCGTGTCGATGAAAGGCTCTAGAAGTGCGACGATCCCTTCCCGCACCGGTTCGTCGGTCGCCGCCGCCGAGTGCGCGATCGAGGCGGACCCCACGCCGGCTTCGTTCGAGAACGCCGCGCGCCGGAAACCGGTGATGAGCACGCCTACAAGCCCTCCGAGACCGGCCTTCGGCGTGATCGCCTCGCCGACGATCTTGCCGAAGGCCGGAACGACCTGATCGGTGTGGGTCAAGATGATGAAAAACCCGGCCACGAGATAGATGCCGCACATGATCGGCACGATGAACCCCGCGACTTGGCCGATGCGGCGGATGCCCCCGATGATCACGATGCCGACGAGGAACGCGAGCACGACGCCGTAGGCGAGCGAGCCCCAGCCACCGGAAAAGAAGGGGAGCACGTCGGCGACCTGCGCGTAGCTCTGGTTCGCTTGAAACATGTTGCCGCCCCCGAAGCTTCCGCCGACGCACATCACTGCGAAGAGGATCGCGAGCACTCTCCCGAGGCGCGGGAGGCTCAGCTCCCGGAGCCCGGATTCGAGGTACCGCATCGGGCCGCCCAAGATGTGTCCGTCTTTGCCGACCTCGCGGTACATCTGACCAAGCGTGCACTCGGCGAACTTCGACGACATGCCGAGGAACCCCGCGACGATCATCCAAAAGACGGCCCCGGGGCCCCCGACGGCCACCGCCACGGCGACGCCCGCGATGTTCCCGAGGCCCACCGTCGCCGAAAGCGCCGAAGAGAGGGCCTGAAAGTGCGTCACCTCGCCGGGATCGTCGGGGTTGTCGTAGTGCCCGGAGGTGACCGCCCAGGCGTGCTTGAACGCCCGGAGGTTGATGAAGCCGAAGCGGAGGGTGAAGAAGGTCGCGCCGGCGATCAGCCAGACCACGATGAAGGGCAGCTTGACGTCGTGGTCGGTGCCGTTGTCCCAAAAGGCCAGGTCATAGAAGAGCACCGTGGCCATGGGACCGACGACGTTGGCGCCGAATCCCTCGTCCAGGGACCTCAGGACGCCCCCGATGCCCGCTTCCGAGTGCGCGTCGGCCTGAGCCAGAGCGGACGCCGGGAACAGCCATGCCCCAAAGACCGCGAGCGCTCGCAGGCATCTCCCCATCCCCGTCGAGCACCATGGCACAGCGCCAGAAAGCCGACCAGTTTGTCGGCCTGCGGGCAGCGCCAACGTCCGCTCCGTGGCCCCACCCCGCCGTCTTGAACAAACGACCAGTCCGTCCAAACTTCGACCAACGGTGAAGCTGAAATCGACCGTACGAGCGCAGGCACAGAGGAAGCAATGATTTCGGATGCTTGAGAAGCAGTGAGACAGCGTGTTCGCGGACGCTTTGGTCCATGGTGTAATTCCTCATTTACTTCCGGTAGTTGCACATCAAGCGTTGTCCTGGACAATCCGTGACCAAGGGGTATCAAAAAGGTTGTGAAACGACCAAGTCGTCCGTAGGCTAATTCGACATGGTGGAGTTGCTGAGCACGTCGGAGGCCGCCCGCATCATCGGGGTGGGCACGACCAGCGTAAAGCGCTGGGCGGATACCGGGCTGCTCGACTGCGTGCGAACGGCGGGTGGCCATCGGCGATTCACGCGCAACGCCCTCGACCGCTTCGTGCGCCTGCAGCAGCAGCAAGAGCCCGTGGTCGACGAGGTCGACCGGTGGTTGGATGTGCTGCTTTCGGAGATGAGCCACGAGCTTGCGCTGGTGCGCGCGTGCGCGCGGCTGGGCTCGTGGTGCGCCGTCGCCGAAGAGCTGTCGCCGGTCCTGACCGAGCTCGGCCTGCGTTGGAGCAGAGGCGAGATCAGCGTCGGCGAAGAGCACGCCACGTCGGAACGCCTGTCGCGGGCGCTCGCTCGCATCGTCGAGTCGCTTCCGCTCTTGCCCACGGCACCTCTCTGTCTTTTGGCGTGTATCGAAACCGAAGATCACGCCTTGGGCCTTTCGCTTGCCGAGCTGTGTCTTCGAGAGCTCGGGTGGGCATCGCTTTGGCTTGGTCGGCGTACGCCCACCTCGGCGATCGTCGATCAGATTTGCAACAATGATCGCATTCGCATGGTGGGTCTTTCCGCTTCGGAAGCATGCGCCAATCCGTCCTTACTTCGACTCATCAGCTCTTCCGTGGGTTCCGTTTGCCGGGACCGAGACGTTGCCTTGATCTTGGGGGGGAGAGGCCCGTGGCCGGAGGTGCCGAGCTACGGCACTCGAATTTGGGGTTTCCACGAGATCGAGGTCGCGCAAAGACGAGTTCAGAAAAACAGCCGGAGACCGTCCGTACGGTGACCAACGCCTTGCTTCGATAGGGAAATGCCCGTGATCGATCGAACCCTGATTCCCGACTCCGCCGTTGCCGTCATCGGCATCGGCTGCTGGTACCCAGACGCGCCGAACCCATCGCGGCTCTGGGAGAACGTGCTGGCTCGTCGACTCGCGTTTCGTCGCCTCCCTGCTCAGCGTCTTCCGCTCGAGGCATACCACGACCCCGATTTTCGAACGCCGGACAAAACGTACGGACGCAAAGCCGCCGTCATCGATGGCTTCGAGTTCGATTGGAAGAGGAGACGCATTCCGAAAAGCACGTTCGAAGGCACGGACATCGCCCATTGGCTTGCGCTCGAGGTCGCGCTTCAGGCGCTGTGGGACTCCGGGTATGGGCGGGGGACGCTGCCAAGAGAGCGCACGGGTGTGATTGTCGGCAATACGTTGACCGGCGAGCAGAGTCGCTCCACCAATTTGCGGATGCGGTGGCCGTTCGTCGAGCGTGCGATCCGTGCCGCTGCCAATCACGAGGGCATGAGCGTGCGCGCCACCAGTGATTTGATCGATTCCACGCGTTCGTACTTCAAGTCCGTCTTTCCGGCGGTCGACGAAGACACGCTTGCCGGGTCCCTTTCCAACACCATTGCGGGCCGGATCTGCAACTTCCTCGACCTTCAAGGAGGCGGGTACACCGTCGACGGGGCATGTGCGTCGTCGCTGCTGGCCGTGACCAACGCGGCCAACGTGCTGAGGAACGGCGACCTCGACGTGGCGCTCGTTGGTGGTGTCGACATCAGCCTCGACCCGTTCGAGCTCGTGGGCTTTGCCAAAGTGGGCGCGCTGAGCCCGACGCAGATGCGGGTCTACGACCGCGCCGCGAACGGTTTCGTGCCGGGGGAGGGCTGCGGCTTCGTCGTCCTCAAGCGCCTCGAGGATGCGCGTGCGGATGGGGACTACATCTATGCGACGCTCCGCGGTTGGGGTGTGTCTTCGGACGGCGCGGGCGGGATCACCGCCCCGAGCGTCGCCGGCCAGGCGCTTGCGATTCGGCGTGCGTACAAGCGCGCGGGTTACTCCCCCGAGCTCCTCGATTTCGTCGAGGGACACGGCACCGGCACCCCGGCGGGCGACCCGGTGGAGCTCAAGGCGATCGCGAGCGCGATGGAAGCGTACGGCGTGCGGAATCCGCGTCGGTGCGGCGTCACCTCCTTCAAGTCCATCGTCGGGCACACCAAGGCGGCTGCCGGCATCGGAGGTTTCATCAAGGCCGTCATGGCGGTGAATCGCCGGGTCATCCCGCCGACCTCTGGTTGCGTCGATCCCAGCGCGACCTTCGCAGACGACGCGCGCGTGCTCTACCCCGTGAAGACCGGGCACGTCGATTCGCCGGACGAGGTCGTTCGGGCAGGCGTTTCCGCGATGGGGTTTGGGGGCATCAATACGCACGTGACGATCGAGTCGTGCGACCCTCCTGCATCACGGCTCAGGCCCTCCCTCGACGAGGATGTGCTGCTCGCCTCTGCACAGGACACCGAGCTGTTCGTGATGTCGGCCGCCAGCGTCGATGCGCTCAAGAAGCGCGTCGAGCAAGTTGCGGCACGCGCGGACGGCACCAGCACGGGCGAGCTCGGCGATCTTGCTGCCGAGCTCTCGCGAGAAGCGGCTCCGGACGGCTTGGTTCGGACCGCGGTCATCGCTGGCGACCCGGATGAGCTCGAGGAGCGCCTTCAAGAGGTTCTCGACGTGCTGAACGCCGAGCCGCCGGGCGAGGGAACGGTCGTACGCTGTCCGCGCGCCCGGCATCGCGCTTGGCTTTCGAATGCGCCCCGGCGGCCCCGGGTGGGGTTTCTTTTCCCGGGGCAGGGCTCGCAGCAGCTCGGCATGGCGCGTCGGCTCGTGCGACGCTTCGATTGGGCCAAGCGGTTCGCAGAGCAGACCGATGTGTGGCTGGCCGAGCTCGGGTGCGAGCCCGTGACCCCGTTGGTGTTCCGGCCCGTGGAGCGCGCACACGACCAAGAGCAGGTGCGTGACTGGGCACGGACGCTCCGCCAAACCGAACACGCCCAACCCGCCATCTGTTTCGCGAGCGCGCTGTGGTTGAAGTACCTCGCGAGACTGGGGGTGACCCCTGACTTCGTGGGCGGTCACAGCTTGGGGGAGCTGAGCGCGTTTCATGCAGCCGGCGCGCTCGACGAGCGCGCACTCCTTCAACTGGCGGCGACGCGCGGCAAGATCATGGCAGGCGCGAGCGCCTCGGGAACGATGGCAAATCTCTCGTGTACGCGCCAAGAAGCCGAGGCCCTGATCGCCGAGGTCTCCGGATACGCGACGATTGCAAACCTGAATGCATCCGATCAAACCGTCGTCTCGGGCGACCGCGAGGCGGTGGAGCAGATCGTCGAGCTGGCCAAGAAGCGCGCGATGGCCGCAGCGCCGCTCGCGGTCTCCGCGGCGTTTCATTCGGCCCACTTTCACGAGGCTGCGTACGCGCTCCGGCAAGCGGACGGTGTGCCGGAGATCTCGAACCCGATGCATGTGCCTGCGATCAGCGCGATCGACGGCACCGAGATTCGCACGGGGGTTTCGATGCGAGATTACTTGGGGCGCCAGATGTGCGCCGAGGTCGACTTCGTGAGGCTGGTGCGCGCGATGGACGAACGCTGCGACCTCCTCCTCGAGGTCGGGCCCGGGCGCGCTCTGAGCGGCCTCGTCAAACGGATCATCGACGACGAGCGTTTGAGCTGCTTCCCCCTCGAATCGCGGCCCGACAAGGATGAAGACCTCCACGTCGCCATTGCGGCGCTTTTCGTCGGCGGTCGGCGTCTTCGACTCGATGCGCTCTACGAGGGCCGTCTCAGCAGGCCGTTCATCCCGGCATCTCGAAGAAAATTCATCGAGAACCCGTGCGAGCGTCCCTTCGTCGACGAAATTGCGGCTCGAGTCACGACGAGCGCCTCCCATCAGCCAGCGCTCTCAGTTCTGCCGCAGGCAGGGTCCGACGAGCACGCCAGGGAGGCGGAGCCACCACATCGCAGCGTCATCGAATCCCAGATCGTCACGAAGCCCTCCGTGCACGGCGCCGTTCTCGCATCGGTGGAGGCGCAAACGGGGTTCCCGATCGAGACTCTGACCCTCGACCTCAGGCTCGTGGATGACCTTCACCTCGATTCGATCAAGACCGTGGAGCTGGTCTCCGAGGTCGCTGACCAGCTCAAAATCGAGGTGGATTTCGACGCGGCGCAGTTTGCAGACGTGACGCTCGGAGAGTTGGTCGAGCGGATGGAGGCTCTGCAGACCGATTCCTCACCGGCGCCGGCTCTCGACTCGGTGGGCGCCGCGGGCGCGACGCGGAGCACGTCGGCGCGCGAACGGCCCTGGGTGGCGAATTTTGCGCTCGAGTGGAAGGAATCCACGTTGCCCCCAGCGCCGGAGTACAACGATCTGAAGACGGGGCGCGCTCTCTTGGTGGCGCCCGACCCTTCTGATGGTCTCGTCACGGATCTCGCAAGGGAGCTCGGCAAGCGGGGCGTCGACGTGATCGTGTCGGGGTCCAGGCTGGACTCCGACGGGGACGCGCCCGTGGATCACCTGCTGGTCGTGAGCCCGGACGCGAGCGCTTCGGACGACGTTGCGGCATTGCACGAGGTCGTCGAGCTCTACACGGGCGCCGCGCGTCTGCTGCCATCGACGGGAGCGCGCCACGGAGGCGCCTCGTGCGTGGCGTGGATTCGAGCGCGCTCATCCGAGCCGCAGGCGAACGGCCACGCCGACTGGGCGGCAGATGCGTTCGCCGCCACGGTTCACCTCGAGCGAAGGCAGCTTCGCGTTCGTTCGCTCGACTTCGCCGGCGCCGACCTTCAACCCGGTCGCATCGCGGAGGCCCTTGTCGAAGAGCTCGCGGGCGACGGGACGTTCGAAGCGGCGCGCTATGACCGCGCGGGGCGACGCTCGGTGGGAGTGCCCACGCTTCAGTCCCGAACGGCGTACAAACGCCGAACCACGGCCATATGCGCGGACGACGTCGTGCTGGTCACGGGCGGAGCCAAGGGAATCACCGCAGAATGTGCTCTTGCGCTCGGGCGCGAGACAAGGGCCACGATGGTTCTCGTGGGCAGCTCGGCGGCGCCCGAGGACGCTGCCGAGCCCGACCCGGGGAACGAGATCGGTGCGACCTTGGCGAGGTTCCGAGCGGAGGGGCTCCGGTGCCACTATCGCCAGTGCAATCTGGCGGTGCGCGACCAGGTGAACCGCCTCGTCGCGGGCGTGCAGCGCGACTTCGGCTCGCTCGATGCGGTCGTCCACGGCGCCGGGCTCAATCGGCCGCGTCCGGTCGAGGAGCCTGACGCCGCGGAAGTCCTCTCCGAGATCGAACCGAAGCTCGCGGGAGCGCTTCATCTCTTCGAGGCGCTCGATTCGGCGCCTCCCAAGATGTTCGTCGCCCTCACCTCGATCATCGGCGTGGTGGGAATGCCGCGCAATGCCTGGTACGGCTTTTCAAACCAAGCTCTGGACCGCAGCCTCGAGCGCTTTGCGGCTCGCCATCCGTCCGTCGAGACCCTGTCCGTGGCGTACAGCGTCTGGGACGAAGTCGGCATGGGCGCGAAGCTCGGAAGCATCGAAAGGCTCGCGAAGCTCGGCATCGACGCGATCCCGGTGGAGGAAGGGGCCGCGCGTTTTCTGGAGCTCGTGGTGCGTGACCCGGGAACGCGCGAGGTCATCGTGGCCGCACGTTTGGGCGGCCTCGATACGTGGCGTCCCGCGCTGCCGCCGCTGCCGCGGGCCCACCGCTTCATCGACCAGATCGTGAGGCTCGAGCCGGGGCGTGAGCTCGTCTGTCGGACCAAGCTCGACGTCGAGCGAGACCCATATGTCGAGGATCACGTGTATGAGGGCGCCCGTCTCTTGCCGGCGGTGTTCGGCATCGAAGCGATGGCCGAGGCCGTCGCACACGTCACCGGTCGACCCGAGCTCCCTTTCCCGCTTTGGCTCGAGGACGTCGAGCTAAGGCGGCCGCTCGTCGTTCATCCGGAACGTGGGCTGCTGATCGAGATTCGCGCGCGAGTCGACGACGGTGACTTGTTCGAGTCGGCGCCACAGCGGATTCGCGCAGAGGTCCGCTGCCAACAGACGGGGTTCGCGAGCGCTCACTTTTCAGCATGTTTCGTTCTCGGCGCCGACACGAAAACGGGCGCGCGGTTTTTCGAGATGCCGGCCGAAGCTTTGCCCATTCGACCGCGCCAGCATCTGTATGGCTCCGTTCTCTTCCAGGGCCCGCGGTTTCAGCGAATCGAGAAGGTCTTCGCGCTCGACGCGCAGAGATGTGTCTTCGCCGCGGAGCGGGACCCGACACGCGAGAGCTGGCTCCTCGGCGATCCGTATTTCCGGGACGCTCTGCTCCAGAGCCTGCAGCTTTGCGTCGTGCCGGATCAGTGCCTGCCGGTACGCGTCGATCGCTGGGAGATTCACGGCCAACCGGCAAAGAGGGAGAGGGGCCTCGCACGGGCCACGATCGACGGCCACGAAGACGACACGTACATCGGGACCGTGAATGCCGTCAGCGCAGACGGATCGCCGCTCGAGAGCCTCCTCGGCTACCGCGCACGCACGCTGTCCCAACGACAAGACTGGCCCCGCGCGGCCGAGCTCGCCTCGCGCGGTGCTGTCCCGGCCGTTCCGCTTCGCGTGATTCACGGCGATGCCCTGGAAGACGACGTGCGCATCCAGGTGAATCGGCCCGAGCCATGGGACGGCGGGGTCTTTTATCGAGATGTGCCCGGCTACGGCCACGAAGGCCAAACGGCGTTTTTCTGTCGTTTTCCCTTGAGCGCGCAGGATTCCTCCTCGGTGAGCGGGTCACTGAACTTCACCAGCTACTTCCGGTGGGCGGGCAAGCTTCGGGAGTGGGGCGGGATGAACACCCCGGGCGTCTACGAGGGCATCCTCGAAATGCTCGGCTCGAACTCGGTGATGTCGGCGACGAACGAATGCGAGACTCGCATCTTCAAGGTGCCGAAGCGCAACGACTTCATCGAAGGCCGGTATTGGATGGAGTACGTCAACAAGGGCGACGCGGGAAACATCTTCGAGTGGTGGCGCATCCCTTTCCCGAGCGGCGAGCCCGAAATGATCGCGTGGACGAAGATGCGGATCTCGGCGGTCAAGTCGGTGCGCCACGGCGTCATCTCCGCCACGGATTGGCCAGACTTCTTGTACCGGTTCTTGAAAGACATGGGAGACGATGCGCCCGAGCCCACGGTCGGCCCCGCGCTCGAGCTCGACCTCGGCGCCACCCTGTTTGCCAAGGTGCCGGGGCCTCAGCCGGGCCCGCTCCTCGCCGAGCAAACCTACTCCACCGCAACAGAGGACTCCAACGTCGTCGGCAACATCTACTTCGCGAACTACAGCGCGTGGCAAGGTCGACTGACGGACGGGTTCTTTCACTCCCTGGCGCCGCACCTCTTCGAAGAGCGCGGCACGCACGGAGAGCTCCATCGTGCTCAGACCCGCATCAGCCAGCTCCGAGATGCGATGCCGTTCGACGAGGTTGGCGTTCTCATGCGTCTCGAGGAGCTTTACGAGCGCGGGGCGCGGTTGAGCTTCGAGTTTTTCCGGAAAGAGCCAGCCGGCGTCACCAAAATCGCCGCGGGGCGCAACCTCATCGCGTGGGCGACGCTCGAGCGCGGCGCAGCGCCTCGACCGTTGCCATGGCCGGAGGAGCTCCGCGACGCGCTTCTAGCAGCCACGGGACAAAGCGTGCGCATCTCGCAGGGCCATGTCTGACGCAGCGAGTCGCATTTCAGGTCCAGCGACTTTCGACGAAGCGCGGCGGAAGACGAACATTCAGGGCCTGAAAGCGGCGACCCTCTCGGCGCTCGTCGTCGTGTCGTCTTTTGCGTGGGTGGAGTACTACCAGGTCCGAGAGCATTTCTGGCTTCTTCAAACGCTCCGCGGAGTTTGTCTGGCCGTGCTTGCGGTGATCGCGTTCGCGGCATTCCGCGCGCGGCCATGGACGGTCCGTCACGTGGACGCTCTGACGATCGGTGCGTTCCTGGTCTGCGGTTGGTACAGCATCACGCTCATGCTGCTTCACGATGGGTACAACTCCGAGTTCTTTCTCACGCTCGTCTTCATCATCGTAGGAGTAGGCGCGGTCACCCTTTGGCCGATCGAGACCGCGTTGGTCTACATGCTCCTCATCATCGTCTCCTATCTCGCGCCGCTCCTCTTCGGCCTCGCCGAGGTGAAGAAGGGGGACGTGTTCCCGATCCATCTCAGCTTCCTGCTCGGAATGGCGATGATCAGTGTCGTCGCGCAACAGCTTCGCTACCGAATCGAGAGGCGGGAGTTTCTGACCAGCCGAAGCCTCGAGGAAACCAAGGCCTCTCTCGAGGTGGCGTACGACCGGCTCAAGGAGCTCGACCAGCTCAAAACCGACTTCTTTGCGAACGTTTCCCACGAGCTTCGAACGCCCCTTACGCTTTCGCTCGGGCCGCTGGAGTCGCTGCTGCGGGAACGACACCGGCCCGAGGTCGAAGAGCAGCTCGAAGGCCTCCGGCGAAACCAGCTCCGGCTGCTCCGCTTGATCAACCAGCTGCTCGATTTCGCGAAAGTGGAGTCCGGCAACGTCCAAGCGGAATTCGGCAAGGAGGACGTAGCCGCCTTGGCGCGCCGGCTGGTTGGCGATGTCGAAGGCGCTGCCGGAGCGAAAAGCCTCGAGATCGAGCTCGCCGTGCCGTCGGAGCCGGTGTGGCTTTACATCGATCGCGAAAAGCTCGAACAGACGCTCCTCAACCTGCTCTCGAATGCCTTCAAGTTCACGCCAAAGGGCGGCCGCATCACCGTGAGGGTGAGGGAGCTCGATCAGGCGGTGGAGATCCGCGTGAGCGACACAGGCATCGGGATCGACCCCGACAAGATCCACACGATTTTCGACCGGTTCGCCCAGGCGGACTCGTCCGAGACCCGCCGCTACGCGGGGACGGGGATCGGCCTTTCCCTGGTGAAGACCAACCTCGAGCTTCACGGCGGCACGGTCGACGTGCAGAGCGAGCCTGAGCGCGGCACGACGTTCATCCTCTCGATTCCTCGCGGCAAGGCGCACCTCCCCGACGCACACGTGTTCGAGCATTCGCGAACGCCGGCGGAGTCGGCCCTGAAAGCCGAGCAGCTCGTCGAGTTCGCGGCCGAGCCCCAGGAAGAGCCGGCCGACGCCCATGCGGCAGACCAAGCCCTGCGGCTCGATCAACTCGATGAAGACGAGGACGACCCCGTCTCCGTGGATTGGGTCAACCGGCTCTTCGAAATCGACGATGACAAGCCCCGCGTGCTCGTCGTCGACGATGCCGCGGACATGCGGCGGTATCTATGCTCGATCCTCGAGCCCGATTACGAAATCAGAACTGCCAAGGATGGCGCCGAAGGCTTGCAGGAGGCCACACGCTGGGATCCCGACCTCGTCGTGTCCGACGTCATGATGCCGGTGATGTCGGGCTCCGAGCTGTGTCGGGCGATCAAGCGCGCAGGAGGGCGGCTCGCGCGCACACCGGTCATCCTCGTGACGGCGCGCGCCGAGGAGCAGTCCAAGCTGCGCGGGCTCGGATATGGGGCTGACGACTATCTCCTGAAGCCGTTTCTTCAGGACGAGCTCCTCCTTCGCGTGCGAAATCTCGTGACGAAGCGCCGTCAAGAGCGTGCGCTCTTCGACGCGCACCTCACGCTGCGCGCGCAGCACGACAACCTGCTTTCGGACCTCGAGCTCGCCCGCAACTTTCAGGAGAGCTTGCTTTCCAAGCTCGAGATGCCCGAGCCGCTCGACGCGCACGTGGAGTTCCACCCCGCGGACGTCGTGGGCGGCGATTTTTATCACCTCACGTCGCTCGGCCCGAGTCGTGTCCGGCTGTTCGTCGCGGACATGGTCGATCACGGGGTCAAGGCTGCCGTGCGGGCGGCGGCGGCGTGGCCGGAGTACACGAGCCTCGAGCATCCTGAGCTCGGCCCGGCCGACGTTCTGACGCGCCTCAACGATGTCGCCACCTCGAAGTATGCCGACCTGTCCGGGAGCTTTCTCTGTCTCGATCTGGACACCGCGGCCGGCGCACCGACCTCGGCTTGCTACGCCCAGGCCGGCGAAATGCCGTTCATCGTGATGGCCAACGGATCATTCGAGACACCCCCTCACACCGAAGGGTTCGTCGTCGGCTTGTTTCCCGGCATGAGCTACCAGTCGCGGGAGCTGAGCCTCACCCCCGGCACCCGTCTGTTTCTTTACTCCGATGGCCTGTACACTCAACCTGACCACACGGGGCAGACCTTCCGTGAGGGGGGGTTGAAAGAGGCCTGGAGCATCGCGATGGGGCACACCGACATCCGAGCGGCAACCGAGGAGATCATCGAATCGATGAAGCGGTTTCGCGGCATGACGGCGCAGCTCGACGACGTGACGCTGATCGGCATCGAGGTAGGGAAATAGAGCACACCGATGGGACCTGCTGGAACATTCGAGTTGAAGGGCCATTCTCGACTCCAGATCGATCACCGGGTCGACGAGCATCACGAGCTCACGATCTGGTTCCAAGGAGATATGGTGGTGCGTCGGGGGACGCGTTTCGACCGATATCTCAGCCATTTGGAAGAACTGGCGGCGCTTGCCTGCGGGACCCCGGCAACCCACGTGCACTGCCACCTCGAGGACCTCGGGGAGGCGCTTTCCCGTGCCCAGCACGCGATCTATCGAATGCTAAATGGCATGCGCGGACATGGAATCCCGATTACTATTTACGCGACGGGCGAACGTCCAGAGCAATCGGAGCATCTGAAGATGTCCAAGCTCTTCGTGGAGGGGCTATCCAAGCAACCCGGGCCTCCGCTCGAGTTGGTGGAGATCAGGCGGCGAGCATCTTGAGCAAAGATTCCCAAGTCATGTATGACCTGCTCCTCAAGCCGCTCCGGTTCGATCCGGAGCTGACCGAGTCGGTCATCTTCGGGTTGAAGTGGACCCTGAGTTCGATGTTTGCCGACCCGTTTCCGGTCCGCGACGTGGTTGTCGCCGTTCGCGAGGTCGTCGACAACGTCTTGACGCACGCCGATTGGGACGCGTCGCCGGCGCCTTCGCTTTACGTCCGCTACCGGCTTCACAAAGGCAAGCCCCAGCTCTGCGTGTCGACCACGAACGCGGTCAAAGACGTCGAAGAGGCGCAGCGCGCGCTGCGCTTCGTGAAGGAATACGTGGGAAGCAAGTCTCCCGCCGCGCTTCATCGCGAGCTCACGGCGCACCTCATCGAATCGGCCAGCATTCGCAACAACGGGGGCATCGGCCTTCTACAGGTCGCCTCGTCTCCGCGCTGCAAGCTCGACATCCGCCTCGAAGGACAGGTGTTCCACGTACGGGTCGATGTGAATGTGCCGCAGCTTCAAGCGGCCCCGGCGCTCCAAAACCGCACCGGGTCCTAACTCCCGGCCTCCGCTCGTCGCCCGCCTTTTCCCTCTGAACGCGGGGGCTGCACAGGCGAATAGCGGCGTAGTTTATTCAGCATGAACATAAGATTCGACAAATAGTAGAATTCTTGCTTTATTGTCGACATGGCCGTCGACTTAGTCGTTTTACCCACTCAATCCGGCCAACCCGGCTATCAGCGCGCCCCCGTTGTAATTCTGCTCACGTTGGTTTCGGCGCTCGGCGTCTCGGTGGGCGTAGAAGCCCAGTGCTCGACGGCCGACGCCGACATGAACGGCGTGCCTGACGTCTGTCCGGCGGGCTCCAACTACATCGCCGGAACCGGTGGAGACGACAAGCTGCGCGGGACAAACGGGCCAGACTGCATCTTCGGGTTTGGAGGCGACGACGACATCGATGGCCGCAAGGGCGACGACTACATTTGCGGTGGGGCCGGCGACGACAAGCTCAAGGGCAAGGACGGCACCGACATCATCCACGGCGGGGACGGCGCCGACGAAATCAAGGGCGGCAACGGCAACGACGCCCTGAGCGGGGGGCCGGGGATCGACACGGTCGACGGGGGCAACGGCACCGACTCCTGTGTCGAAGAGGTGCCTGGAACCTCCCAGGGTCTGACCAGCTGCCAGCTTCTCACCTACGCCAACGTGAGCGGCCTCGAGGTTTCGCAAGACGACACGGGCTTGCTCGTCACCTGGGAAACCACCACCGAGGTGGGCTCGGTGGCCTTCCGCCTGTGGCGGAGTGACGCCGATGGCCGCCTTCGGTGGGTTGGCGAGGTGCCCGCCGCGCCCGAAGGTGAAGTGCACGGAGCGCGCTACTTCCTCCGCGACGACGAGGCGCCGCTCGACAGCACCGTCGAATACATCATCGAGGAGCGCACGGTCTCGGGAGGGAGCGTACAGTACGGCCCGTACGTTCGAAACCCCGAGCCCGTGGACGCTCGCTTCGCGTTCGCGCGTGTCCGCTCCCGAGCTGCCGGCCGCGTCCCGCGCGAGATCGAGCTACGCCGTAGGGCGCGGCCAGTGCGCGCGCACTCGCTCCGGTCGGCCGCGCGGAAGAGCGCCGCGGCGGTCTCTGCGGCGGTTCTGACGGTCGCCGAGCCGGGTGTCGTCGAAGTCGATGCCGGGACGCTGGCCGACGTGTTCGGGGCGAGCCGGGACGGCGCTGCAGGACTGATTCAGTCCGGCGGGCTCGATCTCCGCCTACGCGGAGAGCCCGTGGCGTGGCACCCAGTCGGCGACGGAGCTGCGCTCCGGTTCGTCGCCCCTGAAATCAATTCGCCGTTCTCTCGCGAGCACCGCTACCTCCTTTCGATCAATGACGGCCTGACGATGGAGGCGGCGGTGCTCGTCGAGGGGGCTGCGATGGCGCCTCACACGTTCGTCGCGACGAAGCGGTTCGAAGAAAACGTGTTCCCCGGACCGACGGGAGGCCCCGACCCCCGCCAAGACCTCTTCTTCTGGCATGCGCTTTCCTCCGAGGCGGAGGCGGTCATCCCGGTTTCGCTTCCCGGGCTGGTCGACGCCGGCGCGGAAGAGCTTCGGGTCTACGTCCACGGAGCGACCGAGCATCCGGAGCAGCCACACCTCGTCGAGCTTCGTTGGAACGGGCAGAGCCTCGGCACGTTCGAGCTCTTCGGGCGAAGCCGACACGCGATTCACGTGCCTCTCGACGGCGTGAGCGTCGCCGCGCTGAACGAGCTCGTCGTCGTGCAGCACGTTGCAGGGGAAGCGCCGCCCGTCCTCTACGTCGATGCCCTCGAGGTGGATTACGCGCGTTTCGCCGAGGCGGATGCGCCCTCGTTCGGTTTCGGCGCGGCCAGTGACGGCACGCAGCGCGTGACCGGTCTCACGTCTCAAACGGTTCATCTCTACGACGTCACGGACCCGAGCGCGCCGCGGCACTACGGTGAGGTGCCTGTCGACGAATCGGGGGGCCTGGGCTTTACGTCGGAGGCGCACGCCGGTCGTTTCCTCGCCGCAGCCCCAGAGAGCGTGTCGGTGCCGGTCGCGGTCGCACCGCACGACGCCGCCGACCTCCGCTCCCCCGACCTCCGGGTCGACTACCTGGTCGTCGCGGCATCGCACCTGGTCGAGGAGGCGCAAACGCTTGCAGGCCATCGAGAGGCCGACGGCTATCGCACCCTGGTGGTCGACATCGACGATGTCTTTTGGGCGTTCGCCGACGGCGAGCCCGACCCCCTCGCGGTTCGCGACCTTCTCGCGTTTGCATCGCGCCAGTGGGCGGTCGCACCGCGATTCGCAGTGCTCGTCGGCAAGGGCAGCATGGACTACCGAGACCTGATCGGGCTCGGCGGCAACTGGCTGGCGCCGGCGCTCGCCGAGACCGACGGCGGCCTGTTCCCCTCGGATTCGATGCTCGGGGACATCGTCGGTGATGACGGCGTACCCGAGATCGCGATCGGTCGCTTGCCGGTGACGACGGCCGACGAGCTGAGCCGCGCGCTCGACGCGATTCGGTCGTTCGAAGCCAATCACGAGACGATGAAGGCGCTCTTCGCGGCCGACGACTCCGAGCGCGGCGAGTTCGTAGCCACCGCCCGCGCGCTTGCCGCGGACGTGGCACCGGGGCGCCTCGATGAGATCGACCTGAATACCGAAGCCCTAGAAGAGGCTCGACATCGACTGCGGTCCGCGTGGCAGAGCGGCGTCAGCTGGCTGACGTATGTCGGACATGGGGGCCTCGATCGGTTGTCGACCGAGGGCCTGCTCACCACCGCAGACCTCCCCGAGCTCGCGCAGACCCCAAGCAGCCCGGTCGTGCTCGGTTGGAGCTGCAACATCGCCCGATTCGACATCCCCGGCTTCGCATCGCTCGGAGAGCAGCTGGTGGTCGACGGGGGGAGCGCGGCGGTCTTCAGCGCGACCGGCTGGTCGAATCACGTCGAGACCGATGAGCTTCGACAGGCCTTCAACGCGGCGGTGTTTGCCTCCGATGCGGAAACCCTCGGCGACGCCATGCTCCGCGCACATGAGGCGGCCGCGAACGCTCCGGTGGCCCAGCATCGAGTGTACCTGCTCCTCGGAGATCCCGCGCTTCGGCTTCGGGCCCCCAAGGCGGCCGCGGCACCAGAGCCCGCCCCTCCAGTGCCGTCCGACGACCCATCGCGCAACCCGGTTCAAACCTCTAGTGAAGTCGAGGTTTCGACCGACGCCGGCTCCAGCTGCGCCGTTCGGGCGCCGGGCGCCGGGGAAGGGCCGAGCGGCTTGGCGCTCCTGGTGTCGGGAGCGCTCCTCGCGGCTCGCCGCAGGCGTCGCTGATCTGTTCGGTCTCCGGCTGATTTCTGCGATACTTCAGGCGTGCGTTGGGCGCGAATCACTTGGCTCGGGGCCTTGTTCGTGCTTTCCGCGCCGGTCGCGGCTCAGGCCCAGTCGTCGACCGCGGTGCCCAAGCGGGTCGGGTCGGCCGCCGGCGCCGTGCTCTTGGTGGAGGGGCCCGGGGTCGTGGAGGTCAGCGCGTCGTCGCTTGCCGAGGCGCTCGACAGCACGGCCGCGGATGTGTCGAGCCTCGTGCGGTCGGGATGGCTGGACCTACGGCTCGGCGGCGAGTCGATCGCCTGGCATGCGGTCGACGGCGGCGAGGCCCTTCGGTTCGTGACTCCGGATGTCCGTTCTCCATTCTCCCGCGACCACCGAGTCCGGGTGTCGATGGAGCAGGGGTCGACGATGCCGTCGCGGGGGCTCGTGCCTCTCCTCGCGGGCGCGCCCCACACCTATCTCGAGACCACGCGCCTCGAGGAAAACCTCTTTCCGGGCCCGTCGGGCGCTCCCGACCCTCGGCAGGACCTGTTCTTCTGGCATGCCCTGTCTTCGGGCGCGGAGGTGGAGATTGCGGTGCCGTTGCCGGCGCTCGGCGCGCCGTCCGCGGCGGAGCTCCGAGTCTACGTCCACGGGGCGACCGAGCATCCCGATCAGCCGTTTCGCGTGGAGCTCCACTGGAACGGGCAGAGCGTGGGCGTGTTCGACCGAATGGGCCGAGCGCGGTACACGATCGCGGCAGCTCTAAGCGGCATCGCGGCGACGCCCGACAACGAGCTCGTCGTGCAGCAGCACGTCGCTGGCGACGAAGCCCCGGTGCTCTACCTCGATGCGGTCGAAGTGGACTACGTGCGGTCCGCAGAGGCCGACTCTCCGTCATTTCGATTTTCAGGGGCCGCAGACGGCGTTCACTCGGTGATCGGGCTTTCTGCGAACGCCACGCTTCTCTACGACGTCACCGACCCCATGGCCCCAGCGCGGTATGACCGCGTCGTCCTGAACGAGCAGGGCGGCCTCCGCTTCGCAACCGAAGGGTCCGATCTGCGCTTCGTCGTCGCGACGCCGGAAAGCATCATCACCCCGGTTGAAATTCGCCAGCATTTGCCGACGGATCTGCGCGGGACCGATCGCGAGGTCGACTATCTGATCATCGCGCCCGCGCACCTGTTGGCCGCTGCGGAGGCACTGGCCGATTACCGCGCAGCCGACGGCTATCGCGTCCTCTCCGTCGACATCGAGGACGTCTACTGGGAGTTTGCCGACGGCGAGCCGGACCCTTTCGCAATCCGGGAATTCCTGGCCTTTGCCACCGAGCACTGGCGGACGGGCCCGAGGTTCGTCGTGCTGATCGGGAACGGAAACCTCGACTATCGCGACCTGATGGGGCACGGCGAGAACTGGCTTCCGCCGGCGCTTGCGGTCACCGATGGCGGCCTCTTCCCCTCGGACTCGATGCTCGCGGACTTGGTCGGCAATGACGGAGTTCCCGAGATCGCCATGGGACGTCTTCCGATCGAGCGCGGAGAGCAGCTCGGCCCCATTCTCGCATCGATCGAATCGTTCGAGGCGACCCACGACTCGATGGACGTGCTCTTCGCGTCGGACGACTCGCAGTACGACGAGTTCATCGCAGCGTCCCGTCTGCTTTCGGCTTGGGTGGCGCCGGACCGAGCGCTCGAGATCGATTTGACGGTCGAGACTCCGGACGAGGCCCGCAGCCGGCTTCTGTCGATGTGGAGCACGTTGGGATGGATGACCTACGTGGGGCACAGCAGCATCGACCGCATGGCGGCCGAGGGACTGGTGACGCTCACGGATGTCGCCGCGCTCGCCGAGCGTTCGACCACGCCCGTCGTGCTCGGCTGGACGTGCAACATGGTTCGCTTCGATATCCCTGGGTTTTCCTCTCTCGGCGAGCAGCTCCTCGTCGAGGGCGCGAGCGCCGGAATTTTTAGCGCGACCGGCTGGTCGAATCACTTCGAAAGCGACCTCCTTCGCGTCGCGTTTACCGAGGCGGTCTTCGACTCCGACGCCGAGACGATTGGGGACGCCATGCTGCGGGCACACCGCGCCGCAGCGAACGCATCGCTGCCACAGCACCGGGTCTACTTGCTGCTCGGCGACCCGGCGCTTCGGATCCGCGGCAAAGCGCGATCGGATCCAGAGCCTCCGTCCAATCCCGATCCGCCATCGAATCCGGTGTCGAGCGCCGGCCCGAACGAGCCCTCCGACCCCGCAACGGCTGTCGAGGCTTCGTCTCAATCCGCGACTGGATGCGAAATTGCACGCCCCGGCACGCATCGGGGGCCTCTGGGATCGGCCGTCTGGCTGCTCGCGATCGTCTGGGGCGCCCGCGGGACGTTTACTTCGCAGCGCCGTCGACTTCGCCTTCATTGACACCCCCAGAGGCTGATACTAAGCACCTCACGATCGGCGCGGCTTGCTGCGTCGGGAAAGCTAGCACTCGATGTTCTCCGCCTATTTGCCGGTGTTTCTGATGCTCGGTGCCGCGCTGGTGGTTGCCCTGGCCGTCTTCACCCTGACCAGCGCGCTCGGTCCGAAGAACATGACGGCCGAGAAGGCGATTCCGTACGAGTCGGGCTCGGAGACCACAGGCGCCCGCCACATTCGCCTGAGCATCAAATTCTACCTCACGGCCATCCTCTTCGTCGTGTTCGACATCGAGGCGGTGTTCCTCTACCCGTGGGCGAGCCTCTTTCGAAAGCTCGGCTGGTTCGGCTTCGTCGAAATGATGCTCTTTCTCATCGTTCTCCTCGTCACGCTGATGTACGCCTGGCGGAAAGGTGCCCTCGAATGGGAGAGCTGAAAGTCATCGGCGGCGACGCCGACGTGGCGGTGACCACACGCCTCAGCGACTTGCTTCAATGGGCGCGCAAGTGGTCGCTCTTCCAGTACCCCTTCGTCACGGCCTGCTGCGGGATGGAGTTCATGGCCACGGCGGCACCGCGCTACGACATCGCCCGGTTCGGTGCCGAAGCGCCGCGCTTCAGTCCCCGGCAGTCCGACGTGCTTTGGGTCGTCGGGACGATCAGCCAGCGGCAAGGTCCGGCCGTTCGCCGCATCTGGGAGCAGATGGCCGACCCCAAGTGGGTCATCGCCTTTGGCACCTGCGCCTCGTGCGGCGGCTTCTACGACAACTACACGACGATTCCGGGCGTCGACAAAGTCATTCCCGTCGACGTCTACATTCCGGGCTGTCCGCCGAGGCCCGAAGCCGTTCTCGATGCCCTCATGCTGCTTCAAGAGAAGATTCAGGCCAACGACCGCCGGCCCATCGTCGTTCCACCGAAGCTCGTTCCCGAACAGGCGCCCGGGAAAGCGGGGGAGGGCTCGTGAGCCAGGCGGTCGTGGACCGGCTGACCGAGGCGCTCGGGCCGCGCGTCCTCGAGACCAGCGATGCCTTTGGCGATTACGAGGTCGTGGTTGCCGCTTCAGACTGGGTCGAGCTCGCGAAGCTGATGCGGCACGACGACGCGCTCCAGATGGATCATTTCATCGACCTCACCGCCGTCGACTATCCGGAGCGGGCATCTGCGCGTTTCGACGTCGTTCTGATGTTGCGCTCGTCGGTCACCGGAGCGCGCATCCGGGCTCGGACCTACGTGAAGGACGGCGAGAGTCTCGAGACGGTCAGCGGGATTTGGGCCGGCGCCAACTGGGCCGAGCGAGAGGTGTGGGATATGTTCGGCATCCCGTTCGAGGGCCATCCCGACCTCCGGCGCATCCTCATGTATGACGAGTTCGTCGGGTATCCGCTTCGCAAGGACTACCCGATCGACAAGGCACAGCCCCTCGTCCCGTATCGGGACGTGGACGACGTCGCTAAGCTTCCGCCGTTTGGCATCGAGGAAGGCCAGCCGTTCGCTCGAATCGATTGGGAATCCCGATTGGCGGGGCGCGACAACCAGGTCTCGCCCGCCATCGGCGTTCAGCAGGGTCAGCGCCGCGCCCTGAGCGACTCCGAGGCTGCACAGCGGATTCAAGCTCGCATCGCAGCGCGCATGGCCGAAGAAGGCGAGGCCGAGGATTCGGAGAAGGGCGCGGGGGACTAGATGGAACCAGCCGACGAGCTCGCGAACGACGAGGCCGCGCTCGAGCTGTCTGCGGACCCGATGCGGTTGAACATGGGGCCATCGCATCCGGCGATGCACGGCACCATTCGAATGGTGCTCGATCTCGATGGCGAAACGGTGATGAACCTGGACGTGCAGCCGGGCTACCTTCACCGCGGCTTCGAGAAGTCGTGCGAGCGGGGGACTTGGAGTCAGGTCTTTCCGTACGCCGACCGCCTCAACTACGTCTCACCGATGCTCAACAACGTCGGATGGTCGCTCGCGGTCGAGAAGCTTCTGCAAATCGAGGTACCGGAACGCTGCCAGTACTATCGCGTCATCCTCGGGGAGCTCTCTCGCATCTCCGACCACTTCACGTGCAACGGGGCGTCCGCGATGGAGCTCGGCGCGTTCACGCCGTTTCTATGGTTGCTCAAGGTTCGCGACTGGGTCTGGGACATCCTCGAGCGAGAGACCGGCGCCCGGATGACGCATAGCTTCGGCCGCATCGGGGGCATGGCCGAGCCGCCCACGGCCACCTTCAAAGACGACGTCCGGCACTTGATTCCCGAGGTTCACAAAGTCGTGAAAGAAACGGAAATCATGCTGCTTCGGAACCGGATCTTTCTCGACCGGATGCAAGGTGTCGGGGTGCTCACCAAGGAGCAGGCGCTCTCGTACGGGGTCACCGGTCCGGTCGCACGGTCGACGGGCCTTCCGTACGATGTCCGCAAAGACTACCCGTACATGGTCTACGACCGCTTCGACTTCGATGTGCCGGTGGGCGAGGACGGCGACAACTGGGATCGCTTCATGGTGAGGCTCGAGGAGATTCGGCAATCGGTCCGCATCATCGAGCAAGCGCTCGATCAGATGCCCGACGAGGGTCCGGTCAACGTGGACGACCCGCGCATCGTCTACCCGGACAAACAGGCGGTGTACAACACAATCGAGGCGACGATTGCACACTTCAAGCTGGTGATGGAGGGGCTTCGGACGCCCAAAGGCGAGGTCTACAGCTTCACCGAGGGCGGCAACGGAGAGCTCGGCTTTCACATCGTCTCGGATGGAAGCGGCACGCCGTATCGGGTTCGCGTCCGCCCGCCGTGCTGGTACAACCTGGCCGCGTCGCACGAGATGCTCAGGGGCGGCATGATTGCCGACATCGTTCCGACGTTTGGCTCGGTCAACATGATCGGCGGGGAATGCGACCGATGATGGGTGGCCGAGATGCCTAGCTTCAAGCTCAATGGGAAAGAGATCGTCTTCCAGCCGGGGGAGACCGTCATGGAGGCGGCTTGGCGCGAGGGAATCGAGATTCCCCACTACTGCTGGCACCCCGGGCTTTCGATCGCGGCCAATTGCCGGATGTGTCTCGTGCACGTCCAGAGCGGGCGTCAGATGGAGATGCCTCAGCTCGTGCTCGACGACGCTACGGGGGAGTTCGTTCCCGCGACCAAGCCGAAGCTCCAGCCCGCCTGTCAGCTCGCCGCCGCCGAGGGCATGGAGGTGTCGTCGATCGACGACGAGGCGAAAGAGGCGCAGGCCTCCGTGCAGGAGTTCTTGCTGCTCAACCACCCCGTCGACTGTCCGATCTGCGACCAGTCCGGGGAATGCAAGCTTCAAGACTACTATTACGAGCACCAGGCAACCTTGAAGCGCAAGCTCACCGAGCCGGTGCACAAGCCCAAGGGGGTTCGCTTCGGGCCGACCATCGTCTACGACGGCGAGCGCTGCATCATGTGCACGCGATGCATTCGTTTCTGTAGCGAGGTGGTGAAGGACGACGTGCTGGACATGCGCGAGCGCGGCAATCGCAACGAGATCTTCGTCGCGCCGGGCCGCGAGCTCGATCACCGCTACACGTTCATGACCGAGCACGTTTGCCCGGTTGGCGCGCTCACGACCCAAGACTTTCGGTTCAAGGCCAGGGTCTGGTTCCTAAAGTCGGGGAAGGGCGTCTGCACGGGCTGCGCGACCGGCTGCAACAGCCACGTCGACTACGACCCCCGCTACGGCAAGGTCTACCGGCTTCGCCCCCGGGACAACCCCGATGTCAACGAGTTTTGGATGTGCGACGACGGCATGATGACGTACACGCGCCACGACACCGACCGCCTCGCGATGCCGACCGAGGGGCGTGGGGACGCGCGCATGCCGATCGGCGAGTCCGAGGCGCTCGACCTCGCAGCCCAGAAGCTCGGGGGTGTCGACGGCTCCAAGCTAGGGGTGGTGCTGAGCGCGCAGCACACGACCGAGGACAACCTCGCGTTGGCCAAGCTCGCTGCGTCCCTTGGCGCGAGCCGTCTGTACCTCGCGGCGCTCGGCGGCTGGGAGGGCGACGACATCCTCCGCAGCAGCGACAACAACCCCAACCGGGCCGGCGCAACGCAGGCCGCTGGGGGCGTCGAGCTCGCGAGCATCCAGGACCTCCTGGGGGACGTGCAGAGCGGCTCGATCGAGGGCGTGATCGCGCTGGGCTGGGCCACCGCCGAGCGCCTCGAAGAGCTCGCCCCGCTGGTGTCGCTCGATGCCGTGGTTTCGCTGACCAGCCACGTCGGGGCGCTTCCCGCCGTCGCGTCGGTGGTGATTCCGGTCGCCGACATCTTCGAGATCGAAGGCAGCTTCATCAACGAAAAAGGAATGAGCCAAGGGTTTCGACCCGTCCTCGATGCGCCTGCAGGCGTCGATCCCTGCTGGCAGGCGATCGCGGCGCTTGCAAATCGGCTCGGCCACGACCTCGGCTTCAAAGACCTCGCCTCGCTCCGTGCGGGTATGACGGACGCGGTGGAGGCGGCGCAGTGACCACCACCTTTCTCGTCGTCTCTGCCTTGGTGAAGGTTGCGGTCGTCCTGCTCATCACGGTCGGCGCATTTGCGCCCGTCCTGATCTGGGCGGAGCGACGCCAAAGCGCGATGATTCAGGACAGGCTCGGACCGAGCCGCGCGGCGATCGTGCTGCCCGACGGGGCGGTGACGGTCATCGACCGCGCGCGCGCGCCCCTCAAGGGTTTGGCCGCGATGACGGGCGTCGTTGCGCTGCTCACGCTGCTGGTTCTGTCCTACATCGCCATTCGAGGCAGCAATCCGCTTCCGATCGCCACGTCCGTGCTGGCAAAGACCCTCGCCGGGACGGGCATTGCATTCGTGCTCTTGCGAATTGGCTACGGTGTGCACACGACGATCGTTCGAAACGGCGGGCGCATCATGCTCATCGGGCTCCTTCACCCGCTCGCCGACGCGATCAAGTTCATCTTCAAAGAGGATTTCGTCCCGCCCAAGTCTGACAAGCTCCTCTTCTCCGCCGGTCCGATCATCGCGCTGATCCCCGCCATCGCCGCGTTTGCGGTGATTCCCTTCGCGAGCACGTTGCACTGGGACCACCTCGACCAAGTGTTGCCGAGAACGGGTGCCATCGCCGGGCCCGCCATCCCGATGCAGATCGCCAGCATCAACGTCGGGATCCTCTTCATCTTCGCCATCGCGAGCACGGGGATCATCGGCGCTGCGGTTTCCGGCTACGCCTCGGACAACAAGTACTCGCTGCTCGGCGGCATTCGCGCAGCAAGCCAAATGGTGAGCTACGAGGTCGTGCTCGGCCTCACCCTCGTGCCGGCCTTCATGGTCTACGCCTCGCTTCGACTGGAGGACATGGCGCTCTGGCAGCACGAGCACTTCTGGGGAATCTTCATCCCCCCTCTGACCCTCGCGGCGATCAACTTCTTCGTGGCTGCCATCGCCGAGACCAAGCGCGTGCCGTTCGATTTGCCCGAGGGGGAAAGCGAGCTCGTGGGGGGCTACCTCACGGAGTACTCGGGCATGAAGTTCGGCATGTTTTTCATGGGTGAATTCGTCGAGGTGGTGTCTTTGGCCGCCATCGCCTCGGTGCTCTTTTTCGGTGGTTGGGACGTGCCCTATCTCTATCGAGACGGGTTCGAATTCACGTTTCCTTTCGTCGCGGGCAGCTTCAGCGTGCCGCTGGTCCACTGGCTGGTCGTCGCCATCCAGTTCTTTTTCTTTCTTTTCAAGATCATCGTGCTGATCTGGCTGCAGCTCATGATCCGCTGGTCGCTTCCACGGTTCCGCTACGACCAGCTGATGTCGCTCTGCTGGAAGGGACTCTTGCCCGTTTCCTTGCTCAACATCTTCGTCGTGGGCGCGTTCATCCTGTCCGGTTGGCTCGACCAGTGGGTGGCGTTCTTCGAGCGGATCTTCTGAGGTCGCCATGGCAGTCGAAGTCAAAGTCATCAAGAAGCCCGGCCGGACGGTCGCCGAGCAGCTCTATGTGCCGGAAATCGCGAAGGGCCTGGGCTTCGCCATGGGGCGTTTCTTCAAGAACACGTTCGGCCCGAAGTCGAAGAAAGAAATCGCGACCGTCCGATACCCCGAAGAGAAGATCGAGTACCCGGAACGGTTCCGTGGCATTCACCGCCTCACCCAGCGGACTGACGGGTCGCCCCGCTGCGTGGCGTGCCTTTGCTGCAGCACGGCGTGCCCCGCGCAGTGCATCTACATCGAGCCCGCGGAATACGAGCCCGGCGATCCTCGCTTCGGCTACGAGCGGTACCCGTCGGTGTTCGTGATCGACGAGCTTCGATGCATCTTCTGCGGCTACTGCGTCGAGGCGTGCCCCTGCGACGCGATCCGAATGGACACGGGGATGCACATGCCACCGTCGACCCGACGCGAGCACTTCCTCTACGACAAAGAGACCCTGCTCTCCATCCCGGGCCGCGACGGCACCTACGAGACGGCCAACATGCGCCACGAGCCGGGCGACCCGACGCACCCCGGCATCGATCGCGAGCGCGGACACTAGGCGTGTCCCGGGCGCGCGCCGCGAGCCGAACGGCGATCATGGTCGCTGCGTATCGGGGGCGAGCGAGCGAGGGGCCCCATCCGATCTGCGCCGACCCCTGGGCGCTCCGCTTGGCTGGGCCCGAGGGAGAGGCGCTGTCGCGTCGTTGGGACGCGCACTCTCCATCGATGGAGCTGTGGGTGGCCCTTCGCACCCGATACCTCGATGACTGCGTGACTCGGGCGCTCGATCGGGGCATCGCGCAGGTGGCGATCCTCGGTGCGGGCCTGGACACGCGGGCCGTGCGCCTCGGCCGCAGCGGGGTGCGGTTTTTCGAAGTCGACCAGCCGGCGAGCCAAGCCGACAAACGTGAGCGAGTTTCGAAGTTCGAGGGCTATCCCCTCGATGCGGCGACGTTCGTGCCTTGCGATTTCGAGCGGGACGACTTCGTCCAGCGCCTGGCCGACGCGGGCTTCGACCGCAGAGCGCCCGCGTGTCTCGTTTGGGAGGGCGTCGTCTACTACCTTGCCGAGGACGCCGCTCGCTCGACCCTCGGGCGCGTGGCCTCGGCGCTCGAGCCCCGCTCGCTTCTGATATTCGACTATTTGAACAGCCACATGGCCAAGTCGAGCCCCCGGCTCCGCGATGAAGACCGGGCGATGAAAGACATCATCGAGGAGCTGGGCGAGCCCATGCAGTTCGGGATCGATGATCCGACGCCGCTGATGGCGGAAGCGGGCTACCGGTTTCTTCGGACGGTCTCCTTCGACGAGCTCGCGCTCCAGTACACCGGCACCTATGCGCGCGACCGCTTCTTTCGCTTTCAATCGATCGCGCTCGCGAGCGCCAGCGCGGAGGCGATGTCGTGGTAGGCCGCGCGGAGGTCGGCGGACGAACGATGACCTTTCGACGAGTCGAAGGGAGCGGCCCGACCCTGGTTTGCGTACACGGCTCGGCGGACAACCATCACGTCTACGACCGCCTCCTCGACGCGCTGGCCGGATGCAACGCCGCCGCGATCGACATGCCCGGACGCGCGGGCACCGACGGGCCGCCGCTCACGACAGCGGCCGAGATGGAGCAGCTTCTCCGCGGTTTCGTCGAGACGCAGGTGCATGGAGATTACGTCGTCGTGGGCCACTCGCTCGGCGGCGGCGTGGCGCTCGAGCACGCGCTCGGAACGCCTGGCGAGCGGCTGAAAGGCCTCGTGCTGCTCGCCACCGGGGCTCGCCTTCGCGTGCACCCGATGATCCTCCAGCTGTTCGAGCAGATCGCAGAGTCAGGCGTGCTTCCCCCGCAGCCGCCGGGCCTTTACGAACCCGGCGTGGATCCCACGATCGTCGAAGAGGCGGCCAGGTATCGAGAGCTCACGCCGATCGCCACCGGGGGCGCGGACTGGCGCGCGGCCAACGCGTTCGATCGAATGGAAGACCTCGGCGACATCGCGGTCCCGGCGCTGATCGTTGCCGGCACCAAAGACGCTCTGACGCCGCCGAGGTACGCCGAGTACCTCCACACGCGCATCGAAAAGAGCGAGCTCCGGGTCCTCGAGGGAGCGGGGCACATGTTCCTGATGGAAAGAGCGTTCGAAACCGCCGAAGCCATCCGAGGGTTCATGCGGAGCATGTAGACCTGTACGGCCACTTGGCACTCGCGAGGTGCCTGACCCCTTTTCCAGCACCACAACAACGTTGGTGTGGAATGTCCGATACCCATGGCATGCAGCCAGCGGTCGCTGTAGGGTGGCTTTCGTTCATGGGGGATGTGGATTCGGTCTTGGGGGAGAGGTTTGGGCTCTCCTCCTTTTATCCATGGCAGCGCGAAGCGATCGACGAGCTGCTCGAGGGCAAGCGTAAGGTCCTGGTGATCGCGCCCACCGGGGGCGGCAAGTCGCTCTGCTATCAGCTGCCGGCGGCGGTTCTGGAGGGCACGTCCATCGTCATCTCGCCGCTCATCGCGCTGATGGAAGATCAGGTGCGCGCGTTGTCCCAGCGTGGCATGGCCGCCACCTATCTCGCATCCACCCTCGAGCCCGCCGAGCTTCGCCGCCGCGAGCAGGAGATCGCGCGCGGCCGCTATGAGCTCGTGTACGTGGCGCCCGAGCGCCTCGAGTCCCCGCGGCTGGTCCACCTGCTCGAGGGCCTTCGGCCGCCGCTCGTGGCGGTCGACGAGGCGCACTGCATCTCGCAGTGGGGGCACGATTTCCGGCCCTCTTACCTGCGCCTCGGCGAGGTGCTCGCAAGGCTTCAACCGTCTCGGCTGATCGCGTGCACCGCCACCGCCACGCCGATCGTCCGCGAAGAGATTCAGGCGCGGCTCGGCCTACCGTCAGACGAGACCGGGGTGATCCTTCGCGGCTTCTCGCGGCCTAATTTGCACCTGGCGGCGATTGAGACGGACAGCACGAGCGGCCGCCGTAGGCGCATGCTCGATGCGCTCCGGGGCGCGCTCGGCGATCCGGCAAAACCCAACGGGGGCGCGATCGTCTATGCGGCGACGCGGCGCAACACGGAAAAGGTCGCCGAGGTCGTGGCGGCGCACGGCTGGCGGGTCGCGGCCTACCACGCGGGCCTGTCCGCAGCCGTGCGCGAGGACGTCAACCGGCGGTTTGCAGCGCGTGCGCTGGATGTCGTGGTGGCTACCAACGCGTTTGGAATGGGGATCGACCGTCCGGACATACGTACGGTCGTGCACGTTCAGGCGCCGGGATCGGTCGAGGCCTACTATCAAGAGGTTGGACGCGCCGGGCGCGACGGGCAGCCCGCGCATGGTCTCCTGCTGACGAGCTCGGGCGATCTGGGGCTCCGGCGTCGTTTGATCGGCCTGAGTGGCGAGCGCGATGCAAACGCGGCGTCCGATTCGGACCACGCCCAACAGCAGTGGCGCCTGTTCCTCGACCTCATGCGCTACGTCGAAGCGGGAAGCTGCCGCCACGATTTCATCTTGCGCTATTTCGGCGACGAACAGGAAACGCTGGGCGGGTGCGGCCACTGCGACGTTTGCGAGCGGCTCGAGCGCGGAGACGAGGGCCGGGGCGGCACCTCGGAAGGGGACGCGCTGGTCGTGCGTAAAGCGCTCGCCGGGGTCGCGCGCAATCGAGGTCGGGCGGGCCTCACCGCGGTCGCCGACATGCTGCACGGTGCCGACAACGATCGCCTTCGCCGGCTCGGGCTCGACTCGCTCACGACACACGGGCTGCTGCACGACCGGCCCAAAGCGTGGGTGCTCGTGCTCCTCAGACGCCTGATCACCGCCGGCCTCGTCGACTTGAGCACCAGCGAGTTTCCCGTTCCCCATTTGACCACCGACGGCGTGGCGACGATGAAGGGCGAGGCGCCAGTCCGGGTGTTGCTGCCGAGCCCAGACGCGGGCCGCACACGGTCGAGTCGGCCGCCTCGAGTGTCGCCCGACCTACCCACCGACGTCGACGCAACGCTCTTCGAGCGCCTTCGTGCGGCGCGCCTCGACATTGCTCGGGCCAAGGGAGTGCCCGCCTACGTGATCTGCCACGATCGTACGCTCCTCGAAATCGCAGCCTTCAAACCCACGTCCGTCGAGGCCCTTGCCGAGATCCACGGGATGGGCCCGGCGCGAATCGCGAGCTACGCGGAGCCGTTCCTCGACGCGGTGAACGCCCACGCGCCGTAGCCGACCACCTCGCGCCGGCTGCCCGCGGTGTCTCCCGAGCTCCGCAGGTCGAGGGTCTGCGCACGAAGCGAGTGCGCCTTTGCGCTCTGCAGCAGCCCTTGCACCGCGATGCGCCCACACGCGTCCTCTTGCCCGATCGAGTCCGGGCTCAGCGTTTCGATCGCCTTTGCAGTGGCGGTGTCCATTCGCTTCGCCGTCCTGTAGTCACGATAGTGGCTGAGATCGGAGCTCACCACGATCAACGTTTCGTCCCCGCCCCACAGCGCGTCGAGCGCTTCGGCGACGTCCGCGGGCGACGCACGGCCTACCGCGATGGGCAGGACCTCGAACGAACCGAGCACGTGCTGCAAGAACGGAAGCTGTACCTCGAGTGAATGTTCCCACTGATGTGCGTCGTCGCGGACCGTCGCAACGGAGCCCGCGAGCAGCGTGCGCCGCGCCTCCTCGTCGACGCGGACCGATCCAAGCGGAGTTTCGAACGCGTCGTGACTCGGCACCGCCAGCCCCGAAAATGGAACGTGATGGGTCGGCCCGACCAAGACGATCCGGCGTACTGCATCGCGTGACGCTTCCAGTCGCGCAAATGCATGTGCGGCGACCGGCCCCGAGTACACATAACCGGCATGCGGAACGATCAGCGCCTTGGGAGGCGGTGACTCCGGCCAACGTGCTTCACGGGCCTCTGCGAGGTGTCGTTCCACCGTATCGCGCAGGACTTGCGCGTCCGCTGGGTAAAAAGCCCCAGCCACTGCCGGCATGCGAACACTCACCAGATGGGAGTCTGCCGCTGCAACGAGAATTGTCAAAGCTGCTCGGCGAGGGTTGTCACGGGTCCTTTACGTGCGCATCGTATGTTCGATGGGCGATGCAGCACCGACGACCGTACCCACCAGCTACTGGAGCCGTCTCGAGGACGGACGGGTTGTATGCGAGCTCTGTCCGAGAGCGTGCAAGCTCGCGGAGGGGCAGCGAGGGCTGTGCTTCGTCCGCGCCAACGAAAAGGGCGCCGTCGTGCTCACAACCTACGGCCGCTCGAGTGGGTTTTGCGTCGACCCAATCGAGAAGAAGCCGCTGAACCATTTTCTTCCAGGCACACCAGTGTTTTCCTTTGGCACCGCCGGCTGCAATCTCACCTGCAAATTCTGCCAAAACTGGGACATCTCGAAATCCCGCGAGACCGACACCCTGGCCCATGCCGCGAGTCCCGACGAGATCGCGAGCTCCGCGGCGCGCCTAGGCTGCAGGAGCGTGGCCTTCACCTACAACGACCCCGTGATCTTTCTCGAGTACGCTCGCGACGCGGCGGAGGCCTGTCATGCGCGCGGGATCCGGACGGTCGCGGTGACCGCGGGCTACGTGAACCCCGCTCCTCGCGCGGAGCTCTTCTCGTTCATCGACGCCGCCAACGTCGATCTCAAGGGCTTCGATGAAGACTTTTATCGACGGGTCGCTGGAGGACGCCTCGCCCCCGTGCTCGATACGCTTCGATTCCTCCGGCGGGAAACCGACGTCTGGTTCGAGATCACGAATCTCGTGATTCCCGGGCACAACGACGCCGACGACACGATTCAACGGATGGCGGATTGGATCCTGGAAGAGCTCGGCCCCGACGTGCCCCTTCACTTCTCGGCGTTCCACCCGAGCTACAGGATGCGGGATGTGCCGCCGACTCCGAGGGCAACCCTTCGACGCGCCCGCGACCTCGCGCGCCGAGCCGGCCTGCATCACGTCTACACCGGCAACGTGCACGACCGCGAAGGCGATACCACTTATTGCGCTGGGTGCGGCGCGGTGCTGATCGAGCGCGACTGGTACGAGCTCTTGTCGTGGAATCTCAGGGGCGGCACCTGCGCGTCATGCGGCACGCCGTGCGCCGGGGTCTTCGAGGCCGATCCCGGGACCTGGGGATCGCGCCGACTCTCCGTGACGGTGGGCCAAAGCGGCATCTCCCTCTCGTAGAGGAAGAGCCCGATCAGGCTGCGGACACCGCTTCTTGAGGCGGCGTCAAGATCTTCCCGAGAAAGTCGAGCACCGCGCGGATTCGCGCGCTGTCACGAAGGTCCTTGTGCACGGCCTGCCAGATCTGCCGCGGCTCCGGCGCACCCTCGAGCGGTATCCGCACCAAGTGCCGGTCGTGGTCGGCAACCAGGCAGGGAAGGAGCCCGATGCCGGTCCCCGCCACCGTCGCAGAGTAGATAGCAGACACACTGTCGGACCGAAGCGCGACCCGCGCGCCGTCCGCTCGCGCGTCGATCCAATCGTTCTCCCGCCGGAAGGGACGAAGCTTGGCAAACAGGATCAGCTGATGCCCGGCCAGTGAGTCCTTGGGAAGCCCGAACCGATCGACGTAATCGACGGATGCGTATAGACCGAGGTGAATGAACGACAGCCGCTTGATGATCAGGTCTTCCTGGGTCGGTCGGGCGAGCCGAAGCGCGATGTCGGCTTCGCGCCGTGCGAGATTCACATCCAGATTGGTGCAGTGAAGCTCCAGCTGGATCTCCGGATAGCGTTCCCGAAACCGACGCAGGTGGGGCGCGATGAAGCGCGTCGTCAGCATCTCGGTCGCCGTGAGCCGTACGACGCCCTCGAGCTTCTGGTCTTCCCCAGCGACGTCTCGCTCGACCCCGAGCGTTTCCCGTTCGATGCGCTCCGCACGCGGCAGCAGCCGGTGGCCCGCCTCGGTCAGCACGTAGCCGCTGGGCGTTCGATCGAACAGGCGTGCGCCCAGCTCCTCCTCGAGCTTGACGAGTCGGCGTCCGACGGTCGTCGGGTCCAGCGATAACGCAGCGCCGGCTGCAGCAAGCGTCCCGTGCCGCTGAAGGGTCAGGAAGTACCGCACATCGTCCCAGTTAAACATGCCTGCAGCTTCGCAGCACTTGCGCGGCCATGCAACTGCAGAAATGCCCTTGGGAGCTGCGGTGGAAAGGGCTCATGAGGCCCTAAGTCTTCCATATGACGGCTGAAAGGAGTTCGATCATGCACATGCTCAGACAAATCGATCCGGAGCTCCATCGAGAGGTCCTCCGAAACCGAGAGCGCGTTTGGATCGACCTCGCGCACTGGCTGGGAAACGCTTGGACGCAGGTCCGCGGCCGATCCTGGCGGGTGGAGGTTCCCATCCTCATCGACGAGATCCTCACGGATCTCGCCTACGGCAGGGAGTGATAACGTAAAAATATGTTAGCATAGTAATTCGGGCAAAGACCGAATCATGGGAACTATGCGTTGTTGGCTTGCGGCGTGCGCCGTGCTCTCGGTGTTCGCCGCGAGCTGTGGGGGTGGGACCACACCGAACGGTCGAGTGGCGCCGTCGATCGACTCGACGCCTCCGATGACCGCGACCGAAGGCGTTCCCTACAACTACACGGTGACGGCGACGGGCATGACGCCGATCACGTTCGCGATGGTGTCGGGGCCACCGGGCTTCAGCGTGCATCCCGCAACAGGCGTCGTGACCTGGACGCCTGCGGCCGGAGGCACGACGTCGGTCGAGGTCAGCGCGAGCAATCTCGCCGGGACCGATACGCAAGCGTTCGTCGTCGAGGTCGAGGCTCTGACCGGACCGGTCTTCACGACGGAGCCGCCGACCGAAGCCACCGTTGCGGCCGAGTACGCGTACGACGCCGCGGTCGTTGCAAACGGCACCGTGACGTGGAGCGCGCCCGTGGCACCGATCGGGCTCACCATCGATCCCGAAAGCGGCTCGGTCCGGTGGACGCCGACCACCGAACAGGCGGGCACGCAGGACATCACGATTCGTGCAACCGAAGATGGCAGCGGTCTGTTCGCCGATCAGTCGTTTGCGGTCGAGGTAGAAGATACCGGCGGGCCGGCCGTGATCACATCGACGGCGCCGGACCGCGTCTTTGCGGGAGAGACTTTCCAATACGATGCGACGGCTGCGGGCGCGCCGACGATTCGGTGGACGCTTCAGACGCCGTCGAGCGGCGTTCCGGCGGATGGCGTCGTGATCGCAACCGATCCTCCCGAAGGCGCGGCGGTGACGGTCGAATGGGACACCGCGGATGTCGCTCCGGGCGACTATACGATCGCTCTACAGGCGCAAAACGACCTCGGCGGCCCGAGCGTGCAGGAGATGACCGTGACGGTCGACCCCCGACCGCCCGTGCCGGTGATCGATCTCGTGACCAACCCGCCGCCCGACACGATGTTTGTCGGGACGGAGTACGCTTACGACGCTGCGCTGACGCCTGAAAGCGAGAGCCCAGGGGTGACATGGAGCCTGATCGGCGAAACCGTCCCGGCGGATCTCGCGGTCACCATCGACGCCGACACGGGGTTGGTGCGTTTCACCGCGTCGGATTCCAACGGTGAGATCGCGTACAGCTATACTGCGCGCGCCGAAAACGTCCTCGGGGAGGGGGACGAAGCAACGATTACGGTCGACGCGGTGTTCCCGCCAGCAAGCCCGATTCTCACGGTGACGCCCGACACCGCCTTCGCGCTCGAGGTGGGACAAGCCTTCCCTGGCGCTTCGGCGACGGCGACCGGGAACCCGCCGCCGGTCCTCACGATCGACGGCACCCTCCCGGACTTCTTGGAGTTCGACCCGCTGACGGGCTTTCTGTCCGCGTCGTCGACCAAGCCCGCTCCCGAGGTGTCGGATCTCGGCGCATACTCCTTCGACATCGTGGCGTCCAACAGCGAGGGCGTCGATCGGGCGTCGATCGACATCACCGTCGTCGCACCACCGCCTTCCGTCGATTCGATCACGCCCGCAGCTGGCCGCCGGCAGTCGGACGTGCCAATCGTCGTCCGCGGCGGCGGCTTCGTCACCGAGGCGACGCCGTCGATTCGCCTCTCGTTGGGAAACTATCAGGAGACCCTGGCGACCACCTTCGTCGATGACGGCACGCTCGTCGCCACCGTCCCCATCGACCTCGCACGGCCGTCCGGTGTCTACGACGTCGTCGTCGATCAGGGCTCGACGAGCACCTTGGCCAAGCGGTTCACCGTGACCGAGGGAGCAGGGACCACGCTCGGCGGCAGCGTCGGCGTCGATATCACCCTGACCGCGGTCGACAGCCCCCACGTGATCACCAGCGATCTTCGTATCGAGAACGGGGCGACGCTGACCGTGCAGCCGGGCGCGGTCGTGATGCTCGCCGGCAACACCAATTTGAGAATCGACGTCGGCACGGGGACCGCCGGTGCCCTCGTCGCGGACGGAGGGGCGCCGGGCGTGAACGACCAAATCGTGTTTACGCGCTTTCAAGACGTCGGCGGCCCGCCTCCGAGCGGCCATTACAGAGGCGTTCGGTTCGGGGCCAACATCATCTCGGCGACGACGATCCTGCAAAACGTCGTGCTGGAGTTCGGCGGTCGCAGGGACACGGACATCGACGTAGGCGCCATCGAGGTGCTGAGCGGGTCCGCGCCCACCGTTCGAGGCTCGCTCGTTCGGGAGAGCTTCAACTACGGCCTCTATGCGCAGAGCGGCGCCGGATCGGAAACCGTCGACTGGTTCGCCCAGAACGAGGTCACTGCCAACGCACGCTCTCCGATCAGCATCGGCGCAGACGACGTCTCCACGCTCGGCGCAGAGCTCGATCTGTCCGGCAACGGCGAGGATCGGGTCTTCGTTCGTGGGTCGATGGTCACCCGGCTCGACGCGTCTTGGGAGAACTACGGCGTTCCGTACTTCCTCGACAGTGGGCTCACGGTCGTCGGCGGCAGCACGATGACGCTTGCCGCCGGGACTGAAATGCGATTCGACACGGGGACCCGCCTCGAGGTCGGGAATGATACCGAAGACGGAAGGCTGGTCGCCGCCGGAACGGCGTCGTCGCCGATCCGGTTCGTCCCGAACGACACCGTGTGGGACGGCGTGCAGCTTGGCCGCCGGGTCCAGCCCGGTACGGTAGTCCGGCACGCGCGAATCGAGGGATTCAGCGGCACGGTCGACGGCGGCATCCGCGTCGATGACCCGGTCACGCCGGGTGACCGGCTCGCGATCGTCGAAAGCTGTCTCGTGCAGAGCATGGAGAGCGGTGCCGTCGGGGTCTACCTTTCCGGCAACGCCCGGGTCGCCTCGTTTGAAAACAATGCGCTCGACGTCGGGGGCGTGTCGATCAGCGCCGAGCTCGCCGGGTTCGACGACCTCCTCCAGCGCTCCAATACATACGAGGCGCCGCTTCGAGTCCGGGCCGGCTCGGTAGCGAACGCCGACATGGTTTGGAGCAAGCCGGTGGCTGGCGACGGCTCGCCGCAGCCCATTCGGCCGACGGGCGATCTGGCCCTCACCGACGGATCGTTGACGATCTTGGCAGGCACTCAGCTAGAGATGCCGCTGAACGGGGAGATCGCGATGAGCCAAAGCCGGCTCGTCGTGAGCGGAACCGCCGGCCAGCCGGTGGTGTTCCGACCGGTCGCGGGGGCGGCGTATTGGAATCGGATTCGACTTCGGGGGACCGGCGGGCCCGTCTCGCGCATCGTTCACGCAGTGCTCAACGCGGCGGGGTCTGACCCTGCGCTCGGCGCGGGGGACGAGCGGGCTGCGATCGTCGTGGAGGACCAGTCGGGGACCCCTGCCACGCCGGTGGTGCGCGACACGAGGATCGTCGGCAGCAACGGGTATGGGATGACCTTTGCCGAAGGGACTCACTGCCGCGGCGACTGCGACGACAACACGATCGTGGGGTCGCGCTTTTCGGCGGTACGCATCTACGCCAACTTCATCGGGCGCTTCGGCACCGGGAACACGCTAGCGGGCAACAACACCTCGGTAACACCCGGGCACGAGGGCGTTCGGACGATTGGAGGCACGGTTCACACGACCGCGTTCTGGCCCGCCAACGACGTCCCGTACGTCGTGCTGGGAGACATCGAGCTTCGTCAGCTGATTCCGGTCGACCCGATCCCGGTGGTGACGCTCGAGCCCGGCACGGAGATTCGCTTTGAAACCGACGGGCGACTGCGGGTCGGCGAGGGCAATGACGGCGTCTTGGATGCGCAGGGCACGGTCGCTGCGCCGATTACGTTCACGACGGCGGATGTTGCGGCGCCGGCGTTCTGGCGTGGAATCGACTTCAACCAGGGATCGGATGGCTCGGTCCTGGATCACGTGACCGTCTCCTACGGGGGGCGAAGCGAAGACACGGGGAACGTGAACTTCCGGTCGGGCGCCGAGGTGACCGTGGGCGCCGTGACCTTCACACATGCCGAAGACTACGCCGCCGTGATCTACACCGGCTCTGGACCGATGTTCACCGGTCCATCGACCGAACGCGTCTACACGCGCAACGGACAGGAGTCGAATCCGGGTCCTGGAGACCCCGCGTTCGACTGCGTGCGCGACGTCTCCGCAGGCACCTGCTTGCCACTCTGAACGGACGACGGGCTCTAGGCGGAGGTTGCGCCGTCAAATCGGCTCTCCTACGCTCACCCCTTGGTGTCAGACGAAGACAAGATCTCGCAGAAGACGTTGGCGGTTCACGGGGGTGAGCCACGCACGTACCCGTACGACGCGCTGGTTGCGCCGATCACCCAGACCGCGACGTACTCGTTTGCCGACACCGCCGAGCTGATCGCCTATTTCGAGGGGCGGAAGGAGCGGGAGGAATACGGCCGCTATGGAAACCCATCGGTCCGGCTGGTCGAGGAAAAGGTCGCGGCACTCGAGCGCACCCAGGATGCCGTCGCGTTCGCAAGCGGGATGGCTGCGGTCACGTCGACGATCCTAGCGCTCGTCAAATCGGGCTCACACGTGATTCTCTTCGCCGATTGTTACCGGCGGACACGGCAGTTCGTGACCACGTTTCTCGACCGCTTCGGAGTGTCGAGCACCCTGATCCCACCTGCGGACGTCGACGCGCTGCGGGACGCGATTCGTCCAGAGACCCGTCTCGTGATTGCCGAGGCGCCGACGAACCCGTATCAGACGATCCCGGATCTCGACGAGGTGGCCGAGGTCTGCCGCGCCGCCAAGGTCAAGACCCTGATCGACAGCACCTTCGCGACGCCGGTCAACTTCAAGCCGGCGGGCCACGGCATCGATATCGTCGTTCACAGCGCAACCAAGTACTTGGCGGGCCACAACGACGTTCTCGGCGGCGTGGTCGCGGGCAAATCCGGTCTGGTGTCGCTCGTGCGCGACCTTCGGAGCGTGTTAGGCGCCTGCCTCGATCCGCACGCGGCCTATCTGATTCACCGCGGCATCAAGACGCTCGCGATCCGGCTCGAGCAGCAAAACGCGTCTGCCCAAGCGCTTGCGGCGCGGCTCGAGAAGCACCCGCGCGTGCGGCAGGTTTGGTATCCGGGGTTGCCCTCCCACCCCAACCACGAAACCGCGAAACGACTCATGTCGGGGTTCGGTGGCGTCGTGACGTTCGAGGTCGACGCCGACCTGCACGGGACGAGCCGCTTCGTCGACGCCTGTCGGATCCCCCGCATCGCGCCGAGCCTCGGAGGCGTCGAGTCGCTGATCGAGCAGCCCGCGCTGATGAGCTATTTCGAGCTCAGCACCGAGGAGCGCGAAGCGATCGGCATCAAGAACAACCTCGTGCGCTACGCGGTCGGCATCGAGGACACCGATGAGCTCATCGCCGACGCGGTGGCCGCGCTCGACAGCACGGCTTGAAGTATCGCCTCCGACACTGCGATTCGCCTCACAAAACGGCGCTGCAACTCTTCTCTCGTACTGGCGAAGGCGCCGTCACCGCCTGTTGACAAAGGGTGCAAGTGCGCGAAATCGCTATTGACGCGCCTAGGCCCCTCGTTATACTCAGCCCGCAATGGGGAGAGAATCGATGACGAAATCGGAGCTCATCGACGCTGTGGCCCAGCGGACGAAGATCACGAAGAGCCGAGCTGAACAGGTTGTCAACTGCGTCTTCAACGCGATGACCTCGGCGCTCGAGCAGGGGGAGGGGATCGAGATCCGCGGCTTCGGGAGCTTCACGGTGCGCGAATACAAGTCCTACAGCGGACGGAATCCGCGGACCGGCAAACCGGTGCCCGTGCCGGAAAAACGTCTCCCTTTTTTCAAGGTGGGCAAAGAGCTCAAAGAGCTCGTCAACGGCGGCAGCGCCGGGCCCGGCGAATAGGGGCCCCGGATGGAGCCGGAAGCGCAGCTCGCCGAGCTCAAGCGCGGGGTCGTCGACCTGCACGTCGAATCGGAGCTGTTGGAGCGGTTGAGCACCGGCCGGCCGCTCAAGATCAAGGCTGGGTTCGACCCGACGCGGCCGGACCTGCACCTCGGGCACACCGTGCTGCTCAACAAGATGCGGCAGTTTCAGGAGCTCGGCCACGACATCGTCTTCATCGTGGGGGATTTCACCGCGCAGATCGGCGACCCGTCTGGACGAAGCAGCACGCGACCCGTGCCGACGCGGGAAGAAATCCTCGAAGGCGCCCGCACGTACGCCGAGCAGGCCTTCAAGATCCTCGATCGGGGGCGCACGCAGATCGTTTACAACGGCGAGTGGCTCGGGAAGATGGCGTTCGACGACGTGATCCGGCTGGCGGGCAAGTACACGCTGGCGCGGATGATGGAACGAGACGATTTCAAGCGGCGCTGGGCGGAGCATCAAAGCATCTCGATTCACGAGCTCCTCTACCCGCTGGCGCAGGCCTATGATTCGGTCGTGCTCGAGTGCGACGTAGAGCTCGGCGGCACCGACCAGCTCTTCAACCTGTTGGTCGGCCGGGAGATCATGCGGGAGATGGGGCAGCGCCCGCAGATCGTGATGACGACGCCGATTCTCGAGGGGATCAACGCGCGCACGGAAAACGGAAAGATCGTCGGCGCCAAGATGAGCAAGTCGCTCGACAACTACGTCGGCGTCGCCGAGCCTCCGATCGAGCAGCTCGGCAAGCTGATGAGCATTTCGGATGACCTGATGTGGCGGTACTACGCCCTATTGTCGGCCGCGCCGGAGTCCGAGATCGAGCGAAAGAAGAACGCCTGCGCGTCCGGCGAGATGAACCCGCGTGATGCGAAGCTCCAGCTCGGCAAGGAGATCGTGACTCGCTATCACGATCGCGCGGCTGCCGACGCGGCAGAAGGGGCGTGGCTCGCCCAGTTCTCGAAGCGCCAGGTTCCCGACGAGATGCCCGAGCACGAGGTGGTCCTCGACGAGGACGAGGTCTGGGTACCGAAGCTCCTGTGCGACATCGGCCTCGTGAAAAGCTCGAGCGACGGCCGCCGGCGCATCGAGCAGGGCGGCGTCGAGGTCGACGGCGAGCGAGTCACGGACCCCCAAGCCAAGCTCGAAAAAGGCCACCGATACGTCATCAAGGCCGGAAAACGCGCCTGGGCCACCGTCACCCTGAAGTAGGCTAAGGTCCGGCATGCGCATTGGGACGTCCTACAAGCAGCATCCTGGGCTCGCGGAGACGTGGGATGCGATCGTCATCGGATCGGGGATCGGCGGGCTCTCGGTGGCGGCCACGCTATCGAAGCTTGCGGGTCAGCGCGTGCTCGTTCTCGAGCGGCACTACACCGCCGGCGGGTTCACGCACACGTTCCGGCGACCGGGGTACGAGTGGGATGTCGGGATTCACTACATTGGAGACGTGTCGCACCCGAAAGCCGTGGGGCGGCGGCTGTTCGATTTCCTCACCGACGGAGAGCTCGAGTGGGCTGACATGGGCGAGGTCTACGATCGCATCATCCTCGGCGACAACGCATACGACTTCGTGAAGGGTCGCGAGAATTTCCGCGCGAAGATGCACGAGTACTTTCCAGACGACAAAGCCGCAATCGACGAATACCTCGACAAGGTCCTGGCGACGGCCAAGAAGGCGAGCCTGTTCTTTGCCGAAAAGGCCGTCCCACCGATCGTGTCCACGCTCTTCGGCGGTGCGATGCGTAGGCCCGGACTGAGGGAGGCCAACCGAACGACCCGCGAGGTCCTCGAAGAGATCACGCAGAACCAGGAGCTCATCGGCGTCCTCACCGGTCAGTTCGGCGACTACGGCTTGGTGCCCGCGGAAAGCAGCTTTTTCATGCATGCGATGCTCGTCTCGCACTATTTGCGGGGCGCGGGCTATCCGGTAGGCGGGGCCTCGCGCATCGCCGCCACGATCCTTCCCGTGATCGAGCGAGCGGGGGGCGAGGTCGTCACGAACGCCGAAGTCCGCGAGATCGTGATCGAAAAGGGCAAGGCCGTTGGCGTCCGGCTCGAAGACGGCCGCGAGCTGAGGGCGCCGACGGTGATCAGCAACGCAGGCGTCCTCAACACGTTCGAGCACCTCCTGCCCTCCGACGTCGCGTCCGAGGCGGGTTTTTCGAGCAGGGCGCGCGAGGTAGGCAACTCGATCGCGCACCTCTCGCTCTACATTGGACTGAAGGGCACCACCGAGGAGCTTCAGCTCGAGAAGACCAACCTGTGGATCTACCGGGACCACGACCACGAGAAGAACTTCGCGGAGTTCCGGCGCGACATCAACGCGCCGCTCCCAGTCGTCTACCTCTCGTTCCCTTCCGCCAAAGACCCGGACTTCCAACGTCGCTTTCCGGGCCGCTCGACGATCGAAGCGATCACGCTCGGCCCCTACGAGCCGTTTCGACGCTGGGCCGACACGAGCTGGAAAAAGCGAGGCAGCGAGTACGAGGAGCTCAAGCAGAGCCTTTCGGACCGCCTGCTCGAAACGCTCTACGCGCACGTGCCGACGGCGCGCGGAAGGATCGAAATCGCCGAGCTCTCGACGCCCTTGACGACAAGCAACTTCGCCGCGCATCCGGACGGCGCGATCTACGGTCTTGCGCACTCGCCGACGCGCTTTCAGGCCCGCTGGCTGCGTCCGCGTACGCCGATCAAGGGCCTGTATCTGACAGGCGCAGACGTCGTGAGCGCGGGCCTCATGGGGGCGTTGATGGGAGGCATGAGCTGCAGCTCCGCCGTGCTCAAAGGCAACGTGCTCGGCCAGGTGCTCAAGCACCAGGCGCAAAGCTTGCGCGCCAAAGCGCCCATACCGCCTTCGACTGCCGAAGCCTGACCGCATTCGCCTCGCCGGCCGGTCGTGATTCGGTATTCTAGATGAATCATGACTCCACTCGACCTCGAGCATCCGGTTTGGGAGCAGGTTTACATGGTGGCACCGCTCACCATCGTCGGAACCCGCGAGCCCGATGGCACGTACGACCTCGCGCCGAAGCATCTCGCGATCCCCATGAGCTGGGAGGACCACTTCGGTTTCGTTTGCACGCCGTCCCATGCGACCTTCGTCAACGCGCGTAGGGAGGGCTGCTTCACGGTCAGCTTCCCGAGGCCCGATCAGATCGTGCTCACCAGTTTGGCTGCTGCGCCGCGCTGTGACGACGACCACAAGCACACGCTCGAAGCGATTCCCACCGTACCGGCGCGAAAAGTCGAGGGCGTCCTGCTCGAAAACGCCTACCTGCACTTCGAGTGCGAGCTCGACCGCATCGTCGACGGCCTCGGGCAGAACAGCCTCATCATCGGCCGGATCGTGGCGGCGTCGGTGGCAGAGGAGAGCCGGAGATACAGGGACCGCGACGCCCAAGAGATGATCGCCCACTCTCCGATGCTGGCCTATCTGCACCCGGGTCGATTCGCCGAGATTGTGCAGACCCAGGCGTTCCCGTACCACGTCGGCTTCAAACGCTGAGCGTTCGATGCCCCCTGATCTTCCAACGCGAATTCTCGACTACCTCGATGGGCAGCGCGCCGAGATGACGACGCTTCTCGAGCGACTCGTCCTGTGCGAATCACCCTCGGGAGACCCGGCGTCGCTCGGTCACATGCTCGAGCTGCTGTCGGCGGCGTTCGCCGAACGAAGCTTTAGGCCGCGCATTCTGTCGGGCAAGGAGAGCGGCGGGATGCTGCTTGCCATGCCCGTCGACCGGGCCCGCCACCGTCCGCACCAGCTCGTGCTCGGGCACTGCGACACGGTGTGGCCAACCGGAACTCTGCAAACCATGCCTGTGCGGATCGAGAACGGCGTGTTTTGGGGGCCGGGCTCCTACGACATGAAGGCAGGATTGGTCCAGGGGCTCTTTGCGCTTCAATCGCTCGCCGCGGCCGGCGCCAACGCGCTGCCGGTGACGCCGGTGTTTTTCATCAACTCCGACGAGGAGGTCGGGAGCCACGACTCGACCCGGGTGATCACGCGTCTGGCGAGAGGCGCAGACCGATGTTTCGTGCTCGAGCCGTCACTCGGCGCCGAGGGCGAGCTCAAAACCGCTCGAAAAGGGGTCGGGCGCTTCACCATCACGGTTCGCGGCAAAGCCGCCCATGCCGGTCTCGATCCAGGCAAAGGCGCCAGCGCCATCCTCGAGCTCTCCCACATCATCCAAAAGCTGTTCGCGCTCAACGATCCCGAACGAGGCGTCACGGTCAACGTCGGCACCATCGATGGCGGCCTCAGCCCGAACGTGATCGCGCCCGAGAGCAAAGCCACGGTAGATGTCCGAGTGCCGACCCGGGAAGACGCCGAGCGCATCGAGGCGACGATTCATGGCATCACCGCCGAGACGCCAGGAACCGAGGTCGTGATCGAGGGCGCGGTTCGGCGTCCCCCCATGGAGCGGACGCCCCGCAACCAGCGCCTTTGGCGCCTCGCGGAGCGAGCCGCCGAAGAGCTCGGAATCCGCATCCAGCAGGCGACGGCCGGCGGCGGCTCGGACGGCAACACGACGAGCCAGTATGCACCCACGCTCGATGGCCTTGGCGCAGTTGGGGCCGGCGCCCACGCGAGCCACGAGCACCTCGTCCTCGACAGAATGGTGGAGCGCGCCGCGCTCTTGGCACGGTTGCTCGCGTTTCCGCCGCTCGACGACGCCTCTCCGCGGGACGCCTAGACCTTTGCCGCACCGATCACGGCGTCGCGCGAAGGCAGGTCATCCGGCACGTCAGCCAGCAAGACATCTGCCGGGCATCGCGCGCCCTCGAGCAGCGCGCGAAGAGGGCGCAGGAGCACCGTCTCGTCTTCACCGGCGTGGTTGCGGTCGCCGATGCGCCGAAGGCCCGCCTCCGCGAGCTCGAGCACCTCGCCCGCCAAGTCCGCTGCGTCGCGGTTCATGAACTTCGCGTGAAGACCGTGTCGGGCGAGGGAATCGCGTTGGCGCTCGACATCCGGATATGCCCAAGGATCAACGAGCCCCTCGAGCGCTCTGAAGCTCTCATCATCGTAGAGCAGACCTTTCCATAGCGCGGGGACGGCAAAGGAGAGCTCTGGACGCTGCGCATCGGCGCCGCGATACTCGAGCGTGCTCTTCAGTCGCACTTCGGGGAAGAGTGTGCTCAGGTGCATCACCCAGTCTTTGTAGCGCGCTCGCACGTCCTCGAACCCCTGCTCCATGAACGCGCGGAACGTCTGCCCCGTGTTGTAGTACGCCTTGCGGTTACGCTTCACGAGAAACATCGGCGCATCGAGCGCCCACTCGACGTAGTCCCGATAGCGAGGCTGGTCTTTCCAAGCAAACGGCAAGAGCCCGGAGCGATCTGGGTCCATGTGGAGCCACGTGAGCGCCCGATAGGACCGATAGTCACTGCGTTTGCCGCTTTCCCAAGGGCTGTTCGCGAACATCGCAGTCACCAGCGGCTGTGCGCGAAGGCCCACCCGGAGCTTCCGCATGGCGTCTTCCTCGGACGCGTAGTCGAGGTTCGCCTGCACGGTGCAGGTCTTGGTCATCATCTCGGCCGCCATCGTGCCGCGCGTCGGCAGGTAGCGGCGCATCACGTCGTAGCGCATCTTGGGGACCCAGCCGAGCTCCTCGACCGACGCAAAGGGGTGATAGCCGAGCGAAAGCCACACGAGCCCCAGCTCCTCGATGACCGGCTGAAGCGCGGCCCAGTGCGCATCCGATTCTGCTTTGCCTTCGTGCACCGTCGTGAACGGCGAGCCCGAGAGCTCGATTTGGGATCCGGGCTCGAGTGTGATCGACCCGTCCTTGCGGCGGAGTGCGACGATCGGCCCTGCGGCGGTCTCCCGCTCGGGCTCCCAGCCCTGGTTTCGAATCAGCTGGTCGAAGATCGCGACGACACTGACCTGGCCGTCGTAGGGAAGGTGCTCGCCTCCGCTGGCCCGCACCGCGAACCGCTCCGCCTCGGTGCCGATTCGCCACTCTGCCCGTGGCGTCTCCGAGTCGTAAAACAGTGCAAGCAGGTCATCGATCCCGCGAAGCGGCGCATCGGGTGTTGGCAACGTGTCCTCTAGGTCCGCCCGTCGGGCGCCGGACCCTACCACGAAGGTCGCACGCGTGCCCCCCCGGGCCCCGGTTCGAAACGAGGTTGCGCCGGCCGGCCGGACGTGGTGGAACACCCCCGTGGATCGTTTGCTCGAGCTTCTTCGGGAACGTGGTTTCCGGCGTGGCCATTTCGTGTTGAGCTCCGGACGCGAGAGCGACTTCTTCATCGACTGCAAGCCGGCGGTCTTGTCGGCAGAAGGGCATGCGCTGGTCGGGAAGGCGCTCCTCCAGAGAATTCGCGAGGCCTTCGGCCCGGTGAACGCCGTGGCGGGCGTCGAGCTCGGCGGATGTCCGCTCGCGTCGGCGGTGGCTCAGGCGTCTTGGTCGAACGGACCGCCGCTCGATGCGGTTTACGTCCGCAAAGCGAGCAAACGGCACGGCACACGGAAGCTCCTGGAGGGCGCCGGTCATCTGGCACCGGGTGCAAAGCTCGCGGTCGTCGAGGATACGGTCACGACGGGCGGCTCCACGCGTCGCGCCATTCAGGCCATCCGCGAGGCGGGCTTCGACGTGGAGGGCGTCGTCACCGTGGTCGACCGCCTCGAAGGTGGCGCCACGGCCATTCGAGACGAGGGCGTGCGATTCAGCGCGCTCTACGATCGCAGCGACTTCATGGAGGATCCATGAGACGGGCCGGGCTGTTGATCATCGCCGCTTCTCTCTGCGTCGCCGGCTGCAAGCCCCAGAAGATCTCGATGGACCCGGGCGCACGCACCTTCACGCCCGATTCCTACAGGCGGGTGTGGGACGCCTGGACTCGGGAAAAGGAGTCCTTCGCGTGGAAAGAGCTCTCCCACGAGATCTTCGTCTCGGCGACCTTCGAATCGTGGGAGTTTCGATGGGCGTACGTGGTTCGGTACGCGCACGACTACAGCCTGACCCCTGAAGCGCGAGACGAGATGCTCCAAGCCAGTCTCTCGAGCTCGCGGCAGGAGCATCGGTTCTTCGTGACGCTTTCCGGGATGGACTTTCGCGAGTCGAACCTCGCCGGCAAGACATCGGCATGGCGCGTGCTGCTCGTCGACCCGTCGGGGAACCAGACCGTGCCGGTGCTGATGGAGCGGGTGAGGCGGCCGACCGCCGTCGACCGGGTCTACTTCCCGCAGGTCAATGCCTTCCGTCAGACGTTCCGGGTCACATTTCCCGCCGTGGAGGCCGACGGCCGCCAAACCATCCCCGAAGACGCCGAATTCGTCATTCTTCGCTTCACAGGCGCCCGGGGCAGGGCCGACCTCCGATGGCAGCTGCGGCCGTCTCAGGGCGGCTGAAGAAGTTTGACAGCGTCGATCCCGGGTCGCTATGATTCTGTTGTCGCGTAAGCCTTCGTAACAAATGGGGAAACGGGTTCACGCGGGGAGGTCCGAATGATTGTGCGCCACAGGGGGTGGGCGGTTGCAGTTCTCGTTGCAGCGCTCGGGTTGGGTTGTCACGCCGCCGAAGACGATCCGGAAGGTCAGGCCAGTGAGCTGTCGGATCCGGTTCGGCGCGAAAACGCCATCTTCAACTTGAAGAAGATCTACACCGAGACGCTCGCGGCCAACGGCGGCGACCGTTCGAGCGCCGGCGTGCAGGAGGTGGCGGACGACATCGTCGGTCCGCTGACGCAGGCCTATCTCGACTACCCGGAGGATCGGATCAACGGGCTCGGCATTCTCGACCTGCTGTACGAAATGCAGGATCCGCGAAGCCTTCCTGCGCTGACCGAAGCGCTCAACTGGCGCAACGAGGTGTCCGAGGACCATGCGATTCGCGCTGCGCAGACGATCCAAGGAATGGACGTGCCAGCCGCGGAGCGGCCCGACGTCATTCAAACGCTTTCGAGCTCGCTCGAGCGCATCACGGATTCGCGCACGGTCGACAACAAGATGCGCGTCGCGATGATTCGCGCGCTCGGCTCGCTCGAGGACCGCGGAGCGACGCAGATCCTCACGAAGATTGCGACCAAGCAGGACGAGAAGCAGAACTTCCTGATCAACCGTCTGGCCGCGCAGCAGCTCGGCGAGCTCAAGGATCCCGCGGCGATTCCAGCGCTGATTCAATGCCTGTTCTTGTTTGCGCCCAACCGGCCCGAGCTGCGCATGAACGACGTCGCGGCCGAGGCGCTGATCCTGATCGGCCGCCCCTCTCTCAAACCGCTGCTCGGAGTCCTCGCGGGCAAGGATGCTACGGCAAACGCGATCGCAGAGCAGTACATCGGCGCGATCAAGGCCAGACGGCCGGACCTCGCCAACCAGATGACCGTTCGGCAGGTCACCGGTGGCGAAGCGAGCTTTGCGCTCGGCGCGCTCGGTTTCTCGGAGGCCCTCGACCCGCTCCTGAACGAGGCCACCTCTTCGGACACGGCCCGCAAGCTCAACGCGGCGATCGCGCTCGTTCGTATCAACGCACCGGCCGCGGAGAGGGACCGCGTCCGGTCGACCTTGAAGAAGGTCTACGGGGAGCTGCCCAAGGGCCTTGAGGGGGTCCGCATGAGGGGTCAGCTCCTCGCGGCAATTGCCCACACCTACGACGCCGAGATGATGCCGTTCATCCTCGAACAGGTCACGGACACGAAGGCCAACCCAGAGGTCCGGCTGATCGCGGTTCAGAACTACGCGCTGCTCGCCAACGAAGCGGAGGCTGCCAAGCTGGCGGCGGCCATCGCGGCTGAAAAACCATCCGAGGCGGGCGGGTATCGGGAAAAGTTCGAGGAGCGAAAGCCGTTGCTCGATCTCGCGAAGGAGTGCGACACGAGCGTCGATTGCTGGATCTCCAAGGCGGGCAGCGCCGACGCGAACAAGGCGCGTAAGGGCGCTTACATGTTGGGCCGATACGGAAGCGGGAACGACCAGGCCATCGACGCCTTGGTGGGTCAGCTCGGAAGCGACGACCTCGGTGTTCGTCTCTCGGCCCTGATGGCGACCGATCGAATCGCAAGCAAGGGCAGCACAGCCGCCGTCGCCAAGATCGACGAGCTTCGGACGCGGGAAGAGGGACAGTCCGTGTGGGCGCGCTTCCGGGGTGAAGCGCTTCCGATCCAGGCGCGCCTCCGAAGCCGTGCGCACAACGGTTGAGGACCCGCGCGAGTGAGCCGTGGTGCGGACCGTCGCCATCATCGTCGCGTTCGGCGCCATCGTGCTCGCGGGCTGCGCTCCGAGAAAACCGGACTCGGAGACGACGACGGCCCCGCAGCAGGCCGTCGAGAACGTGGTTGCCCGGGTTGGAGACCGTGCGATCGGAGCCTCCGACGTTCGTGCGAGGATGGCCGCCGAAGGCCTCGACGCCGAGGGCGCCCTCCAGCAGCTCGTCGACGAGGAGCTTCTCTTGTCCGAGGCGAGACGTCTCGGCTTCTCAGAGGACCGGCAGACCAAGCGCGCGCTCGAGCGGCAAATGGTCCGCGCGATGCTTCGAGACCTCGAAGCGCAAAACACGCCCGCTTCGATCACGGTCGAGGAGCTGCGCGAGGACTTCGCGCTGCACCGAGAAAAGCTCCAAGTGCCGGAGCGTCGCCGTTCGTGGCACATCCTCGTCCGCGAGCCCGGTGATGCAGGTCGTTTGCAGGCCGAGTCCATCCTCCGCGACCTGCGCACGGCGAAAGAGCCGCGCTCCGTCTTCGACCGATATGCGGCCGACGGCTCGGCGGAGCTCAAAGCGGAGGAACTTCCGCCGATTACCCGCAAAGCCTCGATTGAAAAGCCATACCTCGACGCGGTCTTCGAAGCCGAGTCCGAGGGCCTGATCGATCGGGTCGTGAAGACTTCGTATGGGTGGCACGCGATTTTCGTGGCGGAGATCCAGCCCGCGGAACGCAGGACGCTGGCTGACGTCGAGGAGGAAAGCCGCGAGCGGCTCAGTCAGAAGAAGCGCTTCGAGCGGCTGAACGCGATCATCCAGGGTCTCGAAGCAGATGGGCTCGTCGAGCTCGAGGAAGAGATGGTGGAGCGGCTCGTTTCAGCAAAGGGCCTTCCGCAGCCCGCCCCCAAGTGATCGCGACGCCTCAATCGGCGGACTGAAGGCGCGAGCCGCGCACCTCGTACACCCGCGGAGGCCGCGCCGGTGTGCGTTCGATCGACAGGGAGTCCACGGAGGTCACCGGGTCCACACCCGAGCCGGCTTTCAGTGCATCGGCCAGCGCCTCGCGAGTCTGGTTCCCGCGCCTCAGCGTCGACGCGATGATGCGATACGCATCGTAGCCATATGCCGCGAATACGTGCGGCGGCCGGCCGTATCGCGTTTCATAGGCCGCTCGGAACTCCTCGTTGAGGGCGGTTTCGGAGGCCGAATAGAAGGGCAGGGAGACGAGGGCGCCCTGCAGATATCGCTGTGCTTGCCCGAGGAGCTCGGGCGACCAACTCGGGCTCGGCAGGAGAAAGGTCACCTGGCGTTCCGCGTGCTCGGGCAGGGTTCGGCCGGCAAGGCTCCACGCGCCTTCGGCGGCAAAGGTGGGCGCAATCAGGGCGACCTGCTCGGAGACGTCCGCGAAGAGGACGACGTCGCAGCTGGTTTCGAGCACGGTTCGCACGTAGTCGACGAACGATTTGGTTCCCGGCGGGTAGGCGATGCCTTCGCAGTAGACACCGCCCGCGGCCGCGACCTCCTGATCGAAGAGGCGCTCCATCGTGCGCCCGTAGCCGTGATCGGGATAAAGGATCACGAAGCGCGATCGCCCACGCGCGCGCGCTTTTCCGACCAACGCCGTCAGCTCGTCACGCGGGCTGTACGAGAAGCGGAAGACGCGATCGCCGGACAGCGTGACGTCCTCGGACGCCGAAAAGCTCAGCAGCGGTACGCCCGCGCGGCTGGTGGATTCCGCGACGGCTGCCGTCTCTTTGGCTCCTACGGGCCCGAGAACCGCTACCACGCGTCGATTGCCAATGAGAGACCCGACGGCGGCGGACGCCGTCGATGCGCTGCCGGCCGTATCTTCGACGACGAGCTCCGGGCCGCCCTCTTCGAGCGCTGCGAGCTGCATCCCCTGAAGCAGATGGCGGCCCACCTCGCGACCGCGCCCGCTCAATGGCAGCAACGCACCCACGACGTACGGATTGCCGTGAAGAAACTCGTCGGCGCGTGCGATCAGCATGGCGACTTCCGGTTCCGCCGCCGCCTCGCTCCTGCGCAGCGCGTCGGAGGTGCGAACGACGAGATCGGCATCCGAGTCGTCGAGCCCGTGCTCCAGGAGTCGCACCGCGACCGACGTGTGGGGGGCGGCCCCGTCGCGAAGCTCGTCGAAAAGGGCCACGGCCTCTTCGAGGGTGAGCTTGCGCGCGAGGAGGTCGACCGCTGCGCGGGTGCGCTGTGGGTCTGGTGGTGGCCCGCCCCGCTCGAAGAGCCGGTCTACGATTCGCAGCCCGGTGGAGCCCGTCGTCGTCTGCTCGGCGGCAATGACCGCCGTGTCCCAAAGGAGCGCTTGCTCCTCCGCGGAAAATCGCTCGCCTGCCAGAGGCTCGATCGATTGGAGCGCGCTTTCGGGGTCGTTTTCACGAAGCTGACATACGGCGAGATGGAGCGATGCACGCAGCGCAATCGCCCGATCGACGCTGTCCCGGGCTTGGTCGAAGTACGAAATCGCTCGCGAGCACCGATCGAGGTCCGACGCGAGAATGCCGAGCTCGAGACGGGCGAGGTCGGCTTCCGGCGTCCCGGGATGCTCGATGATGAAGGTTTCGTACGCGTTTTGGGCACCGCCGATGTCGCCGTCTTCCGCGAGCGCGCGCGCCCGCGCGATCTCCGCGGGCGGCGCTTTTTCCAGAGGGCTTTCGACTTTCTTTGGCGCGCAGCCGACGAAGAGCGCCAGCGCCGCGCATGCGAGCACGCGTCTGACCATGCGGGCGCACGATACTCGCCCGACCTCCGGCCCGCCACGTTGGGCCGCTAACCCGCCGCGTCCCAGTGCTCTGCCAGCGCCGCGAACTCCTCGATCGAGAGTGTTTCTCCCCGTCTCGCCGGGTCGATCTTCGCGCTTTTCAGCGCGCGTTCACTCCGCCCGGGGTCGCCTAGGCCGCGGAGGGCGTTCTTGAGGGTCTTTCGGCGCATTTGAAAGGACGCACGAACCACCCTGCGAAACGACTCGGTCTCCTCGACGATCGGTGTCGGGCGCGGCCGTAGACGAACGACCGCGCTGTCCACCCGGGGAGCCGGGTAGAACGCCCCGGGGCGAAGCCGGAAAAGCGTCTCGACGTCGAACGCGGCGCGGACGAATACGGTCAGCGCGCCGTATTCCTTGGTCGACGCGGAGGCGACGAGGCGGTCTCGAACCTCTCGTTGGACCATCAAGACGGCCCCGGAGAGTGCGCTTCGATGCTCGACGACGCGACGCAGAATTGCCCCGGTCGCCTGGTAGGGAAGGTTTCCGGTCACGACCAGGTTAGCGTCCGAAACGCCGGACTCGGCAACCCAATCGAGTCTCGCCGCATCACCTTCGACGATTCGAAGCGCCGGCCTCTCCCCGAGCTCCGACCGAAGCACCCGCACCATGTCCCGATCGAGCTCGACCGCCAGGACCTCGCAGCCCTGCGCGAGCAGCTCGACGGTGAGGGCGCCCAGGCCCGGCCCTAGCTCGACCACCTGCCTGCCGAGATCCACCACGGCCGTGGCGATTCGCTGCGCCGCGCCGGGCTGAATCAGAAAATTTTGTGAAAAAGACCGCTTCGGCTGCAGGTCGTATTTCCTCAAGAGATCCCGGGGATCTCGCGGTTGCGCACGATCGGCTGTCACGTGCCCAACTCCGCAAGATCACGTGTTTTTCTGGATGGCATCAGCCGAATGTCTCCCCCTCGTCACGTGCGTTGTCAGCCTGGACGGCGTTATTATATTGGTCGAGTGCTTAGATTGACCTAGGTTAAAGACAGAGGATCCAATGCTCCCAGGCTTCATCATCGACCAAATCCGCCAGCGCGAGGAAGAGGAGCGGGGGAAGCGCCGACACCACCAGGTCGAGCTTCCGCTGCCGGCCCGCGAGGGGTCTCGTGCGCCGGAGGGCGACGAGGAGTCGGACCGGGGCGTCGTCATCATCGATCTTCTCCCTGACTGACGATCCGCTACACTGCGGGTGTGCCAGACCGTGCCTTAGTGGGCCTCGAGGGTGTCATCGAGGCGCTTCACGCCGCGCTCGAGGCGCCGGCCTGCGGAGAGCGCGCGGCTCTGGAAGCCGAGCTGGCCTGGTGCCACGCTGAGCGGGGCGAGCTCGGAGAAGCGTTTCGGCGCCTCTGGGAGGCCGATCGGGGCGCCGGCGAGAGCGACTCGCTCCGACTGCGAACCCGCGCGGAGCTCCAGGCGTTTTGTGGAAACGAGGACGCCGCCCTAGCGTTGATCGCCGGGCTCGACGACGAGCCGGGATCGAACCTCGTACGCGCCCGCGTCGCCGCTTCACGAGGGGACTGGGAGCTGGCCTCCGAGCATGCGAGCGCGGCGGTCCGCTCCAGCGATTCCGTGCAGGCGCGCCTGCTCTTCGCGCGAGTCCGGTTCGAGCTCGGACGCCCCGAAGAGGCGCGCGAGATACTCGACCCAATCGAGCCTGCAACGCCGGTCGACGCCATGCGAATCGACGCGATGCGGGCGCGTCTCGTTGCCGACGACCCGCGGACGGCCCTTCGAGAGATCAATGCCCGAGCCAGAAAGGCCGGTGCGCTGCGGACGCAGGCCGAGACCTGGGGTTGGCTCGCCGAGTGCTGCCGATCCGACGGTGACGGCGAAGAGATGCGAAAGGCATCGATGCGAGCGGTCGAGCTTTGGGACGAGATGGCCACGTCGCTGCCTCCTCCGCTTCGTGCAGGCTTTTGGACCGACGCACAGCGAAGGGCGGTTCGCAACGCCTCGAAGCGTACGAAGGACGAAACCGCGGGGCCCGGCATCGCTGCGCTTGCGCCGCTCCTCGCGAACCTTCGCCGTCTCGCGAGCGAGCGTGACCTCGCGGTGCTGCTGAAGGTCATCACCGACGGTGCCGTCTCTTTGAGCGGTGCAGAGCGCGGTTTCGTGCTCTTGGTCGATGACCGCGGCGCATTGGAAGCCAAGACGGTGCGCAGCGCCGAAAGCGAGCTCGGCGAGCCGACCGCCGCCTTCAGCCGTTCGATCGCAGAAACGGTGCTCATCGACGGGGACCCGGTGGTGACCGTCGATGCGACGCACGACGCACGGGTGCAGGACTACATGTCGGTTCACCAGCTCATGCTGAAGTCGGTGGCCTGTCTGCCGATCGAGTCTCGCGGCCGGGTATGGGGCGTGCTCTACCTCGAGCACCGGAGCGCGAGCGGGCGCTTCTCCGGCACGGATTTGTCGTTGCTGCGAGCCTACGCAGATCAGGCCGCCATCGCGATCGAGACTTCCCACCTGTTCGACCAAATCGAGTCGCAGAACGAAGCGGTCGAGCGTGCCAACGTCGCACTGCGCGAAGCCAACGAGCAACTCGAGCAGCGCCTGCTCGGGCAGACGGAAGCGCTTCACCGATCGCGACGTGAAATCGCCACGCTGCAGGGCTCGGCGGTGACCGGCGAGCGTTGGGGGCTGGTGGGCGGCAGCGAGGGGATGCGAACCGTGTACGACGTGCTCGACCGCGTCGCGACCAACGAGGTGCCGGTGGTGATCACCGGTGAAAGTGGTACGGGCAAAGAGCTCGTCGCGCGGGCAATCCATCGTGGCAGCACCCGCGCGGACGGGCCATTCGTGTCGCTCAACTGCGGGGCGATCCCCGAAGGCCTTCTGGAGAGCGAGCTCTTCGGTCACGTAGCAGGCGCGTTTACCGGCGCCACACACGCACGCGAGGGTGTTTTTCAGCAGGCTCACGGGGGAACGCTGTTCATGGATGAAATCGCGGACATGCCGCCTCGAATGCAGCTCGACCTGCTGCGCGTGCTTCAAGAGCGGCGCGTGAGGCCGGTCGGAAGCGCGGACGAGAGGCCCGTCGACGTGCGATTGCTCACGGCGAGCAAGCAGCCTTTGCGCCAGCTGATCGAGAACGGGACGCTTCGCGAAGACCTGTACTACCGGCTGGCAGTCGTCGAGCTTCCGCTGCCTCCGCTTCGGGAGCGGCGGTCCGACGTTCCACTGCTCGCCGATCATTTCCTGACCCGCATCGCCGAGGAGCGCGGGGAGCCCAAGAAGCGCTTGAGCCGAGCCGCGATCGACCGCCTTTGCGCGCACGACTTTCCCGGCAACGTGCGCGAGCTCGAGCATCTCCTCATCAACGCGACCGTCTTTGCATCCGGCGATACCATCGAGGCCGACGAGTTGGCGATCGAAGTCGTGGCGGCCACGACCCCCACGACCGGCGAGGCGGGCAACTACCGAGATTTCAAACACGCGGAGCGCGATCGAATTCTCGCAATGCTCAACGCACATGGTTGGAATCGCGCCAAAGCCGCCCGGGCGCTCGGCATGGCCCGAAGGACGTTCTATCGCCGCCTAAAGGAACATGGGATCGAGCTCCCGAAAGGCGGCACGTAGAGGCTCGTTCAGAGGCTTGCGGGCGGGACCGCGCTGGCGGCGCCCGCGTCGTATTTCTCCGGCGTTTCACCGGGCGGAAGATACAGGGGCGGTTGGCCGGGCCTCGACCAATCGACCCAGTAGACACCTTTCTTCCGAATGTCGATGTGTACGAAGCTACTGCGTGGGTAGTATCCGACCCCAACCTTCGTCAGCGTCAAACAGTAGTCGCGAAGCACCTCGTTCGGCACGCCCTCGACACGGATGTCGATGGCCTCGCCGGTTGCGTGCCTACTCGCGCCGTTGTTGCCTTCTTGCTCCGAGCGATACGCGCTGACGACGATGATCGTTCGGCCGTTGAAGTGGTCCGCGAGGTACGACAGCACCCGCATCAAACGGGTGTGCGGCCGCTTCGTCGCGTCGTTCTCGCGGTCTCTGAGGAAACGAGCAAGCCGCTCGCGCGCTTTGGGATCTGGTTTGCCGTTCTTGTTGAAGAGCCGCACCCGGAGGCTTTCCTGGCTGGCGGGGCGTTCGAGGCTCACCAAGCCGTACAGCACCGCATTGCGTGCCTTGGTCGCTTTGGCGCTGGCGCTGTAGCCCGGGAGCTCGAGGCGCTGTCCGATGCGGAGCGTCGTCCCGGGCTTGAGGCCGTTGGCCCGCGCGAGGGCATTGACGCTGACCTTGTTGAGCTGGGCGATTCCGGTGAGGGTTTGGCCTGGGTAGACGTAGACCACGCCTTTGGGCGGGACTCGGAGCACTTGGCCGACACGGAGATTGGAGGTCTTCTTCAACCGGTTGGCCGCTGCGAGGTTGGTGACCGACACCCGGTACCGCTTGGCGATCACCCCGAGGGTCTGGCCCGCCTGAACCGTGTGCCTCCGCTGAGCCTGGGCCGATGTGGTCAACAGAAGGCAGAGGGAAACCACGGCGACGACGCGCCACACCGTGCTGGAGCTCGACGACACGACCTCGCGAGTATTGATGAGTCGCCGCGCAGGGCAACTAAGCGGCGCGTGCTCGGTTTTTTTGCCTTCGGCTTCGAGCATTGCCACCATGATTTTCGACACGTTCGTTCGTTGATAATCGGTGGGTTCGCGCGTCGAGCACAAGCAGTGCCCGACGATCGCGGATGTCTGTGTTCCGCGGGTAAGGTTCACATAATTTATACATAATTAGCGCCTAATTCAGCACTAATTTTTTCTAAGTTGCTTGACCCTAGGGCGGTTCGGTCATAGCCTTGTTGAGGAACGGCGAAGTGCGCGTTCCTCTTCGATCGAGCCAAGCCATGACCTACGACCCTGAGGCGAACGAAGCGATGCAAAAGCCCGGTGCGCTGGGTACATCCGCCTCGGATGCGAGCGGCGAGGAAGGGTCTCCGAAGCCGCGAGCGAGCAAGAAAAGTGGCAACAAGCCCAATAATGTTCGCAAGATTCGCATCGAACGCATGATGTCCAAGGCAGAGTTGGCTCGACGCGCGAACCTATCGGTGTTGACGATTGATCGTGTCGAGAAGGGTTTTGGATGTCGAATGGACACAAAACGAAAGATTCTCGAAGCTTTGGGTCTGAGACTCGCCGACCGGGTACGGGTGTTTGGCGAGGAGGAGTAGCGTGCCTACATGGCGGCAGAGGGGAAGAACTTAATCGGCGTCGACATCGGCTCGAGCTCGATTAAGGTTTGTGAAATCAAAGAGGGGCGCCGGGGGGCACGGACCATCACCAGGTTCGGGTATCACCCTCTACCTGCCGAAACCATCGTCGATGGGCACATCATCAACTCGGGTGCCGTCGTCGAAGGGCTCGAAAAGCTATTCGCGCGCACCAAGCGGCGCAACGTGGCACTTCGTGCAAGCGGCCACAGCGTGATCATCAAGAAAATCGCGATGCCGCTGATGACGGCCGCCGAGCTCCACGAGCAGATCAACTGGGAGGCCGAGCAGCACATCCCGTTCGATTTGGAGGAGGTTCACGTCGATTACGAGGTGCTTCACGAACGCGCCGACCACGGGCAAATGGACGTGCTTCTCGTCGCTGCCAAGAAGGAAGAGATCACCGATCTCACCAACCTCGCGATGGAAGCTCGACTTCGTCCCATCGTCGTCGACCTCGACGCGTTTACCGTGCAGAACGTGTTCGAGGCCGGGTATGGCGCTGCATCGCCCGACGAGACCACGGTCCTCGTCCACTGCGGCGCCTCGACCACCACGGTGAACATCCTCGCAGACGGGACGACCGCGTTTACGCGCGACATCGCCAACGGGGGCAACGCGATCACGGAAGAGATCCAGCGCCAGCTAGGCATCGGCCGCGACGAGGCGGAGTCGTACAAGTGCGGAGGCGAGGGAAGGGGCATCGTTCCTCGTGAGGTTCCCGAAATCGTCAATCAGGCGGTCGAGCAGCTTGCCGGTGAGATTCAACGCTCGCTGGATTTCTACCTGGCAACGAGCGGGGACCGGGACCTGACCCGAATCTGTCTGTCTGGCGGCACGGCCAACATTCAGGCGCTTCTCGAAATTCTCCAGTCCCGCGCCCAGGTGCCGGTGGAGCCCCTCGACCCGACGCGCGTCGCGGACGTCGATGAGCGCGCCCTCGCGGACCTCCAAGGTCGTGCCGCACAGGCCGTGGTGAGCATCGGGTTGGCGCTGCGGAAAGAAAGGGAGCGGAACTGATGATTCGCATCAATCTGCTGCCTTCCGACAGGAAGAAGCGTGCGCGGCGCATCGCCCCGTCGCCGATGCCGACGGGTGACCTGAGCCTCGGCACGTGGGGTATCGTCTACGCCGGCGCGATTGCCGTATGGCTCGCCGTTCTCGGAGTCCTCTATTTCGTGCAGAGCGGCGAGGTCGACAAGATCGCGCAAGAGAACAAGACCCTCGAGGCGCGGCGTGACGAGCTCAAGGCCAAGACCAAGGGTTTGGCGGACGTCGAGGAGCGGCTCGAGAGGAGCCGGCGACTCGAGAAGGTCGTTCAGGAGCTCGAGCGTGCCCGTAGGGGGCCCACGCGCGCGGTCATGGAGCTTTCGAAGGTGCTGAGCAGCCCTGGAGGCCCGACGATCAATTCCAAGGAACTCGAGCGCATGCGGGAGGAGAACCCGCTGGCGGGATACAACGAGTCTTGGGACGTTCGACGCTTGTGGATCTCGCGTTTCGAGGAAATCGAGCGCGAGTGCAAGATCACGGGGATGGGGCGCTCCAACGAGGATGTCGCCGAATTCTTGCGCAGACTCACGCTCAGCGAGATCTACGACGACGTGACGCTTCAGCGAACGCGCGCGGCGAGCGACCCTGAAACGGGCCTTCAGATGGTCGGCTTCGACATTACCTGCAAGGTGAAATACTGATGGCCAGTCTCGAAGATACGTTCATTGGGCTGCCCGGCTGGGGCAAGGGGCTCGCGCTCGTGGGCGTCTTGGCGCTGCTCGGAGGCGCCTACTACGCTCTCGTTCACAACAACGTTTCGACGAGCCTCGAAGCCGCGAAAAACAAGAGCAAGCAGCTGCAGGATCAGATTCGCGAGGCGGAGCGCCGAGAAAAGCAGTATCTCGAGCTCACGCAAGAGCTCGCCAACCGCGAGGTCGCCGATCGGCAGAATCGCCGAATCCTTCCGGAGGATGCCGAGATTGCGGCGTTCCTTCAGGACCTCAACCGTGTTGCCGAGCTCAGCGGTCTGACGATTCGGCTGGTCGAGCCGCGACCGGAGCAACGACAAGAGCTTTACTCGAAGATTCCGGTCGTCCTCGCGCTGACGGGGCGGTTCCATCAAATGGGGAAGTTCTTTTACAACGTCAGCAAGCTCGACCGCGCGATCAGCATGGAGAACATCCGAATGACGAACCCGCAGCTGCTGCCGTCGGGCGAAGTGGTCATCAAGGTGGACGTCCGTGCGACGACCTATCGACGTCCACCGAGCGAGGGGAAGTAACGCGCCATGGGCTTCAAGCTTCGCATTTTCGCTGGAGTGCTCCTGATCGTTCTGTCGGGCATCGTCGGATGCGGCGACGAAGAGGAAGTTGCGGGCTCCATGAGCCTCGGGACCGGCAGCAGCAGCGACAGCAAGAAGAAGGCCGGCGAGGGTGAGACTGAGGCCGGCGGCACGGTCGCGGACTCCGGTCCAATCATCTACACCGACGAGGATTTCTCGGAGCTCGACATCCAGAACCGCGACCCGTTCCGCTCCTTCGCGAAAGCGTTCAAGGCGCAGGCGGCCGCACCGGCGCAGCGTCGCGTACTTCTGCCGAGCACGAGCCTCGATGAAATGAAGCTCATCGCCATCGTGACCGGCATCGCGACACCACGCGCGATGCTCACCGATACGGCAAGCGTCGGCCATGTCATTCGGCGCGGGGACTACATCGGACGTCCAGAGGTCGTACAGACCGGGGGTTCAGAGGGAATGCCAGTCACACTGAACTGGCGTGTCGATCGAATTCGGCCTGGTTCCGTCGTTTTGACTCGAGAAGACCCGACAGCGCCCGACAAGCCACCGCTGACACGCGTCATGCCGCTTCACGAAGGCGGTGAGGTGCCGCAGCTGACGACGACGTCTGGGCCCTGATAGCTCGAATAAATTCGGTCGTTTTCTTGCGCGCCGTGTCGCTGGCATTCGATGATTAACGCAGCTGGCAGAGGAGTCAGGAATGCGTATTCATTGGGGTCTCGCAATTGCCGTGGGGGCAACGTTCGTTTGGGTCGGCGCGGCTCGCGCGGCCGGTCCGGAAATCGAAAGCGTTCGCGTCAACGGAGAGCGTGACGGCGCACAGATTTCGATCAACGGGGCGTTCGACGACCCGCAGTATTCCGTGCGTGCGAAAGAAGACGGACGACTGATCGTCATCGACGTCGACGACGCCACACTTCCGGCCGGAGGGATACAGACCAGTGGCACGAACTCGTTGGTGTCACGCACGGTCGCCAGCAACACGGCGCGTGGAGCGCGCATCGAGCTCTCGCTCACGGGCAAAGCCACCTACCATGCGCGGGCGAACGACTCCGGCATCACGGTCAAGCTTCGCCGGGGAACGGGTCCGAGCGCCAAAGCGAAGCCTCGGAGGTCCGCGTCCTCGAAGGGCGCCCGAATCGAAGGCGTGCGTCTCGAGCAGAAAGACTCTCGCGACCGTGTCGTCATCTCGGTCATGGGCGATGCCGAGTTTCGTGTGTCGACACGCGCAGGCATGCCGCCTCGCCTCGAGGTGCTCGGTGCGAGGATCGACTCCGGCGCAAAGCGTCGCGTCGAAGCGCCTCGAGGCTGGCTCATCGGCTCGGTCGAGCTCGAGCAACGGGGCGATCGTGCGGTGGTGGAGGTTCACGGCGCGGAGGGCGCGGCGGGCACGGCGATCCGATCCGGTGACCGCATCGTGTGGATGTTTTCCCCGATCGAAACCGAAACCCGGCCGCAGTCGCGAACCATCGCGCGGGAGCCGGATTACGCGGCAGAGGTCGATGGTCCCGAGGTCGCCGGCTTCCTCAGTAAGCTTCCAATGCAGGTCGGGGGGAAGCCCGCCCGTCGCTACTCGGGCCGACGCATCGATCTCGACTTCAAAGATGCGGACATCCACAACATCCTGCGTCTTCTCTCCGAAGTTGGCGGTGTAAACGTCGTCACTGCAGACAACGTCGGCGGTTCCGTCACGATCCGCATGCGGGACGTGCCGTGGGATCAGGCGCTCGACGTCGTGCTGCAGGCGAAAGCGCTCGGCATGGTGCGTCAGGGCAACCTGATTCGGGTAGCGCCGCTCGCGCAGCTCGAGCAAGAGCGGGAAGCTGCCATTGCGCGCAAGAAGCAACAGCAGCAGCTCGCGCCCCTCGAAACGCGTCTGGTGCCGGTCAGCTACGCGACCGCGAGCGATCTTCAGCCGCGCGTCCGCGAGCTGCTGACCGAACGGGGCTCAGTGTCCGTCGACACCCGAACCAACATGCTAATCGTCCGCGACATCGTCGGGCAGCTCGACGACGTCGAGGACCTGGTGCGCAACCTCGATACGCAGACGCCGCAGGTTCTGATCGAGTCGCGCATCGTCGAGGCGAGCAGCACGTACTCGCGCGACATCGGCATCCAGTGGGGCGGCGCGGCGGTCATGAGTAGCGCCACGGGCAATCCAACCGGCCTTCGTTTTCCTTCCGACATCGGAATTGCGGGCGGCGTTCCCGTCGACAACGCGCCGACACAGGGTCTGTCGCCGTTCAACGGCACGGTGGCCAACCCGAACTTCGCGGTCAATCTTCCCGCGGTCACGGGTAATGGCGCGGGTGGCGCCCTCGGTCTCACGATGGGCAGCCTAAGCGGCGCGGTGAACCTGAACGTGCGCTTGAGCGCAGCCGAAGCCGCGGGCTCGGTCCGGATCATCAGCTCGCCGCGCGTGCTCACGCTCGACAACAACGAGGCCTCGATCTCGCAGGGCACGTTGATCCCGTTCTCACAGGTCAGTGCTCAGGGCGTCAACACGGCCTTCCAGGAAGCCAAGCTCGAGCTCAACGTGACGCCTCACGTGACGAGTGACGGGTCGGTGGCCATGGACGTGAAAATCACGCGCAACGAGCCGGACTTCGGCCGAACCGGTGCGCAGGGCGATCCGACGATTCTCGAGCGAGAGGCGCAGACGCAGCTGCTCGTCGACGACGGCGACACCGCGGTCATTGGCGGGATCTACACGCGAAACACGGGCCGAAACGTCGACCAGGTGCCGTTCCTCGGTGACATCCCGGTTCTCGGCGTCTTCTTCAAGCGCCGCCGTTTCCGAGAAGACCGAAACGAGCTCCTGATCTTCTTGACCCCGCGAATCGTCAACAGGGCGCTGGCCCTGCCGGAGTAGGTGGTTTAGTTCCATCCGACCCGCCTGCCCCCGCTCTTCGGGCTCGCGTGGGGGGATTCGCTTGGCTCCCAGCGTGACGCAGGCCGGGCGGGCCCGTATGCTGCGCACCATGCGTGTTTATCTTTCGGGGCCCATGGGGGCCGGGAAGTCGACCGTGGCGCGAGCCGTCGCGGCGCGACTCGACACGCAGGCGGTTGACCTCGATGAACGGGTCGAAGCGCTCGCAGGCCGAGCGATTCCGGACATCTTCGCCGAACGAGGGGAGGGTGCGTTTCGCGCGCTGGAGCGCCAGGCACTTCGAGCGCTTCCCGTCGAGGCCGGCGTCGTCGCGCTTGGGGGCGGGACGGTCGTCGATGACGAGACCCGTCAGACGCTGCTTCGTGGGGGGATCGTCGTCACACTCACCGCGGATCCCGAAGTTCTCGTGAGGCGCGTCGGGCGCGGCGAGGGACGACCGCTTCTCCGCGACGACCCACGCGGCGACCTCGAGCGAATCCTCGATGCAAGGGCCGACGCGTATGCGGAGGCACACGCGATCCTCGATACGGCCGAGGCTGCGCCTGACGAGGTCGCTGCGCAGGTCGTCTCCATCGTCGAGCTGGCGCCGATCGTCGTGCCCCTCGGTCGACGGACCTATCGGGTCGAGGTGGGGCAGGGGGTGCGGCATCGATTGGGCGCGCGGGCCGACGAGCACGCTCGCGGCGGCGCGGTGTTGGTGTTCGATGGCGATGATGACCGCCCGTGGCCGGCAGAAGCCCGTGAGAACCTACGTTTGGCCGGGAAACCTCCAATCCAGGTGAGACTACCTGGCGACGAGGCCCACAAGGATATCGAGAGCGTCGAGCGGATTTGGGACGCTGCGCTCGAAGCCGAGGTCGATCGGCGCGCCATCGTGATCGGGGTCGGAGGCGGCGTCATCGGCGACCTGACGGGCTTCGCGGCCTCGACGCTATTCCGCGGCGTCGCGCTGGGTCAGGTTCCCACGACGCTTCTCGCCATGGTCGACAGCTCGGTCGGAGGGAAGACCGGCTTCAACCGGCCGCAGGGCAAGAACCTCGTGGGGAGCTTTTACCAGCCCAAGTTCGTGCTGTGCGACGTGGACACGCTCTCTAGCCTTCCTACCGAGGAGCGCATCGCGGGGCTGGCCGAGGTCGTCAAGAGCGCGTGGCTCGATTCCGAACAATCGGTTGCAATGCTGGAGCGTGACGCCGAGGCGCTGATCGCCGGCGATCCCGACGCGACGATTCGTGCGGTGCGCATGTCGGTGCTCTTAAAAGCGCGCATCGTGCACGAAGACGAGCGCGAATCCGGCCGCCGCATGCTCCTCAACCTTGGTCACACCGTCGGCCACGGGCTCGAGGCCGCGAGCGGTTTTCGCGGTCTCCGTCACGGGGAGGGCGTGGCCCTGGGAATGATCGCAGCGATGCGGGTCGCGGACAGGCTCGGACGGGGCCGGCCGGAGGAAACCGACCGGTTGACCGCGTTGCTGGGACGGCTCGGCCTCCCAACCGACCTCGATCGACGACTGAACAGCCGTGTGCTCGGCTTCATCGGCGCAGACAAGAAGCGTCGCGGCGACCAAATTCACTTCGTAATTCCGCGCCTTCCCGGTGAAACCCAGGTGGAGCTTCTCGCCCTCGACGACGTTCGCAGCGCGCTTTCAGCCTCCTAAGGTCCGGAAATTTGCCGGCTTCCCGCGCGGCTCGTTACCATGAGATCACCCGTTGGAGGGCGCTTTTATGAGTCGATTCATCCTCGTAGCAACGATGCTGGCGATGACGTTTGCCGGGTGCAACCGGTTCCCGGACAACAGCATTCAGGTAGTGGGCAACCTCCCGCCAGACGACTCTTGCGTGCTCAGCGCCGATCAAGACCTCCGGCTCCTGCGAGGCTTGTACGACATCGCTTTCCGGGCGGGCGGTCAGCCCGCGGACTACCGGATCGCCCCTCTCGTGCGCAGCTACATCGTCACGAACGCGCTCGAGTTTCAGGGCGAGGCGGGGACCATTCAAATCGACAACTTCGACATCACGCTTCTCCTGCCAGACGGAAGCGTTCCAGCGCTTCCTCCACCGCTCGTCAATCCATATCGCGTGACGACCAACGCAGTGATCCCGGCCAACCTCGCCCCGGGTCAGTCCACCGACGAGGTCGCGGGGGCGATCGGCATTCCCGCTGCCTATCAGGAAGCCCTGCGCGCCATTCTCGCCGAAACCGGTTTCAGCTCCGTTCTGCTCGAGATCAGCGCGGGTGGCACGACCTTCGGCGGGTTCAGCCAGCGCTCGCCGCCGTTCCGTTGGCCGGTCGAGATCTGCGAGGGCTGCCTCGAAAACTGCACGGCCGAGGATCTCGACAACAGCTGTATTCCCGGCCAAGACGTGTGGCCGTATTGCACGGCGCCGCCGGTGACGCCTTGACGCCCTAGCGCAAGGTGAACAGGTACGGTGGAATCAACGCAACGCCTTCTTCGGCCAGCAGCTCGAGTGCGCTCGGCCACGGTTCGAGGGGCGCGAGCCGAAGCAGCGGATGACGATCGAGCCACCGCCGTTTCAACGTCCTCGCATCGTCTCCACCGCTCCCGGTCAAGAGCTCGTTGATGGCATCGAGCATTCCCTTGCGGGGCGGCCAAAGCTCCACGGGCGTGTCCTCGGTCAAGCCGGCCGCTTGGCGTGCTCTTTCGAGCGCCTGGCTCAGGCCGGCCATGTCGTCGATGAGACCCAAGGCCTTGCCGTCCTGGGCGGTCATGACGCGTCCCTCGGCAGCGGCGAGCACGGCGTCGCGCTCCATCTCGCGACCCTCGGACACGCGGTCGATGAAGCGGTCATAGGTATCGCGAAGTAGCGCCTCGAAGGCCTGCCGCTCGCTCGGATTCAGGGCACGGACCGGTGTGGACCAAGCGGCGCGTCGACCGCGCTGCAGCACGTACGTGGTCACACCGAGGTCCTCGGTGAGCCCAGCGAAGTTGAACTTGCCCCCGACCACGCCGATCGAGCCTACGAGACTGTTCGGGTGCGCCAGGATTTCATCCGCGGCCGAAGCGATATAGTAGCCACCGCTCGCGGCCATGTTGCCCACGCTTGCGATCAATGGTTTGGCTTGCGCGAGCGTGTGGGCCGCTTCCCACATCCGGTCGCTCGCCAACGCGGAGCCGCCCGGGGAGTTGATCCGCAGCACGACGGCTTTGACGCTTTCATCTTCCTCGAGCCGCTCCATCGCGCGCACGAACGGGCCGGAGACCGCTTCACCGATCGTTCCGTTCTCGCCGTCGGTGATGTTGCCGTCGACGAACACGAGGGCGATGCGGTCGCCCGCCGGCTTGGGCTCGTCAGTGTCGCCGCTCAGCAGGTCGAGGAATTGTCCGAGCGTGAGCTGCTCTTGTTTCGGAAGCATTCGGGTTCGTCGGATCGTGTCGACGCCGACCGCCTTCTTGACCTCTTCGCGGGACGCACGAAGAAACGACACGGAGTCGACGAGCCCTGCCTCCGCCGCTGCCGCCGACGTGTACGGACCGCCGTCAATCAGCGTCTTGGCTTTGTCGACGTCGCCGCCCGCGCGCAGCTTGGTCGAGTCGACGAGGGCGGTGTACAGATCGTCGAGGATCGCGTCCATCGACTCGCGGGCCTCCTCGGGCATGTCGTCGCGGATGAACGTGTCTCCGGCCCCCTTGTACCGGCCCATGTGAATGATCTCGGCCTCGACGCCGACCTTTTCGAGGAACGCGCGCGCGTACACCATGATCGCCGCGGGGCCGATCAGATCGAGCGTTCCCGCTGGGGCCATGCTGATCCGGTCGCATGCCGAGGCCAGCAGCAGGTAGGCCACGTTGTCGGCCACTTCGAAATGACAGTGCACCGGGCGCTTGCCGGCACGGAAGGCGTTCAGGCCTTCGACGACGTCGCCCACGCTCCCCCACCCGCTCTGAAGAGGGCCTACGCGCAGGAACAGGCCTTTGACGCGGTCGTCTTCCGTCGCCTCCCAAATTCGCCCGAGCACGTCGTACAGGGTCGGGCGAGGGGGCGCGAAGGGATCGGTTTCGGTACCGTCGGGTAGGGCTCGAAGGAGGCGAAGCTCGCGGACCACCGCTTCGTCGGATTCCGGCTCTCCGCCCCTACAGGCTGGAATGCCGAGGGCGGTGGTGGCAACGAGCGCGGCGGATACGAGATGGCGCAATGCGTGTTTCATGGCGAGGTCGGCCCTGACTCTGGTGGCGGCTCCTCAGCCGGGCCCGGCTCGGGCTCGAGCTCCGGTGGAAGCTTCGCACGTGGTTCCAAGGTTTTGATACGAGCGACCGCGGCTTTGACGTGCGCGCCGTTCGGTCGCCGCTTCACGTAGGTGTAATATGCCGAGACCGCTTCGTCTTTGCGACCCAAGCTCTCGTAAGTCTCGCCCAATCGGAAGAATCCGTCTGGATGCCCGCGCCGCGCAGCCACGCCGTAGTAGCGCAGCGCCGACTCGAAGTCTTCGATGCGCGTGAAGACCGTACCGAGGCCGTCCATCGCGCCAGCCGAGCCCGGACTCGCCTCGATCGCGCTCTCGAAGAAGGAACGTGCCCGGGAGTAGTTCCCCGCGGCCAGCTCGGCGCGCCCTTGGCCCATGTACCACTCGTAGTCGCGAACCGGCGGCCGTCCGTCGACGAAGGCGTCGTCGCTCGCCGCTTCGACCAGCCTGTCGTAGTCGTCGCCTTCGCCCGCTGTCGCAGGTCGCTTCCGCTTCCCGGTCGCGGTCCCGCTCTCGAGCCCGTTCCCGGTCTCGTTCCCGGTCTCGTTCGCGGTCTCGTTCGTGGGTTCGGTCTCGGGTTCGGTCTCGGGTTCGGTCTCGGGTTCGGTCTCGGGTTCGGTCTCGGGTTCGGTCTCGGGTTCGGTCTCGGGTTCGGTCTCGAGAACGGGTTGAGGATCGGGATTTTCGTCGAGTTGGGTGGCGAGCGTCGAGGCGACTGGGTGATCCGGGCGATCCGCGAGGACGGCGTTGAGCGCGTCGCGCGCGGCCGGCGCATCGCCTGCAGCGATTTCGGCCCGGGCGACGAGCAGCAAGTAGTTGACGCCCGTTGGCGCGAGCGCGACGGCCTGCTTCGCGCTCCGAAGCCCGTGTTGAAGCCCGCCGCCGGCCTCGGCTGCTTTCAAGAGAGCGTCGATTCGGAAAAGCTCTGCGGTTCGACCGAATGACGTCGCGCGGGCCTCGTCCAAGAGGGCGCGAGCCTCTCCGAGCTCGCCGACCAGGCGCAACGCGTCCGCGAGCGCGAGCTTCGCCTCGAGCTCCTTCGGATCCGCGTTCAGGGCCGCCTGCGCCGCCGTCTTCGCGCCAGACACGTGCGCCTCGGCCTCCTCTGGACCGGCACCGCCGTCGAGCTTCGCCTGCGCAGCGAGCGCGTGTGCGTGAGAAAGCTTGGCCAGGGTTTCGGCGTCTTGGCCGCCCGCCTCGACTGCGCGGGTGTAGGCGTCGATCGCGCCGGCGAAGCCTTCGAGATCACCTCGCGCGACCGCCGCATCGCCTTCAGTCAGTGCAGCCGCGATCAGCGCGGGGTCGCCTCCGACGCCGATCAGCTTCGTAATACGATCGCCCTGCGCGACGACGAGCGCCAAACCGCCCGCGATCACGATGAGCAGGAGCCACCGAAGAGGCGAGCCGCCCCGGCCGGGCAGCTCCGGGATGTCGTCGTCGTCGTCGTAGTAGGAGGGCGGCGGTGTGCTCGGCCGCGTCGAGGAGCGGCTCGACCCGGCCGGGAGCTCCCTGAACTCGGCGTCTTCGATCGGGGCCGACGCCGGCCACGACGGGGGCGTCGGCTCGGGCGCCGGCGCTGGCTCGTACGCTGTCCTGGCTTCGTGCGCTGTCCTTGCCGCTGTCACCGGCTCGGGCGCTGGCTCGTACGCTGGCTCGGGCGCTGGCTCTGCCACTGGCTCTGGCGCTGTCACGATGACTGGCTCCGGTACGGCCCCAGGATCCCCCTCCGGGGCTGGCGCGGCGGCCGGTGCGGGGACGGTGCCGGGCGACGTTCGCTCGGTGGCCGCGCTCTCTTGGGCCCTAGGCACGACGTTTGGCACCACGACGCCGAGCAGCGTCGGCTGCCGGGGCCGCCGACCGGGGGGCAAGCTCGAATCTCTCGAGTTCTGCGGAGGCGCGGCAGGCGGCGGCAGGGGCGATGGAATTCGGCCCGTCGGGATTTGAACCCCAGCCGCTCGAAAGAAGGTTTCCAGCTCCGGAATCGAGCCGAGCGTCTTCCAGCCTTCGTCCGCGCGCGAGATCTCGTCGTCTGGAGTCAGCTCACCAACGGCGATCCGGCGCTGGAGCTCCCGCAGCGAGTCGATTGTATGGGTGGTGCCGTCGCCCGCCCGGAGGCGCCACACGCTGGTCGTGCGATCGACCGCAGCTTCCGCTCTCGGGTACACCTTGAACACGTGCCCGCAATTGGTGCATTTCACGCTGGTTCCACGCCCCGAGAGCAGCGTCTCGTCGAACTCGTACTCGGTTCCGCAGCGCTCGCAGGTCACATCCATCGTCGAAACAGCCCCCCTGGCTCGCCCCGCGGGCGCAGGATTGGTCGCCCGCGCGATTCGTTGCTACGAGGCCTCCCATGCGGGAGGACCTGGCTGGCTTCATCGACCACACGTTTTTGCGACCCGACGCGGTCGGCTCCGACCTCGCCCGGCTCTGCGACGAGGCCGTTCAGCACAGCTTCGCAACCGTTTGTGTCAACTCGGCGCACGTGCCGTTTTGTACCTCACTGTTGGCCGACCGCCAGCTCCCCATCGTCGCCACCGTAGGGTTCCCATTGGGGGCGAGCAACCCGGCGTCGAAATCAGCGGAGGCGGCTCGGGCAGTCGCCGACGGGGCCGGCGAGATCGACATGGTCTGCCGAATTGGAGCGCTCAAGGAAGGAGAGGCGCAGATCTTCATCGACGACGTTCGCCGGGTGGTCGACGCGGCTTCCGGACGCACCGTAAAAGTGATTCTCGAGACCGGCCTGCTCACCGACGACGAGAAGCGACGGGGTGCCGGGTGGGTGCAGGCCGCTGGCGCCAAGTTCGTGAAAACCTCGACGGGGTTCGGCGAAACCGGTGCGACGGTGCACGACGTGCGGCTGTTGCGCGAGGAGGTCGGACCCTGGTTCGGGGTCAAAGCGTCGGGCGGGATTCGCAATGCGGCGACCGCGGACCGCATGATCGCGGCAGGCGCAAACCGGCTCGGAACGAGCGCCGGCGTCGCGATCGTGACAGAATCAAAGCGAGGCGAAAAAGGATACTGAAATGGCAGTGCACGCAGTAACAGATGCAACGTTTGAAGCCGAGGTTCTCCGCTCCGAGCTCCCGGTGCTCGTCGATCTCTACGCCGATTGGTGTCAGCCATGCAAACAGCTGTCCCCGATCGTGGCGCAGGTGGCGGAGGAGCTCGCAGGCAAGATCAAGGTCGTCAAGGTCGATGTCGACAGCAGCCCGATGGTCGCGCAGACGTTCCGCGCACAATCGATTCCGATGCTGCTCGTCATCGCACAGGGGAGGGTCGTGCAGCACCACGTCGGCGTTCTCGACAAGCCGGGCATTCTCCGCCTGCTCGAGCCGGTGATGCCCCGCTCCGCTGCCGAGGTGCGACCCGAGGAGCTTGCGGCCTGGGTGCAGCAGGGAAAGGCGCTCCCGGTCGACATTCGAGACTCCGCGTCGTTCGGGCGCTATCGCATCCCGACTGCGATTCACATCCCCGCGGGCGAGCTTGCTGGGCGGGTCGAGGAGCTGCAGCCCTACGATGGGCGCATTCGAGTGCTCTACGGCCGAAGTGACGAAGGCAAGGAGTGGGGCGAGAAGCTTCAAGGGGATGGCGTACAAGTCGGATTCCTCGCCGGCGGCTTTCTGCACTGGGAGGCCGACGGGCTGGAGGTGGAGCGCGGTTGAAGCGCACGCTTCGAATCGTCGATGAAGAGGCTCGGGCGCCGACCCGGCACGTGATCTTCGGAGACACGCGCGTCGCGATCGACGACACCGGAGACGGAACCGGCGCTGCGCGGCTCGTCGAAGCGCTCGTGGGGGCTGGCGGGAGCCTCGTCGATCCGATGGACGATCGGCGGGCGGACTTCAGGATCGTCGTGCGGGGTGAAACCCCTTCCCGCGAGAGCCGGGTCCGTGCAAAGGCGCTCGAGCAGGAAGCCGACCTCGTGCTCGGCTCCGCGCGTGCCGCGTTCGCCGGGCGGTTCGCATCGGCTTGCGCCGGAAGGGCGAGCCGCTAGGTTGCCGCCCGGCCTTTGAGCCCGACAGTGAGATGATGGCCAGTTCGCTCGAATACATTCCCGGCTTGGCAGGCGTACCCGCCGCGAGAACCAGCATCTGCCTGATCGACGGGTCGATCGGAAAGCTTCAATACCGAGGCTACCCGATCGAGGTGCTCGCCGATCGCTGCTCGTACGAAGAGGTCGCCTATCTCCTGCTATTCGGACGGCTTCCGACCGGCTCTCAGCTCGACGACTTTCGAGCGCAGCTGATCGCGGAACGCGGGCTGAAGTTTCGCATCATCGACTTGCTGAAGACCCTTCCCGAGAGTGGTCATCCGATGGACGCGCTGACCGCTGCGGTCGCCGCGATGGGAATGTTCTACAAGGGTGATCACATTGCCGATCCCGAATTTCGAAGGCTCAGCGTCATCCGTTTGATCGCGAAGCTGCCGACCATCGTTGCAGCTTGGCATCGGATTCGGCGCGGCGACGACCCGATTCGACCGAGCACCGAGCTGAGCCATGCAGCCAACTTCCTCTACATGCTCGAGGGCGAAGTGCCCACCCGGTTGGCCGAGCGCGTTTTCGACGTCGCGCTGATTCTCCACGCCGAGCATTCGATGAACGCGTCCACATTCACGGCGCGGGTCACCGGGTCGACGCTCACCGACCCGTACGCGGTGGTGGCGTCCGCGATCGGGAGCCTCGCGGGCCCACTTCACGGGGGGGCCAACGAGCAGGTGCTCGCCACGCTCGACAGCATCGAAGACCGTTCGCCCCAAGCAGTCCGACGCTGGGCGGAAGACCGCCTCGCACGCAAAGAAAAGGTGATGGGGTTCGGACACCGGGTGTACAAAGTGAAAGACCCGCGCGCCACGATCCTGCAGGAGCTCGCCACCCAGCTGTTCGCGAAATTCGGAACGACCCCCGACTACGACCTGGCGGTCGAGCTCGAGGGGCAGATGACCGACCTCGTCGGTGGCAAAGGCATCTACCCGAACGTCGATTTCTACAGCGGCATCGTCTATCAGAAGCTCGGCATTCCCGTCGATCTTTTCACACCGATCTTCGCGATCTCACGCGTCGCAGGCTGGCTGGCCCATCTTCTCGAGCAGCTCGAGGGCAATCGCATCTTTCGTCCGAGCCAAATCTGGATCGGAGAAGCGGACCGCACGTTCGTTTCGATCGAAGAGCGCGGCTGAGCTACGGCTTGCAGTTCGGTAAGCGGCCGCCCACGAGGTCGACGTTCCAACGAATCCGCTTGCGGGCCTCGGGCGTCATGTAGACCTTGCAGTCGGCGCCGACGATGACCGCTTCGGCGGGGTAGGCGATTCGATTCAGCATCTGGAGCGCTTTGTGCGGGCCGAGCACGAACGCGGCGGTGCTCAGCGCATCGGCGTAGATGCCCTCCGAGGTCATGACGGTCACCGAGAGGGATTCGTTCGCCGGAAGCCCGGTCGATGTGTCGATGATGTGGTGCCAGCGCTTTCCAGAGCCGTCGAACACGGCGTGCTCGTAGTCGCCGGACGTCGAAAACGAAGCCCCCGTGCTCTCCAGAGCCGCGAAATAGGTGCTCGGGTCCCGCGGATGTTGAATCCCGACGCGCCACGGCCGACCGTCGCGTTTGCCGTGGACCTGCACTTGGCCACCGCCGAAGATCATGTAGTCGTCGACGCCGCCGCCGCGAAGAATCGCGCCAGCTTGATCGAGGGCATATCCCTTTGCGATTCCGCCGGTACCAATCGCCATTCCACGCTTCTTCAAGTAGACGGTCTTGTACTTCTTGCTGACGCGGATGTTGGTGTACTTGATCAGCTTGAGGCGTGGCCGGAGGTCGTCGGCCGTCGGGATCTTGATCGAGTCCGGGCGAAAATCGTAGAGCCCCCAGAGCGCCGCCCACGAGAGGTCGAAGGCTCCCCGGGACCATCTCGATACGTCCATGCCGGCGTCGACGACCCGGAGTGTGTCTCCGCTCACCTTGACCGGGTTCTTGCCGGCGGAACCGTTGATCTTGGAAACGTCGCTCCCGTCGCGCCACTCCGAAAGCACGGTCTCCAAACGCTCGATCTCTTCGAAAGCCTGACGAATGACGTTCTCGGCATTGTCCGGTGGCGAGTCGACTTGAATCTGGAACACCGTGCTCATCAGCGGCCGTGTTCGCGACAGCAGCGGCTCCTGCGCATCGTCCGAGGGATTGGGTCGTTCCCGACCGACGTCGTCCGTGACTGCGGCTTGCCGGCAACCGAGCCCGACTGCGAGCAGTGTAATTGCGGCACAGGCGCGGAGCACGGCGCAACTGTCGTCGTGAACACCGCTGCCGTCAACCCGGCTTGCGCTTTGTCGCACGGTTGGTAGTCCTCTCAGCATGAGGGCCGAGACTGGGGTGCGAGGCGGTCGCCTTCTTCTAGTACTGGCCTGTCTTTCAGTGTGGCCGGCACATCGTGCGGATGCATTTGGCGAAGCGACTTCCGTTGAGCTGGTTTCTCTCGATACGGGTGAAAACGTCGACGAGTCGCGTGGTGTGACGGAGCGTCTCGCGTGGGAGGTGCGCAAACGCTCGAGCGTCGAGCCGATTCTCGAGCCGGGTCGTGCGCGGCTCGACAAGGCGTCGCTGTTCCGCAGCCCGTTCGTGTACTGGCGCGGGAGCGAAGAGTTTCCGCCACTGAGCGAGGCCGCGATCGAGGGGCTTCGAAAGTACGTGCATCGAGGCGGGTTCATTTTGATCGACGACGCGACGGCTGGCGCTGACGGCTTCGACCGGGCCGTCCGCCGTGCGCTGCTTCGTGCGTTTCCGGCGCTACCGCTGAAACCCATCCCTTCCAATCACACCATCTATCGATCGTTCTACCTGCTGCGGAGGCCGGTGGGGCGTGTTCGTGGTCCGGAGTTTCTCGAGGGAATCACCTATGGAGATCGCATTGCGATCGTGTACTCGCGGCACGACCTCGGGGGGGCGTTCGAACGCGACAAGCTCGGCGCGTGGAGCCAAGCGGTGGTCCCCGGCGGAGAGGGCCAGCGGGAGCGCGCGATCCGTCTCGGGGTGAACCTCGTGCTGTATTCGCTCTGCACCGACTACAAGGACGATCAAGTCCATGCCCCGTTCATCATGCGGCGGCGGGGCTCGGGGCCCTGAGGCTAGCGCGTGACGGATTGGCAGTGGCAGCTCGGAGTGTGGGGCGGTGGCACGACGGCATGGGTTCTCGGGCTCGGACTGATCTTGATTTGGCTCGTCGAGCTCCGGTCGACTCGGGGCGAGGGGGATCGGCGGCGTCGTTTCGTCCTCGGCGCCCTCGGCGGGCTCGGGATCCTGGCGATCTATTTGCTGGCGCTTCAGATCACGCTCGTGCGAGAGACCTTCGAGGAGGTCGCCGGCGGGACCGCTGTGCTCCTCGACAGCTCTCGAAGCATGACGCTATCGGGCTCACGGAGCTCTCGCAGCGATTCGGTCCGGGCGCTGATCGAGCGATGGCAGAAGGACGACCGGGTGCGTCCCGTCGTCTACCTCTTCGGGGCCGGTGTTCGCGGCACGGCGTGGGAGAGCTTGCCGAACGGCTATCAGCCCGTCGACGATGAAACCGACATCCGAGGTGCCCTCAATCACGTTCTCGGTCGAGACTCCGAGCAAAGCCTCGGTTCCTTGGTCGTGATCACCGACGGCGCAGATCGAAGCTTCGACGCCGGCGCCTTGGGGCTGGGCAAGGAAGCCCCCGCGATCCACGCCGTGGTCGTGGGCGGAGACGATCCGTTCGACGACCAGGCAATCGCCTCGGTGCGGGCCGACCCCACTGCGTATGTGGGCGTTCCCGCGGTGATTCGAGCGGAGCTTCGTGCCTTCGGGGCGTTGCGTGGACGGGAGCTTCGAGTGCAGCTCTGGCACGAAAGCCGCATCGAGCAGGAAGCCATCGCGACGCTCGATCGCACGGGGCGCGGGACGGTGTCTTTCGAGGTGACGCCCCGCCGGACGGGACGGGCGCTTTACCGCCTGTTGATACCTGCCGCATCGAAGGACGAGGTTCCGCAAAACAACGATAGGGCAGTGCTGCTGCGGGTCGGGCGCGAGCGACTTCGCGCGCTGCTGGTTGCGGGGCGACCCAGTTGGGACGTGCGTTTTCTTCGCGACTTCCTCAAACGAGATGGCTCCGTCGACCTGGTGTCTTTCTTCATCCTGCGGGCGGCTGTGGACCTCACCGCGGCACCGACCAACGAGCTCGCGCTCATTCCCTTTCCGACCGACGAGCTCTTTCGCGAGCACCTCGGGAGCTTCGACGTCGTGATCTTTCAGAACTTCGACTATGCGCCGTACGAAATGGAAACATATCTACCGCGCATCCGTGATTACGTCCGACGGGGCGGGTCGTTCGTGATGATCGGAGGCGATCGGTCGTTCGCCGAGGGGCGCTATGCGGGCACGCCAATCGAAGAAATCCTTCCGGTGAAGCTGGGGGCGCCGGGCGTGATGACCAACAGCTACCGCGCCGAGGTCAGCAAGCGGCTTGCACGGCACCCGATCGTCGCGCTCGGACCCGATCCCGGCTTGACGCGAAAGACGTGGAGGTCGTTGCCGCCTCTGCACGGCGCGAACGTCGTTTCCGCAGTCAAAGGCGGCGCGCAGGTGTTGCTCCAGCACCCCCGCGCGCGATTGGCGGGAGGCGCGCGGCTTCCGATTCTCGTCGTGGGGGAGGCCGGTCGAGGACGGGTCGCTGCATTGACCACCGACGCCTCGTGGCGGTGGCGCTTTGCAGCCGACGACACGACTGTCGGCTCCGACGAGTACGAGCTCTTCTGGGATCGCATGATCCGCTGGCTGACGCGCGACCCGCTCCTCGAGCCCGCCCGCATCTCGACCGACCGCGAGCAATACCGTGTCGGCGGCGAAGTGGTGGTCTCGGGTCGGCTGCGGGACGAGAGCTACCGACCACTGAAGCGGGCGCGCGTCGAGCTCCATGTCCAGCCAGCAACGGGCGAGGCCGCGGCCCTAGTCGTGGACGCCGACGAGGATGGAAAGCTTCGCGCGACGCTCGATGCTCCCGCCGAGCCCGGTGCCTACGAGGTTGTGGCGTCGGTCGGCGGCAAAGCGATCGCCAGCGAGGTGTTCGTGGTCGAAGAAAGTGGAGACGAGCTAGCGGACCTCGAGCCCGTGTCGGCGGAGCTGGAGATCGTCGCCAACCAAACGGGTGGCCGCCTGTTCCTGGGTACCGAAGACGTTCCCGCGCTTTCCGAGCTTTCGACGATGTCGAGACGGGCAGCGGGCCTCGATGCAAAGCAGCCGCTGCTGACGCCCTGGTTCATTCTGTTGACCGTCGCGCTGCTCGGTGCGACCTGGGTGCTCCGCCGACGCTGGGGGCGCCGATAAGTCGAGGCCGCGCGTGCGGCGGCCCGGCTGGCTGGACAACGCCGGCGCCCATCCTAGAGATAGCCGTCTCGCCATGCAGCCCACGAAACTACGAGGTGCGCGCACGAACAATCTTCGGTCGATCGATCTCGACATCGAGCCAGGCACGTTTCTCGCGATCGTCGGGCCGTCGGGGGCCGGAAAGTCGTCGCTTGCCTTTCGCACGCTGTACGCGGAAGGGCAGCGACGGTACGTGGAGAGCTTCAGCGCCTACGCACGCCAATTTCTAGAGCGCCTCTCGAGGCCTCCGGTCGACGAGCTCGATCCAGTGCCGGTGGGAATCGCGGTCGACCGCCAGGCGCCGGTACGGACGAGCCGGTCGACGGTAGGAACCATGACCGAGATCGCCGACTACGCGAAGCACCTTTGGGCGCATGCGGCGGAGCTTCATTGCCCCGGCTGCGGCCAGCTCGTCCACCGCGATGCCCCCACGCGCGCCGCCGAGAGCGTGATGAGCGAGCTCCCGGGTGAGAAGCTGCTCGTGACCTATCCCATCGCCGTCGCGGACCAAGAGCACTTCATCGGCGTCCGCGCCGGGCTGCTCAAGGATGGGTATCGACGCGTGCGGGTCGCAGGCGAGGTTCGGGACCTCGATCGGGTGCGGCCGAGCGACGTGACGAACGGACGCAGCACGCACATCGACGTCGTCGCCGACCGGACCATGGCGCGGCCGCGCGATCAGGCGCGCCTCGTCGAAGCCCTCGAGGATGCGATGCGCCGCGGCTCGGGGAGGGCGACCGTCTGGTCGGCGGAAGGCGCCGAGCTCGGATTCTCGGAGGGACTCCACTGCCCGAGCTGTGACCGGTCGTTTCGTCGCGCAACGCCCGGGCTCTTCAGCTTCAACAGCCCCATCGGCGCTTGCGAGACGTGCCGGGGGTTCGGGCGCACCATCGAGATCGACCTCGAACGCGTGATCCCCGACTACGGCCTCTCGCCGGACGATGGTGGGATTCGGGCGTGGCAGGGCAAAGCGACGCAGTGGGAGCGCCGCGAGCTGAAAAAGCACGGCAAGAAGGCGCGGATGCCGCTCGACCGCCCGCTTCGCGAATGGACGCCCGCGCAGATCGACTGGCTGATCGAGGGCGACGAGCGGGGATACCCGAAGGGTTGGTGGGGCATCCGAAGCTGGTTCAAGTGGATGGAGTCGCGTGCCTACAAGATGCACGTTCGGGTCTTCCTGTCGCGTTATCGGAAGTACGAGCCATGCAAGGACTGCGGCGGCACGCGGCTCAAGCCCGAAGCGCTCGCCTGGCACATCGATCGGTTGAGCGTACCCGACCTGTATGCGCTGCCCGCATCCGATGCCCTATCGTTTTTGGAGAAGCAAAGCGATCGCTTCACGGGCGACGCCGGCGCTGCGCTGCTGTGGCGTGAGGCGGTAGGTCGACTGCGCGCCCTCCACGACGTCGGTCTCGGCTATCTGTCGCTCGACCGCACGTCACGAACGCTTTCCGGCGGTGAAACGCAGCGCGTCGCCCTGACGAGCGCCCTCGGGGCCACCCTCAACGGTGCGATGTTCGTGCTCGACGAGCCTACGGTGGGCCTTCACCCGCGGGACGTAGAGCGGCTGCTGGGCGTGGTTCGTGCGCTTGCAAAGGATGAAAACGTGGCCGTTGTCGTGGAGCACGACCCGGAGATGATCCTCGGGGCGGATCGCGTCGTCGAGCTCGGGCCCGGTGCTGGAGAGAACGGCGGCGAGATCGTATTCGACGGGACTCCCGCTGCGCTCCGAAAGGCGGAAACGGCGACGGGGGTCGCGCTGCAGCTCGAAGGTGCGGGCTCGAGGAAGCGGCGAGCCTCGAATGGCGCCATCCAAGTCACGGGTGCATCCGGACACAACCTGCGCGGGGTCGATGCGACCTTTCCACTCGGGGTGATGACCTGCGTGACCGGGGTCAGCGGCTCGGGGAAGAGCAGCCTCGTGCTCGAAACTCTTCTCCCGGCGGTGCAGCGGCGCCTCGGATTGAAATCCAACGGTGCGCCCCTGGACCACGAGAAGGTGACCGGCTTCGATGCGCTCAAGGGCGTGGTGGGAGTCGATCAAGCTCCACTCGGACGAACTTCGCGCGGCAACGCCGCGACTTACTTGAAGATTTGGGATGTATTCCGTAAGCGCTTTGCCGACAGGCCGCTCGCAAAGCAGCGCGGGTACAAGCCCGGCTTCTTCTCGTTCAACGTCGCCGGGGGACGGTGCGAAGCCTGCCGGGGCGACGGTGCCGAGACCGTCGAGATGCAGTTCCTCGCGGACGTCGTCTTCAGCTGCCCGGAGTGCCAGGGCCGGCGGTTCGTCGGGCCCGTGCTGGACGTGCGTTACCGGGGGCTCGACATCGCAGAGGTGCTGGAGTTGACCGCGCACCAGGCGGCCGAGCGCTTCGCGGACGACGCGTTGATCGCGAAAGCGCTCCGGCCTCTGCTCGACGTCGGCCTCGGCTACCTGCGCCTCGGGCAGCCGCTCAACACGCTCTCGGGCGGGGAGGCCCAGAGGCTGAAGCTCGCCGAAGCCCTTCTCCGTGCAGCGCCGGGCTCGCTCTTGGTGTTCGACGAGCCCACGGCGGGCCTGCACGCCAACGACGTCGCGCCCCTGCTCGAGGTTCTCGACGGCCTCGTCGAGCGGGGCGATACCGTCGTCGTGGTCGAGCACGACATGCGTGTTGCCGCTCATGCCGATCACGTGATCGATC
>JBFGKE010000002.1:0-175920 GCA_041576815.1 Polyangiales bacterium
GCCCTGGCAGAGCATCGCGTCTTCACAGACGCCGCTCATGCAGCGGCCTGGAAGCCCACCGAAGTCACACGGCGTGTCGTCGGCGACCGCGGTGTTGTCACACAGACCGTCCTGTGGATCGCAGGCGTCCGCGGTGCACTGGTTGGTGTCATCGCAGTCGACGCCCTGGCACAGCGCTGCATCCTGGCACACCCCACCCTGGCAGAGCCCTGGAAAACCCCCGAAGTCACACGGCGTATCGTTCGGCACGGCGTTGTTGTCACACAGGCCATCCTGCGGATCGCATAGGTCCGCCGTGCACTCGTTCGCGTCGTCGCAGACGACGCCCTGGCAGAGCATTGCGTCCTCACACACGCCGCTCATGCAGCGGCCCGGAAGGCCGCCAAAATCGCACGGCGTGTCGTCCGCCACCGCGGTGTTGTCGCAGAGCCCGTCCTGCGGGTCGCACGCGTCGGCGGTGCACTGATTGCTGTCGTCGCAGTCGATTCCCTGGCACAGCCCTGCATCTTGGCACACCCCGCCCTGGCAGAGCCCTGGAAGACCCCCGAAGTCACACGGCGTATCATTCGACACCGCGGTGTTGTCGCAGAGCCCGTCCTGCGGATCGCACAGGTCCGCCGTGCACTCGTTGCTATCGTCGCAGACGACGCCCTGACAGAGCATCGCGTCTTCGCAAAAACCACTCATGCAGCGACCCGGTAAGCCACCGAAGTCACACGGCGTGTCGTCGGCGACCGCGGTGTTGTCACAGACGCCGTCCTGCGGATCGCAGGCGTCCGCGGTGCACTGATTGCTGTCATCGCAGTCGACGCCCTGGCACAGCGCTGCATCTTGGCACACGCCGCCCTGGCAGAGCCCTGGAAGACCCCCGAAGTCACACGGCGTGTCGTTCGGCACCGCGGTGTTGTCGCAGAGCCCGTCTTGCGGATCGCACAGGTCCGCCGTGCACTCGTTGCCGTCGTCGCAGACGACGCCCTGGCAAAGGTTCGCGTCTTCACAAGCGCCGCCGTTGCAAATCCCTGGAAGACCGCCGAAGTCGCATCCCGTACCATCTGGCACCGGTGTGCTCCCACACTGGCCGTCGAGGGGATCGCAATCGTCGATTGTACATTGATTGCCGTCGTCGCAGACCACCCCTTGGCAGAGCATGGCATCTTGACAGAGGCCACCCATGCACAAACCGGGCAAGCCGCTGAAGTTGCAGGGCGTGCCGTCTACGACTGGGGCGCTCCCGCACTGGCCGTTTGCAGGATCACACACATCATCCGTACATTCGTTGCTGTCATCGCAGTCGACATCTGCACACAAATCGGCGGGCGCGCACGCGCCGCCCATGCAGAGTCCCGGAGACCCTCCCGCATCGCAGTCGGTGCCATCTGCCACGGGCGCGTTGCCGCATTCACCGTTGAGCGGATCGCACGAGTCTTCCGTGCATTCGTTGCTGTTATCACAGTCGACGCCGTCGCAGAGCATGGCGTCCTGGCACACGCTGCCTCCGCAAATGCCGGGGAGACCCCCGAAGTCGCAAGGCTCGCCGTCTGCGACCTGCGCATTGTCACACGCACCATTGAGTGGATTGCAATCGTCTTGGGTGCACTCGTTGCCATCGTCGCAATCCACGCCGGTGCAGAGATTGCTGTCGGTGATGACCTCAACCACTACGGCGAACCCCTGGCTTTGGTTGTCACCGAAGTAGTCGTCGATCGCGGTGACCAAGAGATGGGTCGCACCGGTTGGAACGGTCACATCGACCGAATCCGTGATCTCGAAATCCTCGGCGATATCGGTCCGCTTGCGGAGGAAGAACGTTCGAGGTGTGACAACGTCGGTCCCAGCATCGATGGCGTCGACGACCCTTCGCCGATACCTGGCGCTGCGAAGCGCGTCGCTCGCACTGAACACCGCAGCCATACCGTTTCCGGTCATCGACCTGAACCACGTTCTGGCGAATTCGCCTTGGCGTCGAAGCCGAAGGGTATCGCCCGCAGAGGCCCCCATGTCCTCCAGGGCAATCACGGTAGGGCGCCGAGGTCGGTCGAATACCTGCCGTAGATACGTGGATCTCGCATCGACCATGAAGGTGTCCTGCGCGTTCTTCGGGCTACTGAGGAGCTCCGAATCGGTGGTGGCATCCCCGCACCCAACCGCCCCGGCACACCAGAGCGCGAACCATATTTGTTTCCACCAGCTCATGTCTTTCTCTTCCTTTCAGCGACCGACAGAGCGCTGTTGCGCCGCGCAAAAGCAGACTTGAATGAGTTTGAAGCAAGTAAACGCTTACATCTCACTACCATTCGATGTCAATAGTATTACTAGTCAAATCCGGTAAGCTCGCGAGATCTTGTTAAAAAGTACCTACTTACTTGCGTCGGACCTGCCGACGAGCTAGTGCAGGTGCTCGGAAATGCCGCCCCGTTTGGCCAGCACCTTCTTCGCGACCGTGGCCGCGCTCGGCGTTTGTGCGTCGGCGAGCGCGGGCGGCTACGAATTCCCCGGGGACGGCACGAGAGCGATCGGGCGCGGGGGTGCGTTTTCCGCGAGGGCCGACGACCCAATGGCTGTGGTCGTGAATCCGGCCGCGCTCGCGGCGTTGCCCGGCACGCAGCTGATGGTCTCGGGGCACCTGCTCTTCGCCAAGGGCTGTTTCAGCCGGAACCAGCCGGGCATCGCGGCGGACGGAACGACCCCGACGGCCCCCGCGTGGGATCCCGCTTGGGGCACCAATCCGAACAGCACCAACCCAGACGGTAGGATCGACTACACCGAGGTCTGCAACGACAAGAGCGAGCGATTGACCGTCGTTCCATCCATGGCTGTCTCCTGGCGAATCTCGCGGAACGTGGGCATGGGGTTCGGGCTCATCCCGCCAAACACGGAACGTGGACAGCGTTGGGGCAACGCATCCTACGTCACCACGACGGCCAACGGATCGGAGCGTGGATACGGAGGCTACGTCGGCGCCCCACCAGGAAGCGCTGGACCTGGCGCTAATCCTCTCGTCCCGCTGGACAACGGGCAGAGCCTTTTGCCCGCACCGTCGCGCTTCCAACTGGTCGAGCGCGACGTCATCGTGCTTTACCCGACGATTGCAGTCGGTGCCAAGCCGTTTCGGTGGCTTCAAATCGGCGCCGCCTTCGGTTGGGGAATCGCGCGCGCCAGACTCGTTAGCAATATCCGCACGCTGTTCCCTGGCGAAGAGCCGAGCCTCGTTGAAGGACAGGCGCGCCTAGACGGACGGGACTGGTTTGCCCCGCGCGTGAGCGCCTCCGTTCATTTCATCCCGCACGATAACGTCGACATCGTCGGGGTCTTTCGGTGGGACGATACGATTCGCGCTAAGGGCAATGTGACCGCGGGTGTGCCGATCCTGGACAACGAAGCTGCTTCGGGATTGAACAGTTTGAACGGCACGGGTACGTTGATCGCACCGCGCCCCTGGTGGCTCATTTTTGGTATCCGCTACGCTGATCGCATCTCTGCTCGTCCCGATGATCCGGACGAACCGGGCCGAAAGAGCGGTCGCGTCGAAGATCCCATGTCGGCCGAGCGATGGGACCTGGAAGTAAACGTCGTCTATGAAAAGAATAGCGTCGTCGATAGCTTAGTCGTCGAGCTCGAGAATCTGGATGCGGCGCTTGGTTCAGCGGTCATTCGGCAACCGATCAATGCTGAGCTCGCGATTGGCCACAACTGGCAAGACCAGATCTCGGTTCGGCTGGGGGGCGATTGGAACATCAAACCCGCTGTATTCACGCTACGCGGCGGTTTCTCCTACGAAACAAGTGGCTTCACCGGGATCGGTAGTCGCACGAGCAAGGGTGGCACGATCGACTTCATGCCCGGCCAGCGGTTTGGGTTTCACTTGGGCCTGACCGGGCGCATCAAGCGCGCCGAGCTCTCGGCGGCGTTTTCCTATTTCCAGATGACGACTCACAACAATGGAAATGGGGGCACCGAGCAGGTTGTGATCACTCCTGAGAACGGAGGAGCGCAGCTTGCGGGGGACACCGTCAACAACGGAGCGTTTTCGTCCCGGTACGTGGTGATGTCAGCGGCGTTTCGCTACTTCTTCGAGGGTTGGGGCGGAAGAAAATAGCCGTAGAACAGCCAACGCAAACTGAGGTCTGAGCGCCCTAGATCACTCGCAGCGCCCCCCACGCACGACGCGCTCGATCGAGGTTTTCATAACTGGCACCGTGCCAGTTATGCTGAGTCTCGATGCGTTTTTGCTGGCTTTTATGAGATCCCGGCGGAATCAGAATTCCGTGTTTTTTGCAGGGAATTGTGGACTTTTCCACGGCTCCGGAGGGCAGCGCTCTATCCAGCTGAGCTACGCGTCCATCCCGGTTGTTCCGGGGCAAAATGGTTTCGGCTGACCGTCCGGAAAGCTCCGTTCCAGTTTCCGTTCCAGTGGGATTCAAGCTGGCGGTCGGCCTCCGAACGAGCTCGCAGAGCCGCCGTCGCCGCGCGTTCGCGAGCATTGAAATAGCGGCTCGTGGTCCTGAGAATCTCGGTGTCCAGCAACCGCTGCCGGGCTACTGCATGGCAGGCAATTCTGGGATGGACCCGTTGGCAACGAAGGTGGAGCCGGATTGCACGGTGACGTCGCCTCCGGTGCGCAGCAGGAACAGCAAGCTCACGAGGATGGCGCCCGCAATCAGCCTGGCCTTGCGAGACGGGTGTGCTCCTTGCGCGTGACCCTTGCATCGACCGGTGTGCCTTTCTTGATCAGCAGCGTTCCGTCGCTGTATCCGCCGGTCGAACAGTCTTCATCGGCGAACCGCAGCCAACTGTGGCCACTGCCAAAGCGACCATCCCCCCCAAACCTATCTCGGCTGCAAAGCGACCCATGCCAACCTCCCAGTTTCGGATGTCCTTCCTCAAACGAAGTTCTAGCTTCGCGAGGAAAGGCCCCATGTCAAGGGACGTGCGCGCCGATTCTTCGGACTCTCGGACTCGCTCACGCCGTGACCGAATGGCGCCGAGGGGCAAATGGAGCTATTGAGGCCTTAGGAATCGCGAATAGGAACAAACACAACATGGCTGAAGGTACAATCAAACGTCTTACCGACCGAGGCTTCGGTTTCATCGAAACCTCTCCCGGCAACGACATCTTTTTCCACATGTCGAACGTGGAGGGCGTGCGCTTCGAGGATTTGCGCGAGGGACAGAAGGTCTCATTCGACGAAGGCCAAGGCCCCAAGGGGCCACGCGCGGAGAACGTCCGCCCTCTTTGAGGCTGTCCTCAGATCCGCGTGAGGGCAGCTCGCGGGGGCGTGGCTCGTCCTCTAGCTCTGGCGAATGACTAGTCCGCTTTCTTGGCGGCCTTTTCTGCGTTCTTGGCCTTCGGCCTGATTCGCTGAACCAACTCTAGCATCCGCCGCCCAACAGTGGCGCCCGCCATCTCTACAGACAACGCCTCGAGGAACGACAGCGGCCAGGGCCATGAACGATCGCACTATTTCAGAATCGCCAGTCCCGCCTCGCCTTCCTTCTTGGCGGCCTTTGCTGCCTTCTTGGCCTTCTTCTCCTTCGTAGTGAGCTTCGGCTGGTTCTTCTTATCGGTTCTCTTTTGATTCTTGCCCATTGGGATCCCTTCGTCGTTCAGTTGCAGCCCGCAGGAACAGGCTTCGACACGCTTTCGGGAGGCAGCGCCAGCGCCGCGAGGGAAGCGTCCAACCCCTTGCACGCCGCGCTGCGATAAGCCTCCAGGGCGTGTGAAAAGCCCTCGGACCACTCAGCATCGGCCGCGCGCATTGACTGGACTTGCGCGGGAAGCCCGGGTGACGTCGGTAGCCCGCAGCCATCGCGAAGCTCGTGGCAGCATGCGTCCAGAGCCACGCGAAGTGAGCCCGTCTCGACTTCCAGCTCGGACCGCGAAGGTTCCCGTCCCAGCACCTGACCGGGAGCCAATTCCTCAAGATCACCGATCGTCTGTCGGACGACCCCACGGATTGCATCGAGACGGAAGGTGCTCCACGCGCTTCGCAAAATGCCGGCTATGCATATCTCGCCCACATCCAACCCTAGCATCAAACGTCCGGCAGCACCGGGGAAACCGGCTAGCGCCCGTCCGAGCGAAACCTCTGTGGTTCCTCGCGACCCACTTGAAGTGGCCGGGAGCCACGACTACATGTCTTCCATGCCTGGGGAACCTCTGATTGCCGTCTTCATCGATTTCGAGAACTTGGCCATCGGCGCACAAGTCAGCGAGTCCGGGCGCTTCAAGATCGAGCTCGTCCTGAAGCGGTTGCTCGAGAAAGGTCGAATCGTCTACAAGCGCGCGTACTGCGACTGGAGTCGCTACCAGAGCGCCGTGCGCGAGTTTCACGGTCAAGGCATTGGGCTCGTCGACATTCCACAGAGCAGGATGAGCGGCAAGAACAGCGCTGACATCCACATGGTCGTCGACGCGATCGACCTATGCTATTCGAAAGACCACATCGACACCTTTGCGTTGCTCTCGGGTGACAGCGACTTTTCGCCGCTCGTCAACAAGCTCAAAGAAAACGACAAGCGAGTGATCGGCGTAGGTGTCAAGAAGTCGACCTCTGACTTGTTGATCGCAGGCTGCGACGAGTTCATCTACTACGACGACCTGGTCCGCACGGCCAAGCCAAAGACCACTGGGACACGTGGCAGCAAGAAGACCAAGAGTAAGAAAGATGAAGCGATAGAGTTCTTCATGGAGACCGTCGAGTCGCTGGACCGGGACTACGACACGCTGTGGGGCTCGATGATCAAGCAGACTCTCCGACGCGTGCATCCGGGCTTCAACGAGACCTACTATGGGTACCGTGGCTTCCCGGACCTGATGAAGGACATCGAAAGCCGCGGCCTGATCACCATCGAATACGACTCGGACCGGGGCAATTACAAGGTGACGCCCAAGCTGTAGGGCTACGGCGGCCGAAATCGTTCTCAGCGCTGGCGCCGGGACGCACCTCAAGTTTCCAGCAGCTCTTTGATCCCGATGCTCGGGTTCTGAAATTGCTGGGGTCGTTCATGAGACCTTCGCACTCGAGCCAGTGGTTTGCGAGGCCGAGAGTGTCCGCCTCTGTGCTATCAACGGCGGGTGAGTTTGTGGCAGGCGGTCGTCGTCTTTGTCATCAGCGCGTCGGTGTTGGTGTGGGCGGGCTCGTCCCTTGCCGGGTATGCCGATCAAATCGCCGAGCGGATGCGGATGAGTCGGCTGTTCGTCGGCACGCTGATGCTCGCGTTTGCGACGTCCTTGCCGGAGGTCGTGACGGATGTCACGGCGGCCAGGGCCGGGGCGCCCGACCTCGCGGCCGGCGATCTGTTCGGGTCGTCGATGGCCAACATGGCGATCCTCGCCGTCATCGACCTGTTCTACCGGGGGCGGGTGTGGCCGGCGGTTGAGCTCGGACATGCGCGCGTGGCGGCGGTGGCGATCGCGCTGACGGCGATGGCCGCGCTCAGCATTTTCACACAGACGACGATGAGCATCGGCTGGGTGGGCATCACCCCGATCTTGATTGCGGTGCTCTACGTGCTGTCGATCGCTTGGTTTCGGCGCATGCCGCTTCTCGCCCGACCCGGTCTCGAGCAACCGGGGATCCCGATGCAAAAACCCGTGGGTTGGAGCGAGGAGGCGGCCGAGGTGTCCCTGAGGGGACTGTGGATACGATTCGGCACGGCGGCTCTCTTGATCTTCCTCACAGCCCCGATCATGACGCTGAGTGTGAAGGCGATCGCCGAAGCCACGGGATTGGCGCAAACCTTTCTCGGTGCCGCCCTCTTGGCCGTCACGACGTCGCTCCCCGAGCTCATCGCCTCGATCGCGTCGCTTCGCATCGGCGCGTACGACATGGCCGTCGGGAACCTCTTTGGGAGCAACGTCGCCAACATGAGCGTCTTTCTGTTTGCCGACATCGCTTACACCGACGGCCCGATTCTCGCCGCGGTCTCGCAGGGCCAGATCGTCGCGGCGATCGGCGCCATCCTGCTCATGTCGATCGCGGTCGCGGCCATCGTCGGGGAGTCGGAGCGAACGCGCTTTCGACAGCTCGAGCCCGATGCAATCGTGCTCCTGGTCGCCTACGCCATCACGCTCGTGGCGGTGGCCTACTACGGCTAGCCGCTCGGCAACGCTAGTCGGTTTGCCGCGCGCGAAGCGCCGACTGCGCGGCGGACAATCGGGCGATCGGGACTCGGTACGGCGAGCAGCTCACGTAGTCTAGGCCGAGGCGGTCGCAGATCGCAATCGACGCGGGATCGCCGCCGTGCTCCCCGCACACGCCGGTTTCGATCTCGGGTCGAGTCTTGCGCGCCTCGGTGACGGCCAAGCCCATCAGCTTTCCAACGCCCTCCTCGTCGAGGGTGGCGAAAGGATTCGCTGGAAGGATCCCCTCGCTGATGTAACGCACGAGAAATCCCGATTCGGCATCGTCCCGGCTCATCGCAAAGGTCGTCTGGGTGAGGTCGTTGGTCCCAAACGAGAGAAACTCGGCGTATTCCGCGATTTGATCGGCGGTCAGCGCGGCCCGCGGGACCTCGATCATGGTGCCGAACTGGTAGTGGACCTCGATGCCTTGCTCCTCCATCACCGCCCGGGCCTCGGCTTCGAGCACCGTGCGTTGACGCCGAAGCTCGTTCACGTGACTGGTGAGCGGGATCATGATCTCGGGGATTGCCCTCAGGCCGTCGCGCGTGACCTCGCAGGCAGCTTCGAAGACTGCCCTCACCTGCATGCGGGTGAGCTCCGGAATCAAAATGCCGAGGCGCACGCCACGAAGGCCGAGCATCGGGTTCGCTTCTCGAAGCGAGCCGACTCGGTCGAGCATCGATTGCGTTTCCAGCAACTTGGACGTGATGCCCTCGACCTCTTCGAGGTTTCGCGCGCTGGTGATTTGGATCTGCAGATCGGTGAGCTCGCGGCTGAGCTCCTCGAAGCCGGGAAGGAACTCGTGTAGCGGTGGGTCGATGAGGCGGATGATGACGGGAAGGCCGTCCATGGCCCGGAAGAGCCCGGCGAAATCCTCTCGCTGGAAGGGAAGGAGCGCGTCGACCGCTTCGCGACGCTCCGCAGGCGAGCGCGTCGTGATCATGCGCTGTACGGTGGGCAGCCGCTCCGGCTCGAAGAACATGTGCTCGGTGCGGCAGAGGCCAATCCCCTCCGCGCCGTACCTGCGGGCACGCTCCGCATCTTCTGGGTAGTCCGCATTCGCGCGGACACCGAGCCGCCGAAACTCGTCAGCCCAGCTCATCAGGCGCGCGAGCCACTCGTCATCCATGTCGGGGATCACCGTTTCGAGCTTCCCGATGAACACCTCACCGGTGGTGCCGTCGATCGAGAGCCAGTCGCCCTCTCGGACCTCGAGGTCATCGACGGTCATCATCCGGGCGCCGAGGTCGATGCTGAGCGCCGACGCACCGACGACCGCAGGCTTTCCAAACTGACGCGCCACGAGCGCGGCGTGGCTCGTCCTCCCGCCACTCGACGTCAGAATGCCCTTGGCGGCAAGCATCCCGTGCACGTCGTCGGGCTTGGTTTCGGGCCTCACGAGCAGGACGTCGCGTTTGTCGTCCTTGGCCCAACGTTCCGCGAGGTCGGGGTCGAATGCCACCACGCCGGTCGCCGCTCCCGGCGACACGTTCAGGCCCCATCCGATGACGTCGTGTCCCGCCTTCGCCGCCATGGAGAACTGTGGATGAAGAAAGAATTCGATCTGCGCAGGCGCGACGCGCAACACCGCTTCTTCTCGGGTGATGAGCTTCTCTTCGGCGAGCTCGACGGCGATCCGCACCGCTGCCTGTGCGGTTCGCTTGCCGGTCCGCGTTTGCAAGATCCAAAGCTCGCCGCGCTCGACCGTGAACTCCATGTCCTGCATGTCGCGGTAGTGGCGTTCGAGGCGCCGCGCGATGCCCTCGAATTGCCGATAAATCTCAGGCATTTCGGCCGCGAGCTCCGCGAGCGGTTTGGTGGGCCGCGTCCCGGCCACGACGTCCTCGCCCTGCGCGTTGGTGAGATAGTCGCCTTCGAGGGCGTTCTCACCGGTGGTTGCATTGCGGGACATGGCAACGCCCGTGGCGGAGCCTTCGCCAAGATTTCCGTACACCATCGTGACGACGTTCACTCCGGTGCCGAGGTCGTGCGGGATGTTGGCAGCTTGGCGATAGTCGCGTGCGCGCTTGCCGTTCCAGCTGTCGAAGACAGCCTCGATGGCCATGCGAAGTTGCTGCTCCGCATCCGCGGGAAACGGGGTTCGCGCATTTCTCGCGACGATCTCCTTGAACTCGGCGACAACCGAACGGAAGTCGTCTCCGTTCAAATCCGCATCGCTCTTCACCCCGCGTCGTTCGCGGTGGTTCGCGAGCACGTGCTCGAAGGGCTCATCCCGCACGCCGAGAACGACCGTGCCGAACATCTGAATCAGCCGGCGATATGAATCGAACGCGAAACGGTCGTCGCCCGTGAGCCGGATCATGCCTTCGGTCACCTCGTCGTTGAGGCCGATGTCGAGCACGGTGTCCATCATGCCGGGCATCGAAAATTTGGCGCCCGAACGGCAGGACACGAGAAGCGGGCTTGCTGGATCGCCAAACCGTTTGCCGGTCTTCTGCTCCATTCTCCGAATCGCGGAGAGCGCCTGCTCCCAGAGCCCAGGCGGAAGCTCTCCGCCGCGCGAGAGGTAGTCGTTGCACGCCTCGGTCGTGATCGTGAAACCCGGCGGCACCGGAACCCCGAGGCGGTTCATTTCACCGAGGTTTGCGCCCTTCCCCCCGAGCAGACCGCGCACCCGGTCCCAATCGCCGCCCACGGCGGCTTCCGCATCGTCGATCTCATCGAGGGAATAGACCCACTTCATTCGACGACGTTTACCCAAGCCCGCAATCCCACGCAACGCCAGAAAAGAGGTTCGGGTCGTCAGGGTGGCGCCGGCGCCCGCCAGGACGGTCCTCGCGATGAGCCCACCGGTGGACGGAGGGCGTACGGCACGGGGCTTGCTCGCTGGAGCCTCCGTGCTCCCATGGATCGCAGGGGCTTGGCTCGCTGGCCTGTTTGTCGGGGCGCAGTGGCAGCCCACCGCTGGGCCGCTCCTGGTTGCCGTCGGGCTGCTTTGCGCGCTGATCGTCGCCCTCCACGGTGAGGATCTCCGGGCGCGCCTCTGGAGCGTACCGCTCTCATTCTGCGCGCTTCTGTGCGGCCTCGGCACCTCTCCGTCCGCGGCCCTTCCCTGCAAGGTGCGCGGGAACGCTCGAATCGTGGCGCACGTCGAAGGCGTACGTCACGGCGTGGACGATGCGCGAATCGTGCTTCGCGTCATCGAGGGGCACGTGATCGCGTCACGCCAGCGTCTGCCGGAGGGGCTCCAGGCCACCGCCAAGATCGGCGGCGCGACCACGCCACCCGTCGGGAGCATCGTCTCGGTCACCACCGAGCTTCGCCCTCGCACACAGCTCCGCAACCCGTCGCCGCATCCGAGGCTCTACTCCTCGTCCAGCGGCGGCTGCTGGGCGCGGTGGGATGCGCACACGACGCTCGACGTGGTGCACGCGCCGAGCTGGACGGCCGGCCTCGACCGCGCCCGCGCTGCGGTGCGCGCACACATGAATCACACGCTGCCGTCCGAGGTCGCCGGTGTGACCCGGGCCCTCGTGCTCGGCGATGGCGGCGCGCTCGGCTACGAGCAGCGACGAACGATCGCGGCCGTGGGCCTGGCACATCTGTTTGCGGTGTCCGGGCTCCACGTGGCGCTGGTGAGCGGCACGCTGGTGCGCGCGCTCCAATGGCTTCTTCAGGGAGCGACGATCGGCTTTGCGTCGCAACGCTTCGCAGCCGCCCTCGGCGTTCCACTCACGCTGCTCCACGCGCTCTTCGCGGGCGGCTCCCCGAGCGCATGGCGGGCGGCGATCACCGCCGCAATCGCCTGGTCCGTCGTGGCGGCTGGCCGTCGCCCATCGTCCACGGCGATCACGGGCGCCGCCGCGCTAATCCTCTCCGCGCCCGATCCGTCGATGGCCACCAGGCCCGCGTTCTTGCTGTCGATCGTGGCCACCTCGGCCATTCTGAGCGCACCGCGCGGCAGACGGGGTCGCCTCCGGTCCGCGGCGACGATCAGTGCACGCACCCTGGTCGCGACGACGCCGATGGTGTGGTGGTGGTTCGGCGGCGTACCGCTAATCGGATGGCTGACGAACATCGTGGTGCTTCCGTTCGGGAGCTGGGTGGTGATCCCGCTTGCGCATGCGTTTGCGCTGACGGCATCGATTCCCATCGCGGTCGATCCGATGGCCGCAGCCCTCGACGCAGCGGTTCGTGTTCTCCTCGCGTGCTGCGAGGCGTTTGCGCCGCTTGCCGTGACCCGCCGCCTCCCACCGCTCGACCCCGTGCAAGGCGTCATCGTTCTCTCGGCGTGCGTGCTGCTCCTGGTCGCTCGGTCGTGGCGTATGCGCGCCGCCGTGCTGCTCCTCGCCGCCGTCGGCTGGCTAGCCGCCGATCGTGCGCTCGTCGCCCGCGAGCAGCCAAGGGGAGAGCTTCGCGTCACCTTCGTCGACGTGGGTCAAGGGGACGCCGCGCTCGTCGACTTCCCCGATGGGCGGGCCGCGTTGATCGATACGGGCCCGGGGGACCGGCATCCAGCAATGCGCGAGCTGCGAACCCTCCTCGCCGCCCGCCGCCGCTCCCGGATCGACCTCGTGATCATCACCCACGGCCATCCCGATCATTTCGGCGGGCTCGAGGCTCTCATGGAGGACATCGACGTCGGTGAGATATGGCTCAACGGGCAGCTGCTCGTCGAGGAGCGGGATGGCCGGATGACACGTTTGGTGTCCTCGGCGCTCCGACGAGGGACCCAGGTGCGCTTCGCCCCCGAGCTCTGTAGCCGGGTCCCTCGGTTTGGCGGCGCAAGCCTCGAAGTCCTTTGGCCGTGCCCCCGCTACGACCCCGCCCTCGGCCTCAACGACAACTCGATCACGCTGCGGCTCGCGTTCGGCAGGCATTCGTTCTTGCTGACCGGCGACGTCGAGCACGACGCCGAGGCACGGCTCGTCGCCAAGGGCGACTCCCTCGCAGCTGACGTACTCAAGGTGGCGCACCACGGCTCCCGCACGTCGACCTCGCCGTCCTTTCTCGCCGCGGTTCAGCCAACGGTGGCGATCATCAGCAGCGGGGCCGGCAACCGCTACGGGCATCCGAGCCCCGAGGTCGTCGCGCGCCTCCGAAACGCGGGCGCGCGGGTGCTGCGAACCGACCTCGGCGGCGGCGTCATCGTTTCAACCGACGGCGAGACACTTCGCATCCGGCGCTAAGCGCCGATCGGCATTTCAAACAGCCGATAGCGCTTGTAGACGTTGGCGCCCATGCTTCGAATCGCCGCGTTGATCAGCCGGTTGTCCTCGAGCGTCCAGCCGAGCTCCGCCCACTCGTAGCCCTGTTTGAGCCCGCGCCGGACGAGCTCTGCGATCACCGCGGTCGCCAGCGGCGCATAGCGCTTCTTGCCCCGAAGCTCGGTGCGGACCCCGAGCAGCATCAGCCGCGCAGACTTGGGCCGCCTGAGCTTCAGGCGCCAAACCAGCTTGCCGATGTTCACCGGGCCGAGCTTGCCATCGAAGTCGCGAATCACCTCGTTGAGGTTCGGCAAGCAAATGCAAATCGCCATGGGCTGCCCGTCGATCTCTGCAAAGAACGAAAGCTCCTTGTCGAGGATGAGCTGGAGGTCCGCCGCCATCTTCTTGGCTTCCGAGTCGGTTGCGGGGACGAAGCCCCAGTTGTGCCGCCAAGCGTCGTTGAAGACGTCGAGGATGTCGTGCACTTCCTTTTTGAGGTTGCTCGGCCGCACGGAGCGAAAACGGACTTCGGGAAGGCTGTGAATCGTATCCCAGGCCTTCTGCGCCCTCGGGGGTGCCGGGACGACCATGTATTTCCAGCCGTAGCAGTCCTTCGCTTTGCGAAGGCCGGCGCCTTCGGCGAGTACGCTCTGATGCGGGAGATGGTGCGGCGACATGATCGTCGGCGGATCGTCGAAGCCTTCGACCAGCATGCCGGTCTCTTCGTTGATCGAAAGCGAAAACGGCCCTCGCATCACGGTCATGCCCCGGTCTGCAAGCCATTTTCCAGCAGCGTTCACCAGCGCGGAGGCCACCTCTTGGTCATCGATGGTGTCGAAGAACCCGAAGAATCCAGCGTTGTCGCCGTGAATTCGAAGATGCTCGTGATCGATCTGCGCCGAAATGCGGCCCACCGCTTTTCCGTCTTTCCACGCCGTGAACAGCGCGACCTCGGCGTGCTCGAAGAACGGGTTCTTCTCCGGCGTCAACCGGTCGGTGATCTCCATCCGTAGCGGCGCCACCCAAGCGGGGTCGTCGCGATAGACTTCGAATGGTACGCCGATGAAGGCGTCGAGATCGCGGCCGGGCCGATGCTCCTTGATCTCGATCATGTCTCGAGCGGACCGACCATGTCTTCGGGTTGAACGGCCTCGTCGAATTGCTCCCCGGTGAGCAGCCCGAGCGACACCGCGGCTTCTCGAAGCGTCGTATTGTTCTTGTAAGCGTGCTTTGCGACCTTGGCGGCATTGTCGTAGCCGATGATCGGGTTCAATGCCGTCACCAACATCAGCGAGCGGCGAAGCTTGTCGTCGATCGTCTCGAGGTTCGGCTCGATGCCCACCGCGCAGTTGTCGTTGAAGCTCTGGGCCGCATCACCCAAAAGCCGGACGGATTGCAGGAGATTGTAGGCGATGACCGGCTTGTAGACGTTGAGCTCGAAGTTGCCCTGTGAGCCGGCCACACCGATCGTCACGTCGTTGCCCATCACCTGCGTGCAGACCATCGTCAATGCTTCGCACTGTGTGGGGTTCACCTTGCCCGGCATGATCGAGCTCCCCGGCTCGTTCTCGGGAATGCGGATCTCGCCGATCCCGGACCGTGGTCCCGACGACAGCCAGCGAACGTCGTTGGCGATCTTCATGAGCGCGACCGCCAGCTGCTTGAGCGCGCCGCTCGTGCCTACGAACGCATCGTGCGCCGCGAGCGCGGCAAACTTGTTCGGCGCGGAGACGAAGGCGTGTCCGCTGAGCTCGGCGATCTTTGCCGCGACCCGTTCGGCGTACTTCGGGTGCGTGTTGAGACCGGTGCCGACGGCGGTACCGCCGAGCGCGAGCTCGCGAAGCTGCGGCATGGTGGCCTCGATCGCGTCCAACGCGTGGTCGACCTGCGCAACCCAGCCGCTGATCTCCTGGCCAAGCGTCAGCGGCGTCGCGTCTTGAAGGTGGGTCCGGCCAATCTTGACGATGCTGGCAAACGACGCTGCCTTTCCATCGAGCGTGTCGCGAAGCGTCCGTACCTTCGGCAGCATCTCCTCGATCGCAACGACCGCGGCGATGTGCATCGCGGTTGGAAACGTGTCGTTCGAGGACTGCGAGCAGTTGACGTGGTCGTTCGGGTGGACGGGCTTCTTGCTGCCCATCTCGCCACCCGCGAGCTCGATCGCGCGATTCGAGATCACCTCGTTGACGTTCATGTTCGACTGCGTGCCGGAGCCCGTTTGCCAGACCACCAGCGGAAAGTGATCGTCGAGCTTCCCCTCGATCACCTCGTCCGCTGCGCGCACGATCCAGTCGCATACGTCTTTTTCGAGATTGCCGAGAGCGCGGTTGGTGAGTGCCGCGGCCTTTTTGAGGATGCCGAACGCGCGCACGATCTCGATCGGCATCGTCTCTTCGCCGATTTGGAAGTTTTTTCGCGAGCGCATCGTCTGCGCGCCGTAGTACTTGTCCGCGGGCACCTCGATGGGGCCCATCGAATCGCTTTCCAAACGCGTCGTCATCTGACCTCCGGGCGCTGGCTTACCGCGTCCTTGACCCAATGTCGATTCCTCGTAGGAGCCTTCGACGATGCACCCCGCGCGCCCATCGATGACGGCACGCCCCTGCCCTGCTTGCGGCAACGACGTCGATCCGCTGCGTGCCCCTCGGGTGATCTGGCTCGAAGACGGGCCGCGGTTCCTTTGCGGGCCAGCATGCAAGCAGCGGTTTCTCCTCGGTGAGCGAGGCTTCGATGCGACGACTCGAGTCCCGGCCGCGCGGCCTCGTGCCGATCGCCCGTCCATCCCCGACCTCGTCCGCGAAGCGACGGTGACCCGCGAATCGACCACCGGTCCGGGAAGCGACCTCGCGACGTCGTATCGCTATGACCCGCTGCTCGCTGCAACCCTGGCCTTGCTTGCCGCAGGCGTTTTCGTGTTTGCGCCTGGGCGAGGGACGGCTTGGCTCGGGGCTCTGCTCGTCATGCTCTGCGCCGTCCTCAACGCCCGTACGCCGCTGACGAGTCTGCGCGCCAATCGGTCGCTTCGTATCGTCGCGCCCATCGGGCTCGGGCTGGCGGCGGTGGCGGGCGCGCTGATCGCCGACCCGGAGGCGCGCCGGTGGTCACTCCTCGGTGCGGCGGGCGCGGGCTTCTTGGTATCGCTTCGCGGCGTCCTCCACGCCTCCGTCACGAGGCGCGTCCGAGCCACCGCACGCGAGCTCGCCAAGACACTGCCGTTGAAGGCGCGTGTGCCGACGCACGAGCCGCTCGCGTACGAAGAGGTCGATGCGAACGATCTCCGTCAGGGGGACCTCGCGGTGGTCTTGGAGGACGAACGCGTTCCCGTCGACGGCGAAATCGAGGAGGGGGCCTGCGTGGCGCTCCGCTTCCCCGAGGCTGCACACGCTCGCCCGTACGTCGAAGGCGACTTCATTCTCGCGGGTACCCGTGTGCTCGAAGGCGCGATCACGGTCCGAGTCCGCCGGACCGCGAACGACCGTGCGGTCGTGCGAGCGATCGAGCTCGGACGCAGGAAGCGGCAGGACCGTGCAATGCCGTCGCGGCTTCGTTTCGCGGTCAGTCGTTGGAGCTGGGCCGTGCTCGCGCCGGCGGCGGTCGCGCTCCTCGTTTGGGCGGGCCCCGCGGCGGCGGCCACGATGCTCTTGGGGGTCCCGGTGCTCGGACTGATCGCCTCCCTCGATGCCCCCCTCGACGCCGGTTCGCTCGCAGCCGCGTACCGCGGGATGTTCTTTGGAAGCTCACGCGTGCTTCGCGATGCCGGCCGGACGCGGACCACGGCCATCCTCTTGCGCGGCGCGCTCACGGCAGGCGAGCCGATTGTGCAACAGGCCCTCCAATTCGGCAGCCGGGATCTCGGTCGAGTCCTCGCCCTGGCGGCCGCGGCCGAAAGCATCGCCGAAGACCATCCGATCGCAGGCGCAATCAGACGATACGCGTCGGAGCACGCCGATGCCAAGGCTGCGGTTCGCAAGGAGCGCGTCCATGCGGGTCTCGGCGTAACCGCGGTCACAGCGCACGGCGTGCCGGTCGTGGTCGGCCGCCGTCAGCTGCTGCTCGACGAGGGCATCAGCATTGCAGCTGCCGACGGCGATGCGGCGCACATCGAAAACGAGGGGCTCACCCCGATCTTCGTGGCGATCGACGGCCGCCTCGAAGCGCTGGTCGCCATTCTCGACCCGACCCACGTGGGCGCCAGCGATGCGATTCGGCGGATCGCGGATCTGCCGTGCGAGGTCGTCATCCTGTCCGGAGACGACCGGCGCACCGTCGAGCGCATTGCCACGCAGCTCGGTGCGCCACAGGTCAAAGCGCCCCTCCTCCCACACGAGCGCGCACAGGAGGTCCGCGCCCTCCGTGACGCGGGGGGCATCACCGCCGCGATCGGCCGCGGCGGGGACGATGATCCCGTGCTGGCTGCGGCCGATGTGCCGGTCTCCCTCCGGCTCGCAGGCTCCGCGCTCGAAGACCGCGGGGTGGCGATCGCCAGCCAGGACGTCCGCGATGCGGCCGGTGCGCTCTGGGTGGCCCGGGCGGTGCAAAGGGCCACCTGGCGGAGCATCGGCGTTTGCGCGGTCACGACGTTCGCGGTGGGCCTGGGCGCGGCGTTCGGTTGGATGCCGCCGATCGCCGCAGCTTTCGCGGCCTTGGCCGTCGAGGCCTGGACGCTTCGAGCCGGCTCACGCCTGCTTCGCCGTGTTGACCTTCGGGTGCCGATGAAGCAGTAGCGGAAAGCGACACGGAGAAGGACCGATGAGTGACAAGGCATGGGGCGGCCGGTTCGAAAAAGAGCTGGACGCAATCGCAGCGAGATTCAGCGCCAGCGTGGATGTCGATGGGCGCCTGTGGTCAGAGGACATCGATGGATCCGTCGCACACGTGCGCATGCTCGCCGACCGGAACATCCTCTCTCAGGCCGACGCCGATCAGATCCTCGCCGGCCTCGAATCGATCCGCGGCTCGATCGAGCGCGGCGAATTCGACTGGGACGAAAGCAAAGAAGACATCCACATGAACATCGAGGCCGCGCTGATCGACGCGATCGGCGACGCCGGGGGCCGCCTACACACGGGTCGAAGCCGGAACGACCAGGTGGCCACCGACATGCGGCTCTGGACCCGAAACGCGTGCCACGAAACCGTCGCGGACCTCGACGCTTTTCTCGAGGTGCTCGTCGACAAAGCCGATGGGCACGTCGACTTCCTGATGCCGGGTTACACCCATCTTCAGCGCGCACAGCCGGTGCGGCTGGCGCACCATTTGCTTGCCTGGGCTGAAATGCTCGACCGCGATCGGGGCAGGCTTGCAGACGCCGCCGTGCGAATGAACGAATCCCCCCTCGGGAGCGCCGCGCTCGCCGGGACGACCTTTGCGATCGACCGTGACGCCACCGCCCAGGCGCTCGGCTTCGATCGACCGATGCGAAACTCGCTCGACGCCGTGGCCAGCCGAGATTTCCTCCTCGAGGCGGTGAGCGCGCTCGCGATCTGTGCCGTCCACCTCTCTCGCATCGCCGAAGAGCTCATCCTCTGGTCGAGCCAGGAGTTCGCCTTCATGCAGATGAGCGACGCCTTCACCACGGGGTCGTCGATCATGCCGCAAAAGAAGAACCCCGACATGGCCGAGCTCGTACGCGGCAAGACCGGTCGTGTCGTTGGCGCGCTCGTGAATCTGATGGTGATGCAGAAGGGGCTTCCGCTCGCGTACAACCGAGACCTCCAAGAGGACAAAGCGCCCGTATTCGACGCCTTCGATACCGTGCACGACTGTCTCGCCGTTCTCAGCGGCGCGATCGGCACGGCGACATTCGACAAAGCGCGGATGAGCGAGGCGCTCCGGGAAGGGTTCTTGGACGCCACCGAGGTCGCCGACTGGCTCGCCTTGCGCGGCGTGCCGTTTCGAGAAGCTCACCACATCACCGGCGGCCTTGTTCAGCAGGCCATCCGAGAGAACAAGACCTTGGCCGAGCTTCCGCTCGAAACGTACCAGGCCGCACACCGGGCCTTCGACGACTCGATCTTTCTCGCGCTCGACATGAACGCGGCCGTGGAGCGGCGCGACGTCTTCGGCGGCCCCGCCCGCGCGCGTGTCACCGATGCGATCGCCGAGTTCCGCGATCAACTGCTGGCGCGACGGAAGGGCTGAGGCCGAGCCGTGTCGAATCTTCACATCCCAGAGTCGCCCTGGTTCTCGTACCGCAGTGGAGCGCTCGCCTGCGAGGAGGTTTCTTTGGCTTCGATCGCCGACGAGGTCGACACGCCTGCGTTCGTCTATTCGGGCGCCGCGATCGACGAAGCGTATCAGGCGATCGACGAGGCGATTTCGTTTGCCCCCCACCTGATCGCCTACGCCGTGAAGGCCAATGGCAACCTGTCGGTGCTAGCACGCCTGGCCTCGCAGGGATGCGGCGCTGAAATCGTGTCGATTGGCGAGATGCAACGCGCGCTGAAGGCTGGTTTTTCGGCGGATCACATCATCTTCAGCGGGGTCGGGAAACGGCGCGAGGAGATCGTGGCCGCCGCCCGGGCCGGCATTCGGGCGCTTCACGTCGAGAACATCCAAGAGCTGGACGTGGTGGAGAGCGTAGCGCGTGAAGTCGGCCGCCCGTTGCCGATCGGCCTGCGCGTCAACCCCGACGTCGATGCAGAGACGCACCCCTACATCGCCACCGGGCTCCGCGAGTCGAAATTCGGCCTCGCGATTCCCGTCGCTGAATCGATCCTGCCGCGGGTTTTGCAGAGCTCCGAGCTGCAGCTCGAGGCCGTGGCGTGCCACATCGGTTCTCAGCTCCCGACGCCCAAGCCCCTCCGCGAAGCGGTCGACCTGCTCGGTCGCTTTGCGCGCGTGTGTGTCGAGGCCGGCGCGCCGCTCCGCACGGTCGACGTAGGCGGCGGCTGGCCGATGCATTACGGCCAAGAAGTCGATCCGTACCCCTCGCCTGCCGCCTTCGGGGATGCGATTCGGGAGGGCCTCGAGACCTCGGGCATGCTGCGCCCGGATATCGAGATCATCACCGAGCCCGGACGCGCGATCGTGGGCGATGCAGGCGTTTTGCTCACGCGCGTGCTCTACACCAAGACTCAGGGCGATCGCCGCTTCGTCATCGTCGACGCGGCGATGACCGAGTTGATTCGTCCCGCACTCTACGGGGCGTACCACGCGGTCATGCCGCTCGCCGAGCCTCCGGCCAACGCAGATCTCCTGCAGGTCGACGTCGTCGGCCCGGTGTGCGAGTCCGGTGACTTCATCGCGAAGGATCGGCCGCTCACCGAGGTCGAGCCCGGCGACCTGCTCGCGATTCGTGGCGCCGGCGCGTATGGACGGGAGATGCAGAGCATGTACAACGCGCGGCCGCTACCGCCGGAGGTTCTCGTCGACGGCGCGCGCTTTCGCGTCATTCGCCATCGCAGCGGGCCCGAGCTCCTGTGGCACGGCGAGATCCTCGAATGAGCGGCGTTGGCGGCGCTACTCCCGAAGCACGTCGGGGCGCTCGCCGATCTTCGGTCGGACGACCCCGCGCTCCGTGTAGATCGCATCGACGAGCCTCGCGGGGGTGACATCGAAAGCGGGATGGCGGCAGGGAATCCCATCCGCCACCAGCGTCGAATCGCCGATGCGGGCAACCTCTTCGCGGGAACGCTGCTCGATCGGGATGTCGGCGCCCGACGGCGTGCGAAGGTCGACCGTGCTCCAGGGCGCCGCGACCGTGAAGGGAACCTCGTGCTGGTTGGCGAGCACGGCGAGCGAGTAGGTCCCGATTTTGTTGGCCACGTCGGAGTTGGCGGCGATTCGATCGCTTCCAACGACGACGAATTGGATCTCTCCTTTTTGAAAGAAATGCCCGGCCATGTTGTCGGTGATCACCTCGACGGGGATCCCGTCCTGGTGAAGCTCCCAGGCCGTCAGCCGCGACCCTTGGAGATACGGGCGCGTCTCGTCGGCGAGGACACGAACGTTCTTCCCCTGTGCATGCGCGGCGCGAACGACGCCGAGCGCCGTCCCGTACCCGCCCGTGGCGAGCGCCCCCGCATTGCAGTGGGTCAGGATCACGGCGCCATCCGGTACGTCGGAAGCCCCGAGCTCCCCCATGCGCTTGCACGAGAGAACGTCCTCGCGATGAATCGCTTCGGCTTCGGCGAGCATCGCCTGATAGCGTTCCTCTGGCGGAAGGTCGGCGACTTGCCCCGCCCTGCGAGACATTCTTGCAATGGCCCAGCCGAGGTTGACCGCCGTCGGTCGGGTTTCGTTCAGGATGCGGCCCGCCGTGCCGTTCGACACCAAGAACATGCGGCCGTCGCCCTTCTCGTCCCGCGCGACCATCGCGAGCGCATAGGCTGCTGCGATGCCGATTGCAGGGGCGCCGCGGACCACCATGCTGCGGATCGCATCGGCAACCTCGTCTGGCTTCTTGTATCGATGGTAGCGGACCTCGCCGGGCAGAAGCCGCTGATCGAGCATGACGACCTCACGGGTCGCGGGGTCGAGCTCGACGGCGAACCAATCGGCGCCGCTCAACGGCGCGCGCGAAAGCGATGCGTTCACGACTCGTCCAGCAAACGCCGCAGCGTCTCGTTGACGACCTTGGGGTTCGCGGCGCCTTTCGTCGCCTTCATCACCTGGCCGACGAAGTAGCCGAGCACCGCGGTCTTGCCGCCTCTGTACTGCGCGACCTGGGACGGGTTGGCTTCGAGAACGCCACGCACCGCCTCTTCGATCGCACCCGTGTCGGTGACCTGCGCCAGCCCCTGATCTTCGATGATCGCCTTCGGGGCCCGACCGGACTCGATCATCGACGCAAACACGGTCTTGGCGATCTTGCCGTTGATCGTCCCGTCCTCGACGCAGCCGAGCAGCTCGGCCACCGCAGTCGGCGCAACCGGAAACGTGGCGGTCAAGCCGTCGGTGCTGACGTGTCGAAGCACCTCGGCCTGCACGAAGTTGCCGACCTTCTTGCCCGCATCCTTCGGCTCGATGCCTGATCCCTCCAGCAGCCGTCTCGTCGCCTGCTCGAAGTAATCCGCCACCTCCGGATGGGCCGAGAGCACCCCGGCGTCGTACTCGGTGAGCCCCAGCTCGCGCTGCCAGCGCACGCGCTTGTCGGCGGGGAGCTCGGGGAGCGCCGCTCGGAGCGCCTCGATGCGCTCTTGGGTGACCACGACCGGCGGAAGATCGGGATCCGGGAAGTAGCGGTAGTCGTGCGCTTCTTCTTTTCCGCGCATCGAGATCGTCTTACCCTGCTCCTCGCTCCAAGTGCGCGTCTCCTGCACGATCTCCCCGCCGTCTTGCAGCACACCTTCCTGGCGCGCGATCTCGTGTTCGATGGCTTTGGCGACGAAGCGAAAGGAGTTGATGTTCTTGAGCTCCGCGCGCGTGCCGAGCTCCTCTTGCCCGACGGGGCGGATCGACACGTTCGCGTCGCACCGAAACGACCCCTCTTCGAGGTTTCCGTCGTTGACGCCGATGAACATCAGCACGTCACGAAGCTTACGAAGATAGGCTTCGGCTTCGGCGGCGCTTCGAAGATCGGGCTCGCTCACGATTTCAATCAACGGTGTGCCGCCGCGGTTGAAGTCGACGAGCGTCAACGCTTCGTTGCCGGCGCCGTGAATGTTTTTGGCGGCGTCCTCCTCGACGTGAATTCGCGTGATGCCGATCCTTTTGGTTTCGCCGTCGACCTCGATGTCGAGGTGGCCCTTGCCGTTGAGCGGCAGCTCGAACTGGGAGATCTGATATCCCTTGGGCAGGTCCGGATAGAAGTAGTTCTTTCGCGCGAACACGCTGCCGGACGCGACCTTGCAATCGAGCGCGAGTCCCGCCTGCACCGCGAGCTCGATGGCCTTCCCATTCGGGACCGGGAGCGCCCCCGGAAGTGCCAAGCACACTGGACAGGTGTGCTCGTTCGGCGGGGCGCCGTATTCGGTGGGGCAGCCGCAAAAGAGCTTGGTCCGCGAGCGCATTTGGGCGTGCACTTCGAGGCCAATCACCGGCTCATACGCGGTCATGCGCCGGGGTATAGCGCACGGGGCTTGGGGAGGCCCGAGATACATTGGCATTCACGATGTGATTTACCCATCATTAATCAGGGGGAGGAATGCCTACGGAGTCCCGTCAGGGGAGTAGCGCACTGGACACGTTTCGGGTCTTGGTAGTCGACGATAGCCCGTCGATCCGCGGCCGCGTCGTGCAGAAGCTCGAGACGAAGGGGTTTCACATCACCGAAGCGAGCTCGGGCGAGGAAGCGCTCGCCCTCACCCTCGAGCAAACGTTCGACCTGGTCGTCAGCGACATCGAGATGGACCAGATCACCGGTGTGCAGCTCTGTCGCGTCTTCCGCGGCGACCCCGGAATGGTCGACATTGCGTTCGTCCTACTCACCGCCGCGAAGGAGGCGAAGACCCGCTTCTGGGGAAGGAACGCCGGCGCGGACGTCTATCTGGCCAAAGAGGACATGGACGACGAGCTGCTGCCCGCCATCGACAAGCTCATGGAGGGGCGCACGCCGCGCGACGACATCCGCCCCGAGCTCACGGGGACCCCGCTCGAACGCGTGAGCGCGGTGCTCGACCACCATCTCTTCGACGTCGTCGTCCAGTCCGAGGTTCGACGCCTCATGGACCACGTCCACGACCGCATCGAGTTCGGCGAGAAGGTTCTCGAGCTGGCCGCCGAAGTCCTCGGCTGTCCGTATCTGGTCCTTCAGCTCTTGGGACCGGGCGGGCCCACCTATTCGATTCGCGCCCGAGGGCCGTGGCCCGAGGATAGCCCGACCGCGGGGCTCGCCGCGCTCGCGATTCCAGAGGAAAGCCTCGGTGCAACGCGGACCATCGTCGCGCGGGACATGAAGTTTGGCACGGGCAAGAACGTCCTGGGCGGCCGCTCGAGCACGTTCGAGATCCGCGTGAGGGACGAAAAGCTCGGCGCTCTTCAAGTGTTCGGCGGCGCCAACACGTGCGCCGGCGCCGATCTGCGAAGCGCCGAGCTCATCGCCGACGCGCTCGGCGTCGTGGTGAAGTCACTGTTTCTCGTCGAGGAAACGCAGCTCCTCGCCCTCACCGACGGTCTCACGGGCCTTTACAACCGCCGCCACGCCAGCAAGCGCCTCGAAGAGGAAATCGCGCGCGCGCGCCGAAACAAGACCGGCCTCTGCGTCGCGATGTGCGACGTCGACCACTTCAAGGCGATCAACGACGAGTTCGGCCACAGCGCCGGCGACAGGGTGCTTCAACAGATCGCGCGCTCGCTCACGGAATACGTCCGGCGAAACGACATCGTTGCGCGCTGGGGCGGTGAGGAGTTCTTGGTCATCTTTTCCGAAATCAAGCTGACCGCCGCGCGAATCGTCGCCGAGCGCCTCCGCGGCCGTCTGGCCAACACCCCTCAGGTCGACGGTGGACCGGACAAAATCAGCGTGAGCATCGGCCTTGCCAGGCTCGGATCCGGGAGCACCGCGGACACGCTCATCGAGGAAGCGGACCAAGCACTCTATCGCGCGAAGGCCCGGGGGCGGAACCGCGTCGAGGTCGCGGGCGAGGAGCGCCGAAGCGGGACGTCGATCATGGCACAGAAACCGGACGCCGTTCGCGGCCACGCCGATCCGAAGTAGCCCGGCTCAGCCGAGCCCCGAAGGGTACGAGTCGACGAGCCCGCACGCGTCTTCGACGACCTGCGCCGCGCTGCAAAGCCGCTCTTCTTCGAAAGGGGCCGCCACGAGTTGAAGCCCGATCGGCAGCCGGTCGCTCGAAAGCCCGCACGGCGTACTGATCGCAGGAAGCCCCGCGAGGCTCGGCGGAAGCGTGAAGATGTCGGCTAGGTACATCTGGAGCGGATCGCCCTTCTTCTCGCCGAGGGCGAACGCCGGGGTTGGCGTCGTCGGCGTGCAGACGACGTCGCAGCGTTCGAAGGCGGCGTCGTAGTCGCGCCGGATCAGCGTACGGACTCGCTGGGCCTTCAAGTAAAAGGCGTCGTAGTAGCCCGCCGAGAGCGCGTACGTTCCCAACATGATGCGCCGACGGACCTCCGGGCCAAAGCCTGCGGACCTGGTCTTCGTGTATGTCGCTGCGAGGTCCTCGCCCGGGACGCGCAGCCCGTATCGCATCCCATCGAATCGGGCGAGGTTGCTGGACGCCTCCGCGGGCGCGATCAAATAGTAGACGGAAACCGCGTGCTCCGAGTGCGGAAGAGAAACGTCGACGAGCTCCGCGCCCTGGGCCTCGAGACCGCCAAGCGCCGCTTCGACGGCTGCGCGCACGTCGCCGTCCTGAAGCCCGCCGAGGAGCTCGCGAACGACGCCTACGCGGAGCCCCTTCACGCCGCGGCCGCAGGCGCCGAGGTAGTCCCCCGTCTCGCGGTTGGCCGAGGTCGCGTCCCGTCGGTCGTGTCCAGCAATGACCTGCATCAGCGCCGACGCCTCTCGAACCGAGCGTGCCATCGGGCCGATTTGATCGAGTGACGATGCAAACGCGATCAAGCCGTATCGCGACACGCGCCCGTAGGTCGGCTTAATCGCCGTGATGCCGCAGAACGCCGCAGGTTGCCTGACTGAGCCGCCCGTGTCGCTGCCAAGCCCGAGCGGTGCCAGCCCCGCAGCTACCGCACACGCCGAGCCTCCCGAGGAACCCCCCGGCGCGCGGTCGAGCGCCCACGGGTTGTGGACGTCACCGAACGCCGAGTTCTCGTTGGAGGAACCCATCGCGAATTCGTCGAGGTTGGTCTTGCCTAGAAGCACTGCCCCCGCGGCGCGCAAGGCTTCGACGACGTGTGCATCGTAGGGTGGGATGTAGTCGCCGAGAATCTTCGACGCGCACGTCGTCCGGACGCCGCGGGTGCATAGGTTGTCCTTCAGCGCGATCGGAACACCGGCCAAAGGGCCGAGCGGCTGACCGGCTTCGCGCGCGCGGTCGACCTGGGACGCCGCGGCAAGCGCCCCCTCGTGATCGATTGTCAAGAAGCACGAGAGCTTCGAATTCAGTGCCTCCGCGCGCGCGAGGTAAGCGCGTGTCACCTCGATGGCAGTCATCGAGCCGGCCTCGACCCCATCACGGATTGCAAACGCGCTCTGCCAGGGGAAGCGGCTCACGAGTCGACCTCGAGCACGAGTGGCACGGCGAATCCACCCGCCTCGCTTTGCGGCGCCTGCTCGAGGATCTCAGCACGGTCCGCGCATCGATCGACGACGTCGCGTCGCATCGGCGCATCGATCGGGATCGAGTGAAACGTCGGCGGCACGTCGCTGACGTCGAGCGCATCGAGCCCATCCATGTACGCGAGGATCGCATCGAGCTGCTTTTGCATCTCGGCGGCCTCGTCGTCCGACAGCTCGAGCATCGCGAGCTTCGCGACGTGCAACACCTGCGCGAGGGTGATCTTCTCCTCGGCCATGGGGCGCCGAAGGTAGCAGATCCGCTGTTTGAAGCGAGGACTGCAAACTCACTCACCAAAACATGGGTTTCGATTGACGAAACCCATCAAAACCGCTTACATTTTGCTTGAGACGGACGTTTGCGGTGTCATTAGAACTAATTCGTTGGATAGCTAACGAGCTTCGACTCGCGCTCCTCGAAGAAGCAGACAGCGGCGAGGTGATCGCCAACGTGCATGCGCTCGAGACTCTCGGCGGCGCGCCGCCGTCAGATCTCGTCGTCGCCGCGGAACAGCTCATGAGCGCCGCCGACAACGAGCCTTTGAACGACGCCGTGCGCCGCGCGCGTGCGGGTACGGAGTGTTCGTTTGCGCCCAGGCTCGGGGTTCAAGTGCTCGCGATCCCGGCAGGCGAAGGGCGCGCTGCGCTGCTGATCACGTCCCAGGAAAGCCCGGTGGCCGAGAGCATCCAGGCCAAGGCATCTGCCGCGGATCTCGCGGCGGGCGTATCGCACGAAGTCGCCAATGCGCTGAGCGCGATCGTCGGTTGGGCACAGGTCGCGCGAGAGCGCCCAGACAAGGCCCCACCCCAAGAAGCGCTCGCGCTGATCGAAAAGAGCGCGCAGGTCGCGCGCGACGCGACACAGGACCTGCTTCGGATGGTGCGAAACACCAACCACGAGCGGACGCGGACCGACCTCACGGTCGTGATCCGGGACGTGGTTCGGCTCCTTCGGCCCGAGGCTCAGACCAAGCGCGTGCAGGTCCGAGCCGAGGTCGAGGACGACTGCTGGGTGGAAGGCAAGCGCTCGCAGCTCTTTTCCATCGTGTGGAACCTCGCGCACAACGCCGTGCAGATGGTTCCCGCGGGCGGGGAGGTTTCGCTTCACACCCAGCCGCACGGAACCCTGGTCGAGCTCGAGGTCCGCGACAACGGCCCGGGCATGTCCGAAGCGCAGAAAGAACGCGCGTTCGACCCGTACTACACGACGCGCACGGAAGGCACGGGCCTCGGTCTTGCGATCGTGCGCGACACCGTGGAGTCACTCGGGGGCCGGATCCGCCTCGATACGTCTCCTGGCCGAGGCGCGCAGTTCCGGATTCAGCTTCCCGAAGCGGGGATCAAGCGCGAATCCGAGATGGTCCCCAAGCGGACTCGCATCAGTCGGGTCATGAAGCCCGAGCAGGCCGAGCGGGCTCACATCCTGGTCGTGGAAGACGACGAAGGCGTGCGCGGCCTCATCGCGACGACGCTCGCGCTCAGCAACGTGTCGTCGACCTGCGTGGGCACCGCGGAAGAGGCGCTTTCCAAGAAGGGACCGTTCTCGGCTGCTCTGATCGATCTCACGCTGCCGGACGAGCGCGGGGACATCTTGCTCGGGCAGCTCCGCAAGAAGGGCTCGGTCACGCGCGCGGCGATCATGAGCGGAGCGCCGCCGCCGGCAGATGCCGATCCCGACGGACACCCGGAGCGCTGGCTGCGAAAGCCTTTCGACCCTTCGGACCTGCTGCTGATGCTGCGCGAGCTCATGGAGCCCGAAGCAGGCGCGAAAAACGCGGCCGGATCCTAGCTCAGGCGAAGCGCTCAGCGAGCGCACGGATGTGAACCGGGCTGGTGCCGCAGCAGCCGCCGATCGTCGTCGCGCCCGCGGCGGCCCAGCGTTCGGCCAGATCGGCATACGCCTCGGCAGCCCGCGGGCCCGCCGCACCCCACCCGAGCGCATCCTCCTCGCGGCCGGCGTTCGCATAGACGCCAACCGGCAGGTCGAGCGATGCAATCGCGTCGACGTAGCGAAGCGTGTCATTCGCCGCGGTGCAGTTGACCAAGATCCGCTCTACTCCGACGGACGCGCAGTCGCTCGCGATGTCAAAAAGGGCTTGCGGCGAAAGCAAATCGCCGAACGGACCGGCAGTCAGTGAGAGCCACGTGGGCAGGCCGGTCGCCACGGCCGCCTCGGCTGCCGCTCTCGCCTCGCCTGGATGCGCAAAGGTTTCGCAAAGAAGCGCGTCACAACCCGACTCGCAGAGCGCGCGAGCGATCGCCTCGTGCTCGGGCTTCGCGGCCGCGCCCGGGCTCAGGTCGGGTCGATAGCAGTCCTCGACCGGGGCGATGCTGCCTAGCACCCGGTGGCCAGACGGCACCGAGCCCTTGGCGATCTTCACGGCGTCGTCGAGCAGGATGCGCCAGCTCTTGCCCCCGGTTCGCGGCTGCGTTCGGAACGTGTTCGCCGTGTGAAGCGTCGCCCCCGCATCTGCATAGTCCGCGTGCACCTGCGCGAGCAGCGCCGGAGCGTCGACCATCGCCTTCGCGCTCCACGCCGGGGGTTCGAGCACCAGGCCGCGAGCGACGAGCTCGGTCCCGATCGCTCCGTCGAGGATCTGTACGGTCATCGTGCCGGAGACTCTAGCAACTGACCGCGCCGTGTGGAGCTGTTACGCTTCGGTCGTGGACGCGAGGACGCAGACCTCGTTCATCGCCGCGCTTCTGTGCTTTGCGCTTGCAGCGAGCGTCCTGCTTCGCACCCAGCGCCAGCGCGATCGGTGGCTCTTCGGCATCTTGGCAACCAACATGGGGCTCTGGTACGTGAGCCAGTTCATGCTTGGCGTGGTCGGGCCCGCGCCCTTCTGGGCTCGCTTCAACTTGATTTGCGGCGTGTTGCTCCCGCTCTCGGCAGTCGCGTTCTTCGCGGTGCTCGCCCCATCGGAAACCGGCCGCACTCGCTTTCTCCGGCGGGCCTCGATCGTCTTCGCCGTCGTGCTGCTCGGCGCCATGCTCACCCCCTTCTACGATCACGCCGTCGTGGTGGGCGGCCTTCTCACCTATGTCACCGTGTTCCTGTCCCTCGCCCTGCTCTACCTCTACAAGATGGGATTCGAGACCGACTCGCGGGTCGAGGGCGCGCGGCTCCGCTACATCGCGCTCGTCGGCGGCTTCGGCGGTCTTTTCACGCTGGTCGAGTACCTGCCGTACGCGGGCCTCGACATCCCGCCCGTGGGCACGGTGCTGATCCTGGTGTTCCTCTACGCCCTATCACAGTCGATCACGCACTACCGACTCATAGACCTCTACGAGCTCGCGGGCCGCCTCGGCGTGCTCACCGCCCTCGCTTTCGTTCTCGCCTTCATCCTGTGGGCGATGCGACTCGTGTCGGGCGAGCAGCTGTTCCTGCACGTCGTCGTGTCCGCGTTCGTCGTCCTAATTCTCTTCGATCCGGTTCGCACCAGGGTCAAGGAGTGGATCTCCCAGGTCTTTTTCCACGAACGCTTCGAGCTCGAGCGCACCATCTCGGCGCTTCGCAGGTCGCTCACCCACGTCCTGGACATCGACGAGCTCGCGGAAATCCTCATCACGGAGCTCGACGCCTCCCCTCGGTTCACCCAGGGGGCGCTCTACCTCTTGAGCCCCGACGCCCACATGTTCGTGCTGAAAGATCACTTCGGCCCCAAGCCCGCCGAGCGCGTCGAAATGGCGCCGCTTCGACCGCTGCTCGACAGGCTCTCCAAGACCGGTTCGGTCGTGTTCGAAAACGTCGAGCGCGAGCTCGAGGAACGGCGACTTCTCGGCGACGACCGCGAGGCGGAAACCGCTCACGACATCGCAGTCACGATGCAGGCGCTCCAGGCTTCGGTCTGCCTCGGGCTCCGCGGCGAGTCCGGCCATCTCTACGGCTTTCTCACGGTTCGGGACGATCGGCTGCGCGACGCGTTTTCGCGCGAAGAGGTACAGCTGTTGAGCGGCCTCGCCGCCCAGGTCGCCGTTACGGTGGAAAACTCGCAGGTCTACCAGCAAATGAAAGAACGAGACCGGCTTGCCGCGCTCGGCGAGATGGCCGCCGGGCTCGCCCACGAGATCCGAAACCCCCTCGGCTCGATCAAGGCGAGCGCGCAGTTCCTCACGGAGACCGCGCAGCAGGCAAAAGACAGCGGCGAGTTTCTGGACATCATCGTCGACGAGGTCGACCGCTTAAACCGGGTCGTGAGCTCGTTCTTGGACTACGCGCGGCCGCCCCACACCGACCCGGAGCCGATCCACGTCAACTCGGCGGTCCGGCTCACGCTGCAGCTCCTGCGCCCCGAGTGCGACTCGGCCGACATCACTCTGCACGTCGCGATGGATCCCGACCTCCCGAAGGTGCGCATCGAGATCGAGCATCTGCGACAGATTCTGATCAACCTGGTGCAAAACGCCGTGCAGGCGATGACCGACGGCGGCGACATTTACGTGGAAACACGGACCCAAGACCGTTTCCGCGTCGGCGGCGCGGTCAGGCCCTGGGTGCAGATCAGCGTTCGCGATACCGGCCCAGGTATCGCGCCCGGTCTGCTTCCAAACCTCTTCGTGCCGTTCGTCACGACCAAGCAGCAGGGCACCGGGCTCGGGCTTGCCATCTCTCAACGCATCGTGTCGGAGGCCGGCGGCCGAATCGACGTCCGAAGCCGCGAGGGGCTTGGAACCACATTCGTCGTCCTGCTGCCGGCCGAGCCGGACGCCACGCTCGACGAGTTCGAAGCTGAAGCCGGGGTCGATCAATCCTCACCGAGCGAGGGCGCACCCGCGCGCCTCGAGCCGGCAGAGCCCTGATCGATCGACAAGGTTTGCATTCGAACGCGATAGAGACGGATGTCCCCACGATCGAAGCTGTCTTCTGGCAGGCCGTTTTCCGCGAACAGCCGTCGAAACGCTTCGGTCGGCGTTGGCGCGGCATGCGTCGCCCGCGGAAGCTGATAGCGCCAGCGCGACGGTTGCTCGTAGGCAACCCCGTGACGAGGTTTGACCAGCGCATCGATGAGGGACACGGCGCTCGAATCGAAGGTGCCGTCGTCGAAGAGGAACGCGACCTCGACGTCGAGCTGATTGAGACGCTCGCCGAGGGGCCCGCCCATCGACTCCATGCGCTCCTGCCAGCGTTCGCGCGCTGCGAGCGCGGCCGTGATGACCCCGTCGGCGATCGACTGGGAGCGCGCCGAGCGCCAGAGGCGTGGACCGAACGCTCCGCGCAGAAGAACCAGAATCTCGACCGACTGCGGCTCGAGAAAAGCCTCGGGGAAGGCGTCGGGGGGAGGCGGCGTGCTCCCCTCGAGGATGCCGCGCGCCACTCGCGCCAGAACCTGGTCTGAAAGCGCGACGGGCCACCGCGTGTCGTCGAGGACGTAGAGAAGCCCTTCTGCGGTGAGGAGCTCGCCCCGAAAGCCACGCACCACCTGGCCTGCGGAGAATCGCGCCTCGAGCATCGACTCGAGAACCGATGGCGCGTCGACCTCGACCGGAAACCAAATCCCATCCAGACGCGCGTCCCGCATCGCGTCGCGCAGCCGTTCCGGATCCTGACCCCGCAACGCCTCGGCGACGGCGGGATGATCCTCGACCAAGGCCCAGCCGGTTCCGCGGGGCGCGCCCACGCGCGCCGCGACGTTCGTCCACTGGAGCAGGGCGACCGGAGGAGCGGGTCGGCTCTGATGCCAGACCCCCAGCGCTCCGAGAGCCCCCACGATCGCCAGCAGCCAGGCTCGCTTTGCCATGCCGCTACGCTCTATCGTAAGAAACCCCATGCCCCAAGGCCCCAAGCTCCGGGCCCACCCGATCGCCAACCCGTTCCACGTGGTCCTCGTCGAGCCGGAGATCCCCCAGAACACGGGCGCGATCGCGCGAACCTGTGGGGCGACCCACTCCCCGCTTCACCTCGTCGGGCCCCTCGGGTTCAGCCTCGACGAGCACGCAGTTCGGCGAGCCGGCCTCGACTACTGGGACCTCGTGGACATCCATCGCCACGACTCGTTCGAACATTTCGAGGAATCCGACCCACAGCGCCGAATTCATTTGTTTTCCGCGACTGCCTCGCGTTCGTTCTTCGAGGCGAGCTTTCAGCCCGGCGACGCGCTGGTGTTCGGGAAGGAGTCGGTGGGGCTTCCCCGAGAGCTCCTCGAGGACCGGCAAAACGTATGGGCGATCCCCACCAGTGGGCCGGTGCGGAGCCTCAATCTGAGCAACGCCGTCGCCATCGTGCTCTACGAAGCATTGCGCCAAAATCAGGCCTTCGAGGACACCTTTCTGGGCTAGGCCTGCCGCCGTGAATACGCCCGGGCGGGCTGCGTCCCAAATGCATGGCCAATTTACGCGCGACGCCCCTTCTGCTTCTGGTGCTGCTCCTCGGCGGCTGCCCGGTCTATGGGTCCGGCGAGCCGGTGCAGCGCGAGGTTCAAGTCTCTTGCCTGAACGACTTCGACTGTCCGACCGACACGTTTTGCGACCCGGACACCAACCGCTGCCTCGCCTACGACTTCGGCATCTGCCTCACCGCGGGCGATTGTCCCGTCGGTAGCTACTGCGACCTCTCCGACGGCGGCTGCTACATCCCGGGCCTCGCTGAATGCAGCGTCGATCGGGATTGCCAGTCCGGGTTCGAATGCGACTTCCGAAACAGCTGCCGGCCCGAGGTTCCAGGTGCGTGTCTCGACGACGGCGACTGCAACACCGGCAACCTCTGCCTCGAAAACGTGTGCACCCCGGTCGAGCAAACCTGCCAGTACGATTTTCAATGCGCCGCTGGGTTCACCTGCACCAACAGTCGCTGTCTGTTGCTCTGCGGACCCGAAACGCGTTGCCCGAACGGCACCGAGTGCGTCGACAGCCTGTGTCAGGCAGTGGTCGGCGAATGCGTGGACAGCAGCGAATGTCCCGACCTCACGACCCACTGCGTCGAAGGACGGTGCCTTCGCCGGTGCGACGCAGGCTGCGATGAGGCGACCGAGGTGTGCGACGCCAATGACTTCTGCCGCCCGCGAACCAGCCCCGACCCGAACGCGCCGACGCCGTTCTGCCGCGACGACGCCGACTGCAGCGGGACCGTGTGCGTCGAGGGCGTCTGCCGCACCGAGTGCGACATCACCGCCCCCGAGCCCGACAAGATCTGCGCCTCTTTCGATGCGCAGGTGCCACTCTGTGGCCCGGACAACCTCTGCTACGCCGAGAGCGAGAGCGTCAGCGACTGCCGCGTCCAGGGCGACTGCGCCCAAGGACAAAGCTGCATCGACGGCAAGTGCCGCTAAGAGAGCCGGTACCGCAGCCGCCGCACGTCTCTGAGCACCCGGTCGATCGAGTGCGAGGGCGCATACCCCAGCTCGGCCCGGGCCCTCGCGTCGTCGACCATGCAGACGTAGCGCAGATGGTCGAGCTCTTCGGAGGGGAAGCTGCTCAACCGGAGCTTCCAGAGCTGATCGAGGGCCATCCTGGCAAGGGGTGACGGGATGGTGCGCGGCCGCCCACCGACTCTGCGGACCATGTGGGAAAGCGGCATCTCGCCTGGGCCCCGGATGTTGAAGATGCCGCGCACCCCAGGCCGAAGCGCGAGTTGGATCGCGTGCACGACGTCTTTTTCGTGAACGATCTGCATCATGGGGTCGAAGCCCATGACCATGATCGGACGGTCGAGGCGGAGGTAGTTGCTCGCGGCATTGTGTACCCGGCCGACGATGTGGCAGGGCCGCAGGATCACGGTGTCGGTGTCGGGATTCTTCCAAAAGAAGCTCTGTGCGAGCATGTCGAGCTCGACCAGGTCGCGCATGCCGCCGAAGTGCTGGGCGCCGAGGAGCGGCGCGTCTTCGGTCAGGAACTGCGGGTTGTTGGGCTGCGGACCGTAGACGTTGGCGCCGGAGAGCACGACGAGCTTCGGCACCGAATACTGCGACATGTAGTCGAGTAGCTTCTGAAAGGCGACGATGTTCCAGGCGTGCCGGTCGCGGTCGCTCCGGCGACGGTCGTGAAGAACGCCGAGGTGGACCACCGCGCGGATGTGACGGCCGCGAAAGATGTCTTTCATCTTCTTGCGACGCATGTCGACCTGGTGGTGCACGATATCCTTCGGCCGGTCCGAAAAGGACCGGCGATCGACCCCGACGACCCGGTCGGTGCGATGAAGCTCGCGCGCAAGCAGCTTCCCTAGGCGCCCGCAAACGCCGGTCACCAACACGGCGCCTTCGAGAGCGGGCTTCGGATGCACGCCGGTCGTCGTCGTCGGGCTCGGCGTGCGGTCGACTGCCACGTCGCCCGAACGTCCGAAGACCCCACGCGCAACCGGTGCCCGGACCGAGGCCTCGATCTCGGCCGCTTGGGGAAGCTTTCGCGGCGTGAGCTTTCGTCGTCTGCTGGGCTCGGGCTGCTGCATCGTGGGGCTCTTCATCAGAGGAACACGCCCTTTCGCTCGCGGAGGCCACGGTTGACCATGCTTTGAATCGTGCTCTTCACGAGCCAGACCTTTTCTTCGATGGCGGAGTCGTCGTCGTCGGCGTCGCCCTCGAATCGAAAGGGCTCGCCGAAATAAAGGCGGTACTTGGTCGGAAGCGGCGCGACCATCCCGAAGAACATCTGAGGCATCACGGGAAAGGCCGGCATCCTCAGCAGACGGGCGAGCGGCTTGAAGTCGCCGATCGACGGGTACTGCTCTTCGCCGCCGATGACGGCGACGGGGACGATCGGGGCGCTGGTCTCGATCGCCAGGCGCACGAACCCGAGCCCGAAATCGGTGAGCTGATAGCGCTGATCGTAGGTCTTGCTGATGCCGCGCGCGCCCTCCGGAAAGACGATGAGGCTTTCTTCTTGGCGGAGGAGACGCCGGGCGTTTTCCGGCGACCCGACCACTTGGCCGAGCCGCGGGTAGAGGGTCGAGATGAACGGAAGCTCGGCGGTCCACGTTTCCACCATGCTCCGTGGAAAGCGGGGAGGATCGGCGTCGAGCATGAGGGCGCACGCGATCATGACGGCATCGAGGGGCAGCTGGCCCGAATGGTTGGCCACGATCAGCACTCGCCCGCTCGGAACCCGCTCGATGCCGTAGACCTGGGTGCGGAAATAGCGGCGGTGGAGGAGCGCCGCCAGGGCCAGGGCATACCGGCTGGTGTCGGGGTCGAAGCCGAAGGGATCCTGGCCGACCTCGTTGGGATAGGTTTTGATGCCCGCGATCCGCGCGTCGATGTCTTGGCCGATCACATCCTCGGCGAAGCGGACGACGCGATCGCCGACGGACCGCGCCACCTGCCGCAGGGGAGACTCCCCCAGCAAGCGCGGCCGGCGCCAGCCGGCGAATGGCACGATCGACCCCCGTTGCGCCATGAAAGGCATCGTGTCGACAGAAGCCGGGCGCGTCAATGGGAAACGGAGCGACGATCTCCGAACATCCCCTCTTCACGGAGCCCCAGCTCCGGGTCATGCTCCGCGCATGGGCGATCTGTTCGACATCGATCGTATTGGTGGGCTTCCGGCATGGCGCGCGCTCGAAAAGGTCGTCGTTCAGGCTGGGGACGCCGCGTTGACTCGTTTTCAACGGGGCATCGTCCCCGAGAAGAAGCCCGACCGGAGCCCAGTCACCGCCGCCGACCGAGACATCGAGCATGCGATTCGCGAGCACGTGCTGGCGAAATACCCCGACGCCGAGTTCTACGGCGAGGAGACCGGCCGCCACGGCGACAACCCCGCCCTTCGTTTCATCGTCGATCCGATCGACGGGACGCGCGCGTTCGTACGCGGGCTTCCGACGTGGTCGGTGCTGGTCGGGATCGAGTCGGACGGGGCGCCGGTCGCCGGCATCGCCTACATGCCCGCGGCGGGCGATCTGTTCACGGCGCTTCGCGGCCACGGCGCGACCCACAACGGGGCGCCGGTGCGTGTGTCCGGAGTGGCGCCACTCGCGGAGGCCACGGTGATGCACGGCGCGCTCCAGCAGTTCACCGAGGGCGGCTTCGGCGACGCGTTGATTCGGCTTGCTGGCGCCTGCGACTCGGCCCGGGGGTTTCCGGACTTCGACGGGTATCGACAGGTTCTGCTTGGTCGCTCCGACGCCATGGTCGATCCCGGGGTGCAGCCCTACGACATCTGTGCGCCGGCGATTCTGATCCGCGAGGCCGGCGGCCGCCTGACCTCGTTCGACGGCGAGGAGACCATCTATGGCGGGAGCGCCATCGCGAGCAACGGCGCCATCCACGACGAGCTGGTCGCCGCTCTGTCGGCCACGCCCCGATGATCATTGCCCAAACCGGGTGACCGAGGTAGCGGCTTGATTTCCGGCCCGTCTTGCGGGAGGTTGCTCCGTTCGAACCTCAGGAGAGAAGTATGACGAAACCAGTGCGGCGAGCGGGTGTGATCGGAGCGGGTGTCATGGGCAGCGGCATCATGGCGCACTTCGCCAACGCCGGGATCGACGTCGTGATGCTCGACATCGTGCCCCCGGGGCTCAGCGAGGAAGAAAAGAAGGACCCCGCGAAGCGCGACGGGTTCGCTGCGAACGGGCTCAAGGGCGCGCTCAAAGCCAGGCCGGCGGCGTTTTTTCATCCGGTGTACGCGAAGCGCGTGACGATCGGGAACCTCGAAGACGACATCGACCTCCTCAAAGGCTGCGACCTCGTGATCGAGGCGATCATCGAAAACGTCGACATCAAGCGAAGCCTCTTCGAAAAGCTGGAGAACACGCTCGACGAGGGGACGATCGTCGCGTCCAATACCTCGGGGCTTCGCATCGCGGACATGCTCCAAGGGCGCGGGGCGGCGTTCCGTCAGAACTTCCTGGTCATGCACTTCTTCAACCCGGTGCGATACATGAAGCTGCTCGAGCTGGTGTCGGGCGAAGAAACCGATTCGGCCGTCATGAATCGGATGAAGGTGTTTGGCGAAGACCAGCTCGGCAAAGGCATCGTCATCGGCAAGGACACGCCGAACTTCGTCGGGAATCGCATCGGCTGCTACTCGATGTCGCTCACCATGAACGAGATGCTCGAGGCGGGCCTGACGCCCGAGGACGTCGATGCCATCACCGGGCCGCCCATGGGGCATCCCAAGAGCGCCAGCTTTCGCACGGCCGACATGGTCGGCCTCGACACCTTCAAGCACGTGTCGGACAACTGCTATGCGGCGCTGACGGACGACCCGGAGCGCGACGTGTTCAAGCTGCCCGAGTTCATGGGCGAGATGGTCGAGCAGAAGCTTCTCGGGAACAAGACCCGCGGCGGCTTTTACAAGAAGACCAAAGAGGGGATCCAGACCTTCGATCCCGTGAAGCTCGAATATCGTCCCAAGGCCGGCGATGCGGACATCAAGAAGTTCTGCAAGAGCCTGAAGGGCTCGCCGGCGGCGCGGGTGAAGGCGCTGGTCGAAAACGACGGGCCGGCCGGGAAGTTCGCTTGGAAGGTGCTTTCGCGGACGCTTGCGTACTCCGCGAGCAAGATCCCCGAGATCACCGACAGCGTCGAGGCCGTCGATGATGCGATGAAGTGGGGCTACAACTGGGACCTCGGGCCGTTCGAGACGTGGGACGCCATCGGGTTCAAGGCGGCTTACGACCGCATGAAGGCCGACGGGCTGTCCCTACCCGCATCGATCGAAAAAATGGCCGAGTCGGGCGCGGAGAGCTTCTACACCGACGACGGGCAGGTCTTCAATCTCGTCGAGAACGAGTACGAAGCGCGCGACATCGACCCGCGCAACGCGACCCTCACGATCATGCGCCAGGGCGACAGCGCGGTGTTCGAGAACCGGGGAACCGAGGCCTGGGACCTGGGCGACGGCATCCTCGGGCTGACCTTCACCACGAAGGCCAACAGCATCGACGACACGGTCGTCGAGGGCCTGAGCAAGGCGACCGAGATCGCCGAGCGCGAGTTTCGCGGCATGATCATCTACAACGAGGGCGACCACTTCTGCGTCGGCGCGAACCTCTTTGCCGTCGTGATGGCGGCACAGCAGAAGGCATGGGACCAACTCCGCGAAACGATCAACGGCCTTCAAAGCGCGCTTCAGCGCACGAAGTACTCGACGATTCCGGTCGTGGCGGCGCCGTTTGGAATGACCGTTGGCGGCGGCTGTGAGGTGTGTTTGGGCGCCGATGCGGTCCAGGCGGCGGCCGAAACCTACGTCGGCCTCGTCGAGGTGGGCGTCGGGCTTCTTCCGGGCGGTGCGGGCAACATGAACATGCTTTGGCGTGCGCTCGACGGGATTCCCGACGGCACCGAGGTCGACACCCTTCCCTTCGTCTCGCGCACGTTTCAGAACATCGCGATGGCGCGCGTCGCCACCGGCGCGGGCGAGGCGCGGGAGTTCGGCTACTTCCGAAAGACCGACGGTATCTCGTTCGACAAAGCGCGTCTTCTGACCGAGGCCAAGGAGCGGGCGATCGGGATGGCGGAAGCCGGCTATCACCCACCGCCGCGGCGCGCCTACCGGCTCCCCGGCGAAAGCGGCATCGCGACGCTCGACATGATGATCGGCTCCCTGGTCGCGGGCGGCTACGCCAGCGAGCACGATGCGCTGATCGCGCGAAAGGTCGCCCACGTCTTGTGCGGCGGGGCATCGGGCCACGCACACGAAGTGACCGAAGAGGAGATGCTCGAGCTCGAGCGCGAGGCGTTCATCAGCCTCTGCGGCGAGCCGAAGAGCCAAGAGCGCATGCAGCACATGCTCACCACCAACAAGCCGCTTAGAAACTAGACCGGAGCCAACGAGGAATCAGGAGTAGAGACATGGGTAAGATCGTCGTCGTAGATGCGGTTCGAAGCGCGGTGGGTCGCGCAAAGAAAGGCTCCCTCGCCAACCGGCGTCCGGACGAGCTGGCGGGTGAGGTCGTACGGGCCCTGTTGGCCCGCAACCCCGAGGTGGACCCCAACACCGTCGAGGACCTCGTGCTCGGCTGCGCGTTTCCCGAAGGCGAGCAGGGCATGAACGTGGCGCGGATGGTCGGGCGGCTCGGCGGCCTTCCGGAAGAAAGCTCGGGCATGACGATCAACCGCTTCTGTTCGAGCGGGCTACAGGCGATCGCGTTGGCTGCGGGGTCGGTCAAGGCTGGGTTCGACGATGTCGTGGTCGCGGGTGGCATGGAGTCGATGACGATGGTGCCGATGACGGGCAACAAGCCGAGCATGTCGCCCGAGGTCATGGAGAGGTTCCCCGAGACCTACACGCCGATGGGCATCACCGCCGAAAACGTCGCCAAGCGCTTCAACATCAGCCGGACGCAGCAGGACGAGTTTGCGGCGTGGAGCCATGAAAAAGCCCTCGCGGCCATCGAGCGCGGCGCCTTCGAGGACGAGATCGTGCCGGTGCACGGCGTCAAGTTCGACGAGCACGGCGAGCGTCAGCTGTTCGAGTTCAAGATCGACGAAATGCCTCGGCCAGGCACCACGGTCGAGGCGCTTTCGAAGCTCCGCCCGGCGTTTTCCGCGACCGGCAGTGTGACCGCTGGCAACTCGTCGCCACTCTCGGACGGTGCCGCGGCGGCCATCGTCATGAAGAAAAAGAAGGCAGAGAAGCTCGGGATCACGCCGATGGCCGTCTTCAAGTCATTCGTCACGGTGGGCGTCGACCCGACCATCATGGGGATCGGTCCCCTCCCCGCGGTGCAAAAGCTTCTTCGCAAGAACGACCTGACGATCGACGACATCGACGTCTTCGAGGTCAACGAGGCCTTCGCCAGCCAGGCGGTCTACGTGCAGAAGGAGCTCGGCATCCCCAACGACAAGCTGAATGTCAACGGCGGCGCCATCGCGCTCGGCCACCCGCTCGGCTGCACCGGCGCCAAGCTCACGGCCACCGCGCTCAACGAGCTCAAGCGCCGCGGCGGCAAACGCGCCGTCGTCACGATGTGCATCGGCGGCGGCATGGGCGCCGCCGGCCTCTTCGAAGCCCTCGACTAGGGACACTCTCCCCCACGCAACCCACCGACATCACACGGCTCCTGCGCCGAAGATCGCAGCGCCCTTTTCTTGCTAAGAAAAGGCGGCTCGGTTGAGGTCGCGGGGGTCGGCTGCGGACGTCGTCGTCGCCCGGGTTTGCACGGATCGCTCGGCGGTGGCGCTCGCCGCCGACGATGCTTTGAGAAACTGACCCGGTCCGACGGTATCGCCGATCTCCGGAAGCACCTCGCCCTGCTTGGCGACCACGGTGCCATTCACGACGACGGCTGGGACGGCGTCGGGGTTGCGGCGCACCAATCGAACGTAGTTGCCGAGCTCCGGGATCTTTTCCTCGTGCATCTCTTCGACCCGGTAGTCGAGGTGGGCGGGGTCGACGATGACGAGGTCGGCGCGTTTGCCCTCTTCGAGCGTGCCCGCTTCGATTTGGAACCAGTCGCCGAGCTCGCCGGTGAGCTTGTGCACCGCTTTTTCGAGGGGCATCACCGGCGCGCCGCGGTCCTCGGCGTCTTTGACGAACTTCAGCATGCGGAGCGGGAAGTTGTAGAAAGCCATGTTGCGAAGATGGGCGCCCGCGTCGGAAAAGCCGAGGAGGCTCGACTCGGCGTTCATCATCGTCGCGAGCGGCTTTGGGCGGTCGTTCCCGGTGACGGTGTACCAACGGAGGTCGTTCCCATGCTCGATCAGAAGATCGAGAAACGCATCGACCTCGGACTTGCCCTGCATCACACCGATCTCGCGAAAGGTCTTTCCGACCAGCGACTCGTTCGGGCAGTCCATGACCGTGGCCATCGCGAAATTGCGGTGAAACACCTTGGGAATGAGCGGGTTGTTCCACTGGCGGTTGAACCTGCGGCGGTAGTCCGGATCTTGGAAGAGCTTTCGCCGCTCCATCATGGTCTCGAGGTGAAGCCCCGCCGCGCCCGCGCCGAACTCTTCGAACACGACGTTTTCGAACCCGTCGGCCCATAGGTCGAACGCCACCGGCAGAAACTGATAGCGGAACTTGCCGCGGAACACCTTGTTGACCGCCCACGCGATCCCGCTCAGCGCCCGCCAGATAAGCCGGTTCGATCGCAGGTCCATGATCGACACGATGCTGGTCTTGAGGGCGTCTCGAAGAAAAAGCCCCGCGCTGAATGCCGCGTAGATGAAGATCTGGTACTTGGTCGAGACGTTGGGAATCGCCTGGAGGTTCAAGCCGCGCTTTCGCACCCCCCGCACCATGCGGCGAAGCTCGTTCCACGATGCATAGGTCGAGGGCAAGCACTTACTGCGGAAGCGGTCGCCGCCCATCTTGTCCCAGTAGAGCCCGTTGAGCGACAGTCCGAGGAAGCCAGCGTCGTATCCCTCCTCGATGATCTCTTCCATCTTCGCGAGCTCCGACTCGGTGGGTTTCGTTTTGGCATCGAGTGACCGCTCGAGCCCCATCGCCTTCGCGCGCACCGCCGAGTAGCCGACGAACGACGCGACGTTGGGCCCGAGTGCAAGACTGTCGAGATGCTGGACGTACTCCGCGTGCGTATCCCAGCTCTTCTTCTCCTTCACCAGGGGAAGAAGGTGCTCGTAGGGGATGGCCTCGACGCGCGTGAACATGTCGGCGATGTCGGTGGCGTCGCCAACGGCCGTGCTCAGCGAGCAGCTCCCGAGAAACACCGTGGTCACCCCGTGCCGGAGCGACTCGTGGAGCGAGGGGATCGCCTCGACCTCCGCGTCGTAGTGCGTGTGGATGTCGATGAAGCCTGGCATCACCCACTTGCCCTCGGCGTCGATCACCTCGGCGCCGTCGGGGACCGGCAGCGCGTCACTCGACACGGTCCGGACCCGGCCCCCTTCGATGTGCAGGTTGCGCGTCTGCGCTGGGCTTCCGAGGCCGTCGAAAAACAGGCCGTTTTTGATGATGAGCTCGGGTCGGTTCATGGCGATTCCCCTGCGATCGGGACGAAATGCCCGTGAATGATGGCAGGAAACCGACCTCCAGGCTTGACTCCCCACGACAAACTTTTACCTTTTCGCGACAAGGAGCCGACCTGATGTCCATGGTCCGCGCGTCCGCGCTCAGCGGCTATCGAGAGCTCGTCCAGGAGTTGGGCGGAAGCCCAAACCCTCTTCTCGAGCACGTTCACATCCCCGTGGCCGTACTCGACGAGCCGCAGTCGTTCGTCTCTTATGCGTCGTTGATTCGCCTTCTCGAGCACAGCGCGGTCGAGCTCGGTTGCCCCGACTTCGGGCTGCGACTGTCGAAGCGCCAGGATCTCGGCATCCTCGGACCGCTCGGCGTCGCCGTTCGCAATTGCGAGAGCCTGGGGGACGCCATGCGATGCGCGTCGCGATACATGTTCGTGCATAGCCCTGCGATCTCCTTCACGCCCCAGCCCGCGGAAGACGACGGTCACCTGCTCCTGATGTTCGAAATTCTTCTCGTCAAGGTCGGCCCGATGGTCCAAGTCACCGAGCTCAGCATCGGGCTCGCGGCGCGGATCGTGCACATGCTCGTCGACAAGCCGAGACCTCTCCTCGGGGTTCACTTTCGGCACGCCCGGCTTTCGCCGCTCGACGTCTACCGAGCACATTTCGGGGCGCCCGTCAGGTTCGAGTCCAGGGTGTCTGCGCTCGAGCTCGATCGAAAGGATCTGGGGCTTCCGATTCAAGATGCGAGCACGCAGCTGCGCGAGCTCGCAGAAAGCTACCTCGAGCTGCAAAACGACGATTCGGCGACGCCTCTTTCCGCGCGCGTACGGATGGTGATTCAACGCTCGCTCGGAACGGGAGCGACTGCCTGCGCGGACGTCGCCGCGGCTTTTGCCATGCACCCCCGTGCCCTTCAGCGTCAGCTCAGGGACGAGGGCACCACCTTCGGTCAGCTCAAGGATGAAGCGCGCGCCGAGCTCGCGCGAGGCTACATCGCCAACCGCGACCTCCCGATGTCGCACGTGGCGGCGCTCTTGGACTACAGCGAGCAGTCGGCTCTGACCCGCGGCTGCAAGCGCTGGTTCGGAAAGCCCCCGCGGCAACTCCGCGCAGAGGGCTGAAAGGGGCCCGGCACCTTTTTTTGGAAGGTTAATTGCGGGCCTGAGCTGCCGCGGGTGGCATGGGGGTGGTTGCGGGATGGGTTGCCGCGCGCCGGGCTTCGCCCTTCGGGCTCGCGCTACCAGGTGCCGGTATTCCCCATGGAGGCCCACGGCTCCTGGGGCGCCAGTGCCTCGCCTTCTTGGAGGAGCTCGATCGAGATGCCGTCGGGGGAACGGATGAAGGCCATTCGGCCGTCGCGCGGGGGGCGGTTGATCGTGACCCCAGCGTCGCGGAGTCGCTGACACAGGTCGTAGATGTTTTTCGTCTCGAAGGCGAGGTGGCCGAAGTTTCGGCCGCCGGAGTACTGCTCGGGATCCCAGTTGTAGGTGAGCTCGATCAACGGTGACGCTTCGCTCCCAGCACGGTCGCAGTCCTCTGGCGCAGTCAAAAACACCAAGGTGTAGCGCCCGGCCTCGCTGTCGCGCCGGCGCTGCTCGACGAGGCCGAGCTTGTTGCAAAAGAAGTCGAGCGACTCCTCGAGGTCGCTGACGCGAATCATCGTATGAAGGTACCGCATGGACACGTGAGTATACCTGCTTCAGACTCCGGCGCGATGGCCAACGACCACGAAGCAATCGTCATCGGCGGGGGCCCCGGGGGCTACGTCGCCGCCATTCGTCTCGGACAGCTCGGCGTGAAAACGCTCTGCGTAGAACGGGAAGCGATGGGCGGCGTGTGCCTGAACTGGGGCTGCATCCCTTCGAAGGCTCTGATCGCTGCCGCCAACTTGGCCAACAAGGTCCGAAACGCCCAGCACATGGGCATCACCGTCAAAGACCTCGAAATCGACGTCGCGAAGATGCAGGAATGGAAAGAGGGGATCGTTCACAAGCTCACCAGTGGCGTGACCAGCCTCGTGAAGGGCAACAAGGGCGACATCGTGATGGGCGATGCGACGATCACCGGGCCCAATAGCGTCGAGGTCACCAGCGAGGACGGCAAAAAGGAAAGCTACACAGCGAGCAAGGCGATCATCGTCGCAACCGGCACGCAGATGATTCAAATCCCTGGCTTCGAGCCCGACGGCGATGTCGTCATCACGGCCCGCGAGGCGGTCAGCCTCCAAGCCGCGCCGGGGAGCATGGTTCTCATCGGCGGCGGGGTCATCGGCCTCGAGCTCGGCATGGTCTATCAGAAGCTCGGCACCAAGATCACCGTCGTCGAGCTGATGGACCAGCTCTTGCCGGGCACCGACGCAGACCTGGTGCGCGTGGTGCAGAAGCACCTCAAGAAGGATGGGGCCGACATCTACGTCAACAGCAAGGCCGTCGCGCTCGACAAGAGCGGCGGCAAGGCCAAAGTCACCATCGAAACCGGCGGCGAGCGGCAAGTCGTCGAAGCCGACCAGGTTCTCGTAGCGGTCGGGTTCCGGCCGAACTCCAGTGACCTCGGGCTCGAGAAGGTCGGCGTGAAGCTCGACGATCGCGGACACATCGCCATCGACGAGCAGATGCGCACGAGCGTCCCGTCGATTTTCGCGATAGGAGACGTCGCCGGCATGCCGTACCTGGCGCACAAGGCCTCCAAAGAAGGCGAGATCGCAGCGGAGGTCATTGCCGGACACAAAGCCGCCGCCGACTATCGCGCGATGCCGGCGGCGATCTTCACGGATCCCGAAATCGCCACCGTCGGCATCACCGAAGCCGAGGCCAAGGCGCAGGGCAAGAAGGTGAAAATCGGCAAGTTCCCGTTCGCAGCGTCGGGGCGTGCCATGGCGGTCAGCGAGACCGACGGGTTCATCAAGGTGATCATCGACGAAGCCGACCATCAGCTCCTCGGGGTGGCCATCGTCGGCCCCGAAGCAAGCGATTTGATCAGCGAGACCACGCTCGCCATGGAGATGTGCGCGTTTGGGGAGGACGTCGCGCTCACCGTCCATCCTCACCCGACCCTCGGCGAGGGCGTCATGGAAGCGTTCAAGCATGCGCTCGGCGAGGCGATCCACATCATGAATCGTTAGGCCCGCCGTGCTGTTTTGCCGCCTCTGGACCGTCGACTACGCCGAAGCGCTCGAGCTCCAAAGAGCGCTGCAAGCCAAGCGAATCGCCGGGGAGATCGAGGACACCGTGCTGTTGCTCGAGCACCCGCCGGTTCTCACGATGGGCCGCTCGTCCAAGGCCGAGCACGTGCTGGCACCCCGGGAAGCCCTCGCGGCTCGCGGCATTTCGGTGCACGAAGTCGGTCGCGGCGGGGACGCGACGTACCACGGCCCAGGTCAGCTCGTCGCATATCCAATCATCGCGCTCACGGGCGACCGCCGTGACGTTCGCAAATACGTCTGGTCGCTCGAAGAGACAATGATTCGAACCTGCGGAGATTTCGGGGTGTCTGCGCGCCGCATCGATGGGCTGAACGGGGCTTGGGTGGAAAACCGCAAAGTCGGTGCGGTCGGCGTCCGCATCAGCCGGTGGGTCACGATGCACGGTCTCGCGCTCAACGCGAACAGCGACCTCACCCACTTCGAGCTGATCGTACCCTGCGGCATTCACGACCGGGCCGTGACCTCCCTCTCCGCGGAGCTCGGGAAGACCGTGCGGGCCGCGGAGGCCATGGAGCCGCTCGCACGCAACCTGGCCGGGCTCTACGGCACCGGCGTGACCTGGCAGGACGGGCTCGCCGACGCCCTCAGCCCATAGCTCCGCCGCCTGCAGGAAGCGACGGCCTCTCGGGCCGGAGAAAGTACCTGATCGCGCTTTGCCCCATCGCCGTCGTTCCGGCGCCCGCGACACCGGCGGAAACCACGTTCCCAGCCCCCGGCACGAGCTTGGCGATCGTTTGCGCGGAAAACCGGAGCCCCATTCCGAGCCCGCCGACGACACCAAGGCTCCCGAGCCACTCGGCCACGGTCTTCCTGCCCCAGCTTCGGCCGCTCAGGTACGCAAGCGCGCTGACCATCATCGCCTGGAGCGGCCCGAGGAGCACCATGTCCGAAAACGGGATGGGCGTGAGCCCGACCGTCACCGACACGGCAGTGCATGCCTGTACGATCTCGTTGCCGATTCGAACGCGAGCCTCGTGCGCGCGGGTCAGCGCCCGAGCCGCCTCGAGCCGAGCCTCCTCCGGCAGCGCGAGCACGATGGCTTCCGAGAGCGCGGCGAGCCCCTGACCGCCGATCGCGGACACCCCACGCGGCGGGTCGCCGCCGAGCTCGTGGCCCCGAAGCTTGACTTCGAGCTCGCTGCGCGCCCCTTCGACGTCCGAAGGCGCGCGCCCGATCAGGTCGGCGTGCGTCAGCAGCGGAAACACCCGGAGCGGAGCCACGCCGTCCGGCAAATCCGCGAGCAGGCTCGCGGCGCGCGCGGCGATCGCATCGATGTCGGCCGCATTGTTCGGCTCGAACGTCAGAAACACGAGGTCCGGCACCTCTCGTTCGATCGCGGCGCTCCACTGAGATCGCGACGCGGCTGCGTCCACGTCGATCTCCAGCCAATGCACCTTCGCGCCTTCGTGCTCGAGGTGCACCCAGTCACCGTGCTCCGCGTGAAGCGGATCGCGCGTGGGGCGCCGCTCGATCAGCGCGCGAAGGAGCGTCGACCGCCCGCTCCCCGGACGGCCAAGCGCGGCGATGCGAGGTGGTCGTCTTTGATACAGCAGCGAGCGCAGGCCGCTGAGGTCGTTCTTCACGCTCGAGACGAGCGGCACCTGATCGAGCACGCGAACGAGCTGGTCGAGCGCCATGCCTTTTCCGCGATCCCACACGGCGCAATTCTTTGGCGTTGCGGTCTATGCGCGCAACCCGGCTCATGTTAATGTCGCGCGGGGGTCATCCGTGGGGGCACAGTGGCTCGATGCGCTGAAGGACGTGGGGGGCGAGCTCGTCCCTGCTGCCCGGGATTTCGTCGATTCACAGCATCCGCCCATGCCTGGCACCGGCGCTTCCGGGGTGCGCTGGCTCGCCGCGCAGGTCGAGCATTTCGTCGATTCCGAGGAGCCGACGCCCGCAGACGATCGCTTCGTCGAGGGAGCGGGGGCGGTTCTCGGGCTGCTCTTGATCGAGCATCTCGGCGGCCGCACCCGTGAGCGAGACGGCTGTCATCGGGTCCAGCTGGGACGATTCGGCTGGTTCGATCCGTTTGGCGCGATCGAGGCCGCATTGGACGCCGACGACCCTCGGGTGTGCCTGTCGGAGCACCTTTCGGTGGCCGAGCGCGAGGCCGATCAAAACGGCCCGGTTTCACGCGTGGTGCGCGTCTTCGCGGAGGCGCTCGGCCGCGAGCGTCCCGAGCTCGAAATCGAGTCGCAGTTCGGTCTGTCGGTCGATTTGAGCAACGGTGCCAGCATCGACCTCGCCCGCCTCGAGCACGTGGCGCAGGACCAAGACGACGATGCCGCCACCGATGCCGCCAAGCGCATCATCAGCATGCTCCCGGGCCCTCAGGGCGAGCCCCATACCCCTTGGCACCAGGCCGCGTCGAGGCTGCTCCCGCGTCTGATTTCGCAGGACTTTCTTCGGTCGCTTCCCGCCGACCAGGCGCTCTACTTGGACGAGGTCGGAAACGACGTTCACCTCTCCCTCCAGCTCCGCTACGACACACGGGCGCGCTACATCCGCGCGACCGAGGTCGACTCCTGGCCCCTTCAGCGAGCCGCGGCGCGGCAGCAGGCACTCGAAAACCTGGCCGACCGATCGAAGTCTCTGCGGCTCGAGCGCGTGGCCAACGATATCGTTCGCATCCGAAAGGGAGACGGGCTCGACGGCGCAAGGCTGCTCTTGCCAGATCTGGCCGCCCGGCTCGCTCGAATCGACGCGGGCGTTTGGGTCGCAGCGGCACCTCATCGTGACGTGTTGCTGCTCGCGCGCGCGGAAGCCGTCGAGGCGCTCGGGCAGCGCGCGACGGAAGCCGCAATGCGTGCCCCACATCCGATCTCGTCCTCCGTGTTCGTGATCACGTCGCGCGGGCCGAAGCCGCTGCCGAGCTAGAACGTGGCCGGGTCGAGTGGCGCGGCGCCGAGGTCGAACGGACTGTCTGCCGTAGCCTCGGCAAAGCGGGCGAGCTCGTCTTCGAGCATGGCGGAGACCGGCGGGGCTTGGCCCACTCGGCTCTTGTCCGCGCGATACTCCTTGACCGCGTTGGCGACGTCTTCGCGACCGACCGACCAACCGTTGTAGTCGATCACGTGGCGGAACCGTGAGGCGAGCACCGCTGCGTCGTGCAAGCGGTCGTTGGGATCGCGGGTGATGAGACGCCGGACGATCGCGTCCGCCTCGGCACCACCCTCGACGACGCCAGCAAGCTCCGGCACCTCGCACGCGGCGATCCGCCTCACGGTATGGGCGTCGTTTTCGCCGACGAAAAGCCGCTTTCCCGCGACCATCTCCCAAAACACCACGCCGAGCGCGAAGAGGTCTGCCCGGTGGTCAGCGCCTTCGCCGCGCAGAATCTCCGGAGAAAGATACGCGACCTTGCCGCCGATCATGTCTTCGGCACGGACGTGCTCGTGCACCGTGGCGTCGGCGAGACCGAAATCGGCGAGCTTGACCTCGCCATTCATGCCGAGGAGGACGTTCTGGGGTGAGACGTCCCGATGAACGATTCCAAGACCCCGGCCGCTTTCGTCTCGGGCGCGGTGTGCGTACGCGAGCGCCTTCGCGACCTCGTGGGCGATCCACGTCGCGAGCGGCAGCCCCATCGAGCGGTTCGCAGAGTGCGCGGCCCGCGTGAGCCGGCGAAGCGACTCGCCCTCGACCAGCTCCATGACCATGATGTACGTGTCACCGACGTGGCGCGCATCGTAGACACGGACGATGTTTGGATGTCGAAGCAGCATCCCGAGCCGCGCCTCGTCGATGAACATCGCGCGAAAGAGCGGGTCACCGATCGACGGGATCACCCGCTTGATCGCGACCGGATAATGGCCGCCATCGTGGAAGATCGCGTTGGCACGCCAGACCTCGGCCATCCCACCGGTCGCGATTCGCTTGGTGGGCTCGTAGCGTGTCGGCGCCCGTCTTAGCTCGGTCGACAGGTTGGGTTGCGGCCTCAAGGCCATGATGCGAGCGTGGCAAAGAGCCGAGAGCGCGTCAAATCATGCGAAACCACCCCTACGCACCGTTCATCGACCGCGTCCTGAAGCCTGCGCAATACCTCGGCGGCGAACAGGGCGAGGTACACAAGGCATGGAACGATGTGCGGTGCCGAATCTGCCTCGCCTTTCCCGATCTCTACGAAATCGGGATGAGCCATCTCGGTTACAAGATTCTCTACGACGTGGTCAACGGGCATGACGAGCTCCTCGCCGAGCGCGCCTACGCGGTGTGGAACGACATGGAAAGGGAGCTTCGCAAGAGCGAAACGGCGTTGTGCTCGCTCGAGAGCGCGCGGCCGCTCGGCGACTTCGACATCGTCGGTTTCTCGCTTCAATACGAGCTGACCTACACCAACATCCTTCAAATCCTCGACCTCGCGAAGATCCCGCTTCGGGCCTGCGACCGCACGAATTCGCACCCGCTAATCGTCGCTGGCGGGCCGACGGCTACCCACGGCGAGCCGATGTCCCCGTTCATCGATGCGTTCCTGATCGGGGACGGCGAAGACAAGCTGCCAGAGCTGATGACGGCATGGAGCGCAATGGCAGACGACGGGCTCCCGCGCGCCGAACGGCTCGTGCGCATCGCGAAGCTGGGCGGGTTCTACGTGCCATCGCTCTACGAGAGCGTTGCGACGAACGACACGGAGATGCACGTCGTCGAGCCGCGCCATCCCGATGCACCTTTCCCGGTGAAGCGCTCGATCGTCGAGGATCTCAGCGACTACCCGTTCCCCGTCGAAGGGCCGATCGCGAGCTGTCAAACCGTGTTCGATCGAGCGTCGATCGAGGTGGCCCGAGGTTGCACCGAGGGCTGCCGCTTTTGCCAAGCCGGCATGATCTACCGGCCGGTTCGCGAACGGAAGCCCAAAGACATCATCGACGCCATGGTGCGGTCCGTCACCGAAGCCGGGTACGACGAGGCCTCGCTCACATCGCTTTCGACCGCGGACTACAGCGCGATCGCACCCCTCGTACGTGAATCGATCGAGGCGCTCGCCCCCCATCAAGTGTCGTTGAGCGTGTCGTCGCTTCGGGCATACGGCCTCAGCGAAGACGTCCTCGACGACATGAAGCGTCAGCGCGCAGGCGGACTGACCTTCGCCCCAGAGGCCGGAAGCCAGCGAATGCGTGACGTCGTCAACAAGAACGTCACGGACGCGCAGCTCATGGAGACCGCAGAGCGCGTGTTCACCAGGGGCTGGAGCCGCATGAAGCTCTACTTCATGATCGGGCTACCCACCGAAGAAGACGAGGACGTTCGAGACATCGCTCGCACCGGAGCTCGTGCGCTCGAGGTGGCCCGCCGCGTTCAGGGAAATCGCAGGGCGCGCGTGACGGTCAGCGTGTCGACGCATGTACCGAAGCCGCACACGCCCTTCCAGTGGTGCGCGATGGACACACGCGAGGAAGTTCTGCGCAAACAGGCGTTGCTCCGTGACGAGGCTTCGCCGACCCGGGTGCGTCTAAAAATGCACGATTCGGCCGGCTCCTGGCTAGAGGGCGCGCTTGCCCGCGGGGATCGCCGGCTCGGCGACGTGATCGAAGCCGCGTTTCGGCGTGGAGCGCGGTTCGATTCATGGGACGAGAAGCTCGACCTAACGCTCTGGACGGACTCATTCGACGAGACTGGCGTCGATCCAGGCTGGTTCTTGGGGACGATTCCGGTGACCGCCATCCTGCCCTGGTCGCACATCGACGTCGGTCTCGAGCAGGGTTTCCTGGCACGCGAGTACCGAAAGGCCATGCGGAATCGCCTGAGCCCGCCGTGCGGAAAGACGATCGGCCGGTTCGTTCATCACACCAACGTGAGCGACGCCAATGCCGACCAGCGGCGCTTGGTCTGCTACGACTGCGGCGTCGCCTGCGATCTCACGCAAATGCGCGAGGAGCGTGTCGATTTCCTGAAGAGCATGGGCGCCCTCGCGCCACGCGTCGCGCCCGTACGCGACCAGGCCTCGGAGGAAATCGACCGGCGGCCCTTCCATGGCGTGGACCAGGGCCCAGCGCTCCGCATTCGCATCGGCTACCGAAAGCTCGGCCGCACCGCGTACACCTCTCACCTCGACCTCGTTCGGAGCTTCCCGCGAATGCTCCGCCGCATCGGTCTCCCGCTCTACTACACCGAGGGGTTTCGACCTCTGCCGCGACTGACTTTCGGGCCCGCGCTTCCCGTCGGAACGGCCAGCCTCTGCGAGCACGTCGACGTGCGGCTTCGCGAGGCCGAGCAGCCAGACCTCGACGACCTTTGCGCGCGACTCAACGACGCCGCGCTCGACGGCATCGAGTTCTTCGGGCATCGCGTGCTCGGTCCGAACGACGCCGCGCTCAATCGCGTCATCGAGGAAGCCGACTACGTCGCGGCCATTTCGAAGCACGAGCTCGCGGCTTTGGGCGTCCCGGGGGAGAGCGCGCTCCGAGGTCTGCTCGGAAGACGGCCCGCCGAGCTTTTCATCGATCGCGAGGTTCGTGGTTTGAAGAAGCGGGTCGACGTCGGCGCGGCGCTGGTCGACGTCCACGTCGGAGACGGTGGATGGGCGCTCGACGAAGCGGGTTTCGTCGGCGATTTGATTCCCGTCACCGTGACTCTTCGGCTCGGCGGAAAGACGACTCCGCGCCCTGGCGAGGCGCTTCAGGCGCTCACCGGCCTCCGTACGCTGACGCCGCGGGTCGTCCGCGCGGGTTTTTTCGCGAATCGTTCGATGGGACGGGTCGAGCCGTTGCAGCTCGAATCGCTTCGGGACAGATCCCCACTTCAGGCTGCTGAATGACCGACCGCTTCGACATCCTGCGCAGCTGGGTCCGCACCGCGGCCGACCGGGCAGTGGAACGGATCGGCGAAACGCGGCTGGCTACCGCGACCAAACAGCTCCTCGAGCGTCTCACGCAACAACGATGGCGCCTCAGCGACGAGACTCTGACCGCGGCGGCCGCGCATGCCGAGGGCGTCGACTCCGCCATGGTGGCCTGTCACTCCGGTCGGATGTTCGTCGATGCGTCGATGACCAACGGCCGAGAAGTGCAGTTCAGCCTCACGCCGCACTCCGTCCGATTCGCACCGCGCGGCGCCAAAGAAATCTCCTTCGACGTCGAGCCGCCCGATGCCCACGACACGTCGATCGTGGGAGCCCTCGCGGGCTGCATCGCACGAGCGACCTGGCCGATGATCGTCCGCCCCGATTCGCCTAACGTCGGCGCCGCCATCGTCGAGCGCGAAACGCCGGGCCGTCTTCGAGTCGACCTCCGAAGCGTGCCGGCGGTACGCGATTTCGCTTCGACCCAGACCGCGGCGATGATCTTCGACGTGCTCGAGCTCGAGTCGATCCGAGTCGAGCCCGGCGCCCTCGCACTCAAGCTCAAGCTCCCACAGCTCACGCCCTAGCCGCGCCGCCTCGAGCGAGAGCTAGAGCGACGCCTTCCAGCGACGTGAGAGAGCCACCTCGGCCTTGTAGTGATCGATGGACTTGCGTTTCTCGTCGTCGGACCAGCCGATCAGCTTGGCCATGCGCTCACCGACTTTCTCGGCGGCCCCGAGCCCTTGATCGTGGTCGCGAAAGAAGATCTGGGTGCGGCGAATCATGATGTCGCTCACGCTTGCGGCGAGCTCCTCGCGCACCCCGAAGTCCACCTGCGCCATGATCTCGAAACGGCCGGGCATGATCGGCTCCATCAGAGCAGGGTCCTCGGCACAGAGCTTGGCAACCTCCACCGCGCGCATCCCATACGTGTCGACGAGATGGCGACGAATCTTCTCGGAGAGGTCACACTCGCAGGCTTCGGAGAGCTCGTCCGCGACACGCGCGTGGTCGTCGTCTGCGGGCCAACCCACCGCACCCGGGAGCGGGAACTTGAAGGTCTGCCCGGATTGAATCTCCGCGGGAAGATTGCCCATGAGCTTGAGCAAATTGACCGCGACGTCGACGCACTCCTTGGCCATCTTGCGATACGTGGTGAGCTTGCCCCCCGCGATGGTGATGAGCCCGTCCTCGCCGATCATGATCTGATGCTCGCGGCTCACCTGCGATTCCGCGACGTCACCAAGCTCGGGCTCCGGTGCGATGAGCGGCCGCAGCCCCGCCCACGTGGAAATCACGTCGCCGCGATGGATGTGGTGGCTTGGAAAGTAGTGGTTCGCCGCAGCGATCAGGTAGTCCACGTCTTCGAGGGTGGCCGCCTCCTCGCCGGGCGCCCCGTCGTAGTCGGTGTCGGTAGTCCCGACGTACGTGCGGTCGCCCCACGGAAGGGCGAACAGAACGCGGTTGTCGGTCGGGTGGAAGAGCACCACGGCGTGCTCGATCGGGAGCTTTTCCCGATCGACCACGACGTGGATCCCCTTGGTCGGGCGAAGCACCTTCCCTTTGCGCGGCCCGCTCATCGCGAGCACCTCGTCGGTCCACGGACCGGTGGCGTTGATGACCGTGTGGGCTTTGACCTCGCGGAGCGTCCCGTCCCGCTGGTTGTTGACGACCACCCCGGAAACCCGGCCCTGCTCGTCTTTCGTGAACGCGTCGACGCGCGCCCAATTGACCACGATGCCACCGTTCAAGGTCGCATCGATGGCCGTCTCGAGCGTCAGCCGGGCATCGTCCGTCGAGCAATCGTAGTAAAGCGGCGCGCCTTGGAGCCCGTCTTGGCGAAGCATCGGCTCTTCCTCGGCGACGTCGCTCGGCTTGAGGGTACGGTGCCGCTTCGGGGATCGGAACAGCGCGAGGCCGTCGTAAAGCCACATGCCGGCGCTGATCATGCGCAGACTCTTGCGGGCGCCTTGATAGACCGGGAAGAGAAAAGCCAACGGGTTCACGAGGTGCGGCGCGATGTCCATCACGACGCGCCGCTCGCTCACCGACTCGAACACCAAGCTGAATTCGTAGCTCTCGAGATAGCGGAGCCCGCCGTGAATCAGCTTGCTCGACCTCGAGCTGGTGCCGTAGGCAATGTCGTTCTGCTCGAACATCGCGGCGCGAAGGCCGCGGCGCGCCGCATCCCGAACGATCCCTGCGCCGGTGATACCGCCGCCGATGACGACTACGTCGACCTCTTCCGGGACTTTCGCCCACATTTCTTCGCGCGAAGGCATTACGACTCTCCTAGGATGTCTTGTTCTTCCAAGTAGCTGATCACGCGGGCGGCCGCCTCGTCGACGGTCAGCTCCATCGTCTTCAGGTGAACTTCCGGCTCGACCGGTGGCTCATAGGGCGCATCCAATCCCGTGAACCCCGAGATCTCGCCGGCCCTGGCTTTTTTGTAAAGGCCTTTCGGGTCTCGCGCCTCACAGACCTCGAGCGGCGTATCGACGAAGACTTCGACGAATTCCCCGGGGCCCATCAGGCTGCGCACCCTGTCGCGGTCCTTGCGGTAGGGCGAGATGAAGGCAGACAGAACCAGGGCGCCGGCGTCTGCAAAGAGGCGCGCAACCTCCCCGATGCGCCGAATGTTCTCCGCGCGGTCGTCCGGGGAAAAGCCGAGGTCGTCGTTCAGGCCGTGGCGAATGTTGTCGCCGTCGAGCGCGTACGCGAACGCCCCGCGCTCGACCAGCATGCGCTCGATGCGGTGGCCGATCGTGCTCTTGCCCGATCCCGAAAGCCCCGTGAGCCAAAGCACTGCGCCCCGATGCCCATATGCCGCCGCGCGCGCCTCACGGTCGACCTCGCCGACGTGCCAAGTGAGGTTCTTCGCCTTGGGCCCGCTCATCGCGGGGACCATAGCGGGGCTCCTCGCGGGAGCAACCTACCCCGCGAGCATCCCCGCGAGCGCCTCGACGGTGAGGGGCGACGAGCCCTCCGCCTTGTTGTTCACGAGCACGTAGCAACTCATGTCTCGGTCGAGTGCAGCGCGAACCAACCGGACGACGTCCTGGCGCATGTCCGGTTGTGGCGCGACGAGTCGGTCGAACGGGGCATAGGCTTCCTTGAGCTCGTCGTATCGCGTTCCGGGCGGGAGCAGCAGCCGAACGACCAGAAGAGTCCCGTCGAGCAAACCCTCGGTGCGCATCTGGGAGACCAAGCTCGGCATCCGCGACCAGTAGTTGAAGACGTGCGCAGCCCCGTGCCGGCGGAGGGTCTGAACGTAATCTGGCGTCAGGAGCTTGCGGTCTCTTAGCTCGACCGCAAACGGGAAGTCTTTTGGCGCCGCATCGAGGAATGCATCGAGCTTCCGCGCAAACCATGCCGGGTCCAGGGGAAACGGTGACGGCGCCACCTCGACGATCCACGGCCCCATGTGCCGGCTGAAGCTCAGGCGAGCCGGCGCGTGGACGGCATCGGCGAACACACCCGCATCGAGGAAGTCCGGATTCTCATTTCCCGCGTCTTCCCCGTAACGCGGGTGCCGCGGGAAGCCTGGCATCGTCACGCGCTGCCAGACCTTCATCGCGGCGCGGAAATCGTCAGGGAGCTGGCTCGCGTAGTGCGCCAAGTCCTCGTTGGGCACGGGCGTGTAGTAGCCGCGGTCGATGCCGACCGTTCGCATCAGCGGGTGCGCGGCGTACTCGCCGAGCGAATCGCGGAGGAATGCGCGCTGATTGGGGTAGCGCCGGTGATAGACCAAGCCAGCCCAGCCGGGAAAGGTCCAGCTCGACGTTCCGAAACGGATCTTTTCGGGCAGGCGATCGCGAATCGCTTCGAGGGCCTGCCGCGAGACTTCGACCGGATCGGGCTCGCCGCCCACCGGACGATCGAACAAACCGAGCTGGGGTTCGTCCTCACCGAAGAGCGCGCTCTTGGAACGCCGCGCCGTCATTGCTGACCGTTTCGCTTCACGGCGATGTTGTGCTGACGAAGGGTCTTGCTGAAGTGGTGACGACCGCTTCCACGCGCGACGAAGTAGTAGTAGTCGTGCCGCTCCGGGGCGATGACCGCAACGATCGACGCTTTGCCGGGATTGGCGATCGGCCCGGGGGGAAGCCCCGAGTGACGATACGTGTTGTAGGGGTTGTCGCGGTCGTCGAGCATGGCCCGCGTGATCGTCCCGTCGTAGTCCGCGCACGACGAGGCCGCCTCCGGGACGGCAACACAGCCGTATTGGACCGTGGGATCGGCCTGCAGCCTCCGCCGCGGAAGGAATCGCCTGGAATTGAGCCGATTCCAGAACACGCCCGCGATTCGCGGACGCTCCGACGAAACCCCAGCCTCTTTTTCGACGATCGAGGCCAGGGTGATGATGTCGTGCGTCGTCCAGCCCTTCATCGCCGCGAGCGCCGCGGCGTGCTCTTCGCGGATTTCCTCGTAGCGGCGCGTCCAGTTCGCGAGCATGCGCTCGACCACACGCCTCGGCCTGGTTTGGTCGTCGAACTCGTACGTGTCGGGAAACAAATACCCTTCCGCATCGTTGGCATCGACGCCGTAGCTCGCAAGAAGAGACACGTCCTCGGTGGCGGTGAGAAAATCGTCGGCGCGGCACACACCGTACTCATCGAGGCGCTTGGCGATGTCGAAACGCGAAAATCCTTCCGGAATGAGAATGCGGATTTGAATCCGGCCGAGACGCGTCGTGGCGTGCCGCGCCGCTTCCTCGGGGGTCATCGGGATGCGGAATCGCACCTTGCCCTGTCGGAGATGTCGATCGAGACCACGAAGCCTCATGTAAATCGTCCAGACACGAGCGCTGCGGATGACGCCGTGGCTCTCGAGCTGATGCGCGACCGTACCGAGCGTCGTGCCCTCCGGTACGTCCAGGACGACCTCCTCCGGGCCGTCGCGAGGACCGTCGGTGTCGGGATAGATGACGAAGAGCCATCCGAGGACGCCGAGCACACCGAGCACGGCCAACAGCGTGACGACGGTCAAGCCTTTCGCGATGTTCGCGCCGACCTCGCTCGGTCGCATTAGTCGGGGTCCGGGCCCTTCCACGTCCCACCCTTATTGGCGTCAAGATACCCTTGGAGCAAGATCGCGGCCGCCGACTGGTCCACCACGTCGCGTTGGCGGGGCCCGCGCCGCCCCATCTCTCGGAGGGAGCGCTCTGCGGCCACAGTCGTGAGACGCTCGTCCCAGTAGACGACCTCGACGCCAAGCGCCTCGCCGAGGGCGCCGCCAAACGCCCGCGCGCGCCGGGCAGCTTCGCCTTCGGACCCGTCGAGGCGAAGCGGCAGGCCGACCACGAACAGGGCCACCTCTTCGTCGGCGAGCGCCTCTTCGATGCGCTTCACCGCATCGCCCGTCACGCCACGAGCTGAAACCGTCTCACGCGGAAAGGCGATCGACCCCGCCTCGTCCGAAATCGCGATGCCGATCCTCGCTTCGCCCGGGTCGATCCCCACGATTCGGCTCATCTCAGCCACCGGCGGCGCGTTGGACGCCTGGCGCCGAGGGCTGCGTCGAGGAGAGGCGCTGGCTCAGCAGCGGCAGCACGTATGGGAACCCAACCTGCATCTGGTCGAGGTCCGGCGCGATCTGAGCGGCCAGCCAAAACATCATCACCGAAGCCCGCTCGACGTAAAACCAGCCGTCGGGGTAGTGCACCGAGCGCATCAAGCTGCGGAGCTCGCGCCGCTCGACTTCTGGGTCTGCCAACGCTTCGAGCTCCTTCGAGTTCGCGTTCATCAGAGCCGCCGGCGTACGCGCATCGAGCTTCATCAGCTTTTGGAAATAGACTTTCACCGTGCGCTCGAGCAACGCCCGATCGCCGCCCTCTGCGACGAAGCCAATGGCTTCGATGCCCCGTAGCACCAGCTCGTCTTTTTGCTCGAAGAAACCGCGCAAAATGTCGACCATGCCGAACACCGTCTCGTCGGAGACCTCACTGATCGCGCCGAAGTCCAGCACGACGAGCTTGGCGTCGTCGGAGCCCGCGACCGGTTGGACCAGGAAGTTCCCGGGGTGCGGGTCTGCATGGAAGAACCTATGGACGAATATCTGCTTGTAGAAGCTCTTGACGAGCCGCTCGCCGAGCTTGCGTAGGTCCACGCCGCGATTGCGAATCTCGTCGATGCGAGTGATCTTGATGCCTTCCATGAAGGTCATCGTGAGCACGTCTCGCGTGGTGACGTCGGCGATGACCTCCGGAAACAGGATGTGGTCGTCGTCGGCGAAGTTCGCGGCCATCCGCCGCATGCATTCCGCCTCGTGCAGGTAGTCCGTCTCGCGGCGCAGGAGGTCGACGAGCGACTCGTGCACGGCCTCGATGTTCTGGACCGGAACGAACCACTTGTAGACCTGCACCATCAGCTTGATGACCTTCATGTCGATGCGGACGACGTCTCGAATCCCCGGGTACAAGACTTTGACGGCGACTTTGCGTCCATCGTCCAAGTACGCGACGTGAACTTGGCCGAGCGATGCGGCGGCCACCGGCTCCCGGTCGACGCTCTTGAAGAACGCCTCGGGTCGAGCGCCGAGGCTGTCGATGAAGGCCTGCTCGATCTCGTCGATCGGGTGCGGGGGGACCGCGTCCTGGAGGGTCTCGAGCCGTTTGATGTACACCGTCGGCAAAAAGCCGCCCATGATCGAAAGGACTTGCCCGAGCTTGATGTAGACCCCACGCAGCTTGAGCATGCCTGCGAGAAGTCGCTTGGAGTTCTTGTCGTCCACCCGGACCTGCCGCCGCTCGAGCCACGCAGGCACCTCCGATTCCTCTCGCCCGGTAGCCGGATCCGGACGCCAACGGCGAAACACCTTGAGGAGCCCCAATTGCACCAGATAACTGGCGAGAATCACACCAAAGGTGAGCTGTGCACGAACGAGGCGAATGAAGAGACTCATGGGTTCTCGCGTCGGGGATTCAGCGTAGCAGCGTTTCGGGCGCGTCCCACGGGTTTGGAGGATGCCCCAAAAGGTATAAGGTTGGAGGGTCGTGTCGAGTAGTCGCAGCCGGAAGCTTCGGGACAAGCTGCACAAGGCACTCCGCAAAGAGCGGCTGGGCGAAGCGCTTGGCTACTACCAGGCGCTCGAGATGCTCGAGCCGGCGGAGCCGCGGTGGCCGCATCGCAAGGGCGACCTCTTGAAACGTCTCGGCCGTCTCGAGGAGGCCGTTGCGACCTACGAGCGCGCGGTGGACCTCTACGCCGAGCACGGGTTCGTCGCGCGGGCCGCGGCGATGGCCAAAGTCGTGATGGGCATCGCGCCGGAGCGTGTGGACGTCCTGGACAGGGTGAGCACGGACACGGCGCGCAGGCTTCATCGATCGACGCGGCCAGCCGTCGTCTCGGACGAAGGTGAGCACGACGTCGACGCTCACGAGGTGACGCAAACCAAGCGCCTCGCGAAGAACGCGATACCGCTTGTCGCCCACGATTCGGCAGATGAAGACCAGTCTCGCTTCACGCGACCGCCGACCGGCTACCGTTTGGTGCTCGAGCTCGACGTCTCGGACGAAGAGCTCCGAGAGCCCGCCCCGGTTCTCGATCTCGACGATCGACCAACGCCTGAGCGTCTCGCACAGCTTCCTTCGATGCCGCTCTTCGCGGAGGTGCCGAAGTCCGTGCTCGATCGGATGGTCAGCGAGGCACGCCTCATCGACCTGGACCCCGGGCAGAACCTGATCCAGCGCGGCACCACGGCCGACGCGCTTTTCGTGCTCGTCGAAGGGAGCGTGCAGCTCGTTCGCGCGTTCGACGAGGACGCGGTCGTGTTGTCGGAAGGCGATGTGGTCGGGATTTCATGCCTCCTGCAACGGGTTTCGTACGAGGGCGACGTGACGGCGCGCACGAAGGTCCGCGCGCTGCGGATCAGCAAGCTTTTGCTCGACCGGCTCGTGGAGGAGTATCCGGCCCTCGGCGACATCCTGCTCGAGGTGCTCGGTCGACGGCTCGTGGCGATTCTCGTGCGCACGTCTCCCATGTTTTCGAGCTTCGAAAACGAAGCCCGCACGGAGGTCGCCGGGATGTTCGAGGTTCGCCGCGCCTACGAGGGCACCGCGATTTTGGAGGCGGGCAAGCGTGCCGACGGCCTTTATATCCCGATGATTGGCGAGCTCGGAGCCATCGGCCCAGACGGAACGGAGGTCGGCAAGCTCAAGCTCGGGCGGGCGCTCGGCCAGCACTCGATGCTGACCCGCACGCCCTCGCCGCTGACCGTGAGGGCAGAGTCCGACGTGCTCGTCCTTCGCATGTCGGCGCGTCGTTTTCGGGCATTGGTGTCCGAGCACCCGAAGCTGGTGTCGTTTCTCGAAGAGCTTGCGAGTCGCCCGAGCGAGCCGAAGTTCTCACTGGTCCCAGAGCCCAGGCGAAAAAGCAGTGCCTGAGCCGCGCCGCGGGACGAGGTGCACGGCTTGACGAAGCGCCTATACTGCTAATCGCATGACCTACAGCGCCTCTTTTCGCTGCGTTGCCGGTTGTCCGGGGAGCTACCCGCTCGACCAGGTGATCTACGCCTGCCCTGAATGCGGCGAGCTCCTCGAGGTACGCCACGACATCGAGGCGCTGAAGGACCGAAGCGGCTCGGCGTGGATCAAGCTGTTCGACCAGCGGTGGATGACGCGCGATTGGCCGCACGGAAGCGGGGTCTGGGGCAAGAAGGAGTGGGTGCAGCCCGAGCTTCGCGAGGAAAACGTCGTTTCGACCGCAGAGGGCGGGACGAATCTGTTTTGGGCGGAGCGCTACGGGAAGACCCTCGGGCTCGGCGACCTGTGGATCAAGAACTGCGGCAACAGCCACACGGGGTCGTTCAAAGACCTCGGGATGACCGTACTCGTCAGCACCGTGAAGCAGATGATCGAGGACGGGAAACCCATTCGTGCGATCGCCTGCGCCTCGACGGGCGACACCTCGGCCGCCCTTGCGGCGTACTGTGCGTCGGCCGGCATTCCGTCGGTCGTGTTGCTGCCGAAGGGCAAAGTCACCACGGCGCAGCTCGTACAGCCCTTGGCCAATGGGGCGCTCGTGTGTGCGCTCGACACCGACTTCGACGGGTGCATGGAGATCGTGCAGAAGCTCACCACGGAGCAGGGCATCTATCTCGCCAACTCGATGAACTCGCTCCGGCTCGAGGGGCAGAAGACGGTTGCGATCGAGATCGTGCAGCAGTTCGATTGGCAGGTTCCGGACTGGGTGATCATTCCTGGGGGCAATCTCGGCAACGTCGCTGCGCTCGGCGCGGGCTTCGACATGATGTTCGAGCTGGGGTTGATTTCGAAGCGCCCGCGGATTTGCCTGGCGCAGGCCGAAAAAGCCAATCCGCTCTATCGGGCGTACAAGCAAGGGTGGGACAGCTTCGAGGCGATCACCGCGGGCGACACCGAGGCGAGCGCAATTCGCATCGGCAATCCGGTCAGCGTTCGCCGCGCGATTCGAGCGCTCAAGGCGTTCGATGGCGTGGTGGAGCAGGCGAGCGAGTCCGAGCTTGCGGAAGCCTCCGCCGCCGCCGACCGCGCCGGGAGCTACACGTGCCCGCACACGGGCGTTGCGCTCGCCGCGCTCGAAAAGCTGCGCGCGCGCGGTCTGGTCGAGCCCGGCCAACGAACGGTAGTCATCTCCACCGCGAACGGCCTGAAGTTCACCCAGTTCAAGATTCGCTACCACGACGACGAAATCCCCGGCGTCGAAAGCAAGCACCCCAACAAGCCGGTCCACCTCCCGAGCGACTTCGAGGCAGTCAAAGCGTCCGTCTTCCGCGAGCTAGATAAAAGGGGACAGTCCCCTTTTTCAAAGGCTTAATCGGTACGAACCGCAGTCTCGGCGCCTATCGCGCCGAGCAGCGCGTCCCTGTCTTCACGCCGCAAGTTGACGAAGCGCATTCGCACCTCGAAGGTTTGGTCCGCCCTTCGTTTGGAGCCAATCGCCCTGCCCTCGTAGCAGCGCTCGGTTTCTTCGAAAGCGGCCGTGAAGCGCATCGGCGAGCCTGGGGCAAACGCGCGCGGGCTTCGAAGGGTGGCGATGCTCCCCTCGACCGCAAGCAGCTCTGCGCACTCGCCGGTCGGAAGAGAGACTTCCATGCTCAGCCCTTCCGGCGCTGCATCGCGGCGCGCGCTTCTTTGAGGTCTTCTTGGCGGCGAATCGCCTCTCGGTCGTCGCCCTTTTTCTTGCCGCGTCCAAGACCGAGCTGCACCTTCGCCACGCCGTTCTTGAAGTACACCTGAAGCGGCACCAGGGCGTAGCCTTTCGTCGTCAAGCGACCCCGTAGCTTTTCGATCTCGCGGCGGTGCACGAGCAGCTTTCGCCGGCGCTGAGTTTCGTGGCCGGCATGGCCGCCCTGCTCATACGGCGCGACGTGCATCCCGTAGAGAAAGAGCTCGTCGTCGTCGATTCGGCAATACGCAGCCTCGAGGTTTGCGCGGCGCGCGCGGAGGCTCTTGACCTCGGTGCCGTAGAGCACCAGGCCTGCTTCGAGACGCTCCTCGATGTCGTAGCGCTTGGCGGCCTTTGGGTTTCGGCACACCAATAGCTCCATCCCAGGAACGCCTTTGTCAACGCGCCTCTTCGCCATCGCCTGCCGGCTCTAGCACGGGCTCTTCCGGGCTGCGAAGGCGCTCGAGCCATGCGAGCTCGGCGCGAAGCTTCGCGACCGCCACCGCATCGCCCCGGGTCTCGGCATCGTGGAGCGCTTCCGTGCGAGCCTCGACTTCGCGCGCCCAGTGGGCTTCCCCCGCGGGACTTCGATCGAGCGCCCATGCGTCGGCTGCTCTGACCGGCAAACGGACGCGCGACCCGGGAACCACAGCGTCCGGCACGTCCACTTCGAGAATGACCTCTGGCGGCGCGGCGAAGATTTCGACCACACAGGGTGCGCCTCCCCAAGCCGCGTCCGGGCGAAAGACCTCCGACACGAAACCTTGCGAATCGACATCGGCCCACGCCAAACAAGTGCGGTCGCGCTCCCTGAACGCGACGACGACGTCGCCCCGACCGTCACGATCGAAGTCGGGGCGCGTGCCCGGCGCGAGCTCGACCCAGAACCGTGCCGGCCACCGCGCATCGGGGACCTGAATCGAAAGCGCCGTTCCGCGCGTCGTCACTACACGCACGGTCGAGTCCGGGCCGCGCACGGCATCGAACGCCACGAAGTCCTGCTCGTCGACTCGCCGTCCGATCTCGAAGCCGTGTTCCACGAGGTCCCGCATGACCGCGTCGGCTTCAGCGCGCGGGTCGACTCCAACCTGCAGGTAGTCGAGCGGGTCCTGCACGGGGGCCGGCTGTTTTGCACACGCGACCACGCACGCGAGAGCCAGGAACGGAGCACGCACGAACGTACTCTACGCGGCCTGACCGAGAACGCGAGTTGCCAGCACGAGCGCGTGTACCTCGACGACGCCGCCTGCCTCGAGCGCAGTGGCTGCTGCGCGGAGGGTCGCCCCCGTGGTCCGCACGTCGTCGATCAGCAAGACCCGCACTGCGCCTCGAAGCCGCCACGGCGCAAATGCGCCATCGATGTTTCGCTGTCGCTCCGCATGAGTGAGCTCGACCTGCGGCGGCGTGTTTCGAACGCGTCGAAGCCCGCGGAGCCGCGCCGGTGCACCGAGCGCGCGCGCCACCGGCTTTGCCAAGAGCGCCGCCTGGTCGAATCCGCGGGCGCGGCGCCTTCTCCAATGAAGTGGCACCGGCACCACGGCGTCGACGCAACCCCTCCAGCGTGCGGTCTCAGCGGCCATCCGCGACCCGAGAACCGAGCCGAGATCGCTTCGCCCGCCGTACTTGAAACGCTGGATCGCATCCGCCACGGGCCCGCCGTACTCGTAGACGGCATCGAGATCATCCGCGCGCTCCAACAGTAGCGCACACCGTCCGCAAAACGCCTCACCGTCCGAGTGCTCGTCGCAGCCCGCACACCGGAGCGGGGCCAACAGATCGAAAACGCCGTCCACCAACCAAGCCACGACAAATCATCGCCCACCCCCACCAATCGCTGCCTATTCATATAGGGGACAGTCCCCTTTTCTACATTCTGTCTAAGTTCTTGCTCGACACGACCTAGAAAAGGGGACTGTCCCCTATATAGATTAGTGGTCGTAGGGGGTGTTTCGGAGGATTGTGAAGGCGCGGTAGAGTTGTTCGGCGAGGAAGAGGCGGGCGAGGCGGTGGGGGAAGGTCATCGCGGACATCGACAGACGGAGGTCGGCTTTCTTCGAGAGCTCCGCCGGGAGGCCGTCGGCGCCGCCGATGAGGAAGACCACGGTTTGCATGGAGTCGTTTTCAGCCCGGGCGAGCCACTTCGAAAGGTCGCGGCTGCTCAGGGCGCGGCCGGCGATCTCGAGCGCGACGACCCGGGAGCGATCGGGGATGCTTCCGTCAATTCGATCCGCAACCTCGCTCGGTTTGCCGTCCTTGACCTCGATTTCCTCGAGCTTGGTGTAGCGCTGGATCCGTCCGTAGTAGTCGTCGAGCAGCGAGCGAAGCGCTTTGCCCTTGGCCTTCCCGACCGCGATGATGCGAATGCGCACGAGGCGAGCGTCTACGGAAAGACGAACCCGTCTTCAGCCTGCTGGTCTTCGAGCTCGACCCGATCCGCATCGAGCCAGAGCGCCTCGAGGTCGTAGTAACCGCGCGTATCTTGGTGAAAGATGTGCGCAACCACGTCCCCGAAGTCGAGAAGCACCCAGCTCCCCTGCGGCAGCCCCTCCACGCCCGAGCACTTCGTGCCGTGCTTGTGCTTGAGGTCTTCCTCGATGCCGCGCGCAATCGCCGCGACTTGCCGGTCGCTTCGACCACTCATCACCACGACATAGTCGGTGTAGTCAACCTTGCCTCTGACGTCGATGATTTCGATTCTCGCTGCCTTCTTATCGAGCGCGGCCTCGGCGACCTGCAACGCGAGCTCGCGGCCAGCGTCCGGTTCGTTGCTCGAAGGGGAGCTCGGGGTGGTTTTCAGCTGTGCGCTTCGTGCTTGTTTGGCCAACTACGTCCCTCCTCGGCATTACTGCCGGACTTGTCCATCTCCTTGACCGACCCATTTGAGCGTACAGAGCTCCTCGAGCCCCATCGGTCCATACGCATGAAGCTTGGTCGTCGAAATCCCAATCTCGGCTCCAAGCCCGAGCGCAAACCCATCGTTGAAACGCGTCGATGCGTTGACCAACACCAGGCTCGCGTCGACTTCGCGCATCCATCGGTCGGCGTTTGTCGCGTCCTCAGTGACGATCGCTTCGGTGTGGTTCGAGCCGTGCTTCGCAATGTGCTCGAGCGCGCCGTCGATCCCATCGACGACCCCGACGTTGAGGATCAAGTCGAGATACTCGGTGTCCCAATCTTCGTCGCTCGCGCGCGCAGCGCCGTTGAGATAGCTCGCTGCCCGCTCATCGGCGTGAATCTCGACACCCTCCGACTTCATCGCGGTGCCGAGCTTTGGCAAGAACGAAGGCGCGACCTCGGCGTCGACGAGAAGCGTCTCCATCGCATTGCATACGCCAGGCCGCTGCACCTTGGCGTTGAGCGCGATCTGAAGGGCCATGTCCGGGTCGGCGGTACGATCGACAAAGACGTGACACACACCCTTGTAGTGCTGGATGACAGGAACTCTTGCGTGCTCAGCGACGAACCGGATCAATCCCTCTCCGCCTCTCGGTATGACCATGTCTAGAATACCATCTAGACGGATCATGACCAAAGTCGCTTGCCGATCGGTCGTCGGCAGCAGCGTCACGGCTTCGGGCGGCAACCCCTCCTCCTCGAGGGCCTGGGTGAAGATCGCCGCGATCGCCGTGTTGCTGTGAAACGCCTCTTTGCCACCCCGGAGCAGCACGGCGTTCCCGCTCTTGAGACAAAGCGACGCCGCATCGGCGGTCACGTTGGGCCTGGACTCGTAAATGATCCCAATCAAACCGAGGGGCGCTCGCATTTTGCCGACGCGCAGGCCATTCGAGAGGACGCGCTCTTCCACGACCGTGCCCACCGGATCGGGGAGCGATGCGACCTGCTCGAGCCCATCGGCGACCGCGTCGAGCCGCGTTCGATCGAGCTGCAGACGATCGAGCATCGCGCTGGAGATGTTCATCTGCCGCGCAGCCACCATGTCTTTTCGATTGGCCTCCAGCACGCGATCGCCGGCCTCTCCCCGAAGCGCCTCGGCTGCACGCCGAAGCACGGCGTTCTTGCGCTCGGTGCCAGCAACGGCAAGCACGCGGGACGCCGCCTTGGCACGCTTGGCCAAACCGGTGACGAGGGCCGTGAGGTCTTCACCCATAGCCCGCGAAGGTAGCACCTTTTCGCGGGAGGGGGAGGCGCGCGATCAGCCGCCTTGGGCGGTCAACACGATGTCGTCTCGATGCACGATCTCGTCACCGACGTGGTTGCCGATCCGCTCGACGATTTGCGCGCTTTGCCCGCCGGCCAGCAGCCGCACCTCCTCCGCACCATAGCGCGCCAGGCCTCGCGCGAGCTCGACCCCCGCTTGGTCGACGATCGCGACGGCGTCACCGACGTTGAACGTACCCGTCACCGAAACGACGCCCGCGGGAAGCAAGCTCGAGTTGCGTTTCTGAAGCGCTCGACGCGCGCCTGCATCGACCACGATCCGACCTTGCGGTTTGAGGGTGTACGCGATCCAGTGCTTACGGCTCGGGAGCGGCGAGCCGTGCGGCAAGAGGAGCGTGCCGACGTCGTCGCCTTCCATCAGCGCTTCGAGAAAATCGGACGAAGCCGCCGGACCGACGGCCACCGGCAAGCCATGGAGCGTGGCCCGGCGTGCCGCCTCGACTTTGGATTGCATGCCGCCTAGGCCGAGGTCGCCTTCTGGCGGCTTGATGAAGTGCTCGATGTCGGAAACCTCGCGGACGAGCGAAATGCGCGCATCGCGGTCGTCGAGAATGCCCACCACGTCGCTCAGCAGCACCAGCAGATCGGCGCCCACCAGCGTGCAAACCATCGCCGCGAGCTGGTCGTTGTCGCCGAACCGCAGCTCGTCGATCGAGACGGTGTCGTTTTCGTTGATGATCGGCACGACGCCGAGCCTCAAGAGCTCGTCGATGGCTTGACGCGCATGCAGGTAGCGCTCGCGGTCGGTCACCGCGTCGTGTGTCAACAGCACCTGCGCCACGTGAATCCCGAGCGGCTCGAACGCATCTTCGAAGGCACGCATGAGGAGCGACTGCCCCGTCGCCGCCGCGGCCTGAAGTAGCGCCACTTTTTTCGGCCGCTCCGCAAGCCCGAGCCGCTCCCTCCCGAGCGCCACGGCCCCAGACGCCACGAGCACGACCTTGCGCCCGGCCTCGACCTGCGTTGCCACCTGCGCGGCCACTTGCGCAAATCGCCCCCCGTCCGAGCAGAGCGCACGGCTGCCGATCTTGACGACGATTCGCCTGCAGTCGCCGAGCGCCTTTCTGGTGGGGTCGCGGGTCATGGATGAGCCCTTGGATCGCACTGTGCGGGCAAAGCCGCAAGTTGCGGCGCGGAAAAGGGGACAGTCCCCTTTTCGCTGGTAGCATTGGGGGATGCTTGCTGGGGAGGTGCCGCGCTGGTTCGTCTGGCTGTTCGCGTTCGGGTGGGGCGCGGCGTGGGGGAGCTTCTTCAACGTCGCGATCTACCGCTGGCCGCGCGGCATGTCGGTGGTGACGCCGCGGAGCCATTGCCCGGCCTGCGGAAGCCCGATTCCGGCGTGGACCAACCTGCCCATCCTCGGCTGGCTCATGCTGCGCGGAAAAGCAGCCTGCTGCGGCGCGCGAATCTCGGCGCGCTATCCCCTCGTCGAGCTCTTGGCGGCGGTGCTCGGCGTCGCGATCGCCGAGCTCTGGATCGTTCGTGCTCCCCTCGGCACCCCGCTCCTGCAGGCCACCATCGAAGCGCTCCTCTATTTCGTCTTCGTCGGCGGCCTTTTGATCGCCACGTTTGCCGACCTCGAGTGGATGGAGATCCCGGACGAGGTGAGCCTGCCGTGCGCGGCGCTGGGTCTCCTGAGCGCGCCGTTTCGCGCCGAGCCGGGCGTGTGGTCCGCCGCCGTCGGGGCAGGCGCGGCGTACCTGGTGGTGCAGCTCGTGTTCGTCTGGGGCTATGAGCGCGTGGCCGGTCGCCGCGGCATGGGCGAAGGCGACTCCAAGCTGCTCATGATGATCGGCGCCTTTCTCGGTTGGCGCGGTGCGCTTTTCAGCGTCGTCGCAGGCTCGCTGCAAGGGCTCGTCTTCGCGGCTCTCGCGCTGGTGACCGGACGCAAGCTCACACCCGACATCGAAGAACGTGTCATCGACGGCGAAGTGATCGAAGCGCCGGACGAGCCGGACGCGAGCCGCGTTGGATTGCTCAAGCTCCCGTTCGGGCCTTTCTTGGCCCTCGGGGCGCTAGAGTACCTCCTCGCGGGAGACGCGATCCTCTCGTGGTACTTCGGGTTGCTTCAGCGTTGAGCGATCAGCGCCGGTAGCCGCCGCCGCCGCCACCGCCACCACCACCGCCGCCCTGGCGCTCGCGCGCGAGGTCGACCCGAATCGTGCGGCCGCCAAGCGTGGCGCCGTCCATCGATTCGCGTGCCGCCGAGGCGGCCTCTTCCGTGGTGAAGGTCACAAACCCGAAGCCGCGGGAGCGCCCGGTCTCGCGATCGGTCACGACCTTTGCATCGGTGACCTCCCCGAACGGCGCGAACGCCTCCTGAAGGTCTTCAGTCGTCGTGGCCCAGGCGAGCCCCCCGCAGAACAGTCTCTTACTCATGGTCAACTCTTTCAGTGTGCGCGTTCCGGCATCACGCCGAAGCCGCGCGTCGATTCGAACCCGGAGCTACCGGGAAGCACGGGATTGTACCGCTTGGTACCGATCCCACAAGGTTGGGGTGGATTCTTCCGCGAGACGCGACTTGTAGTCGTCGTCCTTGTCGCGTCCCTGAAGCTTCGCGATTTCGCCGATGAGCTCGTCTCGGGAGCCGACCTGCTTGCCAATCGCCTGAAAGACCTGCTCGAGATGCAGCAATTTGGCGTTGGAAACGTGCTCGAGCCCTTTTTCCTGGTTGAGCCTGTCGAGCCAGAGGTCTTTGCCCGCCACCTTCTTCACGGCGGCCACGAGCTTTTGCTTGGCCTTCTTTGGATCGTCTCCAAAGCGCTCTTTCACGATCGAGAGGGGGGACTTGCTCATCACTTGCTCCGTAGGCCCTAAGTGCCCGTTTTTGCAGGCAGGGAGCCCCGGAGTAGCACGCGCCCCACCCTGCGCAACCCGCGCCGTGGAAACCTCTGGGCGAGAGCCGCCGCACCACGGTTGACTCTTATTAACATGTCTGTTACTAACAGGTCTGTGAATAATGTCCGGCTCGCTCGGGTCCAGGCGATTTCGGGGCTGCTGTTCTCGATTTTCGCGCTGTTCCACCTCACCAACACCGCCCTCGCCGTGCTGGGCCCCGACGTGTACGACGGCTACCAGCGCGCGGTGCGGGGCGTCTACCAGTGGCCGCTGATCGAGCTCGCGCTCGTCGCCACCCTGGTCACGCACGTCGTGACCGGCATCCTTCGCATCCGCGAGCGCCGGGGCACCCGCGCCAAGCCCCCGCTTCGCCTGCGCCTCCACCGCTATGCGGCGTACTACCTGGCGATCTTCGTATTTGGTCACATCGCAGCCACCCGGATCCCGGCGCTGCTTGCTGACGCCCCGCCGTTTTTCGGCGGCGTCTCGTTTTCTCTCCACTACATGCCGTGGTGGTTTTATCCGTACTACGGCCTGCTCGGCATCGCCGGGCTCTACCACGTCTTCTATGGCGTGCCGGTTGCGCTCGGCGTTCTCGGGGTGCGCGCGCCGCGTGCGATTCGTCGAGGCGCGGGCTTCTGGGTGCCGGTGAGCGTCGGGGCCGCGATCATCGTCACCGCCCTTCTCGGCTTCGGGGGCGTCCTCTACCCGATCGACGATCCCTTCGACAACGACTTCGCGCGCGCCTACGAAGCGGCAGCGGCCCGCTTTTTCCCGGAAACCGAGTGACCCCGGCGATGGGACGACCCAAAGACGCCGACCCGGAGCAAACCCGCATCACCCTCCTCGATGCCGCCGAAGACGAGCTTGCAGAGCATGGCTTCCACGGCGCGCGCATGGTCGCTATCGCCAAACGCGCCGGCGTCACGCACGGTCTGCTCCACTATTACTTCGACTCCAAGGGAGGCCTCTACGACGAGGTGATCGGACGGCTGTTTTCACGTCACCTGCGTTTGTTCCAGCAGCTTGGCGCGGGCGACGGCACGCTCACGGTGCGCGAGGCGGTTCTTCGAAGCTTCGACTTGTTTTGGGAGCATCCCAATCAGGTGCGCATCATGCTGTGGGAGATGGCGTCCGGCGACGATCGCGTGGAGCGGTCGATGGCGGCGTTCTATGACGAGCTCGCGCGCGCCTTCCCCATCGCAACACCCGAGCCCGACTGCGCGCCTGGACGCGATCCACGCGATGTATACGTGTCGATACTCGGCGCGCTCGTCGTCTATTTTTTTCGCGACCCGGCGATCAAACGGATGTTCGGCGACGATCGTTTCACGGAGAACGACCGAAAACGGCGGCGTGCCCACATGGGCGCGCTCGTCGATCTGCTGCTCGACGCCTAGTCTGGTGGATCGGGCCCCGGGCGCGCAGTAGAGTCCCGGCGTCCCATGGCCGCCGAGTTCGTTCACCTGCACGTCCACAGCGAATTTTCGATGCTGGATGGAGCGATTCGGATTCCCGACCTCGTCGAGCACGCGCGCAAGATGGAGATGCCCGCCGTCGCACTGACCGACAACGGGAACATGTTCGGCGCGGTGCAGCTCGTGAAGGCGTGCAAGAAGGCCAAGGTCAAGCCGATCCTCGGGTGCGAGGTGAACTTCACGTCGGGCGATCGCCGCGACCCAAAGAACCACGAGCTCCACCATCTGCTTCTGCTGGCGAGCTCGCAGGAGGGCTACCACAACCTGGTTCGGCTGGTGAGCACGGGATGGGTCGACGGCATGGCGGCATACGACCAGCCCCGCATCGACTTCGACGCGCTTCGCGCCCACAGCAAAGGCGTCGTCGGCCTGAGCGCCTGCATGGGCGGCTACGTGGCCCAAGAGATCCTCAACAAGGGCCCCGACGTGGGCCGCGACGCGATTGCCAAGCTGCGCGACTGCTTCGAGCCCGGCTACTTCTTCATCGAGCTTCAAGACCACGGCTTCCCGGAGAACCGCCCGCTCAATCAGGTGCTCGGGCAGCTCGCCAACCAGCTCGATCTGCCGATGGTGGCCACCAACGACTGCCACTATCTCGAACGGCAGTCGGCCCACGCGCAGCTCGTGCTCCAGTGCATCGGCGCCGGCCGCAGCGTCCGCGAGATGGAAGCGGTGCACCACCACTCCTCGGAGCTCTATCTCAAGACGCCAGAACAGATGCTCAATCTCTTTTCGGATGTCCCGGGGGCGGCGAAAAACACACTCCTGATCGCGGAGATGTGCGCCGGCCGGGCTACGCCGCTAGCCAAACCGAGGCTTCCGCGCTTTGCCGTTCCAGGCGGCGCCTCCGAGGAGGACTACCTTCGCGCGCTCTCGGTGGCCGGCCTCGGGCGCCGCATGGTCGAGATGCGCGAGCGCGGCGAGACCCCGGACGAGAACCTCTACCACCGGCGGCTCGAGCTCGAGCTCGACGTGATCTTGAAGATGGGCTTCGCCGGGTACTTCCTGATCGTGCAGGACTTCATCAACTGGGCGAAAGACAACGGCGTCCCGGTCGGGCCGGGCCGCGGGTCGGGCGCCGGCTCACTGGTCGCATGGTCTCTTCGCATCACCGACTTGAACCCAATCACGCACGGGCTCCTGTTCGAGCGCTTCTTGAACCCCGAGCGCGTCTCGATGCCGGATTTCGACATCGACTTCTGCATGGACCAGCGCGATCGCGTGATCAGCTACGTGCGCGACAAGTACGGGCAGGAGAGCGTCGGGCAAATCGCGACCTTCCATCAGCTCAAGAGCCGAAGCGTGGTGCGGGACGTCGGGCGCGTGATGGGCATGACGCCCGCCGAAGCGGGGCTGATCGCCACGATGATCCCCGAGCCGGTTCAAGGCAAGAGCGTGCCAATCGGCACGGCGCTCAAGCAGGAGGCGCGGCTCAAGACGGCCTACGAGCAGGACGAGCAGTCGCGGGAGCTGCTCGACACGGCGCAGGCGCTCGAAAACCTCACGCGGCATGCCGGCATGCATGCGGCCGGGGTCGTGATCAGCGAGGGGCCGATTTGGGACCACGTCCCGGTTTTTTGTCCGGAAAAAGACGTCTACGTGACGCAGTTCCACAAGGATGACGTCGAGGCGGCGGGGCTGGTGAAGTTCGATTTCCTCGGGCTTCGGACGCTGACGGTGATCGACATCGCAACGAAGATGATCGACCGCCGGCCGGACCGCCAGGGGAACCCGTTTCGCATCGATCAGATTCCAATGGACGACCTGGCGACGTATGCGCTCCTGCAGTCCGGCGAGACCACCAACGTGTTTCAGCTCGAATCGAGCGGGATGCAGAGCTTGTTCAAGCAGCTTCGGCCGGATCGGTTCGACGACATCGTGGCCGCCGTGGCGCTCTACCGGCCCGGGCCGATGGGCGCGCAGATGGACAAAGATTTCGTGCACCGAAAGCACGGCCGGCAGCAGGTGCAGTATCCGCACCCGTCGCTGGAAGGCATTCTCCAGGAGACTCGCGGGGTCATCGTCTACCAGGAGCAGGTGATGCAAATCGCGCAGGAGATGGCGGGCTACTCGCTCGGCGGTGCGGATCTGCTGCGACGAGCGATGGGCAAGAAGAAGCCATCGGAGATGGCCAAGCAAAAGGCGGTGTTCATCGAGGGGGCCACCTCGCGAGGGCATTCGCAACAGCTTGCCGAAGACGTGTTCGACCTGATGGCGTACTTCGCCGGGTACGGGTTCAACAAGAGCCACTCTGCCGCGTATGCGCTGATCACGTATCAAACGGCGTATTTGAAGACGCACTACCCGGTCGAGTTCACGTGCGCGACGCTCACGGCCGACAAAGAGAAAATCGACAAGGTCGTTCGCACGGTCGCCGAGGCGCGGTCGATGGGCATCACCGTGCTCCCGCCCGACGTCAACGAGTCGGAGATCGAGTTCACGGTGGTGTACACGCCCGACGACGCGCAGGACGTCGCGCGGCTTCGGCACAAACCAGTTTGCTATGGCGGCGAGATCCACGATCCGATGGGGCCGAAGATCCGCTTTGGGCTCGGCGCGATCAAAGGGGTGGGCACGGCGGCAGTCGAGGCGATTCTCGAGGCGCGGCAGGGCGAGCGCGAAGACGGCGGCGACGCGCACGAGCGCCCGTTCGTCGACTTGTTCGATTTCTGCGCGCGCGTGGATCTTCGGCGCGTCAACAAGAGCGTGATCGAAGCGCTGGTGCAGTGCGGCGCGTTCGATACGGTGCATCAAGCGATCGACGTGCACCGCGCCCAGGCATTCGTCGCCATCGAGAGCGCGATCGATCGCGGCAAGCGCATTCAGGCCGAGCGTTCGAGCGGGCAGGAAAGCCTCTTTGGATTGATGGGCGGCGAAGAAGAGGCGCAGACCTACGAGCATCCGGGCGGCAGCTTTTCGCCGCTCGAGCCGTGGGACTCGCGGGATCAGCTTTCGCGCGAGAAGAGCACGCTCGGGTTTTACGTCTCGGGGCACCCGCTCGACCGCTATCGAAGCGAGCTTCTGCGGTTCTGTGACGCGACGACGGAGAGTGTGACCGAGCTCGACAATCAGCGGCAGGTCACGGTCGGCGGCACGGTCGAGGGCTATCGCGAGCGGCGCACGAAGATGGGCAACACGATGGCGTTTTTTCACATCGAGGATGCGTACGGCCGCGTCGAGGTGATCGTGCGGCCGAAACCGCTCGAGCGGGAAGGCATTCGGCAGGCGCTTCAGTCGGGCGAGCCGATCCTTCTCAGCGGCCGCGTGAAGCACGAGCAGGATCGCAACGACGAAAGCGCGCAGCCCGAAGCCAAGATCCTGCTCGAAGAAGCAACGATGCTCGGCGAGGCCCTCATCGAACGGACGAAGTCGATCACCGTGCGGCTGGTCGTCGACACTCTCGACCGCGCCAAGCTCGACTCCTTGCGCACGATGCTCGAGCAGCATCCCGGCCCCTGCCCCGTCTCCCTCGAGCTCTGCTCCACCGGGGCCTGGCGCGTCGACCTCGCCGACACCGGCCTATTCGTCGACCCCACCGACGCGTTGCTCACGAGCCTAGAGCGCCTCTTCGGCACCAAAGTCTGCGAGCTCCACTAATGAGCTCGAAAAAGGGGTCAGGCACCTTTTTGACGCCGAAGATTCAGCCTAGACGAAAACTAGAGGAGGTGCCTGACTCCTTTTTCGTGTTGGAGCCGCGGTCGGTGGAGGAGCTGCTCGATCGCGTTTCTTTGCTTGCGGGGCTGACGCTTGGGGAGCTCGGTTCGCGGGTGGGGGTCGCGGTGCCGGACGCGTCGTTGCGTGGAAAGGGGGTTGCGGGGCGGATTTTGGAAAAGGCGCTCGGCGCGTCGGCGGCGTCGCGGGCCGAGCCGGATTTCGGCGCGCTTGGCATCGAGCTCAAGACGATTCCGCTCGATGCGCGGGGGACACCCAAGGAGTCGACCTTCGTGTGCTCGATTTCGCTTGCGGCGATGGCGGACACCGACTGGGAGCAGAGCACCGTCTTCAAGAAGCTTTCCAGTGTGCTCTTCGTTCCCGTCGAGGCGGCTTCCGACACCCCGCTCCGCGAACGGCGCATCGGCCGTGCGTTCCTGTGGACCTGGAGCGAGGACGAGGAGCGGATGCTCCGGAGCGACTGGGAGCGGCTTGCCGACATGATCGGTCGCGGCGACGTCGAGCGGATCACGGGCCATCTCGGCGACGTGCTTCAGGTCCGCCCCAAAGCCGCAAGCGGCCGAAGCCGCCGCCGCGCTCCAGACGAAGAAGGCGCGCTGCAGTGGACGATGCCGCGGGGGTTTTATCTCCGGCCTTCGTTTACCGGCGCCGTGCTGGCACGGCTCCGCGCCGAGCAGTGAAATCGCTACCGCGTGGCGGTGTCGATGAATGGCGACGGCGGTGGCGGATGGGTGCTGCGTGCCTGCGCCACACCGGCCGAGAGCTCGTAGACGCAGCAGATGTCGTCCCAAACCGTGCGCCCCGGCTCGATGGCCTGCTTGCCGGTGTAAGGAGACGCCGCTGCGAGCGAGCGCGATACGAGCGGCCGCATCGGCGACAGCGCGACTTTGCGAAGCCGATACCGTCGGCGAAGCTCGTTCATGAAGTCCGGACGCGAGACGCGCTGAAAGCGGAGCGTCTGTTCGCTCTGCTTCTCGTCCATCCAACACTCGTAGAACCACCCATCGGCAACCGACGCGTCGGCCACGTGACGGAAGGCATCGGCCGCGGGCATGGGAAGCCCCATGGCAGAAAAGACCTCTTCGCGAAGCTGCCGCGCCTGCACCTTCCACGAATCGTCGCCGCCGATCAGGAACAAATGCCCGTCGAGCTGCCGAACCGCCGCCGACGCAATCGCACGCGCGGCATCCCGCACGTCGATGCCGTGCTCGGGCTGAAGAAGGGGCACCATGAAGACGAACGGCCGGTAGCTTGGGTGGTCCGGCATGAGGCTAGAGAGATCCATCACGGCCCCGAGCCGCAGCGAGCATTGGCGGAGCCCCGAGTACCGTAGCCAGCTCTCCGCGGTGAGCTTCTGAAGGCCGTAGCTGTCGTCAGGCCGGCACGGATCGATCGCGCGGCGGACCGGATCGCCGGGCGAACAGGGCCCAAACGCCGCATAGCTGGAAACGAATACGAAAAAAGCACCGGGTGCGTGCTTTCGAGTTGCCCGAATCAGGTTCCGCGTGCCGCTCAGGTTGACCGCCTCGGCGAGCTCGGGCTCGGCGTACGAGATCGGCGCGACGATCGCCGCGCAGTGCACCACGGCGTCGGGCTTCACCAGCGCCACCAGGCGCCGCACGGCATGCGCGTCGGTCAAATCACAGCGCTCGAAGCGTGTATCCTCCGGAATCCCCTCCGAAACGATGTCGGTGGCCACCACCTCGACACCACGCCGCGCTAGCGCCCCAATGACGTACTTCCCGATCCTCCCTGCAGCGCCCGTGAGCAACGCTCTGGCCATCTCTGCACCCCGCGACGAACGCTAGCAGAAGCGTGCCGTTTGTCCCCTCCAAAAACCCCGCTCACACCGCCTCGCTTGACGCGTCGGATCCGCAACACAGAAGCTCACGGTGACGACCTATGGCGTCTTGATGCCTCGTTGGAGGCGACGGCACGTGCTGCAGCGGCGATTGCGGCCCTCTCCGTTTCTGCAGATAGAGCCAGAAAAAGACCCGAGCGTGGTTGGCGCTTCTCCCGCTGTTCGCACTAATTGCAGGCCGCTTCTGCGCCCTTTGAAATAATTCCAGTAATCGAGCCCACGCTGACCGCAGTAATCGCAGTAGCCGCGGCCAAACTAATCTCAAAGTACGCCGCGACGGCTTCCGCGCACGCGGCCCCTGCCGTTACGACGCATGCCGTCGCAATGGCCGCCCCCGCGCCGGCGGTGATTGCAACCTCGCAAGCCGAAGTCCAAAAGCTGTCGATGAACAAAGCGGCATCATTGACGGTCGCGCAGTTCGGGTCGAACGCGGTCACGTAGGAAATATCGAACGAAACCGAGTCCTCGGAAATATTCGGCGGCGATTCCAGGACGACCTCCACCGTACAGACCGAACCGTCCGCACCGATGCCCTCGACCACGACGTTCGGCGGGCTGTCCGTGAAGTTGTCCTGACTCAATTCCCAGTACGCGGCAAAGGCCTCCATCGACATCCACTCGTTGATGCGCTCTGGGCGATCGGAGAATGCGAAGACGTCACCGGGGTTGTCGAGTGTGATTTGCTCAACGCCCAGCGTTGCACTGTCCGCAGCGCCGGTATAGAGCCAGGATACTTGCTCGCCAGAATCGTCCCCACTCTCACCACACCCCGACAGCACTACCGGTACCATCAAGAACAGAATTCCGCAGATTGATCGCATATTTGTTTCCCCCAAGTGTTTAGTCAGGCTGGCATATCCCGGCATGGCCCGCTAAAGATTCTGACGTGCGCCTCACATAATTAGGATCAAGTACCCAGATAGCTGCCGCTGATCTACCGGCGTAGGTCGGGCCCATCTTCCAGCGCTGGGACTACCGCAAGGCCCTCCGAGCCGCCGCCGCGGGCCTTGGGCTGGACCCCGACGACCTCAAGTCTCTCGACATGCGCGACTTCCGGCACGCGGCCACCGACGACGGCGCCCGCAAGAGTGGACATTTGAGCGGTTTGGCGTATATCGGCGGCCACACCGACAAACACACCACCAGTCGGTACATTCACCCGCAAATCGAGGACGCCCGCGAGGTACTGAACAAACGATTTCCTTCTAGCGGCACACCAAGTGGCACACGCACCAAGGGGAGCTAAGGAAGTCGATAATGATGCTCTTTCGATTTCGGGTACTTGGGCTGTTAGCTCAGTTGGTAGAGCAGCGGACTTTTAATCCGACGGTCCAGGGTTCGAGTCCCTGACGGCCCACCGGTTCGGGAAACGGCGATGGAAAAAACCAAGCATGGATGGTCGATCATCGATCGCGACGCAGGCGTGCTGTCGTACACGTATTCGTTTGGGGGAGGTCTTTCGAACGCCTTCGCGGCGCGCTTCGACGGCGACAAGCTCCTCGTGCTGAGCCCCCCGTGCGGGCTCTCGGAGGGCGCTTATGCCGATCTCGACGCATTCGGCACCGTCGACGCCGTGGTCGCGACCAATGGGTTTCACCACCTCGGCCAGGCCGAGTGGAAGAAGCGGTATCCGAACGCGACCTTTTATGCACCGGACGCAGCGATCAAACGGATCGCAAAGAAGAACCGTGCGGCGGGCTCGTTCACCCCGCTCTCCGGGCTGTCCGAAAGACTGACCGGCGACGTCGGCGTGATCGAAGCGCCGGCCGACAAGTGTGGAGAAACGTGGGCCTATGCAAAGACGGCGCGGGGGTACGCGTGGTACGTGTCCGACACGCTCGTCAACATGCCGAAACTACCGAAGGCCTTTCCAGTCAAGCTCTTGATGAAGCTCACCAAGAGCGCTCCGGGCTATCGGATATTCAATTTCGTGCTGATGCTGCTGACGTCGGACAAGCGAGCGCTTCTGCGCGCCCTGCGAGAGGCCCTTCGAGCGCGCCCGGTCGCGGTCGTGGTGCCGGCGCATGGAAAGGTCCTCGATCACCCGGGGGTTCGCGAAGAAACCGATCAGCTCATCGCTTCAGCGCTCTGAACGACACCCGGCACGGGAGCGCACCGGCAACTTGAAGCCCCGCCGAATTGCTCTACAACCGCCGTCACATATCGTCCCCATCGTCTAGTGGCCAAGGACCCTGGCCTTTCACGCCAGTAACGCGGGTTCAAATCCCGCTGGGGACGCCGGCCTCGAGATCGCAAATGGTCTCCGGGCTCTTCCATATGCGGCGCGATCGAAGTTTGGCTTCGGGCGGCCGTTCGTCGAGCAATGGAGCAAATCTTTCCCCATGCGAATGTCGTCGCCGGCCTCCTTGTGCTGGTCATCGGCTTCGGAGCGCACTTCGTGGGCCAGCTCATCTCGGTCGTCGACTGGGATCGCGCGACGCGGTTCGGCCTCCAGGAGGCGGGCCTGCGTCCAGAATACCGTCACTACGAGCATGCGATCGCCATGTCCGACGTCCTGGTCGGTTGGACCTACGGGATCGCTGCAGTTGGGTTGATCATCGACGCTCCGTTCGGGTACGTCTGGGCGTGGCTTCCGGGCGCCATCCTCACCTATCATTCCATCGGCTTCTTGTTCTGGACAGGGCATCACAAGGCGGCCGGGGACGACTATGCGACGACCCGTCCGCCGCTGCGGCATGCGTGGGCGACGAGCAATCTTGCAACCGGTCTGCTCACCCTAGCCGTCGCCGCCTCGCAGACAGTGGTCGAGTAGGAGCGCGGCCTTCGGTCGGGGGCCGAGGCGCAATCTTCCCGTTTTCGTCAAAGGGCCACCCTCGGGCAGCCTGGAGCATCGGGCCTCGGTCCGTGCCGGAGCACACGCTCCCAACGTCTGGTGGCTTCGTTCTCGCTCGAAATGCCGGTAACCTGTGACCCCTCATGCCTGGAGTTCGCGAGCGGGTGTTGAATCGGTTGCGCGAGTGGCGCGGGCGGCTTCGAACGGATCAGGTCGAGACGCAATACCGGCGGGTCTACGATCGGCTGAACGAGACCGACCTCGCGCGAGAGGACGCTCGTCCGTCGGAGGCGGACCTGGAGAGCCTGCTTGGGCCTCCGGAAGGCCGCGCGGGACGCTTTCTCGGGTTGTATACGGCCGAGGGCGGGGAGATGGCGCTCGAGCGATACGGGTTTCTTCAGATGCTGCGGGACAAGGGCTTCGAGAACCTGCTGCTTTCGACCGACCTGAGCGATTCGTCGCGCCAGGTGCTGCGCATTCACTTCGATCGGCGGGACCCGGAGCACCTGCTGATCGAAATGGTGCTCGGGTTTCGGCCGCTGCGGCTCCCGGACGGCACGAACGGGAAGATGCTGAGCGTCGAGTGGTTGCTCATGCAGGACCCTCGCAAGGACTTTCCTCCCGACCTGCCACCGCTACCCGACCAAGAGCACCCGGGCCTCGGCCTTTTTCGCTGGCAGGGAGAGCTCCTGCGGCTGATGGCGACGCGACTCGGATGCGACGGGCTGATGAACAACCCGCAGCAGTTTCACAACGGGGCCCTCTACGGAAGAGTGATGAAGTTCGTCGATCCGGTCGACGAGGGACGACTCCGAGCGCTCGAGCGCGACCTCGCCGACCGTTCGATGCGCGAGGCGAGTCATGCCGTCGCGACCGGCCGCGTACGGGAAGTGGGCGGAGACCCGTTTCAATGGGTGGGACGCCCCCAGGTCCTTCCGATTACCCTGCCGATGCAGGCGTACTTCAAGAGAAAAGAGTATCGCTCCACGGTGGCGCGCGTCCGTGATGACACCCACTTTGTCGTCGAGGGGTCGCCCGGAACCTCTGCGTGAGCGGCGGGCTACCTTTCTGCAAACGGAAAGTAGTCGAGCACGTCGTACTCCCAGACGTTGGTCGGAAAAATGACGACGAGCTCGGCCACCTCGTCACCGAGGTTTTTGAACGAGTGCGGGACCATCGGCGGGATGTTGACGATGTAGGGGGCATCGATCTCGAAGACCTCGTCACCGAGGGCATACAGGATCTTCCCTTCGAGAAGCACGTGCGCCTCTTCGCCTTTGTGCGTGTGCATCGGCGGCGCGCCGCCGGGCGCGGCACTTCAGCCGAGCCACGCTTGGCCCGAAATCGCCGTAGCCCAGCGTGGCCTCGGGTGTGCCGTTGGGACACAGTTCAGTGTGTCCGGATCGGCACAGGTGGCGCCGTGGGGCCACGATGAAACGACAAAGATGGACGGCACGAGTCTTGCTCCCATCGCCGGCATGCCCTCGAAGACCGCCAAGCGCCGCTCGCCTGCAAGAGCCCTACGCGAGCGGTTCGTCCTCTGGCTCTGGAGGCACGGCTGGGTATCCCGGCCGCTCTAGCCGCCCTCAAAGATCGGGGTTGTCCCGTAGGGACGCGAGCGTGGCGCCCGCGACGCGCTTGAACTCGACTCGTTTCTTGAAGAAGAGGATGTGCGCGGTGAGCTCGAGTCGGTCGCGCTTGGGGACTTCGATGTCGATCGCAACCTCGCGCTTTCGCTTGATCGAGTACGCGCGGCCGTGCCAGGCCCCCTCCGCTGCGTCGAAACGAAGGTCGCGAAAGATGGCGACGCCGACGGTCTCTGGCCGGCGTTGACTCCAGACGATGACGCCGCGGTAGGCGCCGTCGTGCTGGCTGACCTCGACAATCGCTTCGCCTTCGCCACGCTGCCAGTGGCCGAGAAGGTCATCGGCGCCAGCCAAGACGATGGGCGGAGGCTCTTCGGGGCGGGGGTCGGCTGCGAGCGCTGTGGTATGAAGGCTGCCGAGCAGCAGGCTAATCCACAAAACCGCAACCGAGCCTCTCATGGGAAAGGTCGATGTTCTCGCAAGACGAGCGTCTTTGCAGCACTAAAACGACCGACGCTTTCAATTAATCAGGTGCCGCCTGTCATCGATCTCACAACGACAGAGGGGTGTTCATCCTCATGGTTGAAGCGACGCCGGCCGCGCCGGCGGTCTCAATCCTTCCAACGCGTCTTCGAGCCCGCGCCCACCAGCCCGAGATCCATCAGCACCGTGACGACCACGAGCACCAGGTACATCCCGTCGACCGACCCGTTGCTGTTGATTGCAAACGCGTACGAGAGCGTCGTCAGCGGCATGAAGAAAAACCCGGCCAGCGGCCAAATCGTCGTTTCATAGGCCAGGCCGATGTAGTCGCTGAATAGAACGACCAGCAGGATGGCAAAGCGGGGCGTAGCAAGGGCGAGGCAACCCACGACAAACGGCATCGCGCAACGATACCACGGCCGATGAGCGCTTTCCGAATGCTTTGGTCCGCCCTATCCTCGGCAGCACGTGAAAGAGGTGTGAGATGGCGAAGAAAGAAGTCGTTGCATTCGGGCCATTCAAGGATTTCATCGTCGATGCGCGAGGCAACGAGATCAAAGTCGTGGCGCACGCCTGAGGAACGGCGGCAAAGCGCACAACCGATGCACGAGCTTCCGCACGCGTCTGCTTCCGACTGGCTCGGCCTCCTGGCTCGGCGCGAGGTCAGCTCGCTGGAGCTCGTCGACGGGTGTATCGCACGTATCGAACAGCTCGATCGGGAGCTGAACGCAGTCGTGGCCAAAGACTTCGAGCGGGCGCGAGACCTGGCCCGGGCGTACGACGCGGCCCGTTCGCGGGGAGAAGACCTCGGACCGCTTCACGGGCTGCCCATGACCGTGAAGGACTCGCTCGAAACGGCGGGCCTGAGAACCACGTCTGGGGCACCCGCGCTTTCGCACCACGTGCCGGCCGAGGACGCAGTAGCCGTGCGACGCGCGCGGGAGGCGGGGGCCATCGTGCTTGGGAAGACCAACTTGCCGCTCTACGCCGGCGATTGGCAGACCTACAACGCAGTCTACGGGCGTACCAACAACCCCTGGGACACCGCACGCACCGTCGGCGGCTCGTCGGGCGGCTCGGCGGCGGCGCTGGCGGCAGGGCTCGTGCCGCTCGAGATTGGAAGCGACATCGCCGGATCGATTCGCATTCCGGCCGCCTATTGCGGCGTCTACGGACACAAGCCGTCGTATGGAATCGTGCCGGGCCGCGGCCACATCCCAGGGCCGCCGGGGACGACGAGCGAGGCCGACCTCGCTGCCATCGGGCCGATGGCGCGAGACCCGCGGGATTTGCGATTGGCGCTCGACGTGATCGCAGGGCCCGACACGCTCGCCGCCGACGCCTGGAAGCTCGAGCTGCCGCTGCCGCGAGCGGAGCGGCTCGGGGACTTTCGCGTGGGCTTCTGGCTCGACGATCCGCTTTGCCCGATCGACGATGCGGTGCGCGGCGAGCTCGAAGCCACCGTCGAGGCGCTTCGCCCCCACGTGAAGCTGGTCGAGCTTCGCCCACCGGTCGAGCTCGAGCGAATCGTGGCGCTTTACACGCGCTTGCTGATGGGCGTGATGGGGAGCGACATGCCGAAGCCGGTGAGAGCGCTGGCCGCAATGCTGCTGCCGCACTACGCGATGACCGAGCGCACCGGAATCAAGAGCAACGTGGTCTCCAAGAATGCAGCACGCGGCATTCACCTCTCGCACTCGGATTGGAATCGGGCGAACGAGGGGCGCACCCGGCTCCGATGGCAGCTTCGCGAGCTATTTCGAGACATCGACGTGTTGCTGACACCGGTCTCGCCTGTGACGGCGTTTCCGCATCAGACGAAGGGCAATCAGCTTTCGCGGAGAATCGTGGTCAACGGCAAGAAGCGGCCGTACATGGACCACATCCCTTGGATTGCCCTCGCCACGTGCGCCTTTCTTCCCGCGACGAGCGCGCCCGTGGGGGTGACGCCTTCGGGGTTACCGGTGAACGTTCAGATCATCGGCCCGTTCCTCGGCGATCACACCACCCTTCGTTTCGCCGAGCTCCTCTCGGAGCTTCGAGGTGGATTCCAGGCTCCACATGCCCTATGACCCTCGCCATGACCAACCCCCGCACACGCGACCGCTCTCGCGAATTCGACATCGTCCTCTGGGGAGCCACGGGCTTCACCGGTAGGCTCGTCGCCGACTACCTCGCGCGCAACTACCTCGGCGGCGAATCCGGTCTTCGGCTCGCGCTGGCAGGCCGCAGCAAAGAGAAGGTCGAAGCCGTGGCGCAGCAGATCGGCAAGCCCGATCTCCCGGTCATCGTGGCCGACAGCTTCGACCGTCCTTCGCTCGACGCCATGGCGTCGCGCGCCGAGGTCGTCATCAGCACCGTCGGGCCCTACGCGAAGTATGGCGCGGATCTCGTCGCCGCGTGCGTGGCAGCGGGCACCGACTACTGCGACCTCACCGGCGAGACCCAGTTCGTGCGGGCGATGATCGATGCGCACCATCAAGAGGCGGAGCGGACCGGCGCGCGCATCGTCCACTGCTGCGGCTATGACTCGATCCCCTCGGACCTCGGCACTCTGATGATTCAGGAGGCGTTCAAGGCGAAGCATGGGCGGTATGCGTCCCAGGTGAAGATGGCGGCGGGCGAGACGAGCGGCGGCTTCAGCGGGGGAACGTTTGCCAGCATGCTCAACGTGTTCGACGAGATGAAAGAGAACCCCAAGCTTCGAAAGATCCTCGGCAATCCGTACGCGCTCAACCCCGAGGGCATCCGCGGGCCAGACAAGGGCGATCAGACGGGAGTCCGCTTCGATAAGGACTTAAATATGTGGACGACGCCCTTCGTGATGGCAGCGATCAACACGCGCATCGTTCGCCGCAGCCACGCGCTGATGGGTTTGCCGTGGGGCGAGAGCTTTCGGTACTCCGAGGTGATGAGCACCGGAAAAGGCGCCGCGGGCTGGTCGCGCGCCGTGGCCTTCGCGGGCGGCATCGCGGCCTTCATCGGCTCCATCGCCTTTCCACTCACGCGGCCGTTCGTCGTCGAGAAGCTGCCTTCGCCGGGCGAAGGCCCCAGCGAGAAGACACGCGCCGAAGGCTTTTTCAAGACGCGGTTCGTCGCCCTAGGAAATGGGGACACCATGCGAGCGCTCGTCGCCGACGACCGCGACCCGGGCTACGGCTCGACGGCCGTCATGCTGTCCGAAGCCGCGCTCTGTTTGGCTCTCCAGGGAAACGAGCTTCAAAGTGGGGGCGGCATCCTGACCCCAGCCTCGGCCATGGGGATGCGGCTCGTCGAGCGTCTTCGCAAAGCAGGTCTGACGTTCGAGATCAAAGATGCGTAAGCTCGGCATCGCGTTCGCGCTGTTGGTGACCCTGCTGTTTGCGGGCACCGTGTTCTATTTCATGCCACGCGCGGCCAAGGTTCGAGTCACCGACACCGAGGTCGCTCGGATGGAACGCAAGGGCGACCCCGGCACGGACAAAACCCGCGACGTGCGTTTCATCTACGCAACCGAGGTCGATACGGGCAAGGCACGCGTCTTTCGAAACGAAGATTTCGTCTGGTACCTGAAGTTCGACTCCGGCGATGTGGCGGCGGAGGCGTCGAAGCTAGCCACCAATGCGACCGAAGAGGTGGCGCTGGTGAAGTACTATGGCGTGCGGATCCCGATCCTGAGCGCCTACCCGAACGTCCTGTCGCTCGAGGAAGTTTCCGAAGACTACGTCTACATCCCCTGGGTCAACATGGTCGTGTTGATCCTGCTTCTATTCGGGTTCATCTGGGCGGGGGTCAAAGTCAGGCGTTTCTTTCGCGCCGCCAAGACCAAGCTCAGCAAGAAGCCAAAGCCCCCCCAATCGACCGAGGCTTCCTAGGAAGCGCACCGGTGTCTCTCCTCGAAACCGCTGCCCTGTGGATCCTGGCCCTGGCGATGATTTCGATCGGCGTTCTTCACTTCGTCCAGCCGAAGCCGTTCGTCCGAATCGTGCCGAAGTTTCTTCCGGCGCCGCTCGCGCTCGTGTACGTCAGTGGGTTCTTCGAGATCCTCGGCGGGGTCGGGCTCCTGGTTCCCGCGACTCGCGCCTACGCCGCGTGGGGGCTCATCGCTCTCTACATCGCGGTGTTCCCAGCCAACGTCTACATGCTCACGCACAACGTCTCGCTCAACCCCAAAAAACCGATCCCGCGTTGGGCGCTCTGGCTTCGCCTTCCGTTTCAGCTCGTTTTCATCGCGTGGGCCTACTGGTTCACGCGCTGACTCGGCCGGCCAAGGGCGCAGGCTCGAATCGGGGGAGCTGCTTCAGCGCGCTTTGCGCCGCGTGGTACCCGCACATCCCGTGCACGCCTCCGCCGGGTGGCGTGGAGGCAGAGCAGATGAACACCCGCGGGTTGGGCGTCGTGTAGGGATCGAATCGCGCAACCGGCCGCGTAAACAGCTGGAAGACATCGGCGACGCCTCCCGTGATGGCACCTCCGACGAAATTCGGATTGTAGCGCTGGAAGTCGCGAGCGTTCATCGTGTGCCGCGCGAGGATCCGGTCCTTGAAGCCGGGCGCAAATCGCTCGACCTGCGTTTCGATCGCTTCGGTCATGTCGACCGTAGACCCGCCCGGCACGTGACAATACGCGTAGCCGGTGTGCTTGCCTGTCGGCGCGCGCGTCGGGTCGAGCTGGCTTTGCTGACAGAGCAAGATGTACGGACGCTTCGGGTGCTTCCCAGCGAACATGGCGGCTTCACTTTCAGCGATCTCTTCGAGTGTGCCGCCGAGGTGCACGGTCGATGCCTCTAGGCAATGTGGGTCCCGCCACGGAATCGGGCCGTCGAGCGCCCAGTCGAGCTTGAAGGCACCGGGTCCGTAGCGATAACGCCCGAGGCGTCGCCTGTATCCCGCGGGAAGCGCTCCGTCTGCAATCGATGCGAGCTGATCGGGGCTCGTGTCGAAGAGATAGGTGCGCGCGACGGGCAAGTCGGTAGCGGCAGTGACGTGCACACCGGTCCGGATCTCCCCTCCCATCGACCGAAACAGGCTCGCTAGGGCGTTCGGAATGGCCGCGGAGCCCCCGGCGGCAACCGGCCACGGCTCGGCGTGGCCGGCAATCGCGAAGATCAGGCCGAGCGCCGCGGTAAACAGCTTGTCGAACGGCAGAATGCTGTGCCCTGCACATCCCGCAAACAGCGCACGGGCGCGCGATTGCTGAAAGCGCCATTTCGCAAACGGGAGCGCCGGCCACAGGGCGCGCGTGCCGAAGCGGACGAACAGCCCAGGGCTTTCCGGCCAACCGAGCGGGGCCAGCACGTCTTTGAAAAACCCGTCTGCGTCGTCGAGGAACGGCGCCACGAGGTCGCGATAGCTCGTTGCGTCTGCGCCTAGGCCCTCGCACGTCCGTTCGAGGGACTTCCACATGATCACCGCCGGCTGGTCATCGAGCGGATGCGCAACCGAGGCTCGCGGAAGAACCCACCGAAGGCCGTGCTCCTCGAGAGGAAGCGAGCGAAAGAACGGCGATAGGATCCCCGTGGTGTGGACCGCCGAGCAAACGTCGTGGCGAAACCCAGGGAGCGTGAGCTCCGCCGTGCGCGTCCCGCCGCCGATCTCGTCGGTGGCCTCGAGGACGAGGACCGAGGCCCCGCCCTGGGCCAGCGCAACCGCGGCGCTGAGCCCGTTCGGGCCCGAGCCGACCACCACCGCGTCGAACGTCTCGCGATGCTCGCTCATGACCGATTACGGATCGCCGATCGACTCGCGGACCGGCAGCCGCTCGCGCTCGTGCTTGCGGTGATACTGGAAAGTCATGAACTCGCCGAGCAGCCCGATCGAGAACGACTGCGCACCGACGAGAATGAGCAGCACGCCGAGGAGAAGCAGCGGCCGGTTGCCGATCGGCTGCCCCTGAAACCAAAGCACCGTGAGATACCCCGAGATCAGCACGCCGAGGAACGTGAAGAAGAGGCCCAGGAGGCCGAAGAGGTGCATCGGTTTGCGCGAGTATCGAGTGAGAAAAGAAACGCTCAGCAAGTCGAAGAACCCGCGCAGGATTCTCTCGAGCCCGTACCGTGACCGGCCGAACTGCCGCGCGCGGTGATTCACCGGCATCTCGCCCACGCTGAAGCCTTGCCATGCGGCGAGAACGGGAATGAAGCGAAAGAGGTCCCCGTAGATCGGAATCGACTGCAAAACTTCGCGCCGGTAGGCTTTGAAGCCGCAGTTCATGTCGTGGAGGCGTACGCCGGTCACCGCACCGACCGCGCTGTTGAAGATCTTCGAGAATACGCGACGATTCAGGGGATCGCGCCGGTCGACTTTCCACCCCACCACGACGTCGAGGCCTTGCGCGATCTTGTCGAGCATTTTCGGAAGGTCCGCTGGATCGTCCTGAAGGTCGGCGTCCATCATCACGACGACTTCGGCCCGCGCACGCTCGAAGCCCGCGGCAAGCGCCATGGCTTTTCCGAAGTTCTTCCGAAGACGCACTCCGCGGACCGCACGATCCTGCTCGTGGAGCTCCTGAATCACGCGCCAGCTCTGGTCGGTGCTCCCATCGTCGACGAAAATCAGCTCGTACGAGGTGTCGGGGCCGAGCGCCTCCTTCACCTGTGCGGCGAGGTGCGGCAGGCTGTCTGCCTCGTTGAGGCCCGGCACCACGACGCTCACCTGCGGCGCTTTCGGCTCGCTCACGATCGCCTGGAGCCCACCCTTCAGCTGCTCTGCCACGCCCATGCCGTTGCCGACGTTGTAGGCGTCGGAGCGCCGACGTACAAGCCGGCTAAACGCCGAAACGCTCGTTGTAGGTCTTGAGCGTCTCGCGGACGCGCTCGTTGGTCAGCCCGAAGTCTTCGATGCTGTACTCGTGCTCACCCTCTTGGGAGGTCGGCTTTGCCGAGATTCGCTCCTCGAGGAGCCCCGCGATCTCCGGCGTGAGCCCCAAATCGAAGTACTGGTAGAGGTCCTGGAGCACCGTCATCGGATTGGCCATCATGTCGCGAAGCCGAACGTCGTAGATCTGGGACTCGGGGATGTTCTCCCGCGACTTCATCGCACGCTCGAGGCCGATGCGCGTGTACTCGAGCCAGAACTCGCCGAGCTCCTCGACGTCCAGGCTTCGGCGCACTTTGGAGGCCATCTTGGCGGAGAGGCTGCAGTGGGACGCGAGAGCCTTGGCGATGTCCCTGTGGGTAAAGATGATCTGCGCGTCCGGGTAGACCGCCATCAGCGCATCGAGGTTCCAGATGTGCCAAGGACACTTCAACACCCATCGCTTTGCAGAGCGCTGCGCGTTCAACATCTTGAGCTGAAGCTTGTGAAACTCGTAGGGCGCGATCATGTCCCACTCGAGCATCTCCATCGCATAGCCGTAGGTCGCAAAGCCCACCCAGAACGTGAGCATGGCCATGTCGTTCTCGAGCAGAAAGAAGCACTCCTCGTAGGAGTCGGCCGTCACGAGGTGGGCGACGCCCTGGTCGGGCATCGTCATCTGGTTGAAGCCGAAGGTGAACTTGGCCTGCGCGCGCCGCCATGCCACGTCGCCGAGCGGGTCGCCGAGCCGGCCGAGCGGATACGAAAGCTCCCATGCCTTGGCGACTCGGTTGTTGGGGTCGGCTGCCATGACGTTTAGGAGAAACGTCGTACCGGTTCGAAAGAAGCCGGTGATGAAAATCGGGCGCTCGATGTCGACTTCGTCGAGCTCCGGGTGGCGCTTGGCGAAATCGACCACACGAAGGCGGTTGCCGAGGTGCCAGTTCAGGACGTACCGAGCGCCGAAGAGGCCGGTGGTGTTGAGATTCGATTCGTTCAGCCCGTCGACGGCCGCATCGAGCCGGGCGCGGAACCCCGCATCGCCCCAGTCGTCGAGCCGCGTGGTGCGCTCCGCCATCTTCATGGCGCGCTCCGAACCGATCGGGATCATTTTCTTGCTGAGGCCGTCCAGCTTGTTCACCAGCGAAAACGGGAGGGTCGGCTTCAGCTCGTCCGGAGTCTGACTCACTCTCCGTCTCTAAAACGCGGACCCCTCGCCTGTCAAAGCTTGCCGCGGCCCGACGGCTCAGCGGTCGACGAGGACCCGTGAACGGTTTGCTGATGGGTCCCACCGGTTGCTCGTGATCGTCAGAACAGGCGACTGTAGCCAAAGCTAAAAACGTGCACCTGAAGATCGTTCGTTCGCCAGTAGTGGCTGTACCCGAGGTCGAGATTCTGCGTTTGAAACTGCCCCGGCGGATCGATGTAGATGAAGACCTTTCCACCGACCTGGTGCGCCCAGAATTCGGCCAGGTCCGAGTCCGCGGTGCGCGGCGCGTTCAGTGAAAAACCCGGCAGCGTGATCGACCGGGTCCAGAAGTATACCGCGTTCTGCCGGTGGACCCGATAGCTCGCGCGGAGGTAGGCGCGCGGCGTGGCGTACTGATAGATCTGCGCCTGGAGCGTGTGCGCGCGAACGTCGAAGTCGTCCGCGTAGAACCGGTAGCTGAGGCGGAGGGTCGACGCGGTGGCGGGCACGTGCTGCGCGAGCAGGCCGTGGATCGCATGGCGAAGCCGCTTTCGAGGAAACTTCTCCTCCACGCGGTCGCGCGGAGGACAGTTCGTGAGACGCGGCTCGCAGTCGACCGGCACGGAGTTCCACGGGGTGATCAGCTCCCCCGCCTGCAGGGTAAAACCGTAGCTCGCTTTGACGAGCGTAGTGCGGCTCAGGATTTGGCTCGCGTCGGCATTGATGTTGAGCGCGCCTCGAACATCGGCTTTGTTGCCGAGAGGCCAGAGGCCGCCGTAGGGGCCGTACGGTCGAAAGACATCAAAGACACCGTTGGCGCTGACACCGAGGGTCGCGTTGTCCTGTGCCAGCTCGTGCTGGTAGCCGACCCCGGCGAAAATCGATCGGTACCACTCCTCGAGATGCAATCCATAGCGAAAGCTCGCGACGTCGTCCTCCGACGTCGTCACGCGGGTCTTGAAGTCGAGCGTGAGCGTCTCGTTCATTCGTGATGCCGAAGTGGTCACGTCGACGCTGTTGATCGATGCCGACGTGATGATGTCGATCGGCACGAGCAGCTCGTGCTCGACTCTTTCGTTCTGGCGCGCGCGAAAGAGGCCCGCAGGGTTCCAGACGTCCAAGGTTTCCGCGCCCCGCGGTCCAGGTCCCGCCTGCGACTGAAACCCGGACCCGTCCTGCGTATAATAGGTGAAGCGAGCGGCTGCCTGCTCGAACGTCCAGGCGTTTCTGGATTCGTCCGCATGCGTCCGCGCGCCGGCGCACGTCGCGGCCAAAAGGAGCCCAGCAGCCAGCCCGCCACTCGAGCGGGCCATTCTAGTTGGTGCAGCCACACCCTCCTCCCGCCACGCTGGCATCTCCACCACCCGCGGCCTCTCGCGCGCGATGAAGCTGCCGCTCGGCGCGCGCCTCGAGCGGATCTACGACGGGCTGCATCGTGGGATCCGAGAGGTACCCTCGCTCGTATGCGGAAACCGTCACGCACGCCGAAAAGAGACACGCCGCGATCACACCGAAAACCACGCGCTTCACGACTCACCAGCCTTTCGTTCGACGGCAATGGACCGACACTCGGCCACTGCGCACGACGCGATCGAGAATACAAGGAAACACGAGTGAAACGTCCGGCGAACACAGGGGGCCGTCCGTTCCAGGGCTGTCTGTTCTAAGAGGCGGCGGCGCCGAAGAAGCGCTTTACTTTGTCGTGGAGGCCGTGCAGGTGCTTGCTCGCGTGGTCTCGCTGCCTTGCGTCGAGAAGCTCGTAGACGAATAGTAGCGCTCGTCGGCCCTCGGCGCGCCGCTCGGCGGGCGACCGTGCATCCGGACCCCAGTCTTCACGGTTCTTCCACTCCCTGAAAAGCGCGTCGCGAATGGCCTCGGCGTCTGGACTCCTGCGAAACAGTCCGCCAATCCGCTCGACGCGGCGTTCGTCCGCCGCAAGTCGTGCCGCCCCTTCGTCGGGCAAACCCGCGACGAACTTCCGAAGTGCCACATCCTGGCTGTCTGCGAGGCTGCCGGACCAATCCTCGACAGCATCCACGAACTGGTCCTGGCGCTCCTCCAGGCGATCCTCGGCGGGCTCGGCCAGCTCCTCTCGCGCTTCGTCGAGCCGCTCGCGGATCCGCGCCTCGACGAAGTCGATTTGATCTTCACGAAGCGTAGCGAGGATCGGGGATGCCTCGTCGATGATGGCTCGGGCGGCGACGTCGAGGATGCCGTCGACCTGCCGCTCCATGCCAAGCAGGCTGTTTTCGCTCAACCCCTTCGCGAGAGCGGCGTCGATCGTGGCGACTAACATGTCGAGCCGGCTGCCTAGCGCCCCTGGGGCAGCGGCGATGAGCCGCTCGACCGATGCGCGTGTGGCAGCCGTTTGTGCCTCGTCGAGATTGAGCTCCGCCGCGATCTGGCGCGTGACCCACTTCGCGCCGAGGTTTTGCAGCAAGCCGGTGCAACCGACGCTCACGACGAGAGTGAACACGAGCACCACCCACGTTGGGCGATGCGGCCTGTTACGAAGGACGGTTGACGGGGTGGTCACGGGAAGGTCCGACTAGTGTGGAGCCGGGCCCTGCCGCCTGCAATCCCGGCGTTAGAACACCTCGGGGACGAAGTTCTGATCCTCGAGCGGGGGCCGGACGTATTTCACTTTGTTTTGGCGGTCGGGGAGCTTGAGGTGAGGCGCTGGGACGTGCTGATACGGGATGAGGCTCAAGAAATGCGCGATGACGTTGAGACGGGCCCGACGCTTGTCGTCGCCGTGCACGACGTACCACGGCGCCTGTTTGATGTCGGTGTGGGCGAACATCTCGTCTTTCGCCTTCGAATAGTCGACCCAGTACTTGCGTGACTGCAAATCCACGTCGCTGATTTTCCAGCGGCGAACGGGATCTTTGATGCGTCTTTGAAAACGCCGCTCTTGCTCTTCGTCACTGACCGAAAACCAATACTTGATGAGAATGATGCCGGAGCGGACGAGCATGCGCTCGAATTGGGGGCACGACCGCAGGAATTCCTGGTACTCCTGCTCGGTGCAGTAGCCCATCACCTTCTCGACGCCCGCGCGGTTGTACCAGCTGCGATCGAAGCAAACCATCTCGCCTGCCGCGGGAAGGTAGGGAACGTAGCGTTGAAAGTACCACTGCGTAGCCTCACGCTCGGTTGGTTTGGCGAGCGCCACGACGCGGCAGACGCGCGGATTCAAGCTCTTCGTCAAACGCTTGATCGCGCCGCCCTTCCCCGCCGCGTCGCGCCCTTCGAAGATCACCACGACCTTGAGACCCTCGTTCTGAATCCATTTCTGCAGCTTCACGAGCTCCACCTGGAACGCTGCCAAAGCCTTGTCGTACGCGGACCGCTTCAGCTTGCGTTTCCGCGTCGCGTCGGGGTCGCGGCTCAGCGGGGGCCCATCTGCCGTCTCGATTGAGCTTTCAGCCTGCTTTTCTGCCATCGAAGCCTCGTGGAATTCACTTTCGCATAGCACGACCCACCGCGACAACTCCACCCGATCGCCAGCGCAATCTTTGCGCCCAACGAGCGCAACGGCGGTGACAGACCGCGACTCGATCGCTAGCATCCCGGCGATGGGACTGCTGGATCCAACCCCACCTCCCTACGACATCGGTGAGTGGCAACAGAAGCCGTTTCCCGAGCGGGTGAGAATGGTTTGCCAGTCGTGGGCGCTCCAAGGCTACGGAACGCCCTGGCCGATCTACATCGTGTACATCTTGAAGATCGTCTTCTACGTCTGGGTGTGGGCGCTGTTCTGCTCCGTCACGCCCGGGCTCGGCGACTTCGGAAGCTTCGGCGATTGGTACTACGAGCCGATCGCGTTCCAGAAAGCCGTGCTCTGGAGCATGGCCTTCGAAGGGCTCGGCCTCGGCTGCGGCAGCGGTCCGCTCACCGGCCGCTACAAGCCACCCTTCGGCGGTGCGCTCTACTTTTGCCGGCCGGGCACGGTCAAGATGCCGTTCTTTCCGGGCCTCCCGATCGTCGGCGGCTCGAGGCGTACGCTTCTCGACGTCGTCCTCTACGTGGCGCACATGTTTTTCTTGTTTCGCGCCCTCAGCGCACCGGCGCTCTCGGTCGACTTGCTTCTGCCGACCGTGGTGTTGCTTCCCGTGCTCGGGATCACCGACAAGACCCTCTTTCTTTCCGCACGCGCCGAGCACTACTACACGGCGCTCGTCTGCTTTCTGTTTGCGGGCGACTGGATCGCCGGGTCCAAATTCGTGTGGGTGGCGATCTGGATGTGGGCCGCCACCTCCAAGCTCAATCATCACTTCCCATCCGTGATTGCAGTGATGCAGAGCAACAGCCCGCTTACCAAGGTCGGCCCCATTCGGAAGCTGCTCTACCGCAGCTATCCAGACGATTTGCGGCCATCGCGCCTGACCCATCTCATGGCGCACGCGGGGACGGTGGTCGAGTACACGTTCCCAGTGGTCCTGGTGTTCAGCGACGGTGGGCTCGCGACGACCGTCGCGCTCGGCGTCATGCTGGGCTTTCACATCTTCATCACCAGCAGCATCCCCATGGGTGTTCCGATCGAATGGAACGTCATCATGGTGTACGGCGCCTTCGTTCTGTTCGGCCACTACGCCGACGTCGACGCGTTCAGCATCGACTCGCCTCTGCTGATCGCGTTCTTGGTTTTGATGCTCTTCATCGTGCCTCTCGTCGGCAATCTCGTGCCCTCGCGCGTCTCGTTTCTCTGCTCGATGCGGTACTACGCAGGCAACTGGGCCTACAGCATCTGGCTCTTCCGCGGTGACTCCTCGAAGAAGCTCGACCAGCACCTCACCAAGTGGGCGCCGCGCCTTCCGGACCAACTGAGCGGCCTCCTCGACCAGGAGACGCTCACGGCGACGATCTCCAAGGTCCTCGGCTTCCGCGCGATGCATCTGCACGGCCGCTGCCTTCAGTTCTTGCTTCCGAGGGCGGTGGACGACATCGATGAGTACGAGTTCCTCGACGGCGAGCTCGTCGCCGGGATCGTCATCGGCTGGAACTTCGGCGAAGGGCACTTGCACAATCTGCAGTTGCTGCGCGCAATTCAAGAGCAGTGCAACTTCGAGGAAGGTGAGCTTCGCTGCATCTTCGTCGAATCGCAGCCCATGGGGCGGCCGGCACACGCGTGGACGATCGCCGATGCCGCCACCGGCGTCTTGGAGACTGGAAAAATCAGCGTGAAGGACCTGCTCGAGCTCCAGCCTTGGCCGCCCAGCGTCGAAACTAGCCCTGCCGAGGAAGCGACAGCGCGAGCTTGATCACGACCAAGTCGCGGATGAGGTCGTCCGGCATTCCAGGATACACGATGCCGAAGTCCTTTCGATTGATCGAGAACTCTGCGTTTGCGTCGACCTCGTCGGCTGACGAGCTGAGGGTCGCAGGAAAGCTGATGCGCTTGGTCACGCCATGCAGCGTGAGGTCGCCTGTGACGGTGTAGCCCGCTCTGTCCTTCTTGATCGCAGTCGACCGAAACGTGGCCGTCGGGAACTTCGCAACGTCGAAGAAGTCGGGGGACTTGAGGTGCTTCGTCAGCTTCTCTTCGTCGGTGTAGACCGACGCGGTCTGGATCGTGAGATCGATCCTGCTTTCCTCAGGTGGGTCCGCGAAGTCCAACGTGCCGGCAAAGTCGGTGAAGCCCCCGTCGTGGCTCCTCGTCACTTTGGCGCCGACGAACGCGATCTTGCTGTTGGATGGGCTGATCGCGAGCGATTGCACGGCAGCTCCGCTCGGAGCGGCTGCGGCGGCGGGTTCCGCGGATGACTCGACCGTGGCGGGGGTGACCTTCGCACCCGGATCCTTGCAGCCGGTGATCACGAGCCCCGCGGAAAACAGAAAGACGATTGAACGCATGAAACCTCCTCTCGCGGCGTTATGGTGATCCCTCCGCCATGGTCAAGGCTGAGCCACAGGTTTCCCGTGGGCGGTCCAATCGTGGAGGGGCCGAGAATCATTGCCAAAAATGATACGTCGTCCGATGGCGAGATCACTTCGATAATCGCTGGCGACGTGGGCGGATGTACTCTAGGATTCGGCCACCTGACGGGGAAGGGAGCAGCTGGAAATGACAGCAAGAGCAATTGGTGTATTCGCTTTGGTGCTCGCGATGGCGAGCCCCGCGATGGCGGGGCCGGCCAATTCCGTGATCGGCGGCAAGAAGCTGGAACAGGACATGGTCCACAACGCGGGCGTCGGTTACCCCAACCTTTTCTACGAATGGTGGAACAACGGCAAAAAGAAGCTCGATTGGGGCTTGGCCGCTGACCTGGCCTACGGCGACTGGGGCGCAGCCAGGACGGGGCGGGTGAGGAGCGGACTCGTTTCGGTCCGGGTGAGCGGCCGGTTCATCAAGATCGGTCTCGGCGTCAGCGGCATCCTTCGCTGGAACCTCGCATCGAAAGAGCGAGCCAAGGTCACCAACGATACGGCGTTGTTGTTCAAGCCGGGCATCCTGATCGCGGGCAATCGCTTTGACACCTTCACGTTTGGCATCAAACCAGAGGTCGGCGTCCCGGTCTCGATCGACGTGCACGAACGCGTGAGCGTCGTGACGGGCGGCTTCATTCCGCTGACGATCTTCATCAACAAAGACGTCAGCAATCAGACTTTCCTTCCGCTGCTGATCCGACTCGGCGTCGAGATCAAAGCCTCCGAGAAGGTCGCTCCGTGGTTCTTTTTCGACCTCGGCCCAGGCATCACCTTCTCGAACAGCAGCAGCGACGCCGGCTTCTCGTGGCGACTCGGTGCCGGCACGGCGTTCTGGGGAGTCATGGGCAAAAACAAGAGCACCTCTTACTCGAGCGAGCCGATGGATGAGGAACCGATGACCTCGGAGCCGATCGAGTAGCACGACACGCAAGAGAACTTCTCACGGGGCCGTCCTGCGTACGCGGGCGGCCCCTTTTTCTTTCCTGGTTCGGAGCCAGCGCCGACACGGTGGCCGCGCCAACGCAGTGACACTAGAGATGATGAATGGCGATGGACGGGCCGACACAAGCCGTGCATCATGCCATTCCTCAGAAAAGGAGCCGCCAGTGGCCGACAAAGAAACCACGAGCTTCATGCGATCCCTGTGCATGGGCCGCGTCGAGCAAGACGTCATCTGCCCCTTCCCCACCATGGCCGACTCTCAAAAGGAAACGCTCGGCGACATCACGGGCGCGCTCCAGGGCCTCCTCGGGCCGCGCGCCGAGGACTTCCGGAAGTGGGACGTCGCCGGCGAGCTCCCGGACGAGTTCATCGACGAGCTCAAAGAGTTCGGCATGTTCGGCCTCGTCATTCCGGAAGAGCACGGCGGCATGGGCCTCGGCAACATGGCCTATTCACGGACGCTTCAAGAGGTCGCGAAGTACGATGCCTCCGTCGCCGTGACGATCGGCGCGCACAGCTCCATCGGAATGCGGGGCCTGCTCCTGTTTGGCACGGACGACCAAAAGGAGCGGTACTACGAGAAACTCGCGTCCGGGGAAATGATCGCTGCGTACTGCCTGACGGAGCCGGGCGCCGGGTCCGACGCTGCGGCCATCAAGACGACCGCCGTCCAAGAGGGCGATCACTGGGTTCTCAACGGCAACAAGCTATGGATCACCAATGGGGGCATCGGACAGTTCTTCACGGTGTTCGCCAAGACGCCCGAAGAAGGCGGGCGCGGGAAAATGACCGCCTTCATCGTCACGAGCGACATGGAAGGCTTCAGCATCGGGCCGCACGAAGACAAGATGGGCCTTCGCTCGAGCTCGACCACCACCGTGCATCTCGACAACGTCAGGGTCCCGGACAACAACGTCCTGGGCGAGGTGGGTCAGGGCTTCAAGGTCGCCATGATGATCTTGAACAGCGGGCGCACCGGGCTCGGTGGCGGATCGGTCGGGGCGATGAAGCACCTGATCCAGCTCGCGACGAAGCAAGCCAACGAGCGAAAGACCTTCGGCCAGCCTATCTCGAGCTACGGCCTCGTGAAGAAAAAGGTCGGTCAGATGGTCATCGACTGCTACACGTCCGAGGCCGTCGTGACGATGGTGGGTGGGCTGATCGACGCCGGTTACGAGGAGTACCAGGTCGAGGCCGCCATCTCGAAGGTCTATGCGACCGAGTGCCTCTGGCGCACCGCCGATGAGGCGCTCCAAATCGCTGGCGGCAACGGATACATGCGGGAATATCCATACGAGCGCATTGTCCGCGACTGCCGCATCAACCGCATTTTCGAGGGAACCAACGAGATTCTGAGGCTTCTGATCGCGCTCACGGCCATGAACGACGTCGCCAGCCAGCTCAAGGAGCTGTCTGCAACGATGAGCGACATCCTGAGCGATCCAATCAAGGGCTTTGGCGTGCTTTCGGACTATGCGCGCAAGCACGCGGCACTTCGCACCGGCATCGGCGGAGCGGCCAAGTTCGAGAACCTGAATGGAGCCATTCAAGAACAGGCCACCATTTTCGCGGAGGAGACGCGGTACCTCGCGCAAGCGGTCGACAAGATCCTCCGAAAGCACGGCAAGGGGATCATCGGAAAGCAGTTCGCGAGCTTCCGCCTCGCCGAAATCATGATCGACCTCTTCGTGATGGCTTGCACGATCAGCCGCGTGCAGGCTGCAATCGACGCCAAAGGTGTCGAGGGGTCTGCGCTGGAGATCGACATCCTGAAAATGTTTACGCGCGCGGCAAAGATCCGTATCAAGCGCAACTTCCGGCGAATCGACACGAACGACGACGAAATGCTCAAAGGCCTGGCGGACGACGCGTTCGAAGCCGAGGGGTTCCGCTGGGATACCATTTGAAGTGACGCAGTACACGCAAGACGAGGTCGAGGAGATCCTGCGGCGCGCGCTGGAGACGCAGCCGGTCGACTCCCTATCGTACGAGGATCTCGTAGAAGCCGCGGTCGAAGCGGGGATCGACGCGGCAGACGTCGAGGCGGCGGCGCGACAAATCGAAGAGGAGCGGGAGATCGGCTACGAGGAAGACCGCGTCATCAACTGGCGTCGCAAGCGCTTCCTCCAAAGCGTCTACAGCTACGTCGTCGTCAACGCGGGCCTCTTCGTCATCGACATCATGTCGGGCCCCGGCTGGTGGGTGCAGTGGGTGCTCGCCGGTTGGGGGGTTGCCCTGGCACTCGGCGCCCGCCGGGCGTTGCTGCCCGACCGGGAGCGCATCCGAGAGCGGGCGCGCCGGCGGCTCGCGCGCCGAAAGCGGGGCCAATGGGAGCGGCACGTGCGAAAAGAAGTCGATCGAGCGATCCAAGTCGGCGTCGATGCGCTCGTCGACGCAGCCTCGCGAAAGCTCTCCGAGCGGGACAAGGCGCGCACGCAGGAGACCCGGCGGGTGCGCGTGGAGCGCGTCGAGACCGACGCAGCCGAGGCCGAAGTGATCGACCGTTCGGGGCGCAAGCTCACCCGCTAGTCTTCATCGAAGTCGAACGACGCTTGGGGCATCGGCTCGAGGCATCCAGGGTCGTCGTTGTCGATGCGGTTGACACGCGTGGAGACGGCGGTCCTGCGGAGCGGAGGTGCGTCGCCGAGCTCTCCCGCGGTCAGCCAATCCCGGGCGTGCGCATCGTCGAGCAAGACCGGCATCCGATCGTGAATCTCGGCCGCCTCACCTTCCGCGTCGCGCGTCAGGACCACGTACCGGCCGTCTTCGAGGAGCCCAGCCATGACGAACAGCTCGCCCCCCTCGCGCTGAAACAGATACGGCTGGTTGACGCGGTTTTCCTTTCGCCATTCGAAAAAGCCGTCCGCCGGCACGAGACACCGCCCTCGCTCGAACGCATTGCGAAACATGGCCGTCCGATGCGCGGTCTCCGAGCGCGCATTGACCACCAAACCACCCCCCGAGCGCTGCGCGCCCCAAAGGGCATCCACGAGCACGGGTTGGCCGTCCCTCAGCAAGACGACGGGGCTCTTCTGACCAGGCGCCACGTTGTAACGCGGGCGAAACTCGATTCGAACCTCGCTGAACTCGTCGAACGGCAGCCCTTCTACCAACGACTGCTCGTCGCGACAGGTCAGGGTGTATCGCCCGCACATGACGGCTTTCAGTCGGTGTCGGGTTGAACGCCGACCCCGGCGTACTCGAAGCCTTGGTCGCCGAGCTTGTACGTGACCCAGATGTTCCGACCGTCGAGAATGACCGGCGTCCGCATTCGCTCACGAATGCGCTCGAACTCCGGATACTGGTATTCGCGCCACTCGGTCAACAGGAGCAGCGCATCCGCACCGTCGACCGCGTCGTAGGCGTCATCGACGAGCGCAACCTGGTCGCCGAACACCTCTTTGATGTTCTGCATCGCTTCGGGATCGTGGCCGACCACCTCGCAGCCCTCGTTCAGAAGGAACTCGATCGTCGTAATCGACGGCGATTCGCGAATGTCGTCGGTGCCGGGCTTGAACGCAAGCCCCCAAATCGCGATGCGTTTACCGGCGAGCTCGTTGCCAAAATGTCGCTTGAGCTTGCGCGCCACGAAGCTCCGGTGGCGGACGTTGACGCGGTTGGTCGCGTCGGCGAGCTCGAGCTCGATGCCGTGGCGCCGCGCCACCGCGACGAGCGCCTTCACGTCCTTCGGAAAGCAGGAACCTCCGTACCCCGGCCCAGCATGGAGGAACTGCGGGCCGATGCGCGGGTCGCTGCCGACTCCCATCCGCACGCTTTGAACGTCGGCACCCACCTCCTCGCAGAGAACCGCGAGCTCGTTCATGAACGAGATCCGCATCGCCAGCATCGTATTGGCGGCATACTTCGTGACCTCGGCGCTCTCCGGATTCATCCAGACGATCTTGGTGTTGGAGAGGTTGAGGGGGTGATAGACGCGCGTCATGAGCTGCTTGGCCCGCTGGTGCCCCGGGCGCACCCCGATCACGATCCGATCGGGATACATGAAGTCGCTGATCGCCCCACCCTCTTTCAGGAACTCCGGGTTCGAGGCCACCTGGATGTCGTGTTGGGCGCCGGCGACGAGCTTTTGAACCTGCGCATTGGTCCCGACGGGAACGGTGCTCTTCATGACGATGACGAGATCGTGCGTGGCGTGCTCGGCGAGCTGCTCGGCCACGGCAAACACCGCGCTCAAGTCGGCCTCTCCGTCGTGCGTCGGCGGCGTGCCGACCGCGATGAAGGCCAGATCGACGTCGCGAACTTCCTTGGCGAGGTCGGTCGAGAACGTCAACCGTCCGGCTCCCGCGTTTTCCCGAACCATCTCTTCGAGGCCGGGTTCGTAGATGGGGATTTCGTAGCGTTTGAGGCGCTCGATCTTCGAGGCATCCTTGTCGACGCAGACCACTCGCTGCCCGGTCGCCGCGAAGCACGTGCCGGTCACGAGCCCTACGTAGCCTGTCCCAATGACGCAGAGTTTCACCGCGGAGCCATAGCACGTTTCGGACTCCCCGAAAGATGCCACCTTTCGGGCGAGCGGCTATTCTCCCGCCGAGGGGGCTGGTTTGATTCTGACCAACATCGACAGCGTGCCGGGCCGAAGAATCGTTCAGCACTTCGGCTTGGTTCAGGGAAGCACGATCCGCGCAAAGCACTTTGGCCGCGACTTCGCGGCGGGTCTCAAGAACATCGTCGGCGGCGAGCTGCGGGGCTACACCGAGCTCCTCCAGGAGAGTCGCGCCGAGGCGACCAGCCGCATGGTCGCGCAAGCGCGAGAGCTGGGGGCGAACGCCGTCATCAACGTTCGGTTCACGACATCTTCGGTTGCGCAGGGCGCGTCGGAGATTCTTTCGTACGGAACCGCCGTACTGGTCGAGTAGCGCGTCGTGTCGATCGAGCTCCTGATCTCCATCGCGATCCCCGTTCTCCTCGTCGTAATCGGCAAGATCGTAGGCTCGACCATCGAGCGCCGGCACTACGCGAGCATCGCCGCACGCGAGCAGCGGTTTCGAGAACAGCCCGCGCTATCGACCAAGCAAGCAACGCCGTCTGCCGCGATTCGCTCTGCGACTCTCGCGGTGGGCTCCGTCGTCGTCTCGGTGGATCACTTCAAGCGTTTCATCAGCGGGTTTCGCATGTTTTTCGGCGGCGAGGTGCGCTCCTATTCGTCGCTGATCGATCGCGCGCGGCGTGAAGCGGTACTGCGCATGAAGGAGTCCCAGCCGGGCGCCGATGCGTACATCAACACCCGTTTGGAAACCTCCACAATTGCGAGCACGACGGGCAACGAAGGAATCGGAACGATCGAGGTGCTGGCCTACGGCACGGCCGTCCATTACGATCGCGCTCCATGACCGACGAAAAACCCCGGGTGATCACCAAGCGGAACGACCGCGTTTTCCACATCGTCCTCGACCGCGCCGACAAGATGAACGCCTTCGATCTTCGGATGCTGAGTGAGCTCGCCGAGGCCGTGAGCGAGTATGAAGCGGACGACGCGCTCTGGTGCGCGGTCTTATACGCGAACGGAGACCACTTCACGGCAGGCCTCGACCTCGCCGAGGTGGGCCCGGCGATTCGAGAAGGTGCGCCGTTGTTCCCGGAAGGCTCGGTCGACGTCCTCAACCTACGCGAGCCGCGCCGCAAAAAGCCGCTGGTGATGGCGGTCCAAGGCTGGTGCCTCACCATCGGCATCGAGCTGCTGCTCTCGGCCGACATTCGACTCGCGGCCGATGGCTCGCGCTTCGGACAGATCGAGATCAACCGCGGGATTTTCCCATTCGGGGGCGCCACGATTCGGCTTCCCCAGATTGCCGGTTGGGGGAACGCCATGCGTTGGCTTCTCACCGGCGACAAGTTCGACGCGCGAGAAGCGCTGCGGGTCGGGCTCGTTCAGGAGGTCGTCCCCGTCGAAGAGCTCCGGGATCGCGCCGTCGAAATCGCACAGACCGTGGCGAAGCGAGCACCACTCGGCGTCTGGGCGACCCTCCGATCGGCCAGGACCGCAGAGCGAGAGGGCGTCGATGCCGCGGTCGTCGAGCTGCTGAGCATCGCGCGCGAGCTCATGAACACCGAAGACGCCGCCGAGGGCGTTCGGTCGTTCGTCGAGCGCCGCGAGGGCGACTTCAAGGGGCGCTGAGGCGCCATTCACTCCGGTTCGACGTTGGTGCGCCGCTTGGCAGCCGGAATCGCTTTCTTGATTTGAATCGAGCACGCTTCGCCGACGACCCTCCGAAGGGCCGGCTCGATGATGCCGGTGCGTACGTACTGCGCGCCGACGCCAAAGGCCGCGCGTCCGGTCACGCGGACCACCACTTCCTCCTCGTTCACCGCCAGCAGCTCGATGCTGCTCGCGTCTTTTTCGAGGAGCGGATTGAGGACGTCATCGATGACACGCTGCAGCTCCTCCCGCACGAGCAGAGCATGCGAAATTGCGGCTCGAGGCGCAAATCTCTCGGGCCAGCGCCATTCGAAAGCTGAGCTATACTCGCTCGACCCATGCAGCCAGCACGCACCCGCCTCCAGGTCGACGAACGCCGCCAACAGCTGATCGAGCTCGGCCTGGAGCTGTTCGGCAACCAAAGCTACGACGAGCTCTCGATCGACGAAATCGCCCGCCGAGCCGGGGTTTCGAAGGGCCTTCTCTACCACTACTTTCCGAGCAAGCGCGCGTTCTACGTCGCGGCAATCCGCGAGGCTGCGCGCCAGCTCATGGAAGAAACCGACATCGACCAGCACGGTTGGGGCCCGGAGCCGGACCCCGAGGGCGTGCGCGCCGGGCTTCGCGCGTTCCTCGGCTATATCTCCAGGCGGCGCGGGGTCTATGCGTTTCTGCTTCGGGGCGGCATCGGCACCGATCCGGAGGTGGCGGAAATCGTCGAGGAGACGCGACGCTCCGTCGTCGAACGAATTCTTTCGAGGTTGTCTCGTTTTGGTGCGCGCCAAGACGACCCGCCGACACGGCTGCAGCTCAGAGGCTGGATCGGCTTTCTCGAGGCGTCGACGCTGGAATGGGCGGAAACCCAAGACGTCGAGCTCGAGGAGTTCCTCGAGCTGCTCGTACAGATGTCGAGCACGCTCTTCGCGGCGGTCCTTCACCCCACCGACCGGTGATGCACGTGACGCGGCTGGCGGGCGCTCTGCTGATCGCGCTTCTAAGCAACGGTTGCAGCGCGTCGAAGACGCCGGCCGCATCCGCGCCGACCGCGCCAAGCCCGGGCGCGCACGGCCCCGCTGTAGGCGAGCCGGAACCACCTGCGGGGCAGCTCGATTGGGAGCAGCTCGATTCGACCTCGGTCCGGAACCCAAACGACGGCTCGCTCGAAGGGGGCGTGCCGCTACCCATGACGGCGCCGGGGCTCCGCTTCAACCCCGCACGAGATCCGGCAGGCCGATACGGGACCGTCGAGATGGTGCGCGCCCTGGTTGCGGCGGCCGAGCGCGTGCATCGAGAGCTCGGCGGCCTGCCTGTGACAATCAACGATCTCAGCCTGGAGCAAGGGGGCCCCATTGCGCATCACCGATCGCACCAGAACGGCCGTGACGTGGACCTTCTCTTCTACCAGCTCGGCCCGGACCGGCGCCCGATCGAGCCGGTGGGGGCCTTCTTCGACCCGAGCGGTGCGGGCGTCGACTTCAAGGAGCTCGCTGACCCCTCGGATGACGTGGCGCTGACGCTCGACGTCCCCAGAACCTGGCTGTTCTTGCAGGGATTGATCGAAAACCCCGAAGCACGCCTTCAGCGAATCCTCATCGCCGAACACCTCCGAGCCCTGCTACTCGAGCACGCGCGAGAGCGAGGCGTCGCGCCAACGACGATTCGACGATTCCAGGAAATGACCTGCCAGCCGCGCTATCCGCACGACGACCATCTGCACCTCCGCTTCTACTGCGCGCCGGACGACATCCTGAAAGGTTGCCGGGATTCCCCGCCGACGTACCCGTGGCGTCTCGAAGAGCTCGCGAAGTTTCGAATTCGCGCCCTGCCGCTTGCCCCGACCCGGGCCCAGGCGAAGTCGACGATCGTCACACACGAGGAAGCGCGCGAGGCGGCAGGGGCGATGCACGCCGAAGTCGAACGCTGGCTCGACCGGCGCAAGCAGTGGATCGACAAGCCGCACCCAGGCCGCACATATTGCCCCTAGCGGCGACGGGCCTGCGATGCGCTAAGGTTACGGGGTGAGCGCCTTCGAGTGGATCACGAAACAAGAGGAATTCGATTCACTCGTCGAAGATCTCTCCGGGTCCGACGCGTATGCGCTCGACACCGAGTTCCATCGCGAGCGAACGTACCTTCCGAAGCTGGCCTTGGTGCAGCTCGCGACCCGCAAGCGGGTTGCGCTGGTCGACGCGCTCGCGGTCGACGTACGCGTGCTCGGCCGGGCATTCGAGGGTGAAGCCGTTTGTGTGGTGCACGCCGGATCGCAAGACCTCGAGATTTTGGAGCTTGCTACGGGTAAGGTGCCTCGCCGCATCTTCGATACGCAGATCGCCGCGCTCTTCTGCGGCTATCGGACCAGCTCCTTAGCCAAGCTGGTCGACGGGTTCTTGAGCGTGAGTCTCGACAAGAGCGCGCAGCTGACAGACTGGACGCGACGCCCGCTCCCCGACGCAGACCTACGCTACGCCGCCTCGGACGTGGTGCACCTCCTCGCCTTGCGCGACGCGCTTCTGGTCGACCTCGAAAGACGCGGCCGCCTCGCGTGGGCGGAGGAGGAGATGGAACGTCTTCGCACTCGGGACCGTTCGTCGCCGGACCCGAGAACTCTTTGGTGGAGGCTACGGGGAAAGAACAAGCTCGGCAGCCGCGCGCGCGGAGTCGCCCAGGAGCTGACGGCCTGGCGCGAGAGGGTTGCAAGCGCACGGGACAGGCCGCCACGCACGGTGCTTTCCGACATGGCGCTCCTCGCACTCTCGCAGCGGCCCGCGCGGCGCGCCGATGACCTGCGGGGCATTCGCAACCTGGACCTTCGGCGGTTCAAGCACACCGATGAGCTCCTCGCCGCGATTCGCCGGGGGCTTGCGCTCGAGAAGAACGACGTGTGCATGCCACCCGCGAAGCCCGAGAACCTGCCAAAAGTCGACGGCGTGATCGCGCTTTGTCTGGCCTGGCTCGTACAGCGCGCCGCGGAAGAAGATCTGGACCCAAGCGTGCTGGGAACGCGAGACGACGTAACGAGCCTCGCGCTGCGTCAGCCATCGCGGCTCGCGGACGGATGGAGAGATTCGCTCGTTGGTCATCAGCTGCGTGCGATCATCGACGGCACCGCTGCGCTTCGCGTGAAGGGCACGACGCTGGAGCTCGTCGATCGCGCCCCCGGTTGATTCGCGCTACATTGATCACATGGCGGCGGGCAAAGGCGGACGGATAGTCCTGATCCTCGCGGCGATCATCGTGATTGGCGCCGGCATCAAATTCGCCGCGCCGCTGCTCGTGCCCGTGCTCGTCGCGAGCTTCATCGCGATCGTGACGGCGCCACTGGTGATGTGGCTCTGCGACAAGGGAGTGCCGCGCTTTTTCTCCGTGCTGTCAGGCCTTCTGCTCGACGTCGCTGCGGGGGCTGCCCTCGGCTTTCCTTTTGCGGCAGCAGTCGCGACGTTTAGTGAGCGCATTCCGAAGTATGCGTCCATGCTTTCGGGTCAACTGCAGCACCTCGAAGTCTGGCTGACGAGCCGAGGCATTCACTTCGAGTCGGTCTACGACTTTTCCGACTCCACCCGCATGCTGGATCTCGCAACCACCACCGCTCAGTACGCTGCCTCCCTCCTGTCTCAGATGGTGCTCGTGCTGCTGATCGTCGCCTTCATGCTCTTCGAGTCGGCCGGCCTGCGCGAGAAGCTCGCGCGAATCGCCACGCCGAGCCAAATCCGCGACCTTTCATCGGCAGCGCGCGAGGTCAACACGTACCTCGTCGCCAAAACGGTCCTCAGCTTGGTCACCGGCCTGCTCGTGTTCGCATGGTGCTGGTGGCGGGGGGTCGATGTCCCGGTCCTGTGGGGGCTTCTGGCGTACTTCCTCAACTACATCCCCACGGTCGGCCAGATCATCGCGGCGATCCCGGCGATTACCCTCGCGTTGATTCAGCTCGGTCCCGGCCAGGCGCTGGTCGTTGCGGCAGGATACGGGGCGATCAATCTCGCGATCGGCGCGATCGAGCCTCGCGTGATGGGGCAGGCACTCGGGCTTTCATCGCTCGTGGTGCTGGTTTCGATGGTGGTTTGGGGGTGGCTTCTCGGCCCGGTTGGAGCGCTGGTGTCGGCACCCCTCACGATGGTGATCAAGCACGGGCTGTCGCACAATGACGACCTTCGGTGGATGGCGGAGCTCCTCGGGCCATCACCGAAGCCGACCGGCCGGGCCGGACAGAAAAACCCCGACTCGGCCGATGAGCTCAGCCGCGCGTGATCGCGTCTTCGGCACGCTCGGCGAATCGGCGAAGCACTCGAAGCGCGGCCGCGCTCGGCGCGGTGCGCCCGGCTCCGACTGACGCCTCGAGCTCTCGAAGGAGCGCGTCGAGCTCGGGGTCGCCGTGCAGTGCTCGGCGGAGCCCGTCCTCGACCATGTCCCACATCCACTGAACCTGCTGGGCCTGCCGCCTGCGCTGAAACTCGCCCGAGGCTTCGAGGGCGCGTCGGTTTTCGACGATGATCGCCCAGAGCTCGTCGAGCCCGGTTTTTTCGAGCGCGCTGCACGCGACGACCGGCGGTGCGGCATCGCCGCGCATCAGGCGCAGGGCACTCCGATATGACGCTTGCGCCTGAATCGCGCGCGGACGATTGTCGCCGTCTGCTTTGTTGATCGCAAGCATGTCTGCGACTTCGAGAATGCCGCGCTTGATGCCCTGGAGCTCGTCGCCCGCGCCGGCGATCAGCAGCACTAGGAAAAAGTCCACCATGCCTGCTACGAGCGTTTCGGATTGACCCACCCCGACGGTCTCGACGAGAACGACGTCGAAGCCCGCAGCCTCACAGAGTAAAATCGTCTCGCGAGTCTTGCGCGTCACGCCGCCAAGTGTTCCGCTGGTCGGCGACGGCCTGATGAAGGCCTTCGGATCGCTGCTGAGAGCCGACATGCGGGTCTTGTCGCCGAGGATGCTGCCCCCGCTCACGCTGCTGGTCGGGTCGACCGCGAGCACCGCGACCTGATGGCTCTCGGACGTGAGCATCGTGCCGAGCGCGTCGATGAAGGTGCTCTTGCCCGCCCCGGGCAAACCGCTGATGCCGACCCGATACGCCTCCCCGGTGTGCGGAAGCAGTTCTTCGAGGACCTCTTGGGCTAGCTCGGCGTGGGACGGCTGCTCGCTTTCGATGAGGGTGATCGCTCGGGCCAAGACAGCGCGATCACCGCAACGCACGCCGTCGACATAGCTTTTCGCGGCGAGCGGCTTCACGACCCCCCGAGCTGTGCATCGAGCCGCTCGAGCAGCTCGAGCGCAGCATCTGCAATGACGGTGCCTGGCCCGAAGATCGCTGCCGCCCCCGCCTCGGTCAATGCGTCGTAGTCCTCCGGAGGAATCACGCCACCCACCACGACCAAGATGTCGTCGCGCCCCTGGTCCCGCAGTGCCTTCTTGAGCTGCGGAACGAGCGTCAAATGGCCGGCGGCGAGCGAGCTCGCCCCCACGACGTGCACGTCGTTCTCGATCGCCTGCTTCGCGCTCTCTTCGGGAGTCTGAAAGAGCGGCCCGATGTCGACGTCGAAACCGAGATCGGCGAACGCCGTCGCGATCACCTTCTGGCCGCGGTCGTGGCCGTCTTGGCCCATTTTCGCGACGAGAATGCGCGGCCGGCGCCCGTGGGCCTCGAGGAACTCCTCGCTCCTCGCACGCACGCGATCCACAGCTTCCGAACTCTTTCCGACTTCGCTTCGATACACGCCTTCGATACTCCGAATCGTTGCTTGGTAGCGTCCCCAGACGCGCTCCAGCGCGTCGCTGATCTCTCCCACGGTTGCCCGGTGCCTCGCCGCATCGATCGCGAGCTCGAGCAGGTTGCCTTCACCAGTTTCCGCGCACTTGGTCAAAGCCTCAAGTTTCGGCCGGAGGGTGCTCTGGTCGCGCTCTGCCCGCAGCTCGTTCAGGCGCGCGATCTGCGCCTCGCGGACTGCCGTATTGTCGACCTTGAGGACCTCGATCGGGTCCTCTTCGTCGAGCCGATGCCGATTGATGCCGACGATGGTCTGCTGCCCCGAATCGATGCGTGCCTGCGTGCGAGCGGCCGCCTCTTCGATGCGCAGCTTCGGAAGCCCCGCTTCGATTGCCTTGGTCATGCCACCGAGCTCTTCGACCTCTTTGATGTGCTCCCACGCTCTGCCTGCCAGCTCGTGGGTGAGCCGTTCGACGTAGTAGCTCCCGCCCCACGGATCGATCACGTCGGTCGTGCCGCTTTCGAGTTGGAGGTAGAGCTGGGTGTTGCGTGCGATGCGCGCGCTGAAGTCCGTGGGCAGCGCGATCGCCTCATCGAGTGAATTGGTGTGAAGGCTCTGCGTGTGACCTTGCGTTGCCGCCATCGCTTCGATGCAGGTCCGGATGACGTTGTTGTAGACGTCCTGCGCGGTGAGGCTCCAGCCCGACGTTTGGCTGTGCGTGCGAAGAGCGAGGCTTTTCGGGTTCTTCGGACCGAATGGCTCGATCAGCTTGGCCCAAAGGAGACGGCCGGCGCGGAGCTTGGCAACCTCCATGAAGAAGTTCGTGCCGATTGCCCAAAAGAAGCTGATGCGTGGGGCGAACTCGTCGATGCCGAGACCGGCGTCGAGGCCAGTGCGCACGTATTCCAAGCCATCGGCCAGCGTGTACCCGAGCTCGAGGTCCTGCGTCGCGCCGGCCTCTTGCATGTGGTAGCCGCTGACGCTGATGCTGTTGAAACGAGGCATGTTCGCCGCGGTGTATTTGAAGATGTCGGCAACGATCCGCATCGATGGTGAAGGCGGATAGATGTACGTATTGCGAACCATGAACTCCTTCAGAATGTCGTTCTGGATCGTCCCCGTGAGCTGTTTTGGCTCGACGCCCTGCTCTTCCGCGGCAACGACGTAAAGCGCGAGCACCGGAAGCACGGCGCCGTTCATCGTCATCGAGACGCTCATTTGGTCGAGCGGGATGCCGTCGAACAGGATGCGCATGTCCTTGATGGAGTCGATCGCCACGCCGGCCATGCCGACGTCGCCGCTCACTCGGGGGTGGTCCGAGTCGTAGCCACGGTGCGTAGCGAGGTCGAACGCGATCGACAGGCCTTTTTGGCCCGCAGCGAGGTTTCGGCGATAAAAGGCGTTGCTCTGCTCGGCGGTCGAAAAGCCGGAGTACTGGCGGATGGTCCAGGGCCGACGCACGTACATGGTCGAGTAGGGACCGCGGAGAAACGGCGGCAGACCCGGCATCGTGTGCAAATCGGAAACCGGTGCGAGGTCATCGGCTCCGTACACGGGCTTGACGTCGATCCCTTCAGGCGTCCTCCAACGTCGATCGGCCTGCTCGCCGGCGGCTGCCCGCCAATCGTCGATGGTCGGGTCTTTGGAGAAGACCACATCGTCGAAGTCGATCGTGCTGAAATCCGGAAGCCCGCTCATCGCTCCACTCCGATGCTATCGAGCAGCCGGCTCATCACATCGTGCACGTCGGCGCCGGCGAACACGAAATCGCTCACACCTGCCTCGCGGAGCGCGGCCTCACGGTCGCGGGGACGGCCGGCGACGAGAATGACTGGGCATCCGGCAGCTTTGAGCGCGCTCACGGTCGGCCCGAGCAGCCCGTCGTACTGGTCGTCGCTCCCGCAAATCACGGCGACCGACGCGGAGGAGGCTTCCCAGCCCGCAGCGACCTCGTCCGCACTAGCGAAACCATCGTTTTCCGGCGCCGCAACCCCGGCGGCCGCAAGCAGGTTCTGCACCCAGGTGGCGCGTGCTTTGTGTGCGGGGATCGGCCCGAGGTTCGCGAGAAATGCGAGTGGCCGCGTCGCATGACGCTCGCTGCGGCCCCGCAGGCGCTCCCAGGCCTCCGACTGCCGCCACTGCCGAATCGGCTCGACGTGAAAATCGGGTTGTCCGTGCTGCAGGACCGTGGCGACGCTGTACATGTCCGCGCCACCTGCCATCGCCTCGAGGCAGGCTTCCGTGAGCGCGGCCGGCTCACGCTTCGTGTCGTTTACCTTGCGGGCGAGCGCCAGAAGCTGATCGCGATGGGTTTCGAGGTCGAGTGAGCGGAGCGACCGTTCCAGCACGCCGTGGATTTCCTCTGCGGAGACGGACTCGCGCTGCACGGGCTCTTCGTCCAGATGCGGAAATTCGCTGACGCCGACGATCGCGCTCTTGCGCGTGGCGATGTGCGCCTGCCGTTCCGCCGCAACGCGTTGAACCCGATCGACCAGGGTGCCGGACCCGAGCGCTCCGACGATACCGCCCTCTCTCTCGATTTCACGAAGCTCTTCCCACGCCGCGCGGGCGATTTCGTTCGTCAGCCGCTCGACGTACCAGCTCCCACCGGCGGGGTCGGCGACCTCCTCGAGGTATGATTCCTCCCGGAGCACGATCTGCGTGTTGCGCGCGACCCGCCGCGCAAGCTCATCCGCAGGCCCGATCGCGTAGTCGAAGGGCAACGTGGCGATGCTTTGCGCCCCGCCGAAGATGGCCGCGGTGCATTCGGCCGTCACCCGCAGCATGTTCACCCAAGGGTCCCGTTCGCTCATGGTGAACGGGGAGGTCTTGCAGTGGATCTGCATGGCCGCTTGCGAGGGGTTGCCACCCGCGGCGGTCACGACTTTCGCCCAAAGCAATCGGGCCGCACGGAGCTTGGCTATCTGGGTGAAGAAGTCGCTCGAAACCCCGTAGCTGAACCCGATTTGCCCGGCCGCCGCATCGACGCTCAGGCCGGCATCGGAGAGCTGACGAAGATACTCGAGACCGGTCGCGACCGTGTATGCGAGCTCCTGCGTCTCGCTCGCGCCGCCGCCGTCGTACGGCTCGCCGGACACGTGGACGGCACGGAGGCTCGGCGCATTCGCGGCGCACCACGTTCCGAGATCGCGAAGCTCGGCCAAGCGCGCGCGCAGCCCGCCCTGAATCCCACCTTCGCCGGCAAGCATGCCGATTGGATCGAAGCCGAGACCCCCGCAAAGCGCTGCATGAGCAACGCCGCGACGGCGCGCGACCGAGAGAAAGCCCGACGCGACCGACAATGCATCCGAGCCCCCGTCGACCCAGACCGACGTGCGCTCGAGGTCCACCGGACCGAGCAGGTCGTCGAGCTCGTCGACGGTGAGCACGCGGCAGCCGCGGCGCGGGCCAAGCCGCAGCCAGAGCGCCTCGACACCCCGCTCGAGATCCGCGCGAATCATGGCCTGGCACACAGCGGGGCGCGGGTCGTCATACTCCTGGCGGATCGTCCAGCCGCCTGCTGGCGACGAGCCCCGTACGAAGGGCGCAAACCCGGGCCACCCGGATGACGGCAGCCCATCGACATCCTCCGCCGAGTAGAGCGGCTCCACCGTGAGGCCGCCAGCGGTCCTCGAACGAAGCGTGGCGAAGTCGGCGCCCTTGAGGTCGGCTTCGACCTTGGCGACCCAATCGGAGCGGGTCACCGGCGGAAACGGATCGATTCGCTCGTTGGTGTCGGCCACGGCGAAAAGGTAAATAGACTAGTGCGCTTGCGGCCGCAACGCGCCCCGGGCTACGGCAGCCTCGGCTCGCTTGGCTCGCTGTCGGAGGCGCCTTCCCAGAACGCCTCGACCGGCCCGACGCGGTCGGGAAGGTCCACGTACGCGTCGTCGATGTTCACGAGCACGTAGCCCAAGCCCGAGTCGCGGCCGAGCCGCGTCGGCACCCGGGAAAGCTCGACCACCCCCATGCCCGACGACACCACCACGATGACCCGATGCGCAAGACGCGCAGCGCGGCGCAGCGCGGGGCCGCTCAGCGGGCCGTTCCAGGCGAGCGCGACGCCGGTCACCTGACCCGAAGAGCGAGGCTCCGCGGGCGGGTTCGAACGCCGCAACCCAGTCACCTCATCCTCGCCGTTGCCGAGAAGGCGGACGGCCGCTTGCATCACCGCCTCCGACGCGGTCGTGAAGCGAGCGTCGACGGAACCGGGGAAGGCTGGTCCGACGCGTGACGTTTGGTCCGTCGCCATGGGCACGGGCCGCGTCAATAGAAACGCCTCCTCGTCAGCGTCCTGGCTCTTGGCGAACGACACGGTGCTCGGGGACCGCCCGCTCGCAACCGGGACGACCATCCGCACGGTGGCACGGCGAGGCCCCCGCATCCGTCGGAATGGCTCCGGCCCCGTCTTCGGCTCTGGCGGCTCGCTGCCCCTGGCCGACGTCGGGGGCGGCGATGCTGCAGGCGGGTCGCCAGCCAACGGTACGACGCCGGGCCGACTGGACGACTTCACCGCAGGCAAGCCGATCATCGTCTTCTTGCGCGGCGGCCGCGACGAAAACGCCTTTCCCACGTCGCGGGGTGGCGCGGGCGTGACCAATGGAATCGACGTCGCTTCTCGATCTTCGGGTTCGGCGGGTACCGCGGTGCCCGCCGGATTGACGGACGGGGTGCCCTGCGAAGAGAGGCGGCGAGGGGCGGCACGAGGCGGCGCAGAGCCCGGCGGCGGGGTCACCAGCATGGATTCGTATTGGCTCTGGGCACGCTCGCCCACGTCGAGGATCGCGGCAGCCAGCCACGGCGCTTCCGCGAGGCGCATGGCAAACGAGCACGCAAGCTCCCGCTCACCTTCGGTCGCCGGCACCACTAGCGTGCGGCCTGCACCATAGACACCGAGATCTTCGAGCTCGTCGACGAAAGGCTCGAGCGCGTCCGGATCGCGAGGCCAGATCGTCGTACCGAGCACCGGGCCCTTCCCCCACCAGGCGACCTCACGAGGCGCTTCGGCGGTCAGATCCCGGAGGCGGCGTCCGATGAGCACCAGCGCGACCAACACGACGGTCAGGAACGGAAGCAGGAGCAGCGGAACGACGAACTTGGTCGAGGCGTTGGAGTCCTCGGGCACCGTGGGAAGCGAGAGCACGCGGAAACCGGTCAGCGGGGTCAAAGTTGCATCCTGCAGCGTGGCACCGCGCTGGGTGAGCTTCTCGACACGCTCGTCCGCCGCGTCGAGCTCACCGAGAATCCTGCGGGCTTCGGCCTCCTCCGGGGCGAGCGCCTCGGCCTCCGCCAAGATCCCCGCGAGGAGCGCGCGAAGCGCCGATTCCCTCTCCTTTGCGGCCGCGAGCGCGGCCCGCGAAGTCGCGATCTGCTGTTCGACCGCGGCCCGCGCCGGGTTCGAAATCAAAGTCTGCTCGGCGAGCTCGCTCTTGGCCCCTTTGCGCTGTGCCTGAAGGCTGGCGACACGCTCTTTGAGGGCCTGCACGCGGGGATGCTGCTCGCTCAAGGAAGCCCGAGCGGCCGCCAGCTCGGAGCGTGCCTGCGCGAGGGGGGTGTCGATGGGCGAGCCTTTCTTGGCACTGGCGACGATCTGACGGGGCAGCTCTTTGCGAGCTTTCTCCAGCTCTGCAATGCGTGCCTGCTGAGACGCGACCTCCACTGCGGCGGCGTCCGCGGCCGCGCGAAGATTGGCCGCGCGCCGCAAGAGCACCTCCTGCTCCTGGATGAGGTCGGACTTCCCACTCTCTCGCCGGAACGCGTCGTATGCCTTCGTCGCCCGATCGCGTCTATCTTTGGCGCGGTCGAGAGCGCTGCGGTTCTCGACGATCAGCCTTTCGAGACGCTTTGCATTGAAGCTCGCCTGCTCCGAAAGAAACACGTCGAGCGTCGCCTGCGCCAGCATCTTGGACTCTACGGGGTCCGACGCCTCGGCGACGATTCGCATCGACGCCCGTCCGTCCAAGACTGCGCTGACCCGGTCTTCGAGCTCCTCGACCGAGACATCCCAGCCGAGACGTTCACGCACCTCGCGTAGCCGGCCGGGAGCGGTCGCAGATTCGACGAATGCGTCGGGCGACGGATCGCCGCCCTGGCGCACGAGCAGGGGCGTGCCCTCGTAGAGCAGTTGGGCGAATGACCCGTACGTACGCGGTACGAAGAACGACAGGACGAACGCCAACACCGAAGCCACGGCAAAGGCGATGAGCAGCCGTTTTCGATACTCGAAGACGATGCGCCAGACGCGCCTCGGCTCGACGGGTAGACCCGGTCGCTTCGCCCCGGCGCCCTGCTCTGCTGCCTCGTCGAATTCGTCTAAACTGTCGTCCAAAACAAGCCCTTCGACTCGTTGAGCATGCAGGCCGAAGCACCCTCAGGGCAAGTCGACATCGGAAATGAGGCTGCTACCGTCGCGCCATTCATGCGCCCGTGGGTCGAAAAGCTCGTGGCTGCCTGGGGAATCGCCTGGGTCTCCCTCCTGCTCGGCAGGGCGATTTGGCGCCTCGGCCCGCTGGCACTCGAGCCGTGGGCCGACGGTGTGATGACCCACGCTCAAAAAGGGATCTACGTCGGCTGGCTGGTCTTGAATGCGTATCTCGAGGGGTACCGCGGCTTTCAGCTTCGCTTCTCGCCTCGCGTGGTCACGCGAGCGGTGTACCTCGGTCAGAATCCTCGCCCGGTTTGGGTCGTCCTGGCGCTTCCATTTTGCATGAGTCTCTTTCACTCGACGCGTCGACAGATGACCGTGAGCTGGGTCTTCATCGGCGCGCTGGTGGTCGTGATCTGGTGGGTTCGATCGCTTCCGCAGCCGTGGCGCGGCATCATCGACGGCGGCGTGGTGCTCGGCCTCGCGTGGGGCCTCGGGGTGATCTGGTGGCTCTTCGCCAGGTATCTGATGGGGGCGAAGGTGCCGCCTCCAAACGACCTCCCCCCGCAAAAACTGCGGCAAGAGCAGCCTGCCCTGGGCTGACGGTCGTTTTTTTCGAGAAAAAGCCGACCAAGGATACACAAAGCGGTGTAAAACCCGCGCTGAACGGGCTGTCAGGCTGGCGCCCGGGTTTTGGAGATTGCACACTGGCATTCGAGGGGATTCGAGCCACACTTGGCGTCGCAAAATGGGGAATCGGCATTCACAGAGGGTTGAAGCCAGGAGGCTAGTGCCGGCGCTCTGCGCGCTGACGGCCGCAGCCTTGGTTTGGCTGTCTGGGTCGTGGGGAAGCTCCGCGTCAGCCGAGCTTCCCATGACCGGCGACCCGATGCTTCGTGAGGCACAACACGCCGAGACACACGCGGAACCTTCGGACGATGACCTGGAGAAGATCGCGCGAATGCCTCGCACCGTGTCGCCGTCGGATCTCGAGCCGAACCCGAGTGTCTCCGTTGGCTATCCAAATCGTGGGCTCCTCCGCTTCGGCATGCGGATCAACGACGCCCGCGACCTCAGCGTCAAGGTCGGCTCGCTCAACTCGCGTCACGGGACCGGCGAGCTGGTCAGACTGATTGAAGGCGCGGCACAGGACGTCGCATTCCGTTATCCGCGCGCAGAGCTCACGGTCGGCGATCTGTCACAGCCAGGCGGTGGTCGCTTCCGTCCGCACGTGTCGCATCAAAGCGGACGTGACGTCGATCTCGGGTTTTACATGCTCGACAGGCGCTCGACTCCGCTCAACGAGCACGTGTTCGTGCGCTTCAACAACAAAGGCATGGGCAAGCAGTGGGGCGCGCTCTACAAGTTCGACGCTGCTCGCAACTGGGCGTTGATCGAATCTCTGCTCAGCCACCCGACAATCGACGTTCAGCACATTTTCGTAGTGAATGCCGTCAAGCGCCTGCTACTGAAGCAGGCGGCCAAGGAAGGCGCCAATCCGGAGGTGCTGATGCGGGCGCGGCGCGTGATCACGCAGCCTCGTCACGGCGCTCCTCATCGCAGCCACTTCCACGTTCGCATCTACTGCGCCGACGACGACCGTCCGATGTGCAAGGATCGCCCGCCGTTCTACTCTTGGCACCGCATGCCGGAGCAAGCGCCGGTGGTCAGCGTGGCTCAAGCCAATGATTCATGAGCTTGAAGGGTCACTTCTGGACCCTCGGCCCGTTTCTTAGACACAACCTGCTCCCTCCGCAGGTTCCCGATTGGCAGCGGTGGGAAACGCGTCTCGAGGACCGGGTCGTCGGTACGTTGAGCTTGAGCGGTCGTCTCACCCAGGGCCAAGGATCGAGCACCGTCGTCGTCATCGTGCATGGGCTCGGGGGCGACGCGACGAGCTACTACGCGCGCCAGGCAGCCCTCGCAGCAGCGCGTGCGGACGTCGACAGCCTCCGACTGAATCTGCGCGGCGCAGACCGCGAGGGCGGCGACTACTATCATGCAGGATTGACGGCCGACCTCGACGCCGCGGTTCGAAGCACCGCACTCGACCGGTATGAGAACATCCTGGTCATGGCCTACTCCCTCGGGGGAAACATGGCCCTTCGCTATCTCACCCAGCAACCCGATCGCCGGGTTCGCGCGGCCGCTGCAATTTGCTCACCCATCGACCTGGAGCGAAGCGCGCGCTCGATCGATCGGCCCCGGGGCTTGTTGTACAGGCTCCACGTGCTGAGCGCGCTCAAAGAGATCTATCGGCGGGTGGCGAAGGAGCGCGAGGTGCCGCTGCCGCCCGATGAGGCCGCCCGCATCGACACCATCGAAGAATGGGACGAGCGGATCATCGCGCCGCGCCACGGCTTTTCGGGCGCGGAGGACTACTGGGCGCAGACCAGCGCTTGCCACGTGCTGAGCGACATCGAGACCCCGACCCTCTTCGTCGCAGCGGAGCACGACCCGATGGTGCACATCGACACGGTGAGGCCTTGGTTACAGAATGCGAGCAGGCTTCGGCGGACCGTGACCAGCCGTGGGGGGCACGTCGGTTTTCCACGGAAGGTCGATCTGGGTCTGGGTGGCCGGGGAGCCGTCGAAGACCAAATCATCCAATGGATGTTGGCAGCCACATAGCGCTACGATCGGCAGCTCTTTTGGTTCTATGCGCCAGCTGCAACGGGGCGCCTGGCGAAGAGGTGCGCGGTAGAAGGCCCGCATCTTGTCCGGAGTCTAGGTCGGCGGAGCTTCCGCTAGCCAACGTGAAGCCCGAGCACGAGACCCTCGACTACTGGCTCACGCGACACGAGGCCTACGGCGCGCTCGATGCGCCGCTGCTCGACGGGGACGACGTTCGTCGCCACAACGTCGCCCTTCGCCAATCCGAAGACGACCGTGTGTCGGGGCAGGCAGACCTTCTCGAGGCCGTGGTCCCGCAAGCGCTCCGCGCGCAGGTCGACGAGCGGCTTTCGTACATGCGTGGCCGCCTCGAAGACGGGGACTTGGTCGACGGCGAAGGGGAGTCGATTGACACCGACGTGGCCGCAGCCTTCGAGATGCCTGCGGCTCTCGAGCTGGCGCCCGAGTGGCGGCGTGCCGAGCGGCTCGTCGCGCTCCGCTGCGGACCGTTCGACGGGGCCCTCTACGCGCCTCCCGTCGACCGCGACTTCGACCGCAACCGGTGCAGCACGATGCGCAATGGCGAGATCGTCGAGCTCCTATCTCGGTGGCCAAGCGGCTTGTGGCTCGCGCGGACCCCTTACGCGATCGGGTGGCTCGACGGCGACGGCCTTTCAGCATCTCTGTCCCGAGAGGAGGTCGAAGCGCACCTCGCAAACCAGGAGAGGAAACCCTTCACAAGGCGCGCGCTGTTGACCGAAGCGTTTTCGTTTCTCGGTGAGCCGTACGGATGGGGCGGGAAGGACGGAGGATACGACTGCTCACGATTCCTGCTTGCGCTCTTCGGGCGGTTCGGTATCGAGCTGCCGCGGCACAGCGGCCACCAGGCCATGGCCGGCACGTTTTCCGTCGATGTCTCCGAGGTGAACGATCAAAACGAAAAGCAGCTCTTGATCGACGCGGCCGTGCGCCGGGGCATCACGCTTCTTCATTTTCCAGGACACATCATGCTGTACCTCGGCCGGACCGACGAAGGCGTGCCGATGGCTATCCATGCGTTTTCCGAATTTCTGACGCCGTGCGACCGCACCGAATTCGAAACCGTGAATCGGCTCGACCGCGTGGCGGTCAGCGATCTCTCGCTCGGTGCTGGGAGCACGCGGCAAGACTTCCTCAGCCGGACCACGCGCATCACCGTGCTCGGCGCCACGCCGGGGCCGGCTCTCGTCGCCGATGCGCTGCAGCGGCCGACGGCCCCGATCGAGAAACCAACGGACCGTTGCTCCGACTCGAAGCTCTCCGCGATCTTCCCATCCCCAAACCGCCCCAGCGCGGCACAGCCCCTGCGCGTGATCGCGACGACCGAGCAGGACCCGGGGGCCGCTTCTTTGGTTCTCTTCACACCCGAGGGCACGAAGCTCACCCCAGCGCAGCGCGTGCTCGATGGCCCGCCCTACAGCCGCTGGGTCGAGGTGTCCGAGCCCGAAGCGGGCCCGTGGGCGGCGGTTTTCGCCGACGGCGACCGGGTCGTTGCCTGCGAGCGGTTCACGGTGACGCCGCGTGCCGCCGAGCCGCCCGCGCGCGCGCGAATGAGCGCGGCTTGGGACGCGAACACGCGCTGGGGGCGCAACATGGAAAACCTCTACGCTGCGTTCGTCGAGCAGCTCTTTCGCGATCCAAGCGGCGAGGAGGTGACGTGGCCCAACCTTCAGGCGGTCATCAGCGACCCAGCACGCAATCTGCTTTACGACTACCGCGCGCCGGGGGAAGACGCCAAGCTCGCCCTCGAGCCCGACTGCGCTGACCTGCCTTATTTCCTAAGAGCGTATTTCGCGTGGAAGCTTCAGCTGCCTTTCGTCTATCGGCTGTGTACCCGCGGCCGAAAGGACGAGCCGCCGACATGCAAGCCGTACGTTTGGAGCAATCTCGACCCGGTTCCGGCAGGCAACCACGCGGCCGCGTTTCAAAAGCTCGCACGCAGGCTGGCCGGGACCGTGCATTCATCGAGCCCACGCACTCTGCCTGGCGACGACGAGACGGATTTGTATCCGCTGAGCATGCGCCGCAGCTCGTTGCGCCCCGGTACCGTGTTCGCGGACCCGTACGGCCACGTGCTGGTCGTGGCCCGGTGGAAGCCCCAAAGCATCTCGGACTACGGCGTGTTGATCGGAGCCGACGCCCAACCCGACGGCACCGTAGGCCGGCGCCGCTTCTGGCGAGGGTCATTCCTGTTCACACCCAAGACCAACGTCGTCGGCGCCGGTTTCAAGGGGTGGAGGCCCGTTCGTTACGACCCTTCGCGACTTTTGGACGAAGCACCTGCCGCGCCGGTCGACACGAAGACTGCGCCGCCGAACGGCGTAGTGGAATCGAGCGAACCCGCGAGCGAGCCACCGCCGCCCCCGCAGCCCTGGGCGATCGCGTCCAACGCAGAGCTTCGTCGAGCAGGGGTGCGATCGTGGTCCGACGCGCAGTATCGAGGTTCGGCGGACGATTTCTATGCCGCGATCGAAGGCCTGATCAATCCTCGGGCGCTCGACCCGATTCGCCGGCAGATCAGCCTGGTCGATGCCCTCGAGGAGTCGATTCAGCGCCGGCTGAGCTCAGTCGAAAACGGCGAGAGCTTCATGGAGGCACAAGGCTACGCGCCGATCGAGATGCCGCGTGGCGCCGCGCTGTTCCTGACGACGGGGCCGTGGGAGGATTACTCCACACCTTCGCGCGACATGCGGCTTCTGATCAGCATCGACGCGGTTCTTTCGTTTCCCGAGACGGTCGCGGCGCATCCCGAGCGCTTCGGCATTCGGGAGGTGGAGCACGAGGCTGCCGCGCAACGAGCTCGCACGGCGCTCGTGGAAGAGCTCGAACGACGAACCTTCGAGTATTCGCGTTCGGATGGCAGCGCTTGGAGGCTCACGTTGAAAGACGTCATCGACCGATCCAAGGCCATGGAGGTCGCCTACAACCCGAACGACTGCGTCGAGGTCCGCTGGGGTGCCCCAGAAGCCTCCGACGAGCGCGCTACCTGCAAACGCCGAGCCCCTGCTGAGCAGCAGACGCGCATGAAGAAATACCGGGCTTGGTTTGCAAGACGCGAACGCCCCTAGGCGTTTGCCAACGGGCTAGCGGTCCGACCAGCTTTGGGCGTTCTCGTCGACTTCGTAGCCGTCGATCGCGCGTGGCTTCGGGCCGGTGATCTTCTTCGACGTGGGCGATTCGATGGGGATACCGCCGTCGAAGCCGCCGCTGATCCATTCCTTGGTGGGCCAACCCGAGATCGCCTTCCCTTGCCCCAAGGGGATGGTGGGCCGCTTGGGCAGCGGCGCGCGAACGTCCCGCAGCACCGGCTGCGGAACCCCGGGAACGGCTTCCACGACGACGGGCGGCTCGTATTCGATCTCGATCACGGTTGAAACCGTCTCGGACACCGTGGCGTCGAGCGCTTTGAGCACGACGTTGCCCACGCGCTGCTCGATGCATTCACGCGCCACGTTGGAGAGCCCCGACCCGTACGCTGTCGGCTGGATGACCATGCCGGTAGGCCGGACGATGCCGCTCACGTTGATTCGAATCGTCGTCGGCCGGCTTGCCTCGAAATCTCTCACGCAGTCGGTTGGGACTCCCACGGCAGTCTGGAGCTCCTGCGAGAGATCGCGTTCGGGCTCTTCGGTGTCGTCCTTGCCGTACCGCTCGAGCACGAGCAGGGGGTCACGGCGAAGATCGAGCGGGGGCGTGTCAACGAGGCGGGGTTTCTCGGGCGCTGGCGAATAGGTGGCAGAGGAAGGCAGCCCTTGGTTGGCTCCACGTACGGGCTCTTCCCCGCTCTTGCAGCCCGACGTCAGCAACGCGGCGACGCACAGGGTCCAAACCTTCCTCATGACCCGATTCTAGCGGGGAACGACCCGCCAGGGTACTTCACGGCCCAGTCGGGGCTCACCAGCGCCAGGCGATGCCGATCGTCCCGGCGAAGTACTGATCGAGCGCGCCTCCAGCCACCGCGGGTGGCTCGGGCGGCGGCGGCACCGGGTTCAGGTCGAACCAATATCGGCGATACTCCCCGCCGATCCGGACCTCGAAGCCGGCTGGAAGCGCGAACCCGAACATCAGATTCGCATCCATGCCGTTTCCTTTGGCCTCGGGAAACCAGACGTTGGACGCGATGTCGCCAAGCGAGAACGCACCACGAAAGGCGATGCCGGCCGCGACGATGAAGCGCTCTTTTTTGCCGATTCCCACGCGAAAGCCTCCGCCGAGCCGTACGAACCGGTAGTCGACGTTCGGGATCCCCGCCGTGTTGTCTTCGCCGGGCGCCGGTGGACCGGACAGGCCGAACCGGAAGTCGTGGGAACCGTAACCGAGGACGACGTAGGGCTCCCAGCGCCCGGTCGGGTAGCGCCATCGAAGGCCGATCAAGAACTGCTGCGACTCGGTGGGGAAGCTCGTGCCATCCGGTCGGGTAGAGTCGAACTTGAACAAGCGCTCCCACTCGAAGTCGATCCCGAATTGAGCGCCAACCCCCGAGGTGAAGTGCGCGCCCGGAAAATACTGGAACTTGATCCCGACGCCCGGGCCGAGCTGGAGGCGGTAGTTGCGAAGGTCGCCGCGGATGTCGTCGCTGTAGTCGAACTTCCTGTGCACGATTCGAAAGTCGACGCCGATGTCCACGGCCGCGGGCCTGTCCTTGGATCGTTTCTTCGGCGCCTTCTTTTTCGCTTCCTTTTCTTTCGTCGGGGCGTCGTCTTTGTCCGGCTTTCGTTCCGAGGGCTCTGCTGCGACCGCTGCTACGGCAACCGGCGCGGCCACGCCGAGCTTACGGATGTCCTTTCGGAGGTCGTCGCCGACGTTGGTCTGAACCGATCTTGCGAGCGCCGCCGCGGTGGACGCGTCGTAGAAGTGTTGGCTGATCACGGTGGCGCTCTCGCCGTCGACGAGCCGCACATACGCGGACCAGATCCCGTCCTCGCGGAGCACGTCACCCTCGACTAGTCCGCTCACGCCGAGGCTCTTCGCCGGCGGCACGTGCGCGCCCTCCGACGCGAGGTCGGCCCCGAGGTCATCCGCCTTTTCGACGAACTCTGCGTTCGGAAACAGCTCGACGGGCTCGCTGCGGAGCCCGCGCACCGCCGCCGCCCGGATCTTGCCCGCCTGCGAGCCGGCGAAGGGCCGCACGACGAGGCGCGGCTTGGTCGGCGCCGGTGGTCTCTCGACTTTCGGCTCGGGAGCGGCTGCAACCGGAGCCGCCGCCACGGCCGCTGGCATCCTTCCCGTCTTCATCAACTGATTGACGATTCGATTCGAAAGGCGCGTGATGCTCGACGAGCTCGTTCGGAGCTTTTCGACACGCTGCCCTTTGGCGTTGCGCACCTCGACGTCGGCGATCCACCGTCCCTCGATTCGGCGGACGCGTGTACGAACGAGAACGCTCGCGTTCAACCGGGCAGCTCGTTTCGCATACCCCTTCGTCTTCTTTGCGACGGCGCTCACCTGCTTCAGCGGGATCAGCGCGACGTCGGCCGATCGCAAACCCCTCTGGACGTTCTGGCGAACCTTCGATGCTTGCGGGCCCTGGAAGGGCAAGAGGGCGGCCGCCCCGTCGTCGGCTGATGCTGTGTTCGTCCAGCAGCCCAAACCCAGCAGCGCCAACAGCGCCCCCACGCGCAACGTTCGCATCGGCTATCCCCCGTCCAAGGTCCCTGCGCCGGAACCGGCCAAGTCGATGATCCACTGTCGAAGAACCTCGATGTCACTGGCCGACAGGGTGCCGACGACGGGCATTTGGAGTCCGCAGATGCCGGGTGTGTTGAGCACCTTGTCGAGCAAGTAGCTGCCGTCCGGGTCGCCCGCGACCACCAGGACGTCGCTGGTGCATCCGAGCCCGATCGCGTCGACGTCGACGACACGGCTTTCCACGTCGGGCGACATCAGGTCGAGGCCGGCCTGTGCGTTCGACGATGCGTCGTGGCACCCCGTGGTTCCGCAGCTCTCCGCGAACACCTCCTCGGCGCTCTTGAGCTCGACGCCGCCGTCCCCGAAAGCATCTGGATTCGCCAAGCTTCCCGGGCAGCCGGTAATCGATGCCAGGCCGACCGCAAACGTAAGTAAAGCGATACGTTTCATCTCGCTCGTTCCCCCCTCGAATCGCTCCTCAAGCTTAGTAGGCTATGACACCGATCGTCGAGTTCTGCAGTATTTTTGTGTAAGCCAGCTCACCGAAGGCGCGGTTGAGCGACCAATCGTAGGGTCTGAAAATCAGGTCGAGCTCCTGCGCCCGAGCCTCGCCAATGCGCGCTCGCACGTCAGGGGTTGCGAACGCTTCGATGAAGTCCAGCACCGTCGCCGGTCGCCCGAGTCGCCGCGCGTGCTCCTCGAAGTCCGCGCGGTACCAATCGAAGATCGCCGAAAGCTGGATCTCGTTTGCCTCGCGGTCGACGTGCACGTGCGTGGGATCCGACGTGAAACGGCGGGTGACTTCGTCGAGCTGATCGTCGAGCGCGCCCGGCTCGAACGCGTAGGGCATGAGCGCAGGGCACGACGTCGAAGCGCAGTTGATCGCCGCATGAATGCGCGCATCTCCAAAGCCTCGAATGACCTCGTGCTCGAGGTCGTAGAGATTGATGGAGCCCCCGTCGAGCGGAAAGCGGAGTCCGTAGAAAAACCCGAAGCCGTCCCTCGGGTTCAACCACCCGCGAACGTCGTGCACCGTGTCGATCGGCCAGCTGTCGACCACCCCGAACAAGACCAACGCGTTGTAAGCATTGATGTAATACGCGAGTCGCGCTGGCTCGGTGCCAAACCGCTCTGGAGACGACCGTGGCCCGATCGATGAAAGCGTGGCGACGAATCGTCGAAGCTCCCGCTCTTCGGAGAGGACTGCGTCGTAGTCGACGCCCTTCCCCGCCACCCATCGGCCGAGGGCCGCATTCCACCAACGATAGTCGAAGCCGCCCGGCGGCTGTGAGAACGGCTCGGCGCGTGGCTCGACCGAACGTAGCCCGAGCGCCTTGATGCTCAAGAACCCGGTGCCGCCGATCGTCAGAACGATGACCGCGACGATTGCCCACCACTGCTGGACCCAGCGCTTTGTCGGCGGGCTCACGCGGGGAGTATGGCACGCGCCGTCAGACGGTCACGGGCCGATCGGGTCGCGGACGAACACCGAGCGAACTTCGGTCGCCCGCAGGTCGGACACGACGATACTCGCCCCCGCTGCGCTGAGCGCGGCACCGTCGAAGCTCCCGGTCGTCACCGCAACGCAGCGCGCACCGATTGCGTTCGCGGCCGCCACGTCGTGCGGCGTGTCCCCAACGACGATCACCTCGGCGTCCCCAGGACGCAGGCCACCTCGCTCGAGGCCGCGACGCAAACCCGCACTCAGCAGCTCCGCCCGATCGGCGTGATCGGACCCGAAGCCGCCAAAGTCGAAAAACGAATCGAGGCCTCCGCGCGCGAGCTTCGCATAGGCGGCCGCCTCCGTGTTCCCAGTCCCGAGGCCGAGGATCACGTCTTCTCGCGCCTCGAGCTCGAGAAGCAAAGACCCGACGCCCGGGAGCACTTCGAAGGCATGGGCGAGCTCGAGCTCCCGCGGGAGGTGCGCGACGTAGCGACGAAGCACTTCGACGACCAATGGCTCGTCGGCAAGCACGCCGCAGTGCCGAAGCGCCTCGCGAACGATCCACGGGTCGGTTCGGCCCGCGAATTCCACCGAGTGCAAGGCCACTTCTTCGTCGATGTCGTCGAGAACCTCCTCGAGCGCCCGCTCGACGGCGCGACGGCCAGCCCCGCCCGCGCTCAGCAGCGTTCCGTCGATGTCGAAGAGCGCGATGATGGGCGGCATGAGGCGAATGTAGCAGCAGACGGTTTTCGTACTAGGCTGCCGCCGGTCGATGGACCTTCAACTCCTGGCGAAGCTTCCCCTGTGGCTTGCCGCGTTTCTCTTGTCGCTGACCTGCCACGAAGCAGCGCATGCGCTGGCTGGCCGCCTCGGCGGGGACACGACCGCGAGCGCACAGGTGACCCTGGACCCGATCCCGCACATGAAAAGGGAGCCGTTCGGGACCCTGGTCGTGCCGATTCTGTCCTTCTTCTTCCAGGGCGGAGGATGGATGATCGGCTGGGCGAGCGCGCCGTACGATCCGTCGTGGGCGGAGCGCTACCCCAAGCGGGCCGCCCTCATGGCGGCGGCGGGGCCGGCTGCGAACTTCGCCCTCGCACTGCTCGCGGCCGTCGCGATTCGGGTCGGCCTGGCGGCTGACTACTTCGTGCTCCCCGAGAGTGGCGGGCTCACCCTCGAGACACTGGCTGTCGCGCCGTCGGGCGTCGCGCAGGGCCTGGCGCTTTTCTGTAGCGTGCTCTTCTCGATCAACCTCATCCTGGGGTGTTTCAATCTGATTCCTCTGCCGCCGCTCGACGGCTACGCGATGGTACCGCTCGCGCTGAGCGAGCGCTGGCGCAAGAAGTGGTTTGGCCTCTTTTCGGGTAGCAGCGGCCTGCTCGGGCTGATCATCGCGTGGGTGCTCTTTGCCCGGTTCATGCCCCCGGTCTTCGTGGCGGCGATCGGGCTTCTCTATTCGGGCGTGTAGCGCAGGTGTCGTGCTAATCTGAGCACGTGAGGTGGATGGGGGTAATTCTGACTTGCGCGGCCATGCTCTGCGCGACGACCGTCGGGGCGGATGCTGCAGATGCACACTACAGGCTCGCCAAGACGCTCCGTGCAGAGGGCCGGTACGAAGAGGCGCTTGCCGAGATCGACCGCGCCGTGGCCGCGAGGCCCACCTATGCACAAGGTCACGTGACGCGCGGCTCGATCCTCCGTCGCTTGGAGCGCTACGAAGAGGCGCTTGGCTCGTTCAAGCGCGCGATCGAGCTCCAGCCCAAAGACGGCCGGGCGCACGGATTGGCCGGTGCGGTGCTCCTTCGGTTGAACCGCAGCAAAGAGGCGATCAATTGCCTAGAAAAGGCGGTCGAGCTCGAGCCGACGCACAGCAATCACTGGCTCAACCTCGGGGTCGCCTATCGTCGCTCGAACGACAACGACGCGGCCATCGCGACCTACCGGCGCGCGCTCAAGGTCATCCCGAACGACCCACTGCTTCTCAACAACCTCGGCGTGGCGCTTCGAAAAGCGCAGCGCTACGACGAAGCAATCGCTGCACTCGAGAAAGCAATCGGCGTCGACCCCTACGACCCGGAGGTCGCGCGCAACCTCGCGATCGCGTACCGCGGCGCCAAACGCTGCGAGGAGGCGATTCCGCTGTACGTCAAAGCGCTCGAGCTCGGCGACGGCGGCCCACCCGCACTCTTGTTCGACCTCGCATCTTGCTACGAGAAATCGGGGAACACCGGCATGGCGATCGCAACCTTCGAGCGGTACATCGACGCCACCAAGAAGAGCGACCCTGCCGCTGCAGAGCGCGCGCGGCGCGCGGTGCAAAACCTCAAGAAGCGATAGAGAGTTTGATCAGCCGGATCTCGATGCGACGACGAGGACGGCTACGGGCGGCATCGCCTCAGTCGATGAAGAAGCTCAGGCCCGCTTCGAGGGTCCAGGCTTGGTTCGGCGCCCCGTCGGGCATTCTGAAGTACCGGATCCACCTCCCGCGCACTTCGAGTCCCATCCACGAGAGGAAACCATACCCGAGGCCGACGAAGGCTCCAATCGTGCCGGCCCCCTCGACGCGCTCGACCAGTGGGACGCCGAGGTAGCCCCCGGTGAACGCGCCCGAAAGGCGAAGCTTTTTCACGTTCCCGCGAAGCGCGATCAAACCGCCACCGCCAAAGCCGGGGTTATCGAGAGGAAAGCCTCGGGCGAGCCACTGAAAGTACGCGCCGAGGTGAAGCGGGCCTGCGACCCCGTACGAGCCGTCGAGCCAAAGGCTCGGCTGCCATTTCCGCCCGTCGGTGAAGCGAGAGACGGTGCCTCCGAAAAGGCCATCGAAGACGACGAGGTCGCTGGACCACTTCGACTGCGCGCTTGCTCCATCGGCGACCAGCGCCGCCCACAGCACGGCGAGAGCGAACATCGACGCGAATCGCTTCACGCCGACCCCTGTTACCACAAGTCGCCGAAGCGCCCGCAAAACCTGCGGATGCTCACCCTGCAGTGGCTTGGACGATCGGGTCCGCGACGTCGAATTGTCGCAGGAACTCGCGTCGCCCCTCTTTCATTTGGTCGACCCACTGCTCGTAGTCCGCGTGTCGCCCTCGGCTGTCGTAGAACCGGCGCGGCTCGAGAATCTCAGCCGGCACTTGCGCGAGCAGCTCGGCGTTCTCGGGCGCGTCCACGTCGACGATCTCGTAGCCGAAGTCCGGGTCTTTCTTCCATTTGATCTTGTCGGACAACAGCGCCTCGAGCATCGCGCTCGAGTGCTTGATGTGAATGTTGAGCGCTTTGTTCTCTTTGACGTCGTTGGCCTCGCCACCGATGTAACCGGTGTTCATGAGCCACATCGTGACGCCAGGCATGGTCTCGGCGAGCTCGGCGAAGCGCTTCGCCTGAAGGCCGTGCTTCGCTGGAAAGAAAGGCGGCGTGAACGGCGACCGCGTCTTGCCACGCTCTTTTCCAGCCGCGCTGGTCTTCGACGTCTCGCCCAACATGAAGTAGCCGGCCGCCTGCTCGGGAGACGTGAACCGAACGATACCGGGCATGGCGGCGTCGTAGCCCTCGTCCCGGTTGAGGATGCCCATCGACTTCACCTGCGGGATGTCGTGAAGGTCGGCGGCGTCCGGAATCGAGCTCAGCGGGACGATCGAGCGCCCGTTCTGCGTCCAAACGACGAAATCCCACCCGTCTTTCGGAACGCCGTGGCTGTCGACCAAATCGTCGACGTGCACCTCACCGGCGATGTACTTGTCGACGTTCGTAGGGTTCGCACCCGTGGCGACGAGGATGTCGCGAAGCCGCTCGACGTCTTCGGTCGTGAGCGCGCCCTTGCTAAAATTGAAGGAGCCGTCTTTTTCGAGGAACACGTTTTCGACCCACGCGTCGGGACCGATCGTCGCCTCGTACAAAATCGGCTCGGTTTCGAGCGACAGCCCGTCGGTCTTGGCGAAGCATCCGTTTTCGGTGATCGAGAGCGCGCCGTTTGGCCAGAGGGACACCATGTCGTCTTGGATCGGCTCCGTGAGGTCGCCCTGCTTCGAAAAGGTCGTCGTGGTTTTGCCGGTCCCCGAGAGACCCATGATCGTCATGGTCAGCTTGCCGCCGTTGGTCGAGGTTACAGCCTTTGCGCCGGCATGAAGAACCAGGCCGCCCTTTTGGTAGACGTAGTGATTGAGCATGCGAAGCACGCCCTTCTTCGATTCACCGAAGTAGTCGGCGCCCATCACGTGCGTCGTCCAGTTCTCCATGTCGACGATGATCGCCTGCCGGCCGGGCATGTCGTCGAGCATCAAATCGGGCGTGTAGAAGAGGCGGAAGATCGGCTCGAACGGCTGCTTCAGCTGATCTTTGGTTTCGGCGGCCGACCTTGGGAAGGCGAGGATCTGCTGCATCCCAGCGATGTTGGCGCCCTCCAGGGTGTAGAGCCACGTCGTACCGAACGCGCCGGCGCCGAGCCCCGAATACCCGTCGATGGCGATGAGCTTGCCCTTGTCCGCGATGTATTCGGCTTGCCTCTCGATGAGCCGGCGGGCCTTTTCGGGACCGATGATCTGATGGCTCCACCGATCTTCGGTATCAATGATGTAGGTGTACTTCGCCATCCGCGCTTTGTTTCGCGTGATCTTGTTGATGCTTCCGGCTGCCGTTCGCTGCACGCACGGCGTGTGCTCGAACGCGAGATCACGAAGCTGGGCCTGCGAGGGATTTTCGATGTACTCGACGTCGAACGGGCGGGGGTCTCGGGTCGCCATGGTCTCTCCGTGTTCGTCCTGGGCCATGGGAGCAAACCGCGACGCGGGCAAGCTCCAAACCTGCCATATGCCAATGTTTTTCCTATGTGTCCAGGAGCCACGGGAGTTGCCGGAGTCGCGTCGGCAAGTAAGCTCCGCCCGATGCGCGCGCTGCCGCTCAATTTCCGTGATGCCCCGCGCTCGGATGTGCGCCGATGGAACGATTGGCGTTGGCAGGCGCAGCATGCCGTGACCGATTTACAAGGTCTGGACAGAGCCTTGGCGCTGACCGACGCAGAGCGAAAAGGCGCCGCTCGCGCGATGGCGGCTGGGCTACCGATCTCGATTACGCCCTATTATCTCTCGCTCTGTGATCCGACGGACGCCGATTGCCCGATTCGGCGCCAGTGCGTACCGCGCGTGGAGGAAACTGTTGCGGTGGAGGGAGATCTCCGCGACCCGCTCGGTGAGGAGGCGCACGAGGTGGCGCCGCACCTCATCCGACGTTACCCGGATCGCGTGCTCCTCGTCGCGACCGACCGATGCGGCGTGTACTGCAGGTTCTGTACGCGATCGCGCCTCGTCGGGGATGGCGGTGGCGCCCGCTCGATGGCCGCGCTCGAGCCGGCGTTCAAATGGATCGAGGCGCACGCCGAGATTCACGACGTCATCGTCTCGGGAGGCGACCCGTGCCTGATGTCGACCGAGCGGCTCGCCCGGTTACTTCGTCGTTTGGGCGCAATCGAGCATGTCCAGTACGTCCGGCTCGCCACCCGAGTGCCGGTGACGCTGCCGCAGCGGATCACCCTCGAGCTGTGCCGCGCGATACGCGCAAGCCACGAAGCGACTTGGGTACTGACGCATTTCAATCACCCGAAGGAGCTGACCGACGAGGCGCGCACGGCATGCGCTCGCCTAGCCGATGCAGGGCTTCCCGTCATGAACCAGACGGTCCTACTCCGCGGCATCAACGACAGCCCGGACGTCCTCGAACGATTGTTTCGGGGCCTGGTCCAGGCGCGGGTTCGGCCCTATTACTTGCTACAAATGGACCCCGTCGGCGGTACCGGGCATCTTCGGACGCCCCTCAGACGCGGGATCGAGCTGATGGCGGCGCTCCAGGGGCGCGTCAGCGGCATTGCGCTCCCCAAGCTGATCGTCGACACCCCCGGGGGTCTCGGCAAAGTTCCGCTCAGCCCGAGCTACCTGGTCGCCGAGGCCGATGGGGTGTCGGTCCTCGAGACCTTTCGCGGCGACCTCGTGGAATATCACGACCCCCCGAAGTACTGAATCTCCCGAGAGAAGACCCCATGCAACGCTCGCTCACGCTTCACGACACCACAATCGGAAAGAAAGTGATCATGGCCCTTTCCGGGTTCGTGATCGTCGGCTTCACGATCGGCCACTTCCTCGGCAACCTGAACCTCTACCTCGGGCCCGAGGCGCTCAACGGGTATGCGAAGGCTCTTCACGACCTGCCTGCGCTCGTCTGGGGAACGCGACTGGTTTTGCTCTTCGCATTCGGCGCGCACATCGCGTCGGCATTTTCGCTTTGGGGTCGCAACCGCCGGGCGCGCGGCTCGCGCTACAAGAAGAACAAAGACCTGGCCACGGACTACGCCGCACGCACGATGTATTGGACCGGTCCGATCTTACTTCTGTACTTGGTCTACCACCTCTTGCACTTCACGATTCTGCCCGCGCATCCGGGCGACGTGTACCGAAACGTCGTCGAGGGTTTCCAGAATCCCCTCATCGCCGGCGTTTACATCGCAGGCAACGTCGCGCTCGGTTTTCACATCTTTCACGGCATCTACAGCGCATTTCAAACGCTTGGCGCCAATCACCCCCGCATCAATTCGTACCGCCGCGATCTCGCGGTCGGAATCGCCGCGGTGATCACGCTCGGGAACCTCTCGTTCCCGATCACCGTGCTCACGGGCATCGTGTCATGAGAAGGTAGTCATGGAGTTACGATCGAACGAGCCGACCGGCCCCATCGACAAACGCTGGTCCAATCACAAGGAGGCGGGCAAGCTCGTCGCACCAGCCAACCGGCGCAAGCACAGCGTGATCGTGGTGGGCAGCGGGCTCGCGGGGGGAGCAGCCTCGGCCTCGCTCGGCGAGATGGGCTACAACGTCAAGTGCTTCTGCTACCAGGACAGCCCACGCCGCGCGCACAGCATCGCCGCCCAAGGCGGGATTAACGCGGCCAAGAACTATCAAAACGACGGCGACAGCGTCTACCGGCTCTTCTACGACACGGTGAAGGGCGGCGACTTTCGCTCGCGCGAGTCGAACGTGTATCGGTTGGCCGAGCTGAGCGTCGAGATTATCGACCAAGCGGTATCGCAAGGCGTGCCGTTCGCCCGTGAGTACGGTGGGCTCTTGGCGAATCGGTCGTTTGGCGGGGCGCAGGTGTCCCGCACCTTCTACGCGCGCGGTCAGACCGGCCAGCAGCTTCTCCTCGGTGCATATCAGGCGCTCAGCCGTCAGATCGAGGCCGGCACGGTCGAGATGTTTCCGAGAACGGAAATGCTCGATTTGATCGTCCACGACAGGCGAGCGCGTGGCATCGTCACGCGCGACCTGACGACGGGGGAAGTCAGCACGCACATCGCCGACATGGTGGTGCTTTGCACCGGCGGCTACAGCAACGTGTTTTACCTATCGACCAACGCCAAGGGCTGCAACGCGACGGCGGTCTGGCGGGCGCACCGGCGCGGGGCTGCCTTTGCAAACCCTTGCTACACCCAAATCCATCCGACGTGCATCCCGCAGGCGGGCCCCTATCAATCGAAGCTCACACTGATGAGCGAGTCGCTTCGAAACGATGGACGGGTCTGGGTACCGCGCAACAAAGAGGACGTCACGAAGCCGCCAGAAGCCATCCCAGAGGCCGATCGCTTCTACTACCTCGAGGAGCGCTATCCCGCGTTCGGCAACCTGGTGCCGCGTGACGTAGCTTCTCGCAACGCGCTCTACGTCACGAACGACGGTCTCGGCGTCGGGCCGGAGGTCGACGGCGAGCGGCGGGGCGTGTACTTGGATTTCAAGGACGCGATCGAGCGCCTCGGCGAACAGACAAGTCGCGAGCGCTACGGCAACCTCTTCGAGATGTTCCAGCGCATCACGGGGGACAATCCATACGAAACGCCGATGCGCATCTATCCGGCGACGCACTACACGATGGGCGGCCTGTGGGTGGACTACAATCTACAAACCACGATTCCCGGGCTGTTTGCCGGCGGCGAGGCGAACTTTTCGGACCACGGTGCAAATCGGCTCGGCGCGTCCGCGCTGATGCAGGGGCTCGCGGACGGCTATTTCGTGCTCCCGTTCACGGTCGGCAACTACCTCGGTGACGTGCGCAACCTGCCCCCGCTCGCCGACGATCACCCGGACGTCCAGGCGGCGGTTTCGGCGGTGGAGGCGCGGATCGACAAGCTGATGAACGCCCCGTACCCCAAGCACCCGCCCGAGCACTACCACCGCAAGCTCGGCCGCATCATCTGGACCAAGTGCGGCATGTCGCGCAGCAAGGAAGGGCTCGAAGAGGCGCTCCGCGAGATTCCCGAGCTTCGCGACGAGTTTTGGCGCGAGGTCAAAGTCACCGGGAGCGGCGCCGAGCTCAACCAGACCCTCGAGCGCGCTGGGCGCGTCGCGGATTTCTTCGAGCTCGGCGAGCTGATGTGCATCGACGCGCTCGACCGGAAGGAAAGCTGCGGCGGGCACTTCCGTGAGGAATACCAGGAGAACGGGGAGGCCCTTCGCGACGACGAAAACTACAGCTACGTGGCCGCCTGGGACTGGACCGGCAACGCCAGCGAACCACAGCTGCACAAAGAGCCGCTGACGTTCGAATACGTCAAGCCCACGAAGCGGAGCTACAAATGAGCGACCGGCTGATCAACCTAACCCTGCACGTTTGGCGCCAGACCGGTCCCGACGAGCCCGGGCGTTTCGAAACCTACCAGGCAAAAGACATCACGACGCACATGTCATTTCTCGAGATGCTGGACGTCGTGAACGAAGGCCTGATCGAAAGAGGCGAGACGCCGATCGTATTCGACTACGACTGCCGTGAAGGCATCTGCGGCAGCTGTGGAATCGTGGTCAACGGCGAAGCACATGGCCCGCAGCGGCGCACGAGCACGTGTCAGGTGCACATGCGGCAGTTCCAAGACGGAGACGAGCTCTGGCTCGAGCCGTGGCGTGCAAGCGGATTTCCCATCGTGAAAGACCTGATGGTAGATCGAAGCGCGTTCGACCGAATCATGCAGGCGGGCGGCTATGTTTCGATTCGCACGGGGAGCGCGCCGGAGGCCAACGAGCTTCCCGTCGCCAAAGAGCTGGCAGACAAAGCGATGGATGCAGCCGCTTGCATCGGGTGCGGAGCCTGTGTCGCGGCCTGCCCGAACGCATCGGCGAGTCTGTTCACGGCAGCCAAGGTCGCTCATCTTTCGCTTCTGCCACAGGGTCAGCCCGAACGGGCGGACCGCGTTCGGAAGATGGTCGCACAAATGGACGCCGAGGGCTTCGGCGGCTGCACCAACCACGGCGAATGCGAGGCCGCGTGCCCGAAGGGGATCAGCCTCGACTGGATCGCGCGGATGAACCGGGAGCTGGTGCGCGCGATGGTCAAGTCCGAAAAGCCCGTTCAGGCGCGCGACCGCTAGGTACGCCTGAGGTCGTAGACGAAGCGTGCGACGATCGCGAGCGTGACGGCCGCGACGAGGACGAGCGTGGCGAGCGTGTATCGTTCGACCAAGCTGAGCAGCGCATCCCAGTTGCTGCCGACCGCGTAGCCGGCTGCCATCAGAAGCGCGTTCCAAAGCGCGGCCGAAATCCCACCGTAAAGCAAGACGTGAACCGCCCGCATGCGTGACAGGCCCGCGCCGACGAAGAAAAAAGCACGGAGCGCGGGAAGGAAACGATTAAACGTCAGATACATCCCGCCGTGGCGGGCATACCCTCGACGCACTGCGTCGAGAGCGCGAGTAGCGGCCGGCCGCCTCAAGAACGACGGCCAGCTCGCCTCGTGATCGGCGAGCCAAGTGCCGAAGGCCCACGCGGCGAGCCCGCCCAACATCGCGCCTGCCGTCAGAGCCAAGTACACGTAGAACCAGCGCAATTGCGCGCGAACCGCGAGCGCAACGGCGAACAGCGCAACCGTGTCGCCGGGAATCGGAGGCACGACGTACTCGACCCCGGCGGACGCTGCGACGAGCGTGTAGGCCCAGTAGTCGGGGCCGTGCTCCAATGTATGCAGAAATTCGTCAAGCACCGGAACAACACATAGGCTTGCGATCACCGTGGGTTTAGCACACTGCTCGGCTCGACATCAGCTCCCGATGAGTCACTCTCCTCTGGCGCAAGGTTAGAATCGTGGCGAGCGGAGATCCTCTTGTATCGATGTTGCAGCGGCCCAACGCCCGGGTCGAGGATGTCGCCATTGTCATCGCGCGCGAAGCGAACCCCGCGCTCGACGAATACGAGATACGACGCGAGCTCGACAACCTCGGCGCAGAAGCGCTGATTCGTCGCGGGCTTCGCTCGACTCCCGAGCGCGACGGTCGAATTCTCGCAGAGCTCTTGTTCGAGGAGCTCGGCTTCGAGGGGGAGCGCGACGATTACTACAATCCCTTCAACAGCTACATCGACCAAGTGCTGATTCGACGCAAGGGGATCCCCATTTCGCTTTCCGCGCTGACGATGGCGGTCGGCGAGCGCGCAGGCATGGAAGTCGAGGGTGTCGGCTTCCCCGGGCACTTCTTGGTGCGCGTCGGAGGGCCGCAGGGCGTCTATCAGGACCCGTTCCACGGTGGCGAGCTGCTCGACGGGCACGGCCTTCGAAGGCTCGCGGCGCGTTTCCTCGGTGCTGAGATGGCACTTCATCCGAGTTATCTCGAGCCGGTCGACTGCCACACGATCGCGATTCGCATGCTCGCCAACCTCAAGAACGCGCACCGCCGTCAGGGCGACTACGCGCGAGCGATGCTTGCTTGCGATCACTTGGTCGAGCTCACCCAAGCGCCCGAGCACCGAAGAGATCGTGGGTTGCTCGCACACGCCCTTCGCACGTTTGGGGCTGCATCCGAGGACCTGGCGGCGTATCTCGAGGCCCGCCCGGACGCCAAAGACGCCCGCGCGATCAGCCTGGCCCTCGAAGAGGCGCGTGAGCAGGCCGGCCAGGTGCTTCACTGATCGTCCGGCCGCTTTACAGCGCCGCGCCGCGTGCAATGACTGCCCCGGACCGCCGAGGCCCATGTCGATCGAATCACTGAAAGCGCTGTTTCGGCCCGAGCTTGCAGAGCTGAGCCCGTATCGCGTGCCGCCCGCGCCGCCTGCGGTGAAGCTCGACGCAAACGAGAGCCCGTGGCCGCTCCCGCCCGACGCGCGAGCCCGGATCGCTTCGGTCATGCACGCGACCGACATCCATCGCTACCCCGACGGTCGCGCAACCAAGCTGAGGAACGCGCTCGCGCGGGGGCTCGGTGGAAGCGCCGACGAGTACGTGCTCGGCGCGGGCTCGGATGAGCTGATCGCCCTGCTCGCGACCGCCATGGCCAAGCCACGCGCTGGCGCCCAACGCGCGGTCGTCGTGTTCCCGGAGCCGACCTTCGTGATGTATGGGGTCACGAGCAAGGTGCACGGCTGGACGACGATTGGCGTGCCCCTCGACGATGCGTGGGATCTCGACGCAGACGCAATGGCCGATGCGCTCGAGCGGCACTCGCCGAATCTCGTTTACTACGCGACCCCAAACAACCCGACCGGCGCATGCTTCTCGCGAGCGCGCATCGAGTCACTGATCGAGGCTTTTCCGGACACGCTGCACGTCATCGACGAGGCGTACGGCGCCTACTCCGACCAGTCGTTTGCGACGCTGTGCGAGGAGCGCCCGCAGTGCGCGCTCCTCGGCACCCTCTCGAAAATCGGCTTTGCGGGCATCCGCGTCGGCTGGGTGCGCCTCGACGAAGCCCTTGCCGCAGAGCTCGACAAAGTCCGGCAACCGTTCAACCTGAACACGGGCTCTCAGGAGGTCGCGACCCTCGCGCTCACGGACCTCGCGCCGCTGCTGGAGGATCACGTGACTACCATCGTCGCCGAGCGGGAGCGGCTCCGCGTCGAGCTCGAGCGATTCGATGCCCTTCACTGCTACCCGAGCGATGCCAATTTCCTGCTCGTCCGCGTCGCCGGCGAGGTGCCCACGCTCTGCGAGGCGTTGCTGAGCCGCGAAATTGCAGTCCGTCAGTTCCCAAACGGCGAGCCACGGCTCAGGGCTTGCATTCGAATCACGATCGGCACACCAGAAGAGAACGGGCGCCTTCTCGGGGCGCTCGAAGATATACTGAGCTGACCAATGTCCGTCGCGAGAGAGGTGACGCCGGAACGGGCGATCAAGGCGCTGAAATGGGCCGCCTCGGTGGCGAGCGACCCCACGCTGCGTCACGACGAGCCCGAGCGCCCTTCCCCGGCCGAGTGGCGCGCGGTGCCTCTTTCCGCCCTCCGCGAGCACATGGATCGGCTACTCATGTCCAAGCATCCCGAGCCCGGTCTCGATGCAATCGAATCGGTCGGCTGCCTCGATGCATGGCTGCCGGAAGTCGCAGCGATGGTGGGCTTCGGCGACAACGAGTGGCGGCACAAAGACGTTTGGAAGCACACGAAGCAGGTCGTGAAGCAGTCGGTCCCGCGGCTCGAGGTACGCTGGGGGGCACTCCTCCACGACATCGGCAAACCCAAGACACGCCGCATCGACGAACGCGGCAACGTGACGTTCCACGGGCACAGCGAGGTCGGCGCGGCGATGTATCGGAAGCGTGTCGCAGATCGGCTCGGTTTCGAAGGTGCGCTTCGCGAGCGAATCCATTTCTTGATCCTGCATCACCTTCGTGCGGCGCAGTACGACGACGAGTGGACCGACGCGGCAGTGCGTCGCTTCTACAAGCAAATGGGCGATGGCCTGCGCGACCTACTCGACCTGAGCCGCGCCGACATCACGACGAAGCGGCCCGAAAAGCGCCGCCGCGGCGTCCGGCAGATCAGCCTGCTCGCGAAGCGGATTCGAGATCTCCAGGTGGAGGACGCCAAGGTTGCGCCCCTGCCTAAGGGGCTCGGCACGCTCATCATGGAGCGCTTTGGCTTGTCTCCCTCGAAACGGCTCGGCGACCTGATGAAACAGCTCACCGCGACGGTCGAGACCGGCGAGCTCGAACCGCAGCAGCCAGCGGACTACTACCTCGCGCACCTCGACGAAAACCGCGATCAATACGGCCTGAGCTGAAAAGAGGGGTCAGGCACCCGTTTCACTGCCACGGATGTGACGAAACCGAACTAGCGTCGGTACGAGAGTTGGAGGACGCCGCCGCCAAAGCGGGGCTCTACCCGCAAGTTGAGCTTTTCGGGCTGGGGCGATTTTCGCTGGTTGAGGTCCAAGCCGTAGCGCGCGAGCTTCTCGACCCGAAGCGCAAATACGCGAAGGTCGTGCGAGAAGGTGAAGGTGTCGACCGCGGGCGCGGGCACCTTGCCGACTGCAGCGACGACGTAGGGATTCGTCATTCCAAGCACGGCCGCGGGGGCCGCGAGGGGGCCAACCTGGATCGCTGCGACGGGCGCATCGGCCGACGCGCTCTTGGCCCCGAAAAGCGATGCAAAAAGCGCGCAGAGGACGCACAGAACGCTAACGCAGGGGCATTTCCGACGGGCAGCGGGCCCCACCTGAACACTCTTCTTCAAACTCATCCCACACAAAAGTATGTCAGAAGCGGAACGATTAAGCTAGAGGGGTGAATTTCCAACACGGGCTGTTCCCCTCGTCCGAGCACGTTACCTGCTTTACGGGCTGTCGCAAAGCGTTTTGGGCAACGACTCTGAATACGTTTTCGCGCCGGTCACCAGTCGCGTGCGTCGCGGCGGCGAATCCGAAGCCCGGACTAAGCCGGGCTTCAAGCTAAGCGCACGAAATGAAGATGGTTTTACTCGGCAGTGGGTGTCCCTCGACGGAGATATGCGGGGATGTCCAGGACAGCCTCGTCGTGCAGCGCGCTCGCTCCAAACGCCCTGGTTCCGACTGGCTGGGCCACGGCTGCCGGCGCACCTTCGAGCGTAGATGAGAGATCCTCACTACGGGGCGCGGCCTGCTTCGTCACCCTATTGGATGAAGAGCCGGTGGCGCCTTGAGTGCTCGCCGAGGCATGTCGGAGGCCGAGCGGGATCGGCGCATATGCCGCGCGCTCGAAGCCGGTGGCGATCACGGTGACCTTCACGGTATCCGAGAGGTCGGAGTCGGTGACGACGCCGAAGATGATCTCGGCCTCCTCGTGCGCGGCCTGCTGCACCAGACCGGCCGCCTCGTTGATCTCGCGAAGCTTGATGTCCGGGCCAGCGGTGAAGTTGATGAGAATGCCGGTCGCGCCCTGCACCGACACCTCGTCGAGAAGGGGCGAGTTGATCGCCATCTCGGCGGCCTCGAGCGCGCGCCGGTCCCCCTTGGCGATGCCGGTGCCCATGAGGGCCCTTCCGTTGCTGGCCATGATCGTTTTCACGTCGGCGAAGTCGACGTTGATCATGCCCGCATTGATGATGAGGTCGCTGATGCCCTGTACCGCTTGAAGCAACACGTCGTCGGCGCGTGCAAAGGCGTCGAGCATCGTGATGTCGTCATCCCCGAGCGACATGAGCCGCTGATTGGGAATCGTGATGATGCTGTCGATGGAGTCGATGAGCTCTTGGACGCCGCGGTCCGCGTGCTTCGCGCGCTTACGCCCTTCGAAAAGGAAAGGCTTGGTAACCACCCCGACGGTCAGCGCGCCTTGATCCTGAGCAACCTGCGAGATGATCGGCGCTGCGCCCGTTCCCGTGCCGCCTCCCATTCCGGCGGTCACGAACACCATGTCCGCTCCTTCGAGCGCCTCGGAGAGACGCTGTAGGTCCTCGAGGGCCGCTTTTCGACCCACGTCGGGATTTCCGCCAGCCCCGAGACCACGGGTGAGTTGCGGTCCGAGCTGGATCTTTGCCGGAGCGAGGCTTCGATCCAACGCCTGCGCGTCGGTGTTGGCGGCGATGAACTCGACGCCCTCGAGCCCGTTTCGAATCATCGTGTTGAGCGCATTGCCGCCGCTGCCGCCCACGCCCACCACTTTGATGCGTGCGTGAAGCTCAGCGTCGTCCGCGAACTCGATCGAGATAGCCATCGATTCCTCCTAAAAAACCTCTCTGAACCACGCGCCGATCTTTCGACCGAATCCACGGCTCGCGGCCACTTCCACTGTGCGTTCGGGCGCGGACGTTCCCACGAGTTGATCCGCTCCGTGTTTCACCAAGCCAACGCCAGTCGCGTAGGACGGGCTCTTCACGACGTCGATCAAGCCGCCGATGCCCGTGGGAGCCCCCCGGCGAACCGGAAGCCCCAGCACTTCTTCGGCGAGCTCCGGCAAACCGTCGAGGATGGTGGTGCCACCCGTGACGATCGCGCCGGAAGCAAGCATGTCCGTGTAGCCGGTCTCGGCGATCACGTGACGGCACGCGGCGAAGATCTCTTCGACCCGCGGCTCGATGATGTCGCAGAGAACGCGGCGCGGCAGCGAGCGGGGCGGCCGTCCCCCCACGGAAGGCACGTCGATCGTTTCTTCGTCATCGACCATGCGCGAAGCGGCGCACCCGTATTTGATCTTGATGCGTTCGGCTTCCGCCATGGGCGTGCGAAGGCCCGTTGCGATGTCACTCGTGAGATTGAGTCCGCCGATGGGAATCGAGCTGGTGTGTACGACGGCGCCGTCTACGTAAATGATGATGTCCGAGGTGCCGCCGCCGATGTCGATCAAGACGCCGCCGATCTCGCGCTCGTCGCCGCTAAGCACGGCGTGCGCGCTCGCGAGTGGCTGGAGCACGACCTCCTCGACGAACAGGCCGCAGCGCTCGGCGCACTTGGTGACGTTGGCAACGCACGTGGATGCAGCGGTGACCATGTGCACGCGGGCCTCGAGGCGGACGCCGGCCATGCCGATCGGTTCCTTGATGCCATCCTGCTCGTCGACGATGTATTCCTGCGGCAAGACGTGCAGCACCTGGCGGTCGCCCGGAAGCGGGACTGCCTTTGCTTGCTCCAACACCCGCGTGACGTCCTCGGTGGCAACCTCTCGATTGGCGATGGCGGCGACACCGTCTTGGTTCATTCCGCGAACGTGGCTGCCAGCGATGCCGGCGTACACGGTGTTGATTTCGACGCCGGCCATCGTCTCGGCTTGCTCGACCGCAGCGCGGATCGCTTGCACGGTCGACTCGATGTTGACGACGACACCTTTCTTCAAACCCTTTGAAGGAACGGAGCCTATCCCGATGATGTCTAGGCCTTCTTCGGAGTGCTCAGCGACTATCGCGCAGACCTTCGTCGACCCCAGATCCAACCCCGCAATGATCTCGTTTTCCGCCATCCTTGCCTCTGTCTGACCCATACCGAAACGCGGTTTGGCGGGACAACTTTTGTGCAGAAAAAAAAGGGCTGAAATGCGTTTTTGGAAGCGCGGAAATTAACCCTTGCAAAAAAGGGGACTGTCCCCTTTTCTCGTCAGGGGAGGCGGACGGTGACGCGCTCGGGACTTCGGACGTTGTCGAGGTATACGTAGGAAGGTCTCGTTTTCTCTCTGGCTAGTCGCTCGAGGACTCGCCGCAGGCGTCGAAGCTTTTGGCGGTGTTGGCCCGTGCCGAGGCGCACGTTCATGCCGTCGTCGCCGACGAAAAGCTCGATGCCGTGTGCGCCGTCGAAGTGAATTTCCGACACCGGCTCGCGTTCGGCGAGACCGGCCCCTTCGTAGTCCTGGAGGAGCGCCATGGAACGGAGGAGAATTGCGGTTCTGTACTCGAAGTCGTCGTAGAATTGCTCCGAGGCGATGCCGGTGATCACCGGAAGGTCGACCGGGTCGTCGACCCCGACGCGCTTGAAGACCGCGCCGTCCTCGCTGACGAGATAGAGCTGGTCGAGTGCCACCAGCGCGACGGGAACGCGTTCGACGATTTCGATCCGCACGCGGTTGGGAAGCCTGCGAACGACGGTTGCTTCTTCGATCCAAGGGTGCTGAAGCAAATGATTCCGTGCATCTTCGGTTGAAAGCTCGAATGCATTGGAGCCAATTTGCAGCCTGGCGGCGCGGCGGACGTCCATGTCCTCGAGCTGGTCGTTGCCCTCGATCACGATTTCCCGAATCGCAAATGCATTGGAGCCGTGGGCGTAGCGCTGCGCCTGCTGGCCGGCCCACCAAATCGACACGATCCCGACGCCGATCAGCGCGAGCCGGCCGGCACGCTGGACGAGCTCCTGCCTTTGGAGAACCCAGCCGCCGACGGCAGCCTTCGCGGCGCGCACCCGCTCCGCCGCGCTCTTTCGGGACTTGGGCGGGGGCGGCTTCTTGGGAACGGGGCGTCGGCGGTTGGCCCTGTCGGGGGTCGACCGCTTTCGGGTGGCCTTCTTGGTCGGAGCCGTCTTCTTGGCGGGCTTGCGCACGGCCTTTTTCGGAGTCGCACGCTTGGCCACGGCGTTTTTTCGCACGGGCCGCTTGCGCGCCCTGTCCTCGCTGCCCGACTTGGAACGAGCCGCCTTCTTCCGCGTGGGCTTTTTCCGTCGGCTCGCGGCCGTGCGCCGGCGGTTCATCGGCGAAGCACCTCGAGGAGCTCCTCGCCCGTCCGCGTGATGTCGCCCGCCCCGAGCGTGATGACGACGTCGCCCGGTTGGGCTCGGGCGGCGATCTGCGCTGCCAGGTCTTTACGCTCTTGCACCAACGTCACGTCCCGATGTCCGTGCGCTCGAATCGCATCTGCGAGCCGACACGCCTCCGCGCCCTCAATGGGTTTCTCACCTGCGGCGTAGACGTCGGTCAAGAATAGGACATCCGCTCGATTGAAGGCCCGGGTGAGCTCGTCGAACAGGTCCCGCGTGCGCGTATACCGATGCGGTTGAAAGGCCACTAGGATGCGCGCGCCGAACGCACGCTGGGCCGCCTCGAGCGTCACCTCGACCTCGGCCGGATGGTGCCCGTAATCGTCGATCACGGTGATCCCATCGTGCTCGCCAACGACCGAAAAGCGACGCTGCACTCCTTCGAAGCCGCGCAGCGCCGAACGAACGAGGTCGTGGTCGACCCGCAGCTCGTCTGCGACTGCGATGGTCGCGAGCGCATTGAGGACGTTGTGAAAGCCGGGCATTCGAACCTCGAATGGTCCGAGGCTCTTGCCGTGGTGCTCGACCTCGAAACCAACGGACAGGCCGGCGAACACGGGATTGCGCGCCCGGTAATCCGCTTGCGCGGAAAACCCGTAGGTCACGATGCGCTTGTCGATCCGCGGAAGGATGTCTTGGACGTTTGGATGGTCGAGGCAGGCGATCACCAGCCCGTAAAACGGAACCCGATTCGCAAAGCCGACGAAAGCCTCTTTCACGCCGTCGAGGCTCCCGTAGTGATCGAGATGCTCTGGGTCGATGTTGGTGATCACGGCGACCGATGGAATGAGATGCAGGAACGACCCATCCGATTCGTCGGCTTCGGCCACGAGCAGATCGCCCGCACCGGTGGCCGCACCGGAGCCGAGGGCGTTGAGCTTCCCTCCGATGATGACGGTGGGGTCGAGGCCCGCGCCCCGAAGAACGGTGGCAACGAGCGAGGTGGTCGTCGTCTTGCCGTGCGAGCCGGCAATCGCGATACCGTCCTTCAGCCGCATCAGCTCCCCCAGCATCTCGGCGCGGGGGATCACGGGGACCCCCGCGCGGCGCGCTGCGACCAGCTCCGGATTCGACGGGGCGACCGCGGAAGAGAACACGACGACGTCGGCCTCCGCGATTTGCGACGCCTGGTGTCCGACGTAGATCGTCGCGCCCTTTTCGGCGAGCCGGCGGGTGTAGTCGTTTTCACGGAGGTCGGAGCCGGTCACGTCGAAGCCCGAGTCGAGCAGCACCTCGGCGATGCCGCTCATGCCGACGCCTCCGACGCCGACGAAATGAATCGAACGGATGCGGCCCCGAAACATCCTCGTTTACTCCCACACCGCCCCATCGACCACAACCGGGCGGCGTGGACGGTGCAAAACGGGACGGGCCGAGACCTCCGGTCGCGCCAGTCGAAACGCCGGCGCGAAGTCGAGGCCGTGGTAGTGCACCCCGGGCGGGGGCTCGCCGTCGGTTTCGCCTCCTCCATGGCGAAGGGGCCGGGGACCACCAAGCCATCCAAGCATGTCGTCGACGATGGCAGCAGCAGCATCGGGCCGGCCGTGATCGCGCGCGGCGCCGGCCATCCGTCGTCGCGCGTCGGTGTCGTCGAGCAGGCTGCCGATCAGGTCTCCGAGCGCCTCGACCTCGAGCTCGCTCTCGGGAACGCAGATTGAAGCGCCCTCGGCCTCGAGCGCCCTCGCGTTGGTGGTCTGGTGGTCGTCTGATGCGAAAGGAAAGGGGATCAATATCGAGGGACGGCCGATCGCGCAGAGCTCGGCCAAGGTCGTCGCGCCGGCGCGGGCCACGACGAGCGCCGCGTTCGAATAGGCGCGAGCGATCTGGTCGATGAAAGTGACGACGTTGGCTTCAATCCCGAGCCCCCGGTAGGTCGACTCGACGTCTTGCCGCATCGCCTCGCCGGTCTGATGGACGACCTCGATGCCGCGCGCCGAAATCCCCGCCCTCGCGAGGGCACGCGGCAGCTGTTCGTTGAGCGTTTTCGCACCCTGGGACCCGCCCAGCACCAGGACCGTCCTCGCGCGGGACTCGAAGCCCTCCGGATCGGCGAGCGCGAGACGTGCGTGCTCGACGAACTCCTGCCGAACCGGGTTCCCGGTCAAGCGCGATTTCGCTTCACCGAAAACCTCCTCGGTTTGCGGAAAGGTGATGTACGCGCGGTCGACGAAGCGCGCGAGAATGCGGTTGGTCATGCCGACGTGCGCGTTCTGCTCGAGCAGCGCCGTCGGCCGCCCGGAGAGCGCCGCGGCAAGCAGGACCGGCCCAGACGCGTAGCCGCCCACGCCGAGCACGAGATCGGGATCGAAGTCACGAAGGAGATTCGACGCCTCCATCATCGCGGTTGGAATCCGCGCGACGCTCTTGAACCGCGCGCTGATGCCCTGGCCCTTGAGCGGGCTCACCTCGAGGAGCTCGAGCGATTCCCCCCTGCCCGGCAAGATCCGCGCTTCGATTCCGCGCGCCGTGCCGATGAACTGCACCTCCAGGCCGGGAACGCGGCGACGCAGTTCCTCGACGACCGCAAGCCCTGGAAACAGGTGCCCCCCAGTGCCCCCCCCAGCAACCATGATGCGCTGAATCATCGTGCCCCTCCTCGTGCTGTCCGCAGTCGCGGTTTCGCCGTTTTCGACGCCGCCCGTTTTTCTTCGGCACGCGAGACGCCGAAACGTGAAGTGTTGAGAATGATTCCAGCCGCGGCTGCATTGACGAGCAACGACGAGCCGCCGTAGCTGACGAAAGGAAGCGCGAGCCCTTTGGTCGGAAGCAGCCCGAGCGCGACCGCAAGGTTGGTGAAGGCTTGAAGGCCGATGAACAGCGTCATGCCCGCAGCGAGGTAGCCAGCGTATTCATCCTGCGCTCGCCAAGCGGCCCGAAGCCCGCGCAGCACCACCCACACGAACGCTGCGCACAGAAGCAGCACGCCGATGAAGCCGAGCTCCTCCCCGATGATCGCGCTGATGAAGTCAGTGTGCGCCTCCGGGAGGAACAGAAGCTTTTGGCGCCCATCGCCGAGGCCCACACCCGTCCAGCCCCCTGAGCCGAAGCTCATCAAGGACTCGGTGATTTGATAGCCGGCCCCCTGACGATGCTCGAACGGCTCCAAGAACGCCGTGATCCGCCGCATCCGGTACGGCGACGAGGCGATGGCCGCGTAGCCGATCGGAAGGACGAGCAGCGTACAGCCGAGCAGGTAGCCCGCTTTGGCACCAGCTGCGAAAAGCACGACGAACGTGAGAAGCCCGATCATCACGGCGCTTCCGAAATCCGGCTGCGCCAGGCAAAGCAGCATGAGGAGACCTGCCACCAACACGTGCGGCAAGAAACCTATCGAGAACGTTCGGACGCGATGGGCCTTTTTGGCGAGCGAGTGCGCCAGCCACATGATCATCGCGAGCTTCGCGAGCTCGGCGGGCTGCACGTTCACCCGGCCGATCGCCACCCAGCGAGTCGCGCCGCCCGCGCTCCGGCCGAGCCCGAGAGCGACGGCGACCATCATGAGCACCGCGACGAGAAGCAGCGGATAGGTCGAGCGGCGGAGCAGCGCGATGTCCAGGTGGGTCGTGACCCAAAGCAGCAGGAGCGCAACCGAAGCAAAGATCGTCTGACGGATCAAAAAGTGATGACCGTCCCCGAACATGTTGCTCGCGTAAACCGCGCTCGCGCTGTAGACCATCACGACGCCAAACGCGATGAGGCCGACCAGCGTGGCCGCCAAGGTGACGTCGGCTGCCTGGGGCTCGGGCGGCGCAGACGATTTCGACGGGCTTTTCATCGGTGACCTCCCAAGCCGTGCACGGCACGCTGAAAACGATCTCCCCGCTCGGCGTAGGACTGGAACATGTCGAAGCTCGAGCAGCCCGGCGCGAGGAGCACCGTGTCGCCCGGTCGAGCGAGCGATGCGGCATGTTTGACCGCGTCGTCCATCGATTCCGCCAGCCGAAGCTCGAGCGGCACACCAGCAAACGCCTTTTGCAGCAGGGGCGCGGCCTCGCCGAGAACGACGAGCGCCCGCCCCCGTCGGAGCATTCGCTCGCGCAAGGGTGCGTAGCTGCCACCTTTGTCGACACCCCCGGCGATCAGGACGATCTTACCGGCCGCGGCCGAAAGCCCATCGATCGAAGCCACCGCAGCGCCAACGTTGGTGGCTTTCGAATCGTCGATGTAATCGACGTCTGCGACCGATCCCACGAGCTGCATTCGGTGGGCGAGCCCTTCGAAGCCCCGAAGCACGGCCGCGATGTCGTCCGGACCGACGCCGAGCAGCCTCGCCGTCAGCGCCGCGGCGCAAGCGTTCGAGAGGTTGTGTGCGCCCCGAAGCTTGAGCTCTTCAATCGGAACGCGGAGCGAGCCCTCGACATCGGTGAGCACGCGATCGATCTCGCGGACCTCGCCGTTCGGCTCGCCAAAGGACACGACGCGGCCCTCGCCGCAGACGAGATCTTGGAGATCGGGTGAGCCTGCTGGCAGAATCGCGAAGTCTGTTCGGGTTTGACGCTCGAAGATCCGAGCTTTGGCCGCTGCGTACGCCTCGAACGACGGATAGCGATCGAGGTGGTCGGGGGACACGTTGAGCAGGACGGCGACGTGCGCCCTCATTTCCGCGACCCGCTCGAGCTGGAAGCTAGAAAGCTCCACGACCACGAGGCCGCGCGCGTCGTTCGCCTCGGTGTCCACCGCTTCGATCATCGGCCGGCCGAGGTTTCCCCCGACGAACGACGGACGGTCGAGCGTCCGGCACATCTCGCCGACCAAGGTGGTCACCGTGCTCTTGCCGTTGGTGCCGGTGATCGCCACGATGGGCGCCTCGATGAACCGCGAGGCGAGCTCGACCTCGCTGACGACGGGCGTACCGCGCTCTTCCGCGCGAGCGAGCTCGGGCAAAGCCGGCACGCCGGGAGACACCACGATCGCGTCGAGGCCCTCGAATGCAGCGTCGGGGTGGCTGCCTAGGACGAGCTCGGCACCGAGCGCCTCGGCCTCTGCCCCCGCATCGCCTAGCGCCCGTCGGTCCCGTCGATCGTTCACGCGGACGTGAGCGCCACGTTCGGTCGCGAAGCGGACGACGGCAAGCCCGCTTTCCCCGAGTCCGACCACCATGACGTGCTTGCCCGAGAGCTCCATCTTCACCTCAGCTTCAGGGTGGCGAGGCTGAACACAGCCAGCATGATCGCGATGATCCAGAAGCGGACGATCACCCGCGGCTCCGGCCATCCCATTTTTTCGAAGTGATGATGAATCGGCGCCATCAAGAAGATGCGCCGGCCCGTCAGGCGGAAATACCCGACCTGAATGATCACGCTCACCGCCTCGACGACGAAAATGCCGCCGAGGATGACCCATAGGAGCTCGTTCTTGGTCAGGACCGCAAGCGCACCGAGGCCGCCTCCGAGCGCAAGCGATCCGACGTCGCCCATGAACACTTGGGCCGGGTACGTGTTGTACCAGAGGAACCCGAACCCGACCCCGACGACGGACGCCGCGAAGATGCTGAGCTCGCCCGCGCTCTCGATGTGCGGGATGTCCAGGTAGTCCGCGACGACATTGCCGAAGAGCGTCAGACCCGCGAGGTACGCGAGGATGGCAAAGGTGCCGGCGGAGATCATCACCGGTCCGATCGCCAAGCCATCGAGGCCATCGGTCAGATTGACGGCGTTGGACGTCCCGACGATGACGAACGCGGCGAAGATTACGTAAAGCCAAGCCGACATCTCGACCGGGTACTTGGAAAAGGCGAAGAACGGCGCCGCGAGCCTGAGTCGGATCTCGAGCCAGTCGTCCGGGAGCCCCACGGTGCCGTAGAAGAGCCAACCACACACGGCCAGTGCCGTCGCAAACTGCAAGAGCAGCTTGTACCGGCCCGAAAGGCCGCCGGTGGATCGCTTGCGAATCTTCGAGGTGTCGTCGATGTAGCCGACGACGCCGTATGCGACCGTCACGAGCGTGACCACCCAGACCATCGAGTTGCTCGGGTCCGCCCACAGAACCGTCGAGGACACGAGCGCCAGCAGCATCAGGGCGCCGCCCATCGTCGGCGTCCCGGCCTTCGAGAGGTGCGACTCCGGCCCGTCTGCGCGGATCACCTGTCCGATTTGCCGGCTCTGCAACCGTCGAATGAACCAGGGGTAGAGCCCGAACGTCAGCAGCAGGGAGGTCATCGTCGCCATCAGAAAGCGAAAAGGAACGTAGCGCAGGACGTTGAGGAACGAGAGCGACTCGTAGGTATGGAGGGGGTAGAGCAGGTAGTAGATCATGCCCCGTCTCCGGAGGTCAGCGACGCCACGACGCGTTCCATCTGGGTCGACCTCGAGCCTTTGACCAACACCACCGACCCGAGCGGAAGCCGGTCGACGAGCCCCTCGCATGCCGCCGAGTCCTCGAACCAAAGCGTGTCGGTGCCGCGCGTGTTCGCCACTGCGACCGCGCGGTGCATGCCCTCCCCGCAACCGACGAAGAGAAAGGCGCCTGCATCGGATACCAGCTCGCCGACACGCTGGTGTGCTTCCTCGGCATGGGGGCCGAGCTCTCTCATGTCGCCAAGAATCACGACCAACGGCTGCTTCCGCTTCTCCGCGACCACGCGCGCTGCGTCGAGCGCGACTTCCACCGACGCCGGATTCGAGTTGTACGTATCGTCGACGATCAGGCGGGAGCCCTTCCCCTCACTGAGCTGGAGTCGGCCGGGAAGCGGAGCTACACCCGCAATGCCTCTCGCGGCAGTTTCCATGGATTCATCGAGACCGAGCGATACGGCCAGCGCTGCGGCCGCATTGAGGACCGCCCCCTCCCCGAGCAGCTGCATGTCGATCTCGACCGCCTGGCCGCGAACTCGAAAGCGCGCGTGTGTGCCGCTTGCATCGGCATCCCAGTCCAGCACGCGGACGTCACAGCCAGCAGCGCGCCCGTAGTAGAGCTTGCGTTTGGCAGCGACCACCGAAGCTCGCTTCTTGAGCGCGGCATCATCCGCATAGGCGATGGCAACGCCGGCCGGAGAGAGCGCATGGAGCAAAGAGACTTTCTCATCGGCGACCGCGGCAACCGAACCGAGACCCTCGGTATGCGACAAGCTGGCGCGGGTCACCACCCCGACGTCGGGCGCGGCGATTTCAGCCAAACGCGCGATCTCGCCCGGTTCGCTGGTGCCCATTTCGACCACAGCCATGTCCACTGTCGAGTCGAGCTGGAAAAGCGTCATCGGAACGCCGATCCGATTGTTCAGGTTGCCACGCGTCGCGAGCACGCTGTGGCCGCCCGCACGGAGCGCATGAGCGGTGAGATCCTTGGTCGTGGTCTTGCCGACGGACCCAGTGACGGCGATCAGCTTGCCCGTCCACGAGGCACGATGGGCCCTGGCAAGATCCCCGAGGGCCCTCAGGGTGTCCGTGACCTCGATCACGCTCACGTCATCTGGAAGCGAAGTCCCCTGCTCCACCAGCACGGCAGACGCACCTGCACCTGCCGCCTGCGCAGCGAACCGGTGCGCATCGAATCGCTCCCCGCGAAGCGCAACGAACAGGTTCCCGGGGCGGACCTCGCGCGAGTCGGTCACGACGCCCGTCACGGTCTCCCACGAAGGACCGGACGCGCTGCCCCCCACGGCGGAGAGGAGATCCTCTCGGCCGAACTCGGCATGATTGACTGGGATCGGGGTCGCCATCACGCGCCTCCCACTGCGCGTGCGATTGCGGCGCGGGCCTCTTCGCGGTCGTCGAAGTGCGCACGCTCGCTTCCGATGATCTGATAGGTCTCGTGACCCTTGCCGGCGAGGAGCACCGTGTCGCCGGGACGCGCCGCACCGATCGCGGTCGCGATCGCATCCCGGCGATCGACCAAACGGCAATGGCCACGGCTCGCGTCTGCAAGCGCATGCGGCTCGATGGCCACGCTTCCCGCGCCGAGGGCGCCGGCCTCGACTTCGCCGAGGATGCGTTGCGGGTCCTCGCTCCTCGGGTTGTCGCTGGTCAGCACGGCCAAGTCGGCATGCTCCGCGCCGACGCGGCCCATCTCCGGCCGTTTGCCTGGGTCTCGATCGCCGCCGGCGCCGAATACGACGATCAGACGCTTCGGCGTGAGCGCGCGCATCGTCTCGAGCGCTCGTCGAAGGGCCTCGGGCGTGTGCGCGTAGTCGACGAGCACCGCGACGTCGTTTGGATGCGGGATTCGCTCGAGACGGCCAGGGCTCCCCTCGGCCGTCCGCCAAGCCCGGGCCACGGCATCGAGGTCGAGGTCGAGCGCGCAGGCGCATCCCAAAGCCACGAGCACGTTTTCGAGATTGTGCTCGCCAAGCAGGGGACTTCGGATGTCCACGCTGCCGAGCGGAGTCTCTACTTCGGCTGCGATTCCGTCACGCGTGGCCGACCACGTTAGCGCGACCACCTCGGCATCCGAGCCCTCGCGGCGCGAGCACCGGAGGAGAGGACCAGCCACACGCTCCGCAATCGCAGCGCCAAACGGATCGTCGACGTGGATCACTGCACACCGCGGCTCGAGCTCCGTGAACAATCGAGCCTTGGCGTCACCGTAGCCTTCCATGGTCTGGTGAAAATCGAGGTGATCGCGCGAGAGATTCGTGAATACCGCCACCTCGAAATCGATGGCGTCCACGCGGTGCATCGCGAGGCCGTGGCTCGAGACCTCGAGCACGAGGTGCGTCGCCCCTGCGCCGAGCACGCTCCGCGCAAATCGGGAGATGTCATCTCCCTCCGGCGTGGTGTGCAAAGACGGGTACTCGCCCCCGACCGAAAACCATCCCGTGGTCCCGATCAGCGCCGCGGTGCCGCCGTCGGCTTCGATTGCCTGCTTCAAGAGGTGCGCGGTCGTGGTCTTGCCGTTCGTGCCGGTGATGCCCACCGTCCGAAGGGCGCTAGTCGGCCGGCCGTACACCAGCTCCGCCGCAAGCCCCAGCCCGAGGCGCGCATTCGGAACCGTGATCTGCGCGACGTCGAGCGCCAGGGGCTCCTCGGCAAGCACCGCGGCGGCGCCTCGAGCAAGCGCATCGTCGACGAAGCGAGCCCCGTCGTGGGTCTCGCCCCGAACGGCAACGAAGAGATCCCCAGGAGAGACTTGGCGCGAGTCGTGTTGCACGCCGATCACGCGCTGCATCGGTGAGCCCGTGAGCGTGCCCCCGAGGCCGGCGCGTACGAGTTGGTCGAGCGTCATGCCTTCGTTGGGCTCAGCGGGCATGCGTCCTCCCGGGCGCGATGGACGACAACGTCTTCTCGCTCTTCGTGCTCTTCTGAGGCGCGTCGGGCTTCGTCTCGAAGCGGCGCCGTTCGAGACGAATGCGCACGACCGCGCCGTGCGCCACGGCCTTCCCGGGCGAAGGGTCTTGAGCGACGACGATTCCCGATCCCTTCACCTCGGGCACCAACGATTCGCCATGCAGTGCGATCACGGCCTTGCGAAGCGGCAGATCGCGCACGTCGGGAACCGCGCTCTCTCCCCTTTCGACCGGCTCCGGCTCGGTGGCTGCGGCGTCGGTCTCCTCCTCGACGTCCGCGTTTGCGATCTTCCGCGCCTTCTTCTTTTTGAGGATCGCCTGCCGTCCTTCGGGTGCGATCCCCATGTGGCGCAGCGTGACCTCCGCGATGCGTCGGAACACCGGCCCGGCGACCGTGCCGCCGTAGTGCGCGATCGCCGGCTCGTCGATCACGACCGAGATCACGATCGCGGGACGCTCGGCCGGCGCGAATCCCACGAACGAAGCCAGCCACTTGTCCTTGGCGTAGCCCCCGCGCACGTAGTCGGCCTTTTGCGCGGTCCCCGTCTTGCCCGCGACCAGATAACCGTCGACCGCCGCCTCCATCGCGGTGCCGCCGGGCTCGGTCACGGCGGTGAGCATCTGCCCGACCTGCTTGGCGACGCGCCGAGGCACCACCTGCCGCCGCACCCGCGGTTTGTGCTCTTCGATGGTCGCGCCGTGGCCGTCGGTCAACCGGCGCACGAGCATCGGCTTCATCAGCCGGCCGCCGTTGGCGATGGCGCTCATCGCCGTGGCGAGCTGCACGTTGGTGACGCTCATTCCCTGGCCGAAGGAGACCGTCGCGATGTCGATCTCGTACCAGCGCCGGTAGTGGCGAAGAATGCCGGCGGTTTCACCGGGCACGGAAATCCCGGTGGGTTCCCCGAAGCCGAAGCGTCGTAGGGCGCGGTAGAGCTTCTTCTTCCCGAGGTCGAGCGCGATCTTCGCAATGCCGATGTTGCTCGAGTACGCCAACACCTGCGTCGGCGTGAGCCACTCGTAGGGGTGTGCGTCGTGGAGGCGGCGCCCACCGATCTTCGTGACACCGTTCTCGCAGTTGATCGACTGATTGGGCGTGACCGCACCAGCGGCGAGGGCCGCCGCCATCGTGAACGGTTTCACGGTAGAGCCAGGCTCGAACCGATCGACCACGGCCCGGTTACGGCGGTGCGCAATTGGATGCTTGGAAGGCTCGTTTGGATTGAATGGGGGATAGTTCGCGACGGCGAGGAGCTCGCCCGTCGAAGGATCCATCACCACGACGCTCCCGCCGCGCGCTTCGAACGTCCGCACACCGAGCGCGAGCTCCCGCTCGGCAATGTGCTGGATCGCTTTGTCGATGGTGAGCACGACGTTGTGGCCCTGCATCGACCGGTCGTCCTCCATGTCGTCAGCGAAGACGACCTGACCGCGACGATCGCGAATTGCTTCGACTCTTCGGTCAGACCCGCGAAGCGCGTCCTCGTAGGCGAGCTCGATCCCCTCGATCCCGCGGCTGTCGATGTCCGAGAACCCGACGAGGTGGGCGGCCAGATGTCGATTGGGATAGTAGCGCCGCGACTCGGTGGTGAGCTCGACGCCGGGAATGTCGAGCTTTCGGATTTGATTCGCCTCGTGGGGCGTGACCCGACGCTCGATCCATACGAAGTACCGGTCCGCCGCCAACCGCTTTGCGAGCTGTTCGACGTTCACATCGAGGATCTTGCCGATCCGCCTCGCCACCGTCCGCGGGTCCTGGTCCATGGCCCGGAGACGGCGGGGGTTGGCGTAGACACTGTCGACGTCAGCGCTGACGGCGAGCTCCGCGCCGTGCCGATCGTAGATCGCGCCTCGCCTCGGCGAGACCCGAAGATTCCGGAGGTGCTGCCCCTCGGCCATGTCGCGCAAACGGTCACCTGCAGCAACCTGCAGATGGAACGCACGGACCACGACGGCCGCCGCCGCAAACATCACGAACAGCCCGAGCAGCGCGAGACGCGCGCGAAACCACCGCTGCCATCGGTTTTTCAACGGACTCTCCCGGAAGCTGCCGGCCTTCGTTTCTGCTTCATGGTGACGATACGCGTCGGCTTCGGCACCTCCATGCCCAGGGTTCCGCGGGCAATCGTTTCGATTCGACCGCTTTGGCGCAGCGTCGCGGCTTCAATCGAGAGCAGGCGACGGTCCTGAAGAAGCTCGCGCTGACGGTCGCGCTCTTCGCTGACCTCGTAGCCGAGGCGTACCGTCTCGAACCGAATCGCCAGATGCACGATGAAGGCTGCGGCGGTTGCGAACACCGCGACGCACCAAAGGGGTAGGAAGCGGTTCCTCATGCCGTCTCCACCCTCCGCGCTGCACGGAGCTTCGCGCTACGAGACCGTGGATTGGACTCGCGCTCTTCGTCGGAGGCGACGATGGGACGTTTGGTCAGCGGCGACAGGCGCTCGCTGTCGCGGAAGGCGTGCTTCACCAGACGGTCTTCCAACGAATGGAAGCTGATCACCGCGACCACACCCCCGAGCCGCAGCACGTCCGGCAGCTGCTCGAGCAACGCCTCGAGCTCTCCGAGCTCGTCGTTGACCGCGATGCGAAGCGCTTGAAACGTTTTCGTGGCCGGGTCGATCCTGCCCCGGCGAGGTCCCGTTGCCCGGATCACGGCGCGTCGCAGATCTCCGGTGGTTTCGAGCTCGCCCTCTTCGTACGCGCGCCGCACCGAGCGGGCGATCTTGCGTGACCGGCGCTCCTCGCCGTACTGGTAGATTAAATCGGCAAGCTCCTCCGGGCTGCTACGGCCGATGAGATCGAGCGCGGTCTCGCCTTCGGTCGGATCCATTCGCATGTCGATCGGTCCCTCGTGGGCCAGCGAAAACCCTCGGTCGGCGCGGTCGAGCTGGGCCGAGCTGACCCCGAGATCCGCAAGCACACCGTCGACCCGATCGACTCCGAGCGTCGACAACACGTCTGCCAAATCGCGCATGCGTGCTTTGCGGAGCGTCGCCCGGTCTCCAAACGGAGCGAGGGTGCGCCGCGCAGCGTCGAGCGCGCTCGGATCGCGGTCCGTGCCAACCAGGCGACCGTCCGGCTCGCTGCGCTCGAGGATCGCCCGGGCATGACCTCCTGCGCCGAGCGTCACGTCCGCGTAGATGCAGCCCGGCGACGGATCGATCTGATCGAGCACCTCGTTTTCCAGAACGGGGACGTGGGTGAAGGCGTTCACAGCCCGAGCTCCGCCAGACGCCGGGCGATCTCCAAGCGGCGATCCTCGTCGGTCAGCACGTTCTTGCGGAGGTCCTCGAACGTCTCCTTGGCCCAGAGCTCGATGTAGCCACCCATCCCGGCCCAAAGCGCGTCCCGTTTGAGACGCGCATGCTTTCGAAGCACGGACGGAATGAGCAAACGCCCGACTTTGTCGACCTCGCACTCGACGGCGCCCGAGACGTAGATGCGCTTCAGCGTAACGACGTCTGCATCGAATCGTGGAAGCTCCGCAAGCCGGTTTTCAAAGGCCATCCACTCCGCCATCGGGTAGGCGACGAGACAGGCGTCCAACCCGGTCGTGAGCACGAGCTTCGAGTCACCCTGCGCCGTCATGACCTCGCGAAAGCGAGACGGGACCGAGGTGCGACCCTTGGCGTCGATGCTGTGCTCGTAGCGTCCGCGGAACAACCGATCCCTCGCATCCTGTCGGCGGGCATTGGCACTTGATCCCACAAGTTCCCACCAGCCCTGGAAACTAAGGCCCGAGCTCCTCCGGTGTCAACTTCTTTCTGTACGCCAAGTGGTAGAATTCAATGGGTTTTTCGGGTCGATCTAGAGGGGTATGTGCCGCTGCTTCGACCGTGGGAAGCCATGCCTTTACCGCGATCAACGCGCCTGACTGTCGATGGTGTTCCGGAGAGGCTAGGAACGGGCAATTTTGACCTCACGAATAGGGTATTTGTGCCAAAACTGTCTGATGCGTGGGCGTGCTACCCTGGGCCGCGGTGGATCCGATCGACGAAGCCTGGGCGGAGGTCGAGGCCGACTGGGGGAACGAGGAGGCGCACCGTCGCTTCGTCGGGGTTTGCATAGCCCTCGACAGGCTCCCCGACGCGGGAAAGCGCTACCGAGAAGTCCGCGAAAACGACCCGGCGCGTCGGGAGGACGCCGCGAGGCAGATCGACACCCTCATCGTGCTTGCGACCCAACAGCTCGAGGACACGCGGGTCGAGCCCCCGACGACCGAGCGCAAAAGAACGCTGACATGGGCAGCTTTCTTTATCATGTTGTTGTTGATGGGGGCGGCGATGCTGTTTCTGCTGCGATGACCGCAGCGTGAGCGGCGCCGCGCAGGGGCATGCAAGTCGACTTCGCCGCGAGAGAGCTGACCGTCAAGCTGGTGTACTACGGGCCTGCGCTCAGCGGGAAGACGACGAACCTGCGCGCGATCCATTGGCTCGGCACCTCGAGTAGCTGCAGTGAGCTGATGACGCTCGAGACGCAAAACGACCGAACGCTGTTCTTCGACATGCTGCCGATTTCGGTCAACTCCGAAAGCGGGCTCAAGATTCGGATCAAGTTGTTTACGGTACCCGGTCAGGTGATGCACAACGCAACCCGGCGGCTCGTGCTGCAAGCCGCCGACGGTGTCGCATTCATCGCAGACTCCCAGCGGAGTGAGGCCGATGCAAACCGCGAGTCCTTCGTGAACCTCAAGCGAAACCTCGTAGAGAACGGCATCGATCCCAGTCGAATTCCAATCGTGATACAGTTCAACAAGCGCGACATGGAAGACATTCGCAGCGATGCGGAGCTCGAAGCGATTGCAAACCAAAGCCGCGAGCCGATCTACCGAGCGATCGCGACACGTGGCTATGGCGTCATGCAAACGCTCCGCGGCCTGCTCGGCCAAACCTGGAACAAGCTGGAAGAAGAGAACGAGCTCGAAGAGCGTTTCGGAATCAGCCCAGCGCGGTTCATGCAGGAGGTCGATGCGAATCTGAAGCACGACCCGGGGGGACGGGCCCGATGAGTCGAGACGACGCCCATGCAGCGGACATCTTGATGGGAGACGTCGTTCGCCTCGAGGACGTGTTGAGCCGCGGTTCGGTGACCTCGGTGTCCAAGTCGTTCTTCGGCCTGTTTGGGCTTCCAGTACGGGTGATCTCGCATGAGGGCGACCTGCTGGCAGACGTTCATCGGGACCGCCCGCTCTGCAACTATCTCAACACCACCGGCGAGGGCGAGCGGCGATGTGCCGCCACGGTCGCAGCTGTTCGAGACGCGGAGCCGGAGGCTCAGACGATCGTGCATCCGTGCTTCTCGGGAGCGGTGTACCGAATCGTCCCGCTCGAGTATCAGGGCCGTCCGATCGGCCGCTTCATCGTCGGGCCGTACGTGCCAGCGGAAGCCAAGTCGGCTCCGCTGACGCTCACGTCGGTCCAAGGGGTCGACGACCGCATCGCCCGCGGTCATTTCGATGACATGCCGCGGGTGCGGCAAGACATCGCCGAACAGCTCTGCGACCACCTCAAAGGCGTGATCGAGCTGCTCGTGTTCTCCGGCCATCGCGCGCAGCTCGCATCGACGATGCAGGTCGCGAGCGTGCGCGAAAACTACCGAGAGCTCGCCGAGAAGAACGAAGCGCTCAAAAGCTCCTACGACGAGCTCAAGCAACTCGATCAGCTGAAGTCGACGTTCTTGGCGACGGTGAGCCACGAGCTCCGCACCCCCCTCACCTCGATCATCGGCTACACCGAGATGCTCGATAGCGGCGCCGCTGGCGCGCTCAGCGACGGGCAGGCCGAGTTTCTAGGGACGATCCGCAACAAGGCGACTCAGCTCCTCGGACTGATCGGCAGCCTGCTCGACCTCGGCCGGCTCGAGGCAAAGAACCTCGAGCTCCAAAACGAGCCCGTCGACGCGAAAGCATTGCTTTCCGACGTCGGATCGACCGTCGTCCCAAATGCCAATCGGCGCAATGTGACGCTCGACATCGAAATCGCGGACGAGACACCGAAGATCTGGGGCGATGCGATGCGACTCCGGCAAATCGTGCTCAACCTGACCGACAACGCCCTGAAGTTCACCAGCGAGGGGGGCGAGGTCGTTCTCTCGGCGTTCCCGGGTGAGCTCGCCCACGCAGACGGAACCGGCGTGGGCGCGGCTCTGTTTGCCGCGACCCAGCCGGCCGTGGTCCTCGAGGTGCGCGACACGGGAATGGGCATCCCCGAAGAGAACCTTTCGCGGATCTTCGATGCCTTCTACCAGATCGACGCAGGCACGACCCGCGTTCACGGCGGCGCAGGGCTGGGCCTGTCCATCGTCAAACAGCTCGTCGACGCACATGATGGCAGCATCGAGGTGCAGAGCACGCCCGGTGAGGGCACAATCTTCACCGTGAAGCTTCCTGCCGCCGACGACGATGCACGATGAGTTTGCCAGAATCGAATGGCTGAAAAATCGGTTCGCGCTCCGCGATGACGCCGAAGGGGTCGCCGTCGGGATCGGCGACGATGCCGCGGTCCTGGACTTCGGCAAGCAACTGACGATCGCGACCATCGACACGCAGGTCGAGAACGTTCATTTCCGGCAAGATCTGATCGCACCCCGTGAGCTCGGGTACCGCGCGATGGTGGCCGCGGTCAGCGACGTTTGGGCGATGGGCGGACGAGCGACGGCGGCATTGGTCGCGCTCACGCTTCCCGCCGGCGTCCAAGAGGAAGCTTTTCGCGAGCTGATCGACGGCCTGGCCGACGCTGCGCAGGCGACCGGCGCACGGGTGGTCGGCGGCAATTTGAGCGGGGCGGATCTGCTGACCGTGACCACGAGCGTATTCGGCGCGCCGGTGCGGGAGCCGATCGCGAGAAGCGGTGCGAAGCCCGGAGAGTCCGTGTACGTCACCGGCACACTCGGAGCCGCAGCGCTGGGGCTTCACATCCTCGAGGCCGGTGCCCTCGGGATCCCGGATGGCGACCGATTTGCCGAGCGATGGAAACGGCCCCCGATCAACGATCGTTTGGCGGCCGGGATCGCGCAAATCGCCACGGCGGCAGTGGACGTGTCGGACGGCTGCGTGCAGGACCTTCAGCATCTCTGCAGCGCGTCCGGGGTGGGCGCGACGCTGCGCGCTGGCCGAGCTCCGACCGCGCGAGGGCACGATGCGGCCTGCAAAGCGCTGGGCCTGGATCCGATTCTCACCATGCTGACCGGAGGCGAGGACTACGAGCTCATCTTCACGGCGCCCCCGTCCGAACGAGCCGCGGCGCTCGGTACGCCGATCGGAGAGATCACCGAAGGGTCCGAAGTTCGGGTCGTCGGCGAGGATGGTGCTGCCATCGACGTCGCACAGGCCGGCTTCCGTCACTTTTCGTAGAGCCAGACGTCTCGACGCTCGCCGTCGAACTCCGCCGCGCCGCGCGCTTGCTCGGCCAGCACGTCGTCGATCGAAGCACCTGCATCGACGGCGTTGCGGAGCTCGGGGCCGCCCGTGAGGAGATCGATCGCCGGGCGATCGGCCACGAACTCGTAGGGCTCCGTGCGCCAGCGGGCGTCCGACGCGAGCTGGGGTAGGACCGCCGCCAACATGCGCTGGTAGCTCTCGAACGGACGGAAGACCCAAGGATCGGTCACGTGCACCTGCACCCCGGCGCAGGGACGGCCCGCGTGCTTGTGGAACGTCGGCTCGAACTCGACCGGCCTCAGCGTGGCGCCGTGAAGATCGAGCTCGAGGAGTGGGCCCACCTCGAGAGCCGGCCCGCCCCAAAGCTCGAACGGCCTCGTGGTGCCGCGCCCCTCGGAAAGCCGGGTGCCCTCGATCAAGCAACCGCCGGGGTATACGACCGCGGTCTCCACGCTCGGCATGTTCGGCGACGGCATCACCCACGGGAGCCCGGTCTCGCCCCACTCCATCGCGCGCGCCCAGCCTTCCATGGGCACGACCGAAAGCGCGCTCGCGTCGATTCGATCGTGCCTGCACACCCACGCCATCAGCTCGCCGATCGTCAAGCCGTGCCGCACCGCAACTGGATAGAGCCCGACGAACGACAAATAGCCCTCACGCTGCACGGCGCCCTCGACGCGAGCGCCGCCAAGGGGGTTGGGTCGATCGAGCAAGACGACCTCTGTGCCGACCTCGGCTGCCACCTTCATGGTCAAAGCCGCCGTCCAAACGTAGGTGTAGTAGCGAGAACCGACGTCCTGTAGATCGATCACGACCGCATCGAGGCCCCGCAGCCATTCGGGCTTCGGGGTCAGGGCCTCGGCATCATCCCCATAGAGCGAATAGACGGGTAGCTCGGAGGTTTGACGCGTCCCGACACCGATCATGTCCTGCGCGGCGCCCGCGAATCCGTGCTCCGGCCCAAACAGCGCCGAGAGCCTTGCTCCGGCGTCTTCGAGCACCAGTGCCGCGTGCCGGAGCGTTCGATCGACGCTTGCCGCATGCGCGAGGAGACCCACGCGGCGACCCGCGACCAAACGACGAGCCTCGGGGTCTCCGTCGGCGATGCGATCGAGGCCTGTCCGGACGCTGGTCAATCGGTTTCACCCACCGCCGGCGCCTCGGTGGCTTCACCGGCCAACAGATAGAGAAGCGCCATTCGTACCGCGACCCCCGCCTCGACCTGGTCGAGCACGACGCTGCGCTCGCCGTCTGCGATGATGTTTTCGATTTCGACCCCGCGATTCATCGGCCCCGGATGCATCACGATCGCATCGGGCTTGGCGTGGGCCAGCGCTTTGGGACCGATTCCAAAGGTGCGCGCGTATTCCCGAAGGCTCGGCAGGAGCGCGCCCGCGAGCCGCTCCTGCTGAATCCGGAGGACCATCACGACGTCGGCCCCGGCGAGCGCCTCCGAGACCTCGTCGAAAACCCGGACGCCGAGAGAATCGACGGCCGCGGGAAGAAGGGTGCGTGGACCGACGACACGCACCTCGCAGCCGAACAGCTTCAAGAGCTGCGCGTTGGACCGGGCGACGCGTGAATGCGCTATGTCGCCCACGATGGTGACCACCAAGCCGTCCAGCTTTCCTTTTTCGCGTCGGATGGTGAAGGCATCGAGCAGCGCCTGGGTGGGATGCGCGTGCATTCCGTCGCCCGCGTTGATCACGCTACAGCCGATCTTGGAGGCAACGTATGCCGCCGCGCCGGACGCCCCGTGTCGGATCACGATCACGTCGGGGTGCATCGCCTCGAGAGTGCGACAGGTGTCCTGGAGGGTTTCCCCCTTCTTCACGCTCGATGCGGCGACCGTCATGTTGATCACGTCGGCGCTGAGCCGCTTGCCGGCCAGCTCGAAGCTCATTCGCGTTCGGGTCGAAGCCTCGTAGAACAAGTTCACGACGGTTTTTCCGCGAAGGGTGGGCACTTTCCGAACGGGACGCCGCGACACCTGGAAAAACGCTTCGGCGGTGTCGAGGATTCGCTCGATGTCGGCGCGCGTCAGGCCGTCGATGTCGAGGAGGCTTCGATGAGGAAACGCCTCCATCAGTCACCCCCGGTTAGCACGACGCGGTCGGGCCCAGCGGCATCGATCCACACGTCGAGCCGCTCCCCTTCTTCGATTTCGAACGTTCGCCCGACGAAATCGGGAGCGACCGGCAGCTCTCGGCCACCCCGATCGCAAAGCGCGGCGAGCCACACGCGCGAGGGGCGGCCATGGTCTTGAAGGCATTCGATCGCGGCGCGGACGGTGCGCCCCGTGTGAAGGACGTCATCGACGAGGACGACGTGGCGGCCGTTGACGTCGAACGGAATGTCGCTCGGCCCGATTTTCGGGTTGGGAAGCGCGGTCGCGGCGTCGTCGCGATAAAGCGAGATGTCGACGGTTCCCACCGGCGGGGGCCTGCCCTCGACCGCGGCGATTTCGTCGGCCAACCGCTTCGATAGGGCCACCCCACCCCGTCGGATGCCGACCAAAGTCAGGTCTTCGATGCCGGAAGTGGCTTCCAGGATCGCCACGGCCATGCGCCGAACGCTCCGTTGGATCGCGTCGGCGTCGAGGACGACCTTCTGAGTTCGAGCCACTTCCGGCGGAGTGTGTGAGAAAAGCCTCAGGCCTTCAAGCCTAGGCCCCCATCGATGGTGAGTAGGCTGCCGGTCTGCCACGTCTGGTCGAGCGCGTGCACGATCACCGCAGCCACTTCGGCGGGCGTGCCGAGGCGTCCGAGCGGGTGAAGCGCGGCAAGCGCGGCAAGCTGCTCGTCGACGTGCCGGCCGAGCTCGTCCGGTTTCAGCGACTCGCCGGGACGGAGGCGCGGCGCCCGGAGCATGTCGGTGTCGACCCCGCCCGGAAGCACCGCGTTCACCCTCACCCCGACGGGCGCGAGCTCGAGCGCCAACGCGCGTGTGAGCGCATTGAGGGCGGCTTTGGTGGCAGCATAGACCGCGGTGCTGGTCGCGACGCGCTCCGACAAGGTGCTCGAGACGTTGACGATCGCGCCGCCGCGCCCGCGAAGATGCTCGGCCACCGACTGCGACAAGAGCAAAGGCGCGACGAGGTTCACACGCAGCTGCGCATCAATCGAGGCGAGGCCGATTGCCCCGACCTCTTCGTAGATCGCGATGCCGGCACAGTTGACGAGGCCATCGACCCTGCCGAACGCATCGATCGCACGCCGGGCCACAGCCTCGAGGCCATCGAGGTCAGCGAGGTCGGCGGCCACGGCGCGGACGCGGCTCGGGTCCGCTTTCGCAAGCGTCCGAAGCGCATCTTCATCTCGTGCGACCGCCACGACGCGGCCACCCTGCGCGAGGATCGCCTCGACGGCGGCGCGACCGATGCCGCGGGTCGCGCCCGTCACGATCACCGTCCCTTGCGAAACCGTCATCTCAACCCAGGCCTGCGATCGGGCCCCACGGAGGCTCGGCGGGGACGTCGGCGTGCTCGCCGTCGACCTCGATCTCGTCTTCGGGAATGAAGCGGGGCGAGTCGACGCAGAGGATCGTCTGGCTTCGGTCGGTCGGATTCGAGTAGCTGTGCGCCGCACCCCTCGGCCAGCGGTGGACGGTACCGGGCGCGCAAGGTTGGCCCTGGCAAAGCAGACCATCGCCCAACACCATCTCGGACTCCCGCATCTGCTGGTGCATGTGGAGTGGGATGCCCTTCCCCGGCGCGATGTTCAATCGATAGATCCCCGCGCCCTTCGTCTCGTGAATGATGTCGACCGTCCCAAAGGGCTTGTGCTCGACCTCGAGATCGACAGATGAGGCGTGACGTTCGATCTCGAGCGAGGGGACGGCGAACCCGCGAAGCGCCCCGGGCTTGGTCAGACGGACGACGACGGATTCGATCTGGGCCCGTCGCTCGTCCGGAGCCGGCGGCGCGAGAATGTAGCGGGCGAGCACGTGAGCAGCGGTTTCGAGCAACCTGAATCGGCAGCTCCGAAGCAAGAAGACGAGCTGAGACGCGGTGGCGGCGTAGTCGACCGTGTAGCGAAGGCTTTCTTTCACGGCCGATCGTTCGGTGGCGAGTCGCATCTCGACGTCGACGCGGAGAGGCTGCGATGCGTTGCGCTCGTGCGGATAGACGCCGACCACGCAGTCGACCATCAGCTCTTCGATTCGCAGCACGTCCATGGCCGGAAGGCTATCGCATTTCGGGACTTCTGCTAGAGTGCGGCAGCCGATGAGCCAAGAGCGCCGGAGTGCCTTGAACGACGTCGCAGAGGTCGCAGCGTTTCGACCGGTGCCGCGCACCGGCGTGATTTACGTGACGGTCGAAGCGCAAAAACGGGGCTTCAGCCTCGACGCGCCCGGCTGGTGCAATCTCGGTCAAGGGCAACCCGACACCGGCGTTCTTCCGGGCGCCCCCGATCGTGTGACGTGCATCGACGTCCAGCCCGGCGACCTCGACTACGCGCCGGTCCCCGGGCTCTGGGAGCTTCGCGATGCAGTCGCCGACCTCTACAACCGGTTGTTTCGCCGCGGAATGAAGTCGCGGTACAGCGCGGAAAACGTCGCCATTGCCGGTGGGGGTCGCGTGGCCGTCATGCGCGCATGCGCGGCCGTTGCGCCGATTCACCTCGGCCACTTTCTGCCGGACTACACGGCCTACGAAGAGCTGCTCGATGTCTTTCGCCGCTTCCTGCCAATCCCGATCTTGCTGGACCCGAAGCACCAGTACGAGTTCACGGCGGCGGATCTCGAGCAAGAGATCCTCGGACGAGGGCTCAGCGCCATCCTGGCAAGCAATCCGTGCAACCCCACCGGCAAGGTCGTGCATGGCGACACCCTCGCCGGTTGGGTGCAAACCGCACGCGACTTGAGCTGTGCCCTGCTGCTCGACGAGTTCTACTCCCACTACGTGTGGACTGGGGATCAATCGATCGTCAGCGCGGCGCAATACGTCGAGGACGTGGACGACGACCCGATCGTGTTGTTCGACGGGCTGACGAAGAACTGGAGGTACCCGGGGTTTCGCGTGAGCTGGATCGTTGGCCCAAAGCGCGTGATCGAGCTCGCCGCGAGCGCAGGCTCGTTCCTCGATGGCGGCGGTGTCGCCCCCATGCAGCGCGCTGCCATCGACCTCGTGCAGGAGGCACCCACCCTCGCCGAAACCAATGCGGTGCGTGTCGAATTCGCCAAGAAGCGAGACGTGCTCGTGAAAGGGCTGAAAGAAATCGGCGTCAAGCTCGACCTCGAGCCCGAAGGCACCTTCTACGCCTGGGGGAACCTCGGCGGGCTACCCCCTTCCCTTCGCAGCAGCGACGACTTCTTTCGGGCGGCGCTCGACCGGCAGGTGATCTGCGTCCCGGGCCACTTCTTCGACGTGAACCCGGGGAAGCGTCGGACGGGCCGGCCGTCCCGGTTCGTGAATCACGTGCGGTTTTCGTTTGGGCCGCCGCTCGAGGTGCTCGAAGAGGCGCTCGTCCGGCTCCGCTCGATGGTCGCCGAGGCTCGCTAGCGCCCGCCCTCACTCGAAAAACGCCTATTTGCGGGTTTTTTCGCGATGTCGCTGATGTAGGCAATCATACTACACATGACGACATCCGCAGCGGTCGCGGCTCGGGTCGGCCAGTCGCCGAGGGAGGCGGCCCCCTTCGTGAAGTGGGCAGGGGGCAAGGGACGATTGTTGAGCCAGCTGCGACCGCTGCTTCCCACGGGGATCGAGCACATGCGCCACGTCGAGCCGTTCGTCGGCGGTGGCGCGCTCTTTTTTTCCCGCCGTCCGCGGCGGGCGCTCTTGAGCGACATCAACCCTGCGCTCGTAGCGACGTACGTGGCGATTCGCGACGACGTCGAGGGCGTGATCGGCGGGCTTCGCCAACTGACCAAGCACCACTCGAAGGCTCGATACTACGAGGTTCGCGAGCGGTACAATCGAGGGAGGCAGGGTGCGTCGAATCGTGCAGCGACGTTCATCTATCTGAACAAGACCTGCTTCAACGGCCTCCACCGCGTGAATCGAAAGGGCGAGTTCAACGTGCCCGTCGGGTCGTACCAAAACCCCAGGATTCTGAACGAAGACGCTCTGCGCGCGGCAAGCGAGGCACTGCGCGGCGCGCATCTTCGGTGCGCCCCCTTCGACGCCCTCCTCGAGCACGCCAAGCCCGGTGACTTCGTCTATTTCGACCCACCCTACGAACCGGTCTCCCGAACCGCGAGCTTCACCTCCTACGCGAGCGACGGCTTCACGCAAGACGATCAGGGTCGTCTTCGGGACGTGTTCGCCGAGCTCGATCGACGAGGATGCAAGCTGATGCTTTCGAACAGCGACGTTCCCTTCATTCGCGAGCTCTACCGCCGCTACGCCGTCGATACCGTTGCTGCCCCTCGCGCGATCAACTGCAACGGGAAGAAGCGCGGCAAAGTGAGCGAGGTCGTCGTTCGCAACTACTGAAGGTGGGGCTCAGGCTTCGTCGAGCGCAGACGGCTGAGGAGGCACCGGGGCCTCTGCCATGCCGCCGCGCAGACGCTTCCAAACGAAGAGAAACGCGGGCGGTCCGGTGAGCGCCGTGATCACCAGCAGCACCGCCCGATCGAGGCTTCCCGCGAAGAGCCCGAGGCTGAAATCGTAGCCCGTGGCAAACGTGACGTAGCCGATCGCGGCCTCTCGGATGCCGAGGCCTCCGGGCGTGAAGGCGACGAAGGAGACCAGCATGACCAGCGGCGCTAGAAGCAGAAGAAGCCAAGGCGAAGGACGGGTTTGAAAGGCGTCGAAGCCGATGGCGAGGCGCAGGCCGAGCGTGACCTGCTGCAGCACGATGAGCATCAGCACGACCGCGCTGATCCCGGGCTGGGCCCGCGCCATCGCGAACCCGTCGACGAAATCGTTCCAGATGCGTGAGAGCCGACGGCCGTTGGCTTCGGCCCTCGGGACGTCGACGAAGAGCGCCGTCGTGGCCGCGAGCGCCATGGCGACGAAAAGAATCAAGAGGAGCCAAGCGGGCCGACCTTCGAACAGCCAGAGCCCGAGCGTTCCAACCGCGCCGAGGAGCCCGCTCGCGCACACGAGCAGCACCGCGCGAATCCCAAAAACGCTCCCAAAGCGCGCGTAGCGAAGATCGTGCACCTGCTTCATGTAGTGGCCCCGAAGCACGGTCCCGACGCGCATCGGCAGGTAGTTCGCGAAGTTCGCGCACATCGCGACCACGACGTTTTCGACGAACCCGATGGGGGCGTTTTCCGACCGGAAAAGGACCCAGCTTTGTGCAGAGCTGAGGAAGAACCCCGCCAAAACGAGAGCGCCGATGGCCCCGAGGTCCCACCACGAGGCATCGAGAAGCTCGGTGAAATCGGCGCGCCGCTGCCATAGAACCCAGCCAGTCGCCACTAGGATCGCGAGCCCGAGGGTGTTCTTCACCCAAGGTCTCCACCGTTTCGTCGGTCTCGGATCCGTGGTCACGCCATCGCCCAGAGCGTCCTGAGACTAACGACTCCCGCGGGGCACGTCGAATGAACTGCCTCGAGCTGGCGATTGGCCTCGCGCCGGAGCGCGGTCGATGCAACATTGGCCCGGCGCGAGATGGGGAGCGAGCGGACACCACACATCTTGATCGTGAATCAGCACGGCGAGAACCGGGGAGACGAGGCCGCGATGCGGGCGATGCTCGGGTCGTTCGTCGAGGAGCTCGGCGACGTAAGCTTCACGCTTCTCTATCAATTTCAAGATCGCTCGCTTCGGCTCTCGTTTCGGGAGAACGTTCGGGACCTTCCCATCGTCATTCCCCCGCGCGAGGCGCTCGGCATGGTGATGTTCGGTGCGGCACGCCGCGGCGGGGTGAGCGTCGAAGGGCTGCTCGGGCGCACCACCCGGGCGATCATCGACGCTTACGAAAAAGCCGACCTGGTCGTCTCGGCGCCGGGCGGCCCTTATTTCGGCGACATCTACCGGAACCACGAGCTCGTGCACTGGTTCTACATCTGGCTCGCTGCGCTCTACCAAAAGCCGCTCTTCTTGTATGCACCCAGCGCGGGCCCTTTCGAAACCGCCTGGCTCAACCCCATCCGGAGGCGGTTGTACCGAGAGTTCGACGTTCTGTGCGCGCGCGAAGAGCTCAGTGCGAGCTACATCCGAGGTCTCCTCGGAGAAGGTGCCGACGTGCACGTGACGGCGGATTCGGCGTTGCAGCAAGCGTTCGACGCGATGCCGCGGTCCGAATATTTCGGCGGCGACCGGTCCGGCCTCGCCGACAAGTTCCTGGTCGCGGTCTCGCTCAACGACTACGGCTACCCGGGCGACGCGGACGTGGCGGCGAAAAAGCGCAACTACGACGACGCGATGGTCGAGGTCCTCGGTCACCTCGCGAAGCGGCGCGACAGCCATCTATTGCTGCTACCGCAGCTCTACGGCCGAGCCCATAGAGATGCGCCATACCTCGAACGGATGGGACGACGCTTGCCGAGCGAGGTCAGCTGGGAAGTCGTTGATGGAAACCTCGGTTCGGACGACCAGCGGCGAATTTTCGCGATGTGCGATCTCCACCTGGCCAGCCGCTACCACCCTGCGATCTTCGGGAGCTCGGGGCTCACGCCCGGGATCTGCATCTACTACGAGCACAAGGCGCTCGGCTTCATGCAGCAACTGGGGCTCGAGCGATTCGCATTCGACATTCGCAACGTCGGCGCCCCCGAGCTCTGCACCGCGCTCGACGAGGTTCTCGAGCGCCGCGAAGAGCTCGTCTCGCTTCTGGAGGCACGCATCCCGCCGATTCGAGAGGCCTCGCGGCAAACGACGAAGCTGGCCGTCGACCTGTTACGCCGCGCCATGCCGGAAGGGGAGCGCCGATGAATCGCTTTTTCGGCATGGCTTCGACGGCCGACGTCTCGGAGCGTTTTGCCGCCGCACGGGGTTGGATCATCGACACCGCGAGGCAAGCGTCGCGCCCGCTGGTGCGAAGCGACGCGCTCTTCGTCGATTCGATGGACGACGGCCGCACCGTTCTCGGCCGCGCAGAGTCCGGTGGCACGTCCCTCGTGTACCTCGGCATGGTCCATCACCCCGCGCCCGAGTTCGGCGAGGGCACCCCGCTCGACGATCCAAACCGCACCGCGGCCTATCTCCTCGCTCGGTTTCGAAAGCTTGGGGTCGGTTTCCTAGACGGCCTCTGCGGCCACTTCGTCGTCGCCGTCGTCGAGCCCGACCACGGACGGCTCACGATCGCGCGTGACCCGGGCGGAAGCCGTCGTCTGTTCGTTCACCGAGATCGAGAGACCCTGCGGTTCTCGACGAAGCTCTCCGACTTTCGCGGCCTCCTCGGAGACTCCCTTCGCGTGGATCGCGGGCTGGAGAATTTTCTGCTGGGCTACGAGTTCCTGCCTGACGGCCGTACCGTCTATGCCGGCGTCGAGGTGCTCGGTCCGGGTACGGCCATGGTGTGGTCCAAAGGCGAAGTGAGAACGCACCAGATCCCCAAGCCCGATCCGTGGAAAGACGCGGTGGCGGAGATCGATCTCACGAGTGCCTCCGAAGACGAAGTGATCGATGCGCTCGAGGACGCGTTCACGCGCGCGCTCCGAGAGCAGCTGCCCTCCGCGGAGCGGGTCGGACTCCTTCTCGGTGGCTTCGACTCCGCCTTGATCGCCGTCTTTCTCAAGAAGCTGGGCAAGACCGTGGAAACCTTTTCGTTCCACTACGAAGACGAGAGCTTCAACCAGCCGTACACCGAAGAGCTCGCGCGCTTGCTCGGCATCGATCACAACTGGGTTCCCATTACCGCCGAGGTGATGCGGGAGGGCCTCACCGATTACGCCCAGCGCTTCAATCAGCTCGCTGGTCAGTCACACTATCTCATCGCAAGCGCGCACGCGGTGAAGACCGCGGCCGACAAGGGCATTCGTCACATGTTCAGCGGAGACGGCTGCGACGGGCTTTTCCTCGGCTACCCGACGGTGCACCTTCGCGCGAAGGTGATCATGGGGCTTTCGAAAGTGGCGCCGGCGCTCAAAGGCCCGCTCGGGGCGGCGACGCGTTCCGGATGGTTGGAACGCAAGCTCGGGCACCCCTACCGCGTTGCGCGAAACGTCTCCACGATTCTTCAGCGAGGGATGCCGGCTCGGGCGCACGTAGCTTCGTGCATACTCGACGGTTTCGCGCTCGAGCAGCTCCGCGGGCCGGCGCCCCCGCAGGAGCGCGACGTCGAGGACATCTTGGCCGATCTCGCGCGAGGCAAGGAGCACGTGAGCCCGGTGCGGCTGGCTTATCAAGGCAAGAGCTTGGTCGGGCTCAACAAGACCAAGCTCGAAGGCGCAGGTGATCTTTCCGGAATCGTGCTCCTCTCGCCGTTTCTGCACCCGGGCATGGCCGGCTTCGCGCGGGCCTTACCCGAAGAGCTCTCGCGACCCGAGGAAAAAACCAAATCCGAGGTGACGGGCAAGTACGCCTTGATGCAGATGGCGGAGCGAAAGGGTCATCTTCCCTCGGAAATCATCTATCAGCCAAAGCGGTCTCCCGTCACCGCGCCGGTAGACCGGTGGTACCTCGGACCCCTGCGTGAGCTCATGCTGGAGCAGCTCGAGGGGCTGCCGTTCGACGTCGATCCCGACTATGCGCAGTCTCTGGTCTCACCGAAGTACGCCGAAGATCTGTTTCGGAGATACGTCGGCCTCGGGCGATTCGCGACCCACGCGATCAACGTGCTGGTGACACACGCTGCATTCACACGGCTTGCGCGGGCCGGCTCGGAGGACTGACGCTTGCCCACCGTGTACCCCGACATCGGAATCGCGGCGCCGGAGCTCCAGTGGGTGCCAACACCGACCTACCTGCTCCGCCGTGCCGCGATCTTCGACATGCTCGACTCGTGGCCAAGCGGCCGGGTCCTGGAAGTCGGATGCGGCGCTGGCGCGCTGCTGCACGATCTCGGCGAGCGCGGCTATGCGGGCGTCGGCGTCGAGCTCTCGCCCAAGGCTCGCAAAATCGCTGCGCAAGTCCTCGCAGAGGATGCTCGGTTCCGCATCGAGGCCGAGGTGCCAGCTGGCCCGGCGGCAAGCTTCGATCTCGTGATCGCGCTCGAGGTGTTGGAGCACATCGAGGATGATGCCGGGTCGCTCGCAGCGTGGCTCGAGCTCCTGAAGCCGTCCGGGCGCGTGCTGATCTCCGTTCCCGCCCACCGCGACCGATGGAACGTGACCGATGCGCTCGTCGGCCACTACCGCCGGTACGATCGCGCCGACGTCGAATCCCTTCTGCGCGGCGCTGGCCTTCGAATCGACGCGCTGTGGTCGATCGGTTGGCCGGCCTCTTGGGTCATCGAGCGCGCGCGAATCGTGGTCAAGGGCGCACAAGCGCGCAGAGAAGGGGTGGACATCGCCTCGATCGAACGTGGCGATTCGGCGCGGACTCGAGACAGTGGTATAGAGCGCTCGTTGGAGACGCGCTTCTTTCCTTTCTATTCGAGCGCGGTGGGTCGACTGGCTCTTCGAAGCGCCGCCAAGATGCAGCGTCGCTTCTACGGCACGGAATGGGGGATTTCCTATCTGGCAGCGGCAACGAAGCCCACGATGGCCTGAGGTCTCCGGAAGCTTGGAGCATTCAATGATGGCACAGAACCACCAGGACTACTTGGCTTGGACCTACTTCGGCGAAGAGGCGTTCGATCGCGCCGAGTTTGCCAGATTTCGAGAGACGCTGCGCGGCACGAATCGTTTCATCGACGTCGGCGCGTCCCACGGCGTCTACACCTATCATGCAAATCGAGTGCTCGAGAATGCGGAAATCATCGCGATCGAGGCAGACCCCGAGCGCTTCCGCATCCTCCAGGAGAACACGGAGAAGTGGGCCGCCGAGTCGACCAACACGATCCGATGCATCAACGCGGCGGCAAGCGATGAAACCGAACGGCAGGCCTCGCCCGAGGTTACGTTCTTCACGACGGGAACACAGATCAGCGGAGGGCTCTTTTCAGTCTCGGAGCGCTCGGACGACTACGCGCCGATTCGCGTCCCGATCGTGTGCGTCGACGATTACTTCGAACCGTCTAGTCAAACGTTCGTGAAAATCGATGTCGAGGGCGCCGAGCTCCGGGTGCTGAAGGGCGCCGTGAAGCACATCGCGGCGGGCAACACGCGCTTCTTCACCGAAATCTCGTGGTGGGGTGATCGGCCCCGAGGCACGAGCGCGCTCGACGTTCTGCGTTTCTGTTTCGAGTCGGGGCTTCGAGCCGATCGCCGTCTGCGCTCGGACTACCTCTTCGCCCCGGAGCCGAACGTTGCGGCTCGTTTGGTCGCCCTCGGCAAATGCGTTCCCCCGTTGGGTCTGCGGGTCACCTTCAACACGTTCGTGCCGCTGAGGGTTCGGACTTGGCGCGAGCGCCGGGAAAATCGCCGGCGCCTCTCCCGCTACGCCCGTTCCTGATGAACGAGGAGACCCCGCGGATCTGCATGTTCGGCACGTACGAGGCCGAATACGATCGCAATCGCATCTTGCTTCGAGGGTTGCGCGATGCCGGCGTCGAAGTCCACGAATGTCATTCGCCGGTCTGGGAGACCATGCGTTTCAAAACGAGCGCGCTCAAAGGCCCGCTCCAATACGTCGGTACGGCGCTCAAGCTGCTCTTCGCCTACGTTCGACTCTCGTTCCGCTATCTTCTCGCGCCGCCGCACGACATCGTCCTCGTTGGTTACCTCGGTCATTTCGACGTGCTTCCCGCGCGTTTGCTCAGCTGGCTTAGGCGCAAGCCACTGGTGTTCGATGCGTTCGTGTCACTCTACGACACCTCGGTCGCAGATCGTCAGGTCTTCGAGCCGGACAGCCTCGCGGCAAAGCTGCTCCGGTTCATCGATCGGCAGTCATGCAAGCTGGCTGATCTCGTCTTGCTCGATACGAATCAGCACATCGAGTACTTCTGCTCGGAATACGGGCTCGACCCAGCGAAGTTCCAGCGGGTGCTGGTCGGGGCCGACCCTGCCTACGCAGCCAGCGGCCCGATCGAGAAGCGCACGGGCCGGTTCGTGGTACTGCACTACAGCAAGTTCGCGCCGCTGCATGGGATGACCTACGTCCTCGATGCCGCAAATCGGCTCCGCGGCCGTCCGGAGGTCCTCTTCGAGATCGTGGGCGGCGGACAAACGTTCGAGCAGAGCGCGGCCTACGCCGAGCGTTTGGGGCTCGACAACCTGGAGCTCGTTGCTTGGCTCGAGCCGGAGGCACTTCGGCGCGCGATCCGTGAAGCAGACGTTTGCCTGGGGATCTTCGGGGACACAGCCAAAGCGCGACGTGTCGTACCCAACAAGGTCTATCAATGCCTCGCCGCGGGCGCGGCAGTGATCACCGGCCGCTCACCTGCAACCGAGGAGCTGCTGGCCGATCGCGAAAACGTGCTCTTCTGCGAGATGGCAAATGGGGATGCGCTCGCAAATGCGATTCTCCAGCTCGAAAGCGATTCGTCGCTCCGCGCTCGGCTCGGTGAAAACGGTGCACGGGCCTATCGAGAACGCTTCACGCCTCGAAAAATCGTCGAAACCGAGCTGCTGCCGCGCCTGCGCGAGCTCGCAGGATGATCGTCATCGGACGACGCGGTACAGCTCGTACGTACCGCGTTTATCCATGAGCTCGACTTCGCCTGCAATCACGCGCTCGCGATGGCGCGTCCGTGCATGGCTCCTCAGGTCGCGGCTGTCGAAGATCAAATACTCCGACTTCTTGTCAGAGTTGTACCGATACACCTCTGCTCGATTGCTGAGGTGGGGTCCGAAGCGGCCCAGCACGGTCAGCGCGGCGTCCGGCGGAACCTGCTCGATGAAGTCGCGGAAGCTCTCGTAGCGCTCCTTTTGGGCATCGGAGAGCGTGTGGGGTATGGGAGCCCAGCCGCCGCGGAACGACCGGTTCGGCACGGCACCACCGAATTTCCAACTGGTCAGCGCGCTCGATACGACGATACAGGCGAGGAGCACGGTGAGGAGCTGGCCGCGTTCGAGCCCGAGCCGCCGAGGCAAGGAGCCCTCCTGCAAACGCCGGAGCGCGACCGCGGTGAGCATGAACAGTACCGGAAACAGGACGACTGAGTACTGAAAGTGAATCGAGTAAACCGTCTTACGGCTTGCCATGAGGATGTAGAACAGGCCAAACGCGGCGGCGAAACGCCATCGGTCCGCCAGCAACGGAAGAAAGGCGAGCGGCAACAGGAGCTGCAAAAGGAAGATGACCTTCGGCTCCCGCAATGCGAACTCGAAAGCGAATGTCGGATTGACGAGCACCGACTTGATGAGGTGCAGCAAACCGCCCCGTTCTGGGATCAAATCCGCGTAGTACCAAGCGAACCCCCCTTTGCCCCCGAGTGGGTCCCCGCCGCCCATGATGAAAGCCTTGATCAGCACGAAGTAGAGCGCCGCAATGACGAACGTAATCCAACCCGCGCGCACGTAGCGTGGCTCACGCGTGAAGATGGCGGCGACCGCTACGAAGCAGACGAGGAGTGAAGCATCTTCGCGGATCAAGAGGACGAACGGAAGTAGAACGAAGAACGCGCGCAGATGACCGGCCGTCAGCAGATACAAGAGCCAAAGCATCGGCATCGCGAGTAGCGTCAGGGAGTGAAACTCGTAGAGGTTTGCGCCGTGGAGCGCTGGGTAAAGAGCCCAAGCCAGCGCGAGCACGACCCCAGCCAGCGTGGAGCCGGCGTGATGACGGCCGAGCAGGTACGCCGGGACGACCCCCGCTCCGCACCAAATCGCCTGGAGCACGAGGATCAGCTCGGCTCGCGGATAGATCAGATACAGCGGGGACAGCAGCACCAGGATGGCATCGAAGTGCGCGTTGACGTGGGTCCCGGTGCGGCTGAGGCTGCAGCCTAGGGGGTTTCCGTGGCTCGATTGGTAGAAGATGTTGTCGTAGATCGCGAGGTCGAAGATGCGCGTTTGAAGCGCATGATGATTGTTGATGGCGAGGTGCGAAAACCAGACCGCATAGCCGACGAAAACGCCGAGTAGGAAGAGCGGGAGCGCGACCGAGCGGAGGCGCAAGCGCCATGGTGGCAGAGGTTCGATGTGAAAGGGGCGCGAAGCCTCCCACATGAAGGCCACGGTGGGCAGAACGCATACGGCGGTGACGGCGATGAAGAACAGCGTATGCAGAGCTCGCGACGACTCGACGCCTGGCGCGCTCAGCGCGGTGACGAAAGGCGCGGCCAGCGAAAATGCGAAGAGGCGGTTGAAGCTTCGCGCAGAGTGTTGAACGTCCCAGCGGCCTTTGAACACGCGGCCGAGCCCGGCAAGTGCGAGCCACACGACAGCCGTGATGCCGAACGCAACGAAGAGGTAGACGAGCTGCTGACCGGTTTCGAGCTCGGTGAGGTCGTTTTGTCTCCACGCTTCGAGACGCTCCCGATGCGCGAGCGGCCATAGCGCAGCGGCCCACGCGATCGCGTAGAAGACCGGCCAGAAGAGCACCTTCTGGCCGAAGCCCAACGCTCGAAGCACCAGCCGATCGACTCGTGCCGGTACGCCTCCCACCGAAGACATGTCGACCGTCTACCTGAGTCGAGGGCGCACGCAAACGGACCTGCGAACGTGGCCGCCGCCCATCAGCGCCGCGGGAGCCCTTTCGGGCGCCCCGCCCGCCGCTGCTCGTCTTCGTCATAGGGGCAGTGTCGACAGCCCGCCCCGCAGCACTCCCCTCGCGCGCCGAGCGCCGCGGCGGTCATCACGAAGAGCCCGGTATGTGGGTCGATGTACCCGTCCTCACCGCGGTCGAGCGCCTCTTGGTGAGCGCGAAGAATTTGCAGCGAAAGCTCCTCCGACACGACCCACATTGTGCCGCCACCCCGGCGGATCGAAAAGGGGTCTGACCCCTTTCATTCGAGAGTTACTCTGGAGGCGCGGATGAACTCGGCGGTGGCTGGGTGTTCGCTACGCAGGAGCTCGTCGGGGGTTCCGGTGGCGGCGATCTGGCCCTGGTGGAGGAAGCTCAAGTAGTTGGCGATGCGGACCACCGATGCCATGTCGTGGCTGATCACGATCGAGGTGACGCCGAACATCTCCTCGGCTTCGACGATGAGATCGTCGACCATCTCGGTCGTGATCGGATCGAGGCCGGTCGTGGGCTCGTCGTAGATCAAAATCTCGCTTTCGAGAATCATCGCCCGGGCGACCGCAACGCGCTTTTGCATGCCGCCGGAGAGCTGCGCAGGAAGCTTGTGCGACGCGCCTGCCACGCCGAGCGCCGCGAGTCGGTCCATCACCCGATCGCGGACCTCTTTGCGCGACAGGTCGGTGTGCTCGCGAAGCGGAAACGCGACGTTGTCGAAGACGGTCATCGAGTCGAAGAGCGCCGACATCTGAAAGACCATGCCGAACGTCCGCCTGCGCGCGGCGAGGTCGAGCCCCTCGAGCTTGGCAAAATCGACGCCGTCGACGAGAAGCTCGCCCGAATCGGGGGCCTCGAGCCGCACGAGCTGGCGCATGAGCACGGTCTTGCCCGAGCCCGACGGGCCGATGACGAGGTTGGTCTTGCCTCGGTGAACGTCGAGCGACACGCCCCTGAGCACGTGGTGGTCCCCATAACTCTTGTGAAGGTTCCGGATGCGAACGTGGATCGGGTCGTCCTTCGCGTCCGCCGGACGCGGCGATCGGACAGGCCGGATCAAGTTGCGCCGAAAGAGCTTCATTAAAAGAACCCTTCGCCGAGGACCAGGCTCGTCACGAGGTAGTCGAGCATGAGAATCGCGATCGCGCTGTGCACGACGGCGCGGTTGGTGGCTCGGCCCACGCCGGCGGCACCGCCTTTTGCGTAGAAGCCTTGGCGGCACGCGATCAGCGTCAGCGAGACGCCGAAGACCATCGCTTTGATCAACCCCTGCGAGACGTCATCCCAATCGACGAGCCATCGCAGTCGGTCCATGAAGACGCCCGGGTCGAGACCCAACAGCGAAACAGCGACGAAGAACGCGCCGAACACGCCCACGATGTTGAACAGCATCGTCAGCACCGGCACCATCACGAAGCCGGCGACGATTCGTGGAACGACGAGATATTGCACCGGCTCGACGGCCATCGTGACTAGCGCGTCGATTTGGTTCGTGACCCGCATCGAGCCGAGCTCGGTCGTCATGGCGCTTCCGGCGCGGCTGGTCACCATCAGCGCGGCAAACACCGGTCCGACCTCGCGCGCGAGCGCCAGCCCGATCACCGCGCCGCTTTGATTCTCGGCGCCGAAATCGCGAAAGCCGTCGACGAGCTGGAGGGCGAGCACACCGCCGACGAACACCGCCGTCAGCGAGACGAGGAAGATGGAGCCAATCCCGATGAACTCCATCGACTCTACGAATAACCGCCCCCGATAGGGCGGACGGATGCCCCAAAAGACCGCTTGGAAAAGAAGCTTGGAAAGCTCGCCGATCTCGACGAACGGCGCGAGTAGAGCTTTGGCCAGCCAGTCGGCGCCTTCCCGGGCGGCCTCACGAAGCTTCGAGGTCTTTTCAGGAGGTTCAGACGCGTTGGGCACGGCGTCGGGCACGCCCCGTCATAGCATGGTTCGGGGCGGCGCCGTCAGCGATTCAAGTAAACGCGCGGGACACGCCGCGACACGTTGGTCAACACCTCGTAGGGAATCGTTTGCGCAGCCGCGGCGAGGTCACGCGCATCGAGCGTCTCTCCGTCTTGCTCGCCGAGGAGCAGGACCTCGTCCCCGACCTCGATTCGGTGAAGCGCCGACACGTCTACCGTGGTGAGATCCATCGCGATGTTTCCTACGATTGCACACCGGGTGCCGTGAATCAGGACATGTCCTCGATTCGAGGCCGACCGGAGGAGGCCATCCCCATAGCCGACTGGGAGCGTCGCCAAGCGCGTTTCGGTGACGGCGCGGTACGAACGCCC
>JBFGKE010000003.1:0-168990 GCA_041576815.1 Polyangiales bacterium
CTGCTCGTCGTGCCCTGCCTCATCGCAACCCTGATGGTCGGCCCGGTCGGTTTGCTTCTCTACGCGGTGCTCCGATTCGCGACCAAAGGCGCGATCGAGCTCGACGAGGCCGAATAGGTCGGCGCCAAAGAAAAGGGCCAGCGCCACATCGGCGCCGGCCCCTTTTAATCAGGACTCCCACCAAGGAGGGGAGCTTGCCTATGGGCTAACTCGCCCGCACCTCCGATGAGAGTCCGATACTAAAACTGTCCATATGCACATTCCTCCCCCGGCAATGCCGGCGCTCTCGGGTCTCTGAGCACCGTGCCCAGACCACGCGGAGCGTTCCTTGGTGGTTAGACCCTCGGTCATCGAGGGCCGTTTCACGGCAGCGAGTCTCCAAAACCGGAGTTCGCACCAGTGCGGGGCAATCTACCCAACCGCCATCCGCGGCAAGTCGCATTGCAAAGGGGAGATCCCGCTTTGGGGCAACGCCACTCACCCTCTGAAGATAGCGCCTGCGCCCGATCGCGCCAAGTCTGGACCGGTCTCAGAGAAGGAATTCGTCACCAAGCTGCAGAATCTGAAGATTCCGTCCGCGAAGCTCGGCAAGCTCCTTAAGAACGCGTGCTTCGAACGTCGGCTTGATGTGATAGAGCATGATCGGCAGCTCGTCGCCGTGATCGAGCTTCGTCAACTCGGACGCCAAGGTTTCCGGCGTCAGGTGCTTCGAGTCGTCGGCGAGCTTCGCTTCGTCGTTTGGAAACGATACCTCGACCATCAGCGCGCGCAGATCGTCGAGCGCGTTGACGTGCTTCCAGAGCTCATCGGTCGGGCCGGTATCGCCGCCGTACACGAGGCTCGCGCCGTCCTTGCGAACGATGAACGCAGACGTGTCGACGGTGTGGTTGACGAGAACCGGCGTCACCCGATAGCCGCCTACGTCCGCCTCGGCGCCTGGCCGAAGCTCGACGAAGCGCACGGTCGGCCCACCCTTGGCGTCGATCTTGGTGAAGTCGGGCCAAATGATGTCGTTGAAGAAGTGTGTGCGGAGGGCCGCGATGGTCTCCGGGATGCCTACGATGTCGAGTGTGGAACCACCCTGTTGGCAGCGGTTGTCAGCGAGGGTCGCGAGGTCCCGTACGTGATCCATGTGCGGGTGACTCACGAGCACCGACTCGATGCGCTCTTGCTCGTCCAGAGAGAGCCCGCTGGTGATCGCCCCCGCGTCGATCGCGACGGAATCGCCAACGAGAAAGCTCGAGGTGCGATGCTTGGGCGTTTCGCCGCCGTGGCAGCCGAGAACCCTGAGCTGCATCAGCCGGCTCCCGAGTTGCGAACGAAATCGAGAAACTCGCCGAGGCGCGCCCGGTCTTTGACGAGCACGAAACCGCTCGACACCTCGACCACGCCGACGCGGGTCAGGCGGCGGAGAGCAATGCGCACGTCGTTCCTCTCGACGCCGAGCCGGAGCGCGAGATCACGATCGGTGATGTCGGGCGCGGTCGAGCCTGCGGCGTTCTCGAGCGTTTCGACGAGCTCGAGGATGACGCGCGCGGTGACGTCATCCTCCATCAACACGTCGATGAAGCGGTTGGCCTGCTCCACGCGTTCGGCGAGCTGACGAATCATTCGAAGTGCGATCTCGCCCGTGCCGGCGATCATGCTCTGGAGCTTGTCGGCAGGGACCCGCAGCAACTCGGCCTCTTCGAGCACCTCGGCGGTCGCCGATCTCGGGCGGCCCGTCACGACCGCCATCTCGCCGAAGAAGTCTCCCGGGCCGAGGGTCGTCACGACGCGCTTGCGGCCCTGGGACTCTTTCAAGAGCCGGACCTTGCCCGCGCGGATGACGTACATCGAGCTTCCGGCGTCGCCCTGGCGAAACACGGTCGCGCCCCCCGAAAGACGAACGCCAAACTTCTCAGCCAACGACTGACCCGCCATACCCCCTCGATTCAATGTACCCCGCTCGGAAGTCGACCGCCAGACTTGGAGGCCGTAATCTCCAGCCCGAGCCCTGATGTACGTCGACTGGCAGCAAGTGCAGGCGCTCTCGCCCTGGTTGGGTGTCGCCCTCGACGTGTTGCTCGCGGCTGTCGCCTCGGCACACGTGATCTTGAACAAGAGCGACACCCGGTCGGCCACGGGCTGGGTGGGGTTGATTTGGCTCGTGCCTTTCGTCGGGGCGCTTCTCTACGTCTTTTTGGGAATCAATCGCGTTCAGCGGCGAGCCAAGGTGCTGAAAGCGGGGGCAACCGACTACAGCGTTCCACTCGACGATGCGCCGAGGTCGCCGGCGGCACTCGACCGCGAGCTCGGGAGCGATCGCGCGCGCCTGGTCGAGCTCGCCCGTGTAGTCGGCAACGTGACGCAGCGGCCTCTGCTCGTGGGCAACCACGTGGAGATGCTCATCGACGGCGACGAAGCGTTTCCAGCGATGATCGACGCCATCCGCAACGCACGCGTGTCGGTGACCATGGTGAGCTACATCTTCGAAGCGAAGGGCATCGGCGCGGACTTCATCGACGCGCTGGCCGACGCACGCGCCCGCGGGGTCGAGGTTCGTGTGTTGACCGATGACGTCGGGGCTCGGTACGCCCGCCCGAGAATTCATCGGGTGCTGCGGAAGCGGGGCGTGCCGGTGGCGCAGTTTCTTCCGGCGCTCTTGCCGAGAACCGTGGCTCACTTCAACTTGCGCAACCATTGCAAGATCTTGGTGGTCGACGGCCGTCTTGGTTTCACAGGCGGGATGAACATCCGGCAGGGGTCGGTGATCGCTTCGAAGCCGAAGAATCCGACGCGCGATCTTCACTTCAGCGTCGTCGGCCCCGTGGTCGCGCAGCTTCAGGAAACGTTCGCGAGCGATTGGGCGTTCACGACCGGCGAGAAGCTCGTTGGCACGCGATGGTTTCCCGAGCTCGAGCCTCGAGGCGAGACGCTCGCACGCGGGATCACCGACGGACCCGACCAGAACATCGACAAGCTGCATTGGGTGTTTCTCGCCGCGATCGGAGCTGCGCGCCGATCGATTCGAATCGTGACGCCGTATTTCCTGCCAGAGATCGTGCTAACAAAGGCGCTCCACTTGGCCGCGCAGCGTGGCATCGACGTCGACATCATCGTGCCGGAGGCCGGGAACCTTCCGTTCGTCCGGTGGGCGATGTGGGGGAACTATCCACAGGTTCTACAGGAGGGGGTTCGCATTTGGCTCGTGCCGCCGCCATTCGACCATTCGAAGCTGATGGTCGTCGATGGGTACTGGTGCACGTTTGGGTCGTCGAACTGGGACCCGCGCAGCCTGCGGCTGAACTTCGAGTTCAATGTCGAATGCTACGACGAAGAGCTCGGTGCGAGACTCGATGAACATGCCCGGAGCCGGCTCGTCGGGGCGAGGCAGCTGACGACCGAGGAGCTCGAGAGTCGGCACCTCGCGAGGAAGATCCGCGACGGAACTGCGCGGCTGATGAAACCCTACCTTTGAGGGGGGATCAGCCGGGCAAGACACCGCGCCGTCGATGGGGCCGCCCCGGGGTGGACCGAAAGATGCGCGCGAAGGACGTCCAAGTCCTCGGGCTCGTCGATATCGTACCAAGGTGAGATGATCGACGCGGCACCGGGCGCGTTGGCCCGCAGAGTATCGTCGAACGCATGAGGCGTCGACCAGCGAACGCCCTCGAAGCTCGGGCGCGTGCCCCGCGACGCGCCGACCGCGTAGTAGCCGCCATCACTTGCGGGGCCCAAGGTCAGCGGCGCGCGGTCCAGGGCATTGAATGCCGCGACGACCAGCGCGATGGGGAGCGTCGGCGCGTCGCTTCCGATGACGACGACGCGCTCGTAGTCCCGAAGCCCATGGTCGAACGCTTGGTCAAGGCGCACCCCGAGGTCCCCGGCCGGTTGCGGAACGGGCGTGGCGCCGATGCGGGACGCCCACTCCGCGACGTCTCGGCTCTCGATGGATGTTGCCCAAAGCGCTAGATCGATGCGGCCGAGCGCACGGACGCGCTCGCAGAGGCCGAGTGTGTCGTCGACGAATGCACGATAGAGCGCCGTTGCGCCCTGCTCCCCCAGTCGACCTGCGAGCCGCGTCTTGACCTCGCCTGATTCCGGCGGCCGCACGAAGACGGCAAGCTGCGCTAGCGCCATGCGTAGCGCCCTAGCAGCCAGAGGATCTTGGCGCCCGCGCCCACCGATCCGCGCACCGTGCCGCTGACTTTGGAAACACCGATGCGCCGGCGATACGAGACAGGCACCTCGTGGTGGCGCACCCCTCGCCGCGCGGCCTTGATCTGCATCTCGACGGTCCAGCCGTAGTTGCGGTCCTTCATGCCGAGGCTCCGCAGGGTCTCCCAACGGATCGCGCGGAACGGGCCGAGGTCCGTGTAGGTGGCATCGTAGAGGAATCGAAGCGCCGTACACGCGATCACGTTGCCCACGCGCTGCTGCGGGCTGAGGGCGCCCTGTTCCTGTCGGCCGCGTGCCCGGGAGCCGACCACGAGGTCTGCATAGCCCTGCACGATCGGGTCGATCAAAAGAGGAAGCTCGGTGGGGTGGTCGCTGTAGTCTCCGTCGACGAACACCACGATGGCGGGGGGATCGGCAGCCAGATGATCGAGCGCCTTGAGGCAAGCTGCGCCGTAGCCCCGCTCCCCTTCGCGCACGACTTCGGCGCCGTGCTCCCGTGCGATGGTTCCGGTGCGATCGGTCGAGCCGTTGTCGGCGACGATGACTCGGCGAACGAGCGAGCGCGGAATCTCGCGAAGCACGAAGGGAAGGGCGGCCTCTTCGTTGAGCGCCGGAATGATGACATCGACGATCAAATTATATAGGGGACAGTCCCCTTTTTCGGCCTAGAGGCGCTTGGAGTAGTACTCGATGACGAGGTCGATCTCGAGGGGGAAGGGGACGGAGTCGACCTTGGGGAGGCTCTTGACGGTGGCTTCCTTTTTGGCCTCGTCGAATTCGATCCAGTCGGGACGGGCGATACGAACGTCTTCGAGCGCAGCGTCGACCGATGCGAGGTTCGCACTGCGCTGTCGGAGCCCAATCACATCGCCTTCGCGCACACGATAGGATGGAATGTCGAGCCGCTTCCCATTGACGAGAAAGTGACCGTGACAGACGAGCTGCCGCGCAGCGGGAATCGTCGGCGCGAAGCCGGCGCGAAACACGACGTTGTCGAGGCGGCGCTCGAGGAGCTCGAGCAGCTTGTCACCGGACGGCTCCTTGCTGTGCACCGCTTCGCGGTATAGCCGCATGAACTGGCCTTCGTTGAGCCCGTAGTTGAAGCGCAGCTTTTGCTTTTCGAGAAGCTGCTTTTTGAAGTCGCTCATCTTGCGGCGCCGCGCCGACTTCGGGCCGTGGACGCCGGGCGGATACGGCCGATCCCACATGCTCTTGCGCGAAAGCCCCGGCAGATCGATGCCGAGCGCTCGCATGCGCTTTACTCGTGGTCCTGTATATCGAGACATTGACTAGGCTCCTGGCGCGAAATCCCTCGCCTTTTTTGGGAGTCACGCGAGGCCGGCCTTATACGGCAATCTCCCCCGGAGGCAAATCGAGCGGGAATCCCGCCTCGGACGGCCGCTAGCCGGGTAGCCGCTCCGGCCAATTCCCGGTAGGCCGGGCGGGTGGAGAGTCGCCGGACCATTCATTTCGTGTCCCTCGGTTGCGCGAAAAACAGGGTCGATACCGAGGTCATGCTCGGCGTGAGCGGCCAATCCGGCTTCGAGATCGTGCAGGACCCCGCCGGGGCGGAGGTGATCGTGATCACCACCTGCGGGTTGATCGGGCCCGCCAAGGAGGAGTCGGTCGAAACCATCCTCGAGATGAGCGCTCACAAGGCGCGCGGCACCTGCGAGAAGCTCGTGGTCGCCGGCTGTCTCTCGCAGCGCTACCCGGACGAGCTCGCGACGGAGCTCCCCGAGGTGGACCACTTTCTCGGCTCGAGCGACATGCTGAAGCTTCGCGAGGTGCTCCGCGGCAAGCCGGATCGAATGCTCGTCGGCAATCCGGCGCACTACACGATGCGGGCCGACGACCCACGCGTGCTCACCGGCCAGACCCACCGCGCGTTCGTCAAGATCGCCGAGGGCTGCAACCGCCAGTGCAGCTTTTGTGCGATCCCGTCGTTTCGCGGCTCTCAGCGCTCTCGGCCGCTCGACGACCTCGTTCGCGAAGCCGATGCTCTGGCCGCCGCTGGGGTGGTCGAGCTCAACCTGATCAGTCAAGACACGATCGCGTACGGACGCGATCTTCCGGAGCGCCCCTCTCTCTCCGAGCTGCTCACGGCGCTCGGAGACGTCGACGGCATTCGGTGGGTGCGGGCGCACTACCTCTACCCCGAAACCCTCACCGACGGGCTGATCGAGGTGCTCTCCCAGCACGAAAAGGTGTTGCCGTACGTCGACATGCCACTTCAGCATGCGTCGGACACGATGCTTCGACTGATGCGGCGGGGTCATGGAGGCGAGCGTATGTACAAGCTCGTCGAGCGTTTGCGAAGAGCGATTCCCGACCTGGTGTTTCGAACGACCTTCATCGTGGGGCATCCGGGCGAGACCGATGCCGATTTCGAAGAGCTCCGAAGCTTCGTCGAGTGGGCCGGGCTCGATCACGTCGGCGTGTTTCTCTATTCACCGGAGGACGGGACGCGGAGTGTGGAGCTCGAAGGCGCCGTTGCGCCCGAGGTCGCCGAAGAACGGCGGCAAACGCTCATGGAAACGCAGCGTCCGATCAGCCGCGAGCGCATGGAGCTGCGAATCGGCACCGAGCTCGATGTGCTGGTCGAGGGAGTCAGCGACGAAAGCGAGTTTCTTTTGCAAGGCCGATGGTGGGGGCAGGCCCCGGAAGTCGACGGAAGCGTCTATCTCGCAAACGGCACCGCCGATGCCGGCGAGATCCGCCGTGTACTGGTGACAGACGCCTCGGATTACGATCTGATGGCCGACTTCATCGATGGAACGGGCAGCCGCGACGCGCCGCCAGACGCAAAAGATCCACGGCCGCTCAAAGTTAAGCTACGAACGCTAACGTGAAGTGGTTTGGGCTGGCTCTGCTGCTCGCCTCGCTCGGCGGTCTCATCGGCTGCGCGACGGCGATGCCGGCGATGAGCGGCGCATCGACGACACCCGAGAACCGAACCGACATCGGGCTCGGCGGCGCGGCGCGGGTCCCACTCGGCGATCTGCGGAACCCGGGCGTGCTCGATCCGGCGGAGTCCCAATACCGCTACGCCGCTGACGCTGGCGGTGTGGTTCCGATGGCATACGGCCGCTACGGAATCGCCCCGCGCTGGGACCTCGGTCTCATGGTTGCGGGCACGACCGTTCGCGCCGAGGCGCGCTACGAGCGGGTGCTGCGCTCGGGGACGACGCGGTCGAGCCTGGTGGTGGGCCTTGCGCCGTTCGGCGGATGGATTCCGGACCGTGACGACGCGGGCACCGGCGGCCGCGTCGGCTTCGAGGTGCCGTTCGTCTACGGTGTCGAGATCGGTGGAGTGTACGAGCTCTGGATCGGCGCGCGGGCCAGCGGCGAGGCGGTCTTCGGGGACTTTCGAATCGCGGGGTCGGCTGCGCGGGCCAGCGGAGGAGGCCTTCGAGTCGGACCGCTGATCGGGATGGCACTCGGGATTCGACGCATCCACGTGCTCGTCGAGCTCACCACGGCGTACGAGCGCTGGTTCATCGATCATGGCGGCACGTCGCTCGACCGCGGCGGCTTCGTGCTCATCCCCGGTTTCGGGGTGCGGCTTCGTTTTTGAGGCTACGCGGGCTTCGGCCGACGGGAGCGCCTCTTCTTGTTCTTGGTCCTCGGCGTCGGCGCAGGCTGCGGCCGGTCTCCGCGAAGGAGGTTTCCGACGAACGCCCCCATCAGCGCCATCATCGTCGCCATCAACACGCCGAGCACGTACGCCCCGGGCGACAACTGATAGACGTCCGCGATGCTCGAGAGGTAGACCATGGTCGGGATGGCTGCGAGAAAGCCTCCGACCGGCGGCTCGAGGAAGTTCTTGCCGGGCGACAGGTAGTTGATCGCGGCCGCACCGAGGAACCAAAGGCCGATGGTGATCACGATGCCTGCAAACCCCTGCGGGTCGTACGTCGCTACGATCAGAGGAAGCAGCGCAAGTGCGAGCGCAGCAAGCAGAAGAAGAAGCCCAAACGAGATGAACACCCAGCGGATCTCGAATTCGTCCGGCTGATGGCGTCGCGCGTAGAGCTCTTCCTCGGTGAGCTCCGCTGCAAGCTCCGAAAGCCGCGCCCCGCACGAGCGGCAGCGCTCCGCATCTCTTGCGTTCCCCGCGCCACATACGTGGCATTCGATCTCGACGGTCGCCATGTCTCCCTCCCGACGCGCGCTTCCGAGCGCATTGTCTACGGCGGGCCGCCGGAGCGCAACTGCTCGACCATACGGGGGAATCCGCGCACTTGACGCGGGTGAGCGGGGGGCTACCTTCCCGCACCGCCCGCAAAATCGGGCTGAAGGAGGCCTGCGGTGGCCCGCTTCATCGACGAGCTCAAGCGATCACATACCTGCGGTGAGTTGAGAGAAGAGCACATCGATCGAGAGATCGTGCTCTTCGGCTGGGTGCAGAACCGGCGCGACCACGGGGGCTGCATCTTCATCGATCTGCGAGACCGGGACGGGCTCACGCAGGTCGTGTTCGACCCCGAAACCACCGACAGGGCCGCCTTCGAAACCGCCGACAAGGCGCGGCCCGAATGGGTGCTCGGCGTGCGCGGCAAGGTCCGTGACCGCGGCACCAAAGACGACGGTACGAGCTTGCGAAATCCCCGCCTGGCGACCGGCGCGATCGAGGTGATCGCGCTCGAGGCGACGATCTTCAACAAATCCGAGACCCCGCCTTTTGAAATCGAAGACGAGATCACGACCGGCGAGGACAAGCGCCTCGAGTACCGCTACCTCGATCTGAGGCGGCCGGCGCTTCAAAAAAACCTTACGATGCGAAGCAAGCTGAACCACGTGGTTCGGAACTACTTCCACGAGGAGGGCTTCCTCGAGGTCGAGACGCCGTTCATGGTGCGCTACACACCCGGGGGTGCGCGCAACTTCTTGGTGCCGTCACGCCTGTACGGCGGCCACTTTTACGCACTCGCCGAGAGCCCGCAGCTCTACAAGCAGCTGCTGATGGTGGCGGGCTACGATCGCTACTACCAAATCGTTCGCTGCTTTCGCGACGAGGATCTGCGCATCGACCGCCAGCCCGAGTTCACCCAAATAGACGTCGAAATGTCGTTCATCAACCAGGACGACCTCTTCCGAGTGCTCGAGGGACTGATGTTTCGACTGTGGGACGACGTGCTGGGGGTCGACCTTCGAGAGCGCTATCCGAGCGGGGAGTTTCCGCGCCTGCGCTACGCCGAATCGATGGAGCGGTTCGGCAACGACAAGCCGGACATGCGGTTTTCGATGGAGCACGTCGACCTGACGGACCTGACGATCGAGCAAGGCGGGGGCGGCATCGGCATGCTCGAGCCGATCGCGGCCAAGTTCCGCGACGGCAGCTACCGGCGCGACCTCCCGCAGGAGATCGTGAAGGCGATGGTGGTGCCTTCGGGGCACGGGTTTTCACGCAAGGACCTCGATGCGCTCGAGAAGTACGTGCGGCAAATGGGCGCCAAGGGACTTGCCCGGGCGAAGGTCGACGCGGACGGCAACTGGGTCCAAAGCCCGCTCGCCAAGATGGTCACGGCGGAGTTCCGAGACGCCGTCAACGAGAGCGTCGGGGCGAAGGATGGGGATTTGATCCTCTTTCAGTTTGGGCCAGCGCAAAAGGTCCACACCGTGATGGCGAACCTTCGGCTGCACGTCGCGCGAAAGCTCGGCTTGATTCCGGAGACGGGGAGCGCGGGCGAATGGAACTTCCTCTGGGTGGTCGATCCGCCGCTGTTCGATCGCAACGAGGAGAAGAAGCGCTGGGAGGCGGCGCATCACGTGTTTACCCGGCCGCACGACGAGTGCATCGAGCTACTCGACTCCGATCCTGGGAACGTCCTCTGCTACCGGTACGACCTCGTGCTGAACGGATTCGAGATCGCGGGCGGCTCGATTCGTCTGCACGACCCGGCGGTCCAGAAGAAGGTGTTCGAGGTGATCGGCCTCGGTGACGAGGAAGCACGCGAGAAGTTCGGCTTCCTGCTCGATGCGCTGACCTATGGGGCGCCGCCGCACGGGGGAATCGCGTTTGGCATGGACCGCATTGCGATGCTCGCCGCCGAAACGGAATCGATTCGCGATGTGATCGCCTTTCCGAAGACGCAGAGGGCGAACGACTTGATGACGGCTGCCCCCTCGCGCGTAGACCCAGAGCAACTGCTCGAGCTGAAGATCAAGACACTCGAGTAAGAGCGGGCCACGAAAAAATACACCCCCGGAAAACAACTCGGCACGGGCGTGCTCGCGATCGGGACCCGTCGCCCCCCACTCCCTAAGACTCCGTAAGACCCGGCTCCAGCCCAATCGCTGTGCTGCCCATACCGAGCAGTTTTCCTCCGTATATATCGACGCACGGATTGAAGTCCGGTTCCGAGGTGACGCAGGGAGGGCCACGAAAAAATGCGATGTGGGGTGGAGTCGGCATCGCTGAGTTCTGGAGGGTTAAATGGGTTTGAATATCGGGAACTTGCGGGGCGTCTTGTTTGTCTGACAAGGTTTGGGACGATGAAGGCAATCGGTAAGGTCGCGCTCTTGGGTTTGGTGTTGGCCGGGTTGGCTGTGCCGCCGGTCGGGCGGGCGGAGAGCGCCGACGAGATCAAGAACTGCTACATGGTGTACGGCGAGGCGCGCTACGGCGCGTTTGCGTACAAGCACGTCGTGATCGTGAAGAATCGATGCGACATCACGCTTCAGTGCGAAGTGTGGACCGACGTCGATCCGGAGCCCAAGCAGCCGCTCACGGTCGGGCCCAAGGCCACGGGCGAAGTCATCGTGCGCAACAACTCGCCTGCGCGAGGCTTCAAAGCCTTTGGCGAGTGCAAGAAGTAGCCGATCGCCTCAGTAGAACGGGCTGCTGTCTTCGTCCGTGAAGAAGCGTTCGAAGATCGCGTAGCCTTCGAGCAATTGGTCGAGCTCGGTGTACTCGTTGGGCTGATGGGCTTGCGCCGCCGTGCCGGGGCCGAGGTTGACCCCAGGCACGCCGATCGCGTCGAATCGCGCTACGTCGGTCCAGGCCTGCTTGCTGCGCACACCGTTCACGCCGCATTGCATCAAGTGCTGGATGAAGCGATTGCCGGCGTGCGGATGCCCGGCAGGCGATAGATCGGTCGCTTGGATCCTGCACCCATCCCCCGCGAGATCCCGGAGCTCCGAAAACGCCTCCTCCGGGGTACGCCCGGGTGCAAAGCGGTAGTTGACGTTGAGCTCGGCGTCACCGGGAACGACGTTTCGCGGGCCTCCTCCTCGAATCACAGTCGGCGTGATCACCTCCCGAAACACGTAGCCGTCGATCTCGACGTCGTGCGGCTCACGCTGCTCGAGCTCCCGAATGAACCGCGCAGCCTTGAAGAGCGCGTTGTCGCCCTGCCACGGTCGCGCGCTGTGGGCGGTGCGCCCGACGAAGGTCAGCGTCGCGTGCACCGAGCCCATCGCCCCGAGCTGCATTTGGTTGTCGCTGGGCTCGAGGCAAATCGCGATGTCGAGCTCGTGCAGATCCGGATGCGTGTCGAGGATTGGACCGAGGCGGTTTTCCTCGAAGGGGCCTTCCTCACGTTCGTAGAAGACCAGGGTGAGGTCGCACGGAAGCGTCGTTCGATCGAGGCGCTCGACTAGCTCGATCATGACCGCAAGCCCCGACTTCATGTCGGCGGCGCCTGCACCGTAGAGGCGATTGCCCTCGACGCGCGGAACGCCGTCGTGCTGGGTGCGGACCGTATCGAGATGGCCGACCAACGCAATCCGAGGCGCGCTGTCACGGCGCACGGCATGCACGATCAGGCTGTCGTGAAAACGGGTAATCGAATCGGCGCCGAGACTCGCGGAAAGCCGCTCTTCGACGTGGTCGCAGAGCTCCGCCTCCTCCCCGATCGGGCTTGGAATCCGAGTCAGGGTGAGAAGCGTGTCACGAAGCGCGTGGGCGAGGTTGCTCATCGGGTGCGCGAGCGTAGCAGCCTGCGCGACGACAGGCCTACGGAGCCAGGTCGGCGGGCGTATCCCAGTCACGAAGAGCGCGCACGACGGCAGGCGTCAGCGGCAGCGGATCGACCGTGACCCGCGAAAACAAGGCCTGAAACGAACGCGTGCCTCGCGCGATCTCCGTGTCGAGGACATCGGCCAGCTGTTCCGCATCATAGCGGGCGAGCATCGGCTCCCACGGCGCGTCGGTGCTTCGCCGCGGCGCGACGACCGGGGCATTCGATCGATGCTCACTCAGGTACACGAGCGCCTCCTTGCTCACGAAGGGCATGTCGCACGCCACCGCAAGCACATGCGCGCGCTCCTTCCGACGCGCATGGCGCAGTGCCGCGCGGAGGCCCGCAAGTGGGCCGCCGCCCGGAGGATCGTCGTCGACGCGATCGACGGTGTGCACGAGGTGTCCGTACGGTGCCGCATCCCCGATCAACGCGGGCTCGAGAGCCGACTCGCCGGCGAGACGCACGAGCGCTTCGACGATCGGCTCGTCCCGACCGGGGGCTGAAAGCAACCCCTTGGGTCGGCCCATGCGCCGCGACCGGCCACCCACGAAGATCGCGAGCACTGCAGCGGCCTGCATGGGCTCTAGGCCGGAACTCCGGCGTCGCTGGTCAGCCGCCTCTCGAGCTTCTCGACCACGCGGTTGATTTGATCTTGATGGATCGCGCTCGTCACGAAGTTCGTGAAAAACACGGTGAAGTAGGCGGCCACGTCGAGAATGACCGCGATGATCGACGTGTCCTGCGCGGGGCCGAGGCCGCTGCGATCCTCGAGCTCGGCGATCTGCTGCGAGATGCGGTAGTCGACCCAGATCCCGTAGATCGCGAGGGTGAGGATCACGAACAAGAAGTCGATCCAGAAGCCATGCCCCGTCGGCGTACGTCCGTCGAGCTTCTGCAGGTCCTCGTAGATGCCGTGGTACCAAAACGGAAGATAGAATCCGAGCGTGACGATGCTCAAAACCAGCACCAGCGCAGGCTCTCGGCGTTGAATGATGGGAGCGGTCATGGCCTACCTTCCTGCTCGCGCGCGGCTCCGCGTCCGCTAAGTTTCGTCCCATGAACGCAGGCGCTGCGCAAGTGGCCACCATCGGCGTGATCGGCGATGTCCATTTGTTTTGGGACGAGCGCGACACTTCTTTCTTCAACGCCAGCGACTACGATCTGCTTCTGTTCGTCGGGGATCTCGCCGCTTACACGCAGGTGCGCGGCCGCCGCGTGGCCCGGTCGCTCAGCAAGCTGCGCGTGCCCTCGATGTGTATTCCCGGCAATCACGATGGTCTTCACGCGTTTCAGCTCGGCGCCGAGATCGCGCCCCGCGCGCACCGCTTTCGCGACGTGTTTTGCCAAGGTCAAACGAGCCGCTGTCGCAGCCTCGACCGCGCTCTCGGCGAGGTGCGGATGGTGGGCTACAGCCGCCACCGGCTCAGCCCAGCGGGCGTGCCGCTCAACCTCGTCGTGGGGCGTCCGCATTCGATCGGGGGCCGCCGGCTCGCGTGCATCGAGTATCTGAAGAAGGCGTACGGCATCGATTCGATGGATGCTTCGGCCGCGCGGATACGCTCGCTCGTCGACGCCTGCGACGACGCGCCCATCCTATTTCTCGCCCATAACGGGCCGTCCGGCCTCGGCGATCGCGCAGATTCGATTTGGGGCTGCGACTTTCGCCGGAAGGAAGAGGACTGGGGCGACCGCGACCTCGAGGAGGCGGTGCACCATGCGAACCACAATGGTCGCAAGGTGCTCGCAGCCGTGGCTGGCCACATGCATCGAAGAACCAAGAGCGGAAAACGGCGCCCCGCCCAAATCGAAAAAGACGGCATCCTGTACGTCAACGCCGCCGAGGTGCCGCGCCATCGCAAGGTCAACGGCACGAAAGAACGCCACCACGTCAAGCTCACCTTGACTCCGACGACGGCAAGCGCGGAGGACCTTTGGATCTAAGCGCCAGGGCGAAAAAATCGCGAGACGGGACTGCGCCAGACGGGTACGCGCGGGCCACGAAAAAATGCGATGTGGGGTTACGCCGGACGCTAGCGAATCTTGGTTTTTGCGTCGGCTAGCTTGAGGACGTGTTTGAAGTGTTTCTTGTCGACCGGTTGGACGGATAGTCGGGACGCCTTGGAGGTGACGCGCATGCCGTCGAGGGCCGGGTCGTCTTTCATCGTTTGAAGCGGCACTAACTCGTCGAACTTCTCGACGAACTCGACGTCCACCATCGACCATCGCGGATCGTCCTTCTTCGATTTTGCGTCGTAGTAGCTGCTCTTCGGGTCGAACTGCGTCGGGTCAGGATACGCCTCGCGGCCAATGCGACAAACTCCAGCAGCGCCCGGCGGCTTGGTGTTCGAATGATAGAAGATCGCGAGATCGCCCTTCGCCATGTCGCGCATGAAGTTCCGGGCCTGGTAGTTCCGAACACCTTCCCAGCACTCGGAGCCATCGCGCTTCAGGTCGTCGATCGAGTACACGTCGGGCTCGCTTTTCATGAGCCAGAGCTTGGTCCCGCGCTTAGACACCGCCGCACTATGCCACATCGGGCTTGCGCTGCCGCGATGCGGCGAGGAGTGATTGCAGCACTTGTTGCCGCGTTCGGCTTGGTTACACCACCCGCCCACCCCCAACCGTAGTCCTCCCTGCGCGGCGGGGGCTTCGCCCCGCCTTGCCGGCGCATTCGCGCCGGGCTTCGCCCTTCGGGCTCGCGCTACCGCCGGTCGCGTAAGGGCAAATTACATGGGGGACAGTCCCCTTTTTTGATGGGTTAATTCCTCGGTGTCAGCCGCGTAGGGAGGGGCGAAAAAATCGCGATATGGGGCGGAGTCGGCGTCGCGAGTGACAAGTGGCCATGGAAGCAACCACCGCCACTTGGCGTGAGCGCCGAGGGTAGGCTTGCGTGGCCAAACCTCGCCAGTGCATCCGGCCACCTTTGCAAGCCGACCCGTCCGATGTAGCCCCGTATCGCGATTTTTTTCGCCCCGGTTCCATTCCTTTGACCCGCTCGGCAGGGTCAGCCGATCATGGGCGGGTCGTGCGCTCCAAGTTGACGAAGGCCCTCTTGGCGGGGGCTCCGCCGCTCCTGATCTACATCGGCACGGCGTCCGGATACGCACACTGGTTCGATAGCGGCGAGCTGGTCGCAGCCGCCAGCGACTTCGGCATCTCCCACCCCCCGGGCCACCCCCTCGCCGGCATCGCCCTCGGTGCGGCCAACCTGATTCCCCTCGGCGCCCTCTCTTTCCGGGTCGCGCTCCTTTGCGCGGTGCTCGTCGCGATCGCCGCGGTGGCCGCGTTCTTCGCCATCGAGCACACCCTGGCGCGTGAAAGGCTGATACGCCGGTCCCTCGTGCTTCCGCTGTCGCTCGCGGCCACCTGGTGGGTGGCAGGCGCGCAGGCGTGGTGGTTTCAAGCGGTTCGACCGGAGGTCTACGCGCTACAGGCCGCGCTTTGCTGCATCGCGATCGAGCGCCTCTCGAAAGCCTCGACCACGGGCGACGAAGGCGACGTTCGGCCCCTCTACCAGGCCGCGCTCGCATGGGGGCTCGCGCTCTCGAACCATCACTACATCGCCCTGCTGTTGCTCGTCCCGGCAGCGTGGCTGGTAGTCCCGATCCTCAAAGAAAAAGGGTATCGACCGCTCGCTTGGTCGGCGGGCTTCGTCGTCGCCGGGCTGCTCACGTATCTCTATCTGCCTCTTCGTGCGCTCGCCAGTCCGTATTTGAATCTCGGAGACCCGTCGAGCCTCGGTCGTTTCTGGTGGGTGGTCACGGCGGAGGCGTTTCAAAAGAGCGTGACGCCCGACGCGGTTGCGCCGTTTCACAGGAATCTCATCGACGTGCTGATCGCGATCGCCGTGGACGTTCACGTGGTCGCGCTCGCCGCCGCGCTGCTCGGCGGCTACTTCATGTTGCGCGTGAAGTCGTCGCGCCGGTTCGGACTCTTCTGGTCGACGCTGTGGGCGGTGTACGTGCTCGGTCGCGCCGCGCTGGGGTTCGTGAGTGGCAATCCGGACGCGCTGGCGTACTTCATGCTGTCATACCTGTCGCTGGGGGTGTTTTGGGCGTTTGCGGGGGGCATTCTTCTATCGGCGCTCGCCGAAGCGGTCCCGACTCGCCCACGGCTGACCCCCACGCTGAGCGCAGTTCTCGCCGTCGGCGCGCTCTTTCAATTCGTCCGCACAGCGGACCGATCGACGCTTGCCGACTTCGTCGACACCGATGTCTTCGACGACGGGCTGCGGCGTTTGCTCCCGTCCCGATCGGTCGTGCTGGCGCACAACCCGCAGACGATCTTTCGCTATTGGGGCGGCGAAGCGGAGGAACGAAACCGCCCCGACGTGACCCTCGTGCCGCTCCCCCTGTTGACCTACCCGAAGCTGGTCGACCGCCTCGTGCGAGACGAGCCGGAGCTCACGCCCCTGCTCAGAGCCTATCTTCTCGACGGAAGGCTCGATGCCGCCGAGCTTCAGAGCCTCGCGGCGCTGCGGCCGGTCTTCGTCGAGATGGATGTTCGCGTGTCCCAGGACATGATGGACCTCCTGATTCCCGAGCACCTCTATCATCGGCTGCTGACGGCAGACATGACCGACGCCGACGAGGCGAATGCGATGCACGCCCACGCGACCCTTTGGGGGAGCCTCTATCAGCGCATCGGAAGGCCCATCGACGAGCACACCAAGACCCAGTTGCTCTGGCGCCACTACACGGACTCCCTCTATTTCGCAGGCGTCGGAGACATCAACGCCGCCCGCCGCACGGTCGATGCCGGCCTCGCGCTGAACCCTCCTGCGCGAGAGCTGGCTGCCCTTCGCGACGCGCTCGATCGGGCGGCGCCGGGAGAGCCGATCGACGTCTCACCCTTCACGATTCAGTGACGCGGTGCGGATCACCGGGCCTGGCGCTCGGCGCGGCGGGCCCGGCGATAGACCTCGTAGAGGCTCTGCCGAACCTTGGGCGGCACGCTTTGGCGCAAGTCGATCTTCCAGGCGCGGTCGACCTCGACGAGCACGATCGGGTGGAGCTCCTCGGATGCCTTCGCGGCACGCACGCGGGCGGTGTCATTCTCGGTTTCGATTTCGAGCTCGTCCTTGGCGGCCACGAGCTGGCCGAACACGAACCCTCCGAGCGCCTGGTCGTGCTCACCCTGCCAATCGGAAAAGCAGCTCCGAAAGAGCCTCGAATCGAGCAGCTGAAAGCGCTCGCGGGCCTGAAGGCGACGCCTCGCTTCGTCCTGTGCGATGTCCTGCACGCCGTACGCGCGGAAGAGGGAGTCGATGGTCGCAGAGGGGGACTCGAACTCCGCCGGCGCGGGGTCGTCTCTACACGACGCGAAAACCAAGAGGGAAAGGGCCAGGATGGCGGCTCGCACCCCCGACTTATCGCGCCCTTCCACGGGGCTGTCTAGGTATTGACGGGCCCGAACGCATGCTTACTTTATTTCCCAATGCGACTCGACAGACTCACTACCAAGACCCGTGAGGCGCTCGTCGCGGCCCAGCAAAACGCGGCGGATCGCGGCAACCCCGAGGTGTATCCGGAGCACCTGCTGCTCGAGCTTCTCGGGCAGTCCGGCGGGCTGGCCCCGGCGATCCTCGAGAAGGCCGGCGCCGACCTACAGGGCGTGATCCGCGCTCTCGGTGCGGTTCTCGACCGAATGCCCAAAGTCGCTGGCGGCGCCGAGGCCGGCCTGGCATCGCGCCTGAGAGACCTCTTGACGAAAGCCTGGAAGGAGACCGAAGCCTTCAAGGACGAGTACACGTCTGCCGAGCACGTGCTGCTCGCGGCCTATGGCGATTCGCAGCTCAAGAAGGTGCTCGAAGCGCAGGGCGTGAGCCGCGACCAATTGTTCGGAGCCGTGCAGGAAGTACGAGGGAGTCAACGCGTGACCGATCCAGATCCCGAAGGGAAGTTTCAAGCGCTCGAGAAATACACGCGTGATCTCACCGAGGCTGCGCGTCAGGGCAAGACAGACCCGGTGATCGGACGAGACGAGGAGATTCGCCGCGTCATGCAGGTGCTGTCCAGACGTACCAAAAACAACCCGGTGCTCATCGGTGAGCCCGGCGTCGGCAAGACCGCGATCGCCGAGGGTATCGCCCACCGCATCGTGCAAGGCGACGTCCCGGAGGGCTTGAAAAACAAGAAGCTGCTCGCGCTCGACCTCGGAGCCATGGTTGCCGGGTCGAAGTACCGGGGCGAATTCGAGGAGCGGCTCAAAGCGGTGCTCCAAGAGATCGAATCCGCCAAGGGCGAGATCATCCTCTTCATCGACGAGCTACACACTCTGGTAGGCGCGGGCGCGGCCGAAGGATCGATGGACGCGAGCAACATGCTCAAGCCCGCGTTGGCGCGCGGGGAGCTTCGGTGCGTCGGAGCAACCACCCTCGACGAATATCGCAAGCACATCGAAAAAGACGCGGCGCTGGCGCGGCGGTTTCAGCCGGTCTTCGCGGGGGAGCCGTCGGTCTCCGACACGATCGGGATCTTGCGCGGGTTGAAAGAACGATACGAGATCCACCACGGGATTCGAATTCAAGACTCGGCGATCGTCGCGGCCGCGACCCTGAGCAACCGCTACATCACCGATCGGTTCCTACCCGACAAGGCGATCGACCTGGTCGATGAAGCAGCGTCGCGGCTCAAGATGGAGATCGACTCGCTGCCTGCCCCAATCGACACGGTAGAGCGCAAGCTGACTCAGCTGGAGATCGAAAGGGAAGCCCTCAAGAAGGAAAAAGACGACGCGAGCAAGAAGCGACTCGCCGACCTCGAGCAGGAGCTCTCCGAGCTTCAGGAGCAGCGCGACACGATGCGCGCCCAGTGGCTCCGCGAGAAGGAGCTGATCACGGAAATCCGCGAGAAAAAGGAGCTGGTCGAAAGCCTGCGACTCGACCTCGAGCGCGCGGAGCGCACGACCGAGTACGAAAAGGCGGCCCGGCTTCAATATGGCGAGATCCCTGCCGCCGAATCGGCCGTGACGCAGGCGCAGCAGAAGCTCGCCGAGATCCAAACGAACGAGTCCTTCCTCAAAGAAGAGGTGACGGACGAGGACATCGCCGAGGTGGTGTCGAAGTGGACGGGGATCCCGGTGAGCAAGATGCTCGAAGGCGAAAAGGACAAGCTGCTTCGCATGGAAGACCGACTGCGCGAGCGCGTGATCGGTCAGGACGAAGCGGTGGTGGCGGTGTCGAACGCGGTCAGGCGCTCGCGCGCGGGGCTGAGCGAGCCCAACCGCCCGATCGGCTCGTTCCTGTTTCTCGGCCCGACCGGCGTCGGTAAGACCGAGCTCGCACGCGCGCTGGCGGAGTTCCTCTTCGATGACGACAAAGCGATGGTTCGGCTCGACATGAGCGAGTACATGGAGAAGCACGCGGTCGCACGCCTGATCGGCGCGCCTCCGGGATACGTCGGGTATGAGGAAGGCGGCCAGCTCACCGAGCCGATTCGCCGGCGCCCGTACTCGGTCGTGTTGTTCGACGAGGTCGAGAAAGCGCACCCGGACGTCTGGAACGTGCTGCTCCAAGTGCTCGACGACGGCCGTTTGACCGACGGCCAAGGCCGAACGGTCGATTTCAAAAACGTGGTCGTCATCCTGACGTCGAACGTCGGCTCGCATCACATCATGGCGCTCGATGACGATGAATCGATGCGCAAGGCCGTCATGGAGGACTTGCGTGACGCGTTCCGCCCCGAGTTCCTCAACCGACTCGACGAGACGATCATCTTCCACAGGCTCGATCGACGTCAGCTCCGGCAAATCGTCGACGTGCAGCTTCACAACTTCGACGAGCGCCTGGTGGAGCGCGACATGCGGCTCGAGGTGACCGATGCAGCCAAGGATTTCCTGGCGAACGTCGGCTACGACCCGGCCTACGGTGCGCGCCCCCTCAAGCGCGCAATCCAGCGATATCTCGAAAACGGATTGGCGGAGGACATCCTCGCGGGTCGCTTTGGCGCGGGCGATACGATTCGCGTCGATGCGGGCGAAGGGAAGCTGGTGTTCGAGACCGCGGGCCCCAGGGCGGCCGACGAAACGCGCGCCACGGTCGATTGAACTGCGAATTCGAGTGCCTGGCGTGCTCTGGCACGCCTGAAAGGTGCACTCCTTGCGCGCCCGTGTATGCTGTGTAAGCCTCCGGCGCTCTCGGAGGAGTGATCGCGTACATGGTCGAAACCGTACAGTGCAAGCCAATCGAAGTTCACGTGGGTGAGCGTGGTCTCGAGCGCGCGGTCAAGCACCTGAAGCGCAAAATGGCCACCGAGGGCATCCTTCGCGAGCTGAAGCGTCGGCGTCACTACATGAAGCCGTCGATCAAGAAGCGAAAGAAGGCGGCCGAGGCTGCACGCCGCCGACGCAAGCGCGTCCGGCAGGTCAACGACCGCCCCTTCTGAGCCGACGCATTCAGAGCTCTCAGGGCTTTTTCGTCTCGGGCTCGAGACGCCGCCCCGGACTCCATGCGAAACGGCGACCCGTCTGCGCCTCGAGGAAGCGCGCAAGCCGGTGAAAGTCGCTCCCCGGCTCGATGAAGCGTACCTCGGTGTGAAGCGTCTTCGGGTTGATCAGCTTCGAGAACTCGACGTACTGGAGCTGGAGCTGGCCCGTCACGCTCACCATGTGGCCGTCGAGCTTTTCCTCGATGAGCGCCCGGAACGCGCCGATGCCGAGCTGACTCGCCAGCATGACGTCGAAGGCGTGCGGCGGCGCGCACCGGGACTCGTAGCCGAGCTGGATGTGCCGCACCTTCTTGCGCCGGCCGGTGCGCTCCTCGTATCGGGTCTGCACGCGATCGGAGACGACCTTGGCGAGATCGAACGCGCTGAGCCGAATGTGGCCGTGCTCGTCACGCGGCATGCCAACCACCGAGTTCTCGGGAAGCAGCTCGGCGAGCCCCTCGGCCAGCACGATGGTGCCGTAGAACTGGTCGCGCCGCTCCCGTTCCAGCATGAGGTCGACGATGCGGTCGACGAGCGCCGTGATCGAGAGCCGCCGTCGCACCGTTTGCTCGCCCGTGATCGGGTCGGTGGACGCCTCCTCGACCGCGAGCTCGTCGCGAACGTCCTCCGTGGACAGCACCATGCTCGCCTCGCCGGCAATCGCGACGCCATAGGAGAGCCAGCCGGCCTTGCGGCCCATCGTTTCGACCACGAAGTAGCTGCTGGTCGCGATGCAGTCGGCGCGGAGATTCAGTAGCTCTTTGGCCATCACGTCCACGGCCGTGAAGAACCCGAACGTGAAGTCGATGCCGCGGTAGTCGTTGTCGATGGTTTTGGGGAGATGGACGATGCGCACCCGGTTTTCAGGGGCGACCTGGTGCTGCTGATAGAGGTAGAGGAAGTTGGCGGTTTTGAGGGTGTCGTCGCCGCCGATCGAGATCAGCGCGTCGACTTCGAGATCGACGAGCGCGTGGTGAATGCGTGCGAGGCGCTCCGTTTTTTGGGGGTCGAGGAGGTCCGGAGGGGCTTCGATGGCCGCGCCTGGGTTGACGCGCGCCGTGCCGATGATGATGCCGCGGGTGTTTCGAAGGCCGCGGATGTCGGCGGGGGTGAGGAGACGATAGTGATCGGTCTCCTCCATCGGGTGCCGGGCGGGGTCGTACTCCTGAAGGTTGGTGTAGCCGTGAAAGACGCCGAGCACCTCGATGCCGGCTTCCAAAAACGACGTCGCGGCGGCGGATATAACCGCGTTCGCAGCCGGCGCGGGCCCACCCGAGAACACGATTGCAACTCGCTTCAATGTCTTGGCCACGTCGAACTGTAGGCTTCGACCGGCCGGATTGCCATCCGCACCGACAGGCGCTCTACTCCCCGTGGAGCGGCATGGCGATCGACCCCCTAAGCTTGGGCTACGAGACCCCGCCCATCGAGTTCGAGTACACCTGGCGAGACACGGTCGTCTATGCCCTCGGGGTAGGTGCCAAGGCCGATGAGGAGCTCGACTATCTCTACGAGGAGCGGGGTCCGAAGGTGGTTCCGACGTACTGCTCGGTGCCCACGTTTGCCGCCTTCGATGCGCTGGTCGATCGGATCGGGTGCGATCGCCGGGGCATGGTTCATCACGCGCAGCGGATCGACGTGTTCAAGCCGCTTCGTCCGAACGCTCGCCTTCGCGTGTCGGGGCGGGTTGCCGGCCTCTACGATCTCAAGCGGATGGCCATGTCCGTCTTTTCGATCGACGGGTTCGACGAGGAGGGCGATCGCATCATCCATGGGGAGGTCACGGTCGTGCTCCGAAACGACGGCGGCTTCGGGGGCCAACGTCCACCGAAGGCCGAGCGTATCGCGCTGCCCGATCACCCGCCGGATTTCGAGTCGGTGGAGGGGGTATCGCCCACGCAGGCACTGCTCTACCGTTTGAGCGGCGACTACAACCCGCTGCACGCCGACCCGGACGTTGCGGCGGAGGCGGGCTTCGAAAAACCGATCCTGCACGGGCTCTGCACATTCGGCTACGCGGGGCGCGCCGTGGTTCGCGACGCATGCGGCGGCGACCCAGAGAGGCTGACCACGATGCGTGGGCAGTTCCGCAGCCCGGTGTTCCCCGGCGATACGCTGGTGATTCGTGGCTGGATCGAAGACGACCGCGTGCTCCTGTCGGTCACGACCGCCGAGCGCCCCGACGCTCCCTGCATCACCAACGCCTACGCCCGAATCCGCTAGGAAAAGGGGTCGGGCACCTTTTTCGCGCACACTTAACCCCTCAAAAAAGGGGACTGTCCCCTTTTTTCTTGCCGGGGGGGGGATTGGTGCACAGGGTTCATTGGTGATGCGGTTTTCGTGGCGAGGTTGGCTTCGGACGCTGACCGCCGCCGCAGCGGTAGCGGGTGGCTGTACCGGGAAGGCGCCGGCTGCGACGGAAGCGCCGCCGCCGCCGGTTCACGCGATGGTGGTCGAGCCGACGCTCGTGACGCCGACGTCGGAGGCCACGGCGGAGATCCTCGCGAACCGGCACTCGAACATGCGCTCGGAGACGGCAGGGCGGGTCGTGGACGTGGTGGTCGAGGCGGGCGATCGGGTCGAGGAGGGACAAGTCCTTCTGCGACTCGACGTCGGACGTCCGGCGTCGGCGGCGCAGGCTGCCAACGCGGCGGTGGCACAAAGCCAAGCGCGGCTCGCCCAAGCAGAGCGTGAGCTCGATCGAACGAAGAGGTTGGTGCAGACCGGCGGCCTTCCCGAGCAGCGGCTCGACGATGCCGAGGATGCGGTGCGCCTCGCCTCGGCTGCCCGCGATGCGGCTCGCGCACAAGCGCGCTTGGCAAGACGAGGCCTTACCGACGCCGTCGTGCGCGCGCCGTTTAGCGGCACGGTGGTCGAGCGCACCGTCGAGCTCGGCGAGTACGTGGCGCCGGGAAGCCCGCTCCTCAGCCTCGCCGACACGAGCGTGCTCAAAGCAAGAGCGCTTCTCGATCCGCGCGAGGCGATCGACGTGACCGTGGGGCGCACCGCCATGGTCACGGTGTACGCGCGGCCGGGCGAGTCGTTCAGTGGGCGCGTCGTGCGCGTCGGCGAGGTGATTGACCCGCGCACGAGGCGCCTCCCCGTCGAGATCGAGCTCGACGACCCCGAGGGACGGTTGCGCCCCGGTTTGGTGGCGCGCTTTTCGGTACAGACGCGTGAGCCCGAGATGGTGATTCGCGTGCCGCTCGATGGGATTTTCGAACGGTTTGGAAGTCAACACGTCTACGTGGTCGATGGCGGAATCGCCCGGCGCCGTGCGATCGTGCTCGGCTCGGTTCGCGCTGGATTCGCGGAGGTGGCCGAGGGCATCGAGCTAGGCGAGACCGTGGTGATCAAGGGCGTCACGCGGGTGGTGGACGGCTCGAAGGTGCAGGTCGTTCCCGCCGAATCCGCCACCGCCTCGTCGGCGAGCCCTCCTGAAGACCGATGAACATTCCAGCCTTTGCCGTCCGCCAACCCGTGCTCGTCAACCTGGTGGCGATCTCGATGGTGCTCATCGGCGCGCTCGTCATGGGCATCATGCATCGGGAGTCCCTCCCCACGATGCCGACGGGCTGGGGCACCGTGACGACGATCTACGTCGGCGCATCGCCGGAGGAAATCGAGCAGCTCGTCACCATTCCGGTCGAAAACGCGGTCGGCGACGTCGACAAGATCGACGAGATCTGGAGCGCCTCGAAAGAGGGCGTCTCGTACGTGAGCTTCAAATTCGACGCTGACGTCGAAGACATGACCAGCGCGATCATGGAGGTCTCGAACGAGATCAACCGCATCGACGACCTTCCCCTCGATGCGGAGCGCCCCTTGGTGCGGGAGGTCAAAGTCGATTTTCCGACGATCGTCGTCGCGGTTCGCGGAGAAGTCCCCGAGGTGGTGCTCCGTCAAGTCGGCAAAGACCTCGCAGACCGGGTCGAGCGCCTCCCGGGCGTGTCGGGCACCTGGCGAAACGGCATTCGGGACCGCGAGTTCCGTGTCGACGTCGATCCCGACCGGCTCGCTGCGTATCAGCTCCCGCTCACCGCGGTGTCCGACGCGCTCCGGACCCGCGCGGCCAACGTGCCCGCGGGCACGACGAAGGGCGAGGGTGACGCGCGGCTGGTGCGCGGCATGACGCGGGTCGACGGCGTCGAGGATTTGGCAAAAGTCGTGATCCGGCCCGACGCAGCCGGCGGCTCCGTTCACGTGAGCGATGTTGCAACCGTCACCGACACGTTCGCCCCGGGCAAATACAGCGGCCGCGTCAACGGCGAGCCGTCGATCGTGCTCACCGTTCGGAAGGAGGAGCAGGCCGACAGCATCCGAATCAGCAGGGACGTGCGTGCCCTGGTCGACGGGCTTCGCCCTACGCTCCCGCCCGGCGTGACGATCGATCTGTTCGGCGACGCCGCGGCGGAGGTCGAGCATTCGCTAGGTGCGCTGTATGCGAATGCCGCCGCCGGCCTCCTTCTGGTGCTCCTGCTTCTCTGGGTCGCGATCGGCGCGCGCAACGCAACGATGGCCGCGATCGGGCTGCCGGTCGCGCTCGCGGGCGCCGTCATCGCCATGTACGTGATGGGGATCACGATCAACATGATGTCCCTGCTCGCGTTGATCCTGTGTCTGGGCGTCGTGGTCGACGACGCGATCATCATCATCGAAAACATTTACCGACACATGGAAGAGGGGATGCCGCGTCGACGCGCGGCAGTTGTCGGCACGAGAGAGGTCTTTTGGCCGGTCGTTTCTTCGACGCTGACCAGCTGGGCCGCATTCCTGCCGCTCTTGTTGATGGAAGGCGTGCTCGGAGACTTCTTCGCGATCATCCCCAAGGTGGTCGTGGCGTCGCTTGCCGCGTCACTCATCGAAGCGATGTTCATTCTCCCGAGCCACATGGCCGATTTCGGCAGGCTTTCGCGTCTCAAGACGGCGGACGCGGGGCCGCCGAAGACACGCCTGCAGCGCGCAGGCGCCCGGCTCACGACCGTCTACGAGCGCGCCCTCCGGTGGTCACTCCGGCGTCGCGCCACGGTCGTGTTTGCGGCATACGGGATCTGCGCGCTGATGATCGCGGTCGCGCTGAACGTCAAGGACATCATTCTCTTGACCGAAGGCGACCCGGACATGTTCGACGTCCGGGTCCACCTGCCCACCGATGCTTCCAAGGAGGAAACCCAAGCGCTCCTTCAAAAGCTAGACGCGCGGATCCTCGCCCTCGAAAATCCGGACGTCGAGGCGACGGTCGCCGTGCGCGGCATGACCCGCACCGACATGGGCTTCAGCTCGGGCGATCACCTCGGCATGGTCTCGGTCTTCGTCGTCCCCGCCACGGACCGGAGCAACCTTTATGCGGGACGGAATCTCGTCAGCCGCGTCAGCAGTCTCTTCGACGACGTCGTTGGGCCCGCCCGCCTCGAAGTCGTCGAGGTGCGTCCCGGCCCGCCGAGAGGCGCGCCGGTCGCGGTCCGACTTCGCGGGGACGACTACGAGCGCTTGGTCGACCTCGCGGAGCAAGTACTGGCTGAGGTCCGCGTCACCCGGGGGACACGCAACTCCAACCACGACTACGAGCTCGGAAAGCAAGAGCTCCAGATCAGGGTCGACGAAGAGCGCGCCGCGCTTCACGGTCTCACGCCGGAAATGGTGAGCCTTTGGCTCCGGAGCGCGTTCGGCGCCACGCCCGCGGCAACCCTGCGCGACGGCGACGACGAAATCGACATCGTGGTGCAGCTCCGCGAAGACGTGCAGCGGGACCCTGCGCGTATCGCCGCGCTTCAGCTGATCGCGCCGACCGGAGACGAGGTCGCAATCCAAGAGATCGCCGACGTGACCCACGGCCGCGGCCCAGGCGTCGTGCGGCGCTACCAGCAAAAGCGCGTCGTCAGCGTGCTGTCCGGGATCGACGAAGAGGTCACCAACAGCGGCGAGGTGAACGCGACCCTTCAGCGCGAGCTCGCGTCGCTTGCCGCCGCCAATCCCGACGTGCGCTTCGAGTACGGGGGGCAGTTCGAAGAGACGCAGGAGTCGGTCGAATCGCTGCTCCGTGCGTTCATCGTCGCTTTGCTCCTGATCTACACGATCCTGGCCACCCAGTTCAGAAGCTTTTCGCAGCCCTCGGTGGTGATGGCGGCGATCCCACTCTCGTTCATCGGGGTCACGGGCGGATTCCTCTTGAGCGCGAAGCCGATTGGGCTCATCGCGCTCGTCGGAGTGGTCGGCCTCACCGGGATCGTCGTGAACGACTCGCTCGTCCTCGTGGACTTCATCAACAAGCGCAGAGACAGGGGCATGGCCCTCGACGAGGCGATCGTGGAATCGGGCAAGCTGAGACTCCGCCCGATCATCCTGACGAGCGTCACCACGATCGCGGGGCTGTTTCCGCTTTCGCTCGCGACCGAGAGCCTGCCTCACCTCGCACCGATGGCGCAGGTCATCGTGTACGGTTTGACGTTCTCGACACTGCTGACGCTATTGGTGGTGCCGTGCCTCTACCGGCTCGACGTCGACCTCGCGGAGCGCGCCTCGCGCTGGTTTGCCCCGTTGAAACGTTGGCTGACCGACCCCGGCGCGGCGACCCCCGAGGAGTCGGTCGACACGACGGCAGAATGAGCGCGGCCATCCCCCGTGGCAGGCGCGGGGCGGAGCTGCTAGGCGCAGCGACATGGGTAAGCGGTTCGAAAATCAGGTCGTCTGGATCACCGGCGGAGGCAGCGGCATCGGCCGCGCGCTGGCCCTCGCGTTCGCGCGCGAAGGGGGCTCGGTGGCGGTGTCCGGACGGCGCGAAGACCGCCTCCTCGAAGTCGTCCATGCGGTCGAAGAGCTCGGTGCCAAGGGGCTCGCGGTCCGGTGCGACGTCACCGACGAGGCCTCGGTGGCGGAGGCGGTTCGCAAGGTCGTGCGCACGTGGGGGGGTGTCGACGTCGCCGTCGCAAACGCTGGGTTTTCGGTCGGAGGCCGCATCGAAAAGCTCTCGGCAGCGGACTGGCGGCGCCAGCTCGACGTCAACGTGATCGGCGCTGCCATGACCGCACGGTACGCGATCCCGCACCTTCGAGAGCGAAAGGGCCGGCTGGCGTTGGTGGGGAGCGTTGCCTCGATGCTTTCGGCTCCAGGGTACGGCGCATACTCGGCGTCCAAGTACGCCGTTCGCGCGATCGGTCAGACCCTCGCCGTGGAGCTCCACGGCAGCGGCGTGACGTGCACCACGATTCACCCCGGCTACATCGAAAGCGAGATCGCCCAGGTCGACAATCAGGGCCGCTTCGACGCATCACGCGAAGACAAGCGTCCGAAAAACCTGATGTGGCCCGCTGATCGAGCGGCGCGCGCGATGGTGCACGCGATCGCACGGCGAAAGCGCGAGCACACCTTCACGGGACACGGCAAAGTGGGGGCCTTTGCCGGGCGCCACATGCCGGGCCTCGTTCACTTCGGGATGACGCGCGGGCGCAGCTAACGCTACTGCACGACGAAGCGGAACATGAAGAGCAGGTAGGTCTCTTTGCGCCCGCCGAGGTCCTGACGAAACGCGGCTTCGAACGCGATCTTGTTCCGGTTGAAGCCCAGACCTGCGGTGAGCTGATTGAGGTTTCGCCCGCTGTCGCGCCGATAGCCGAACCGGAGGGGGACCATTTCCGCGGCGATATAGCTGACGCCGCCTCCGGCGATGAGCTCGGTCCCCTCGAACGTGCTGAGGTCCGCGATGATGTCGCCGCCGATCGTGAGCTCGTCGATCGGCGTCAAGGCGACGCTGCCTCCAGCCATCTGCGGAGCAAGCGCGGAGTGCGTTTGGATGAGGTTGTAGCCGAGGCCCGCGAGCTTCAGCATCGGGATCGGCGTGATCGTGATCGACGCGTCCATCGTGATGCCGTCGAACGAAGGACCGATGCGCTGTCCCTCGGAGCGAGACGCATTGACCTTCCCCCACCGAAAACCGAGCCCGAGCCCGAGCTGCGGGATGACCTGCACGCCGACGCCGGATCGCCAATCCCAACCCTTGTAGCGCCGGTTCTCTCCGTTGAACACGCCGCGGAAGCTGGTGCCGAGCGCGAATCGCTTCGCGGTCGTCGAGTCGGTGACCGAGCTGCCGATCGTCCAGTACGTCCCGCCGTTGCTCTTGCTGCCCGGGACGATCTGCGAGAACGCCTCGATGTGATAGGTCGATATCGCCGCCATGTTGGAGGTGTTGTAGGCCAGGGCTGACGTGCCGATCGCCGCCGCACGCACGCCTGCCCCCATCGCGAGTCCGTACGTGGTCTCGAGCGTATCCTCCGTCGGAATCAGCGTCGGATCAGCCACGCCATTGACCCCCGACGGCGCCTGCGTCTGGGCGATCGCCGAGCTCCACGGACACAGCGCGATCAACAGACCGACGACTGCCGCCCTTTTTACAGCTCGTTTCGCCCCCATGGCTGGAACCCTCGGGGAAGCTAACAGCGATGGATCACCCTTCCAAATTGTCGACCCCGGCTCTAGGAGCGGTAGGTGCTCGATGCTCTACTCGACAAATCCATCGTCGGCTACACCTCCCTGGGATTTCGGCTTCGCCCGCTCTCACCGATCGAAGCCGACTTGACCGGGCGCGTGGCGGTCGTGACGGGGGCGAGCTCGGGGCTCGGTCGTGAAACCGCCACGGAGCTTGCAAAGCTCGGGGCCACGGTCATTCTCGTCGGTCGCAATCGGGAAAAGACGGATCGCGTGGCCGAATCGATTCGCGGAGCGCGGCCTCACGGAGACGCACGCGTCGAAATTGCCGACCTCAGCTCGATGCGCGAAGTGCGGGCGCTGGCCGCGCGGCTAGACCGGCCCATTCACATCCTGGTCAACAACGCGGGGATTCTACCCTCCAAACGCACCGAGACCGACGAAGGCATCGAGACCACGTTTGCAACCAATCTGCTCGGGCACTTCCTGTTGACGAACCTGCTGATCCAAAAGCTCGAAGCGCCGGCGCGGGTGATCAACGTGTCGTCGGGAGGCATGTACACGCAGCGGATCCGCGTCGATGACCTGCAGATGTCCGGCGGCCGGTTCGACGGAACGGTGCAGTATGCACGCACCAAGCGTGCGCAGGTCATCCTGACCGAGATGTGGGCCGACTCCCTTTTCGACAGGGGCATCGTCGTGCATGCGATGCACCCAGGGTGGGCCGACACGCCCGGGGTCAGTCGATCGCTGCCGATGTTCCACAGGCTCACCAAGCCCCTGCTCCGCAGCGCGAAAGAAGGCGCCGACACCATCGTTTGGCTGTGCGCGTCAGAGGAGGCCGGCACACGGACCGGTCTCTTCTGGCACGATCGCAAACCGCGTCCCACCCATCGACTGCAGTCGACCAAAGAAACGCAGGCCGAGCGCGAGGCGCTCTGGGCGAAGCTTGCGGAGCTCAGCGGCAGCGGTGCGCGGCTCCATGAGCACCTGGGCGCCTTGGAAAAAGGCGTCTAACCTAGAGCGTGGTCAAGCCTGCAAAGGAAGGTCGGATCCCCAGGCGGGTGGCGACCACCACGATTTACGCGGTCTCTTGGCTGCTGCTGACGCTGCTCGCGCCGCTTTGGGTTCCGCTCGGTCTCCTGATCGGCATCTTGCGCGGGCGATCGTTCGTGATCCTGCGGCTGCTGGTGTTTGGATGGTTCTACTTCGGCTTCGAGCTCTTCGCGCTGATGCTCATAGGGTTCGTGTTTGCATTCTCCACCAGCGAGCGCGCGCGCACGCAGCGTCTGTACGAGCTCCAAGCGTGGTGGGCATCGACGACGCTATCGGTCGCCAAATGGCTATTGCGCCTTCGCGTCGTGGTCGAGGACGCAGACGTGGCCGTGCCGGGGCCGGCGATCTTCTTGATCCGGCATGCGAGCATCGTCGATACGCTCCTCCCCTGTGTGTACGTCCAGCGACCGCATCGCTTCCGCGTACGCTACGTGCTGAAACAGGAGCTCTTGTTCGACCCATGCATCGACGTCGTCGGCAACGCGTTGCCGAACTACTTCGTCGATCGCACGGGCGACATCCCCAAGGAGCTCGACGGTATCCGTGCCCTGGTCGCCGACCTCGGGAGCGACGGCGTGCTGATTTTTCCTGAAGGCACGCGTTTTTCGCAGGAAAAACGGGCTCGTGCGCTCGCCAAGCTCGAGGCCCAAGCCCCGGACATTCAGCAAGCCGCGCGGGCGCTGACTAGGGTCCTGCCGCCCAAGCCAGGCGGCGTGCTCACGCTTCTCGAGGCGTTGCCCGGCACCGACTGCGTCATCTTCGCGCACACGGGGCTCGAAGCGTTTGCAAAGGTGAAAGACGTGTTGAGTGGAGCGGTGGTCGGATCGACGGTGCGCATTCGCTGCTGGCGGATCCCCGCGAGCGAGATCCCTTCCACCGCGGACGAACGACTCCGATGGTTGTTCGCGGAGTGGAAAAAAGTCGATGCGTTCGTCGGAAACACGCGCGAAACATCGTGAGTTGGCAGTGGACAACCTGTGGATCGATCGCGTTGACCGTGGTGCAAACGGGCGTTTGCGCAGTGGACGAATTACTCACAGCTGTGGACGAATTCGATCTGCAAATGCGTCGCATGTTGCGCGAACGATAACAAGACGTAATCCGGAATGATTGCAACAGCTTGTCACCAGCGACGAAACAACTCGTAAAGCGACGCGCCGCCTCGCAAAAAAAATCGCATGTGAATCTTTCGCGATCACGAGCGGTTAGAAATTTGTTCGACGATCCCCATAGACGCCTTGAAAGCTCGCTGCTAGTTTCGGCGCCCTTCACTCGGAGGACACACGTCGGCGGTCGCCAAAGCCGGCGAAAGATGTTGAGCAGGCACTTGATTTCGCTCGTTCCGGCGGCTGTGGATGGCCTGGGGACGGCAATGCCCAAATGCGCGTTTTTCTGGGGGCGACGAAACGATGGAACAACTGTGGGATCAAGCGCTGGGCAGCCTAAAGGGGCACCTGTCTGCCGAGAACTTCGAGACGTGGCTCAAGCCCGTTCAGTTTGGGGGCATCGAGAGCGACTCGATCGTGCTTCGGATCCCGAATCAGTTTTTCGCCGAGTGGATCGCTGCGCACTACCTCGACATGATCCTCGAAACGCTCCGTGCGCAAGCGGGCGACACGTACGTGCCGACCAAGGTGCGGTGGGAGCTCGACGAAACGCTTCGCGAAAAGGCGCAGGCCGCGCGCGAGTCGGCGCCACCCGCCGCTCCCCGCGTGCGGAAGCCGACGCCCCGCGAGCGTGAGTCAGCCGACCTCAATCCGAAGTACCGGTTTCAGAACTTCGTCGTCGGCCCTGCAAACCAGCTTGCGCACGCCGCAAGCGTCGCGTGCGGATCGGACCCGGGACGGCGATACAACCCGCTTTTCATCTACGGCGGTGTCGGCCTCGGCAAAACCCACCTCGTCAATGCGATCGGCCACGCGATCGTGCAGCGAAGGCCTCGCGCCAAGATCCTCTATGTTTCGGCCGAGCGCTTCACCAACGAGTTCATCTGGTCCCTGCAAAACCACCAGATCAACGCGTTTCGCGAGCGATACAGGATGCGGTGCGACGTACTGCTGATGGACGACATTCAGTTCCTCGCCGGTCGAGAGCAGACCCAGGAGGAGTTCTTCCACACCTTCAACGCGCTCTATCATTCAGACAAGCAAATTGTGGTCACCTCCGACGTCTACCCGCAGCAGATCCCCGAAATGCAGGAACGGCTGATCAGCCGCTTCCAGTCCGGCATGGTCGCCGACGTCCAGGCGCCCGAGCTCGATACGCGCATTGCCATTCTCCAGCAGAAGGCCGAAAGCGAGGGCATCGAGCTCGACAGCGAGGTGGGGCTCTACTTGGCCCAAACGGTCCGCAGCAACGTGCGCGAGCTCGAGGGTACGCTTCTTCGCATCGCGGTGAAGGCGGAGCTCCTCGGGCTTCCGATGACGCTCGATCTGGCCAAAGAGACGATGCGGACGGCCCTACCCAATCATGACACGGCAATGTCGGTCGAGGACATCCAGCGCATCGCGTGCGGCTACTTCGGCATCCGTCTCGCTGATTTGAAGTCGCGGCGCCGCCACCGCGCGGTGAGCTTTCCCCGCATGATCGCAATGTACATTTGCCGGCAGCGTCTCGGGACCAGCTATCCCGAGCTTGGCGAGCGCTTTGGCGGCAAGGACCACACGACGGTCATCAGCGCCGTTCGCAAGATCGGCGGTCTGATCGAGGCCCAGGACGAACGTGTCCTTGGCGCCGTGGGTGCCATCGAGCGCAAGCTCGGCATCTGATGAAGCATCGTTTCTGCGCCTCTGGGGGGTTGTGTGGAAGGTCTCGGCAAGCCGGGCCTTCCACACGCTTTTGGTGTATACCAGCGCCTGTGCTCGACCTGCGGGTTCGCTGGGGACTCACCTTGGGGAACACTCGGGGTTTCATGTTTCCCCACTCGGCCCAGGATCAGCCAACGCATCGAAACTCTGCCAAAGCGGCCTAGTTACAAATGGTTACCTTGCACCATCCACAATTCACAGCCGTTAAGACGAAGACGAATTTAAAGATCTATAGATCTAGCGCGGTGGATAAACAGACACCGTCCTCGAGGAAGTAAACCAACATGGAGCTCACGATCGATAAGCAGCAGTTCCTTCGGGGTCTCGCAAGGACTCACGGAGTCGCTGATCGCAAAAGCTCGATGCACATCCTGTCGAACGTCCTGCTCACGGCCGAGGGCTCCGATCGCCTCCGGCTGTCAGCTACGGATCTCTACTTGGGCGTCACGGCCGTCGTCCCTGCGAACATCAAAAAAGGGGGCACGATTGCCGTGTCGGCCCGCACGCTGTTCGATATCGTGAAGAACCTGCCCGATGGCGAGGTCAGCTGGACGCTCAGTGACAGCCATGCCGTCGAGCTACGGTGCGGCAAGGTCCGGTATCGAATTCCTGCGATGCCCGGCGAAGACTTCCCGCCGCTTCCGAATCCTGGGGACGCAGACTTCGCGCATCTCGACGCAGGGCTCTTGGCGGAGCTGATCGCGCTGACGCATTACTCGATGTCTCACGACGATACGCGGCCGCACCTCGCGGGAACGCTTTTCGAGGGTGACGGCAAAGTCGTTCGAATGGTGACCACCGATGGACATCGCCTGTCGAAGGCCGAGCACAAACCGAGCGGCAAGGGCGCGAAGATGAGCTTCAGCATGCTCGTGCCGCACAAGGGCATTTCCGAGCTCAAGCGGCTCCTCGACGACGTGAAAGGCTCGAAGGGCAAAGACGACGACACCATGGTCGGCATCGCCACGGCGGGCGGAAACGCCTTCTTCATGCGCGACGACCTCTGCCTGAGCGTGAAGCTCGCCGACGAGAATTTTCCGCCTTACAACAAAGTCATTCCGAGCAAGCAGAGCCGGACCGTCATCGCAGCGCGCGGACCGCTGGTCGAGGCACTTCGACGAATCAGCCTCGTGGCCAACGACAAGAGTGGCGGTGTGCAGCTCATGATCGAGCCGGGTTTGCTCCGGTTGCAAAGTCAAAACCCCGAGGTCGGGGAGGGCAGCGAGGAAGTGGATGTCGACTACGCCGGGGACGGCCTTCGCATCGGTTTCAACGCGCGCTACCTGCTCGATGCGCTCAGCGCCCTGCCGTACGACGAGGTGGCGATCGAGCTGAGTGGCGAACGCGACCCGGGCGTGCTGAAGCCGGTCGGTGACAACGCCGACTTCATCGGCGTCATCATGCCGATGCGAATTTAGGGCAACCGTTGGCCTCGGAGTCGCGGAGCCCACCGAAACCGAGCCGGGTCACCGAGCTTCGGGCGCGCGGGTTTCGCAACCTGGGGTCACTCGATTTCAAGCCGGGCTCGCACTTCAACGTGATCCACGGCGACAACGGAGCGGGCAAGTCCAACTTGCTCGAGGCGATCTATTACCTCGGCGCCCTCAAGAGCTTTCGCGGTGCCAAGACCGATGACCTGGTAGCGCTCGACGCCGACAGCGCGTCGCTCGAGGCGCTTTTCGACGGCGGGCCTGCGCCGCACCGTCTTCGAATCGACATCGGACGCTCGCAGCGACGGCGCCTTCAGCTCGACGGCAAGCGCCCTCGTTCGACGAGCGTTTGGCATCAGACGGTTCGAATGGTGCTATTCCATCCAGGGGATTTGGTGCTCGCCTCGGGCGCCCCCGACAAGAGAAGGGCGTTTCTCGACCGGATCCTCGAGCAGATCGACCCGGTCTACGGCTCGACCCTCGCGAGCTACGAGAAAGCCCTCCGGAGCCGCAACCGGCTCCTCAAGGAAGACCGGACCGACCGGCGGTCGGTGCGGGCCTACGACGCCATCCTCAGCAAGGCAGGAGCGGTAATCGGACAGGCGCGCGGGCGTATCATCGAGGACCTCGCGCCTCGGGTCGAGCACGCCTTCACGGAGGTGTTCGCTGGAGAGGTCCCGCTGCGGGTTTGCTATCTCCCCCGGGTCGACCCCACGGAGGAAGCGATTGCCGAAGCCCTCGAACGCTCGTTCGAAAAGGATCGGGCGCGCGGGTTTACCGCCGATGGTCCGCACGGGGACGATCTCGAGCTGCAGCTCCACGGCGTTGGGGCCCGTCATCACGGCTCTCAGGGCCAGCACCGCACCATCGTGCTTGCCCTCAAGACCGCGGAGCTCGATCTATTGAGCGAGCGCAGCGGCCGCGTGCCGATCCTGCTGCTCGACGACGTGTCGAGTGAGCTCGACCGGAGTCGAAACCGGCGCTTCTTCGAGGTGCTGAGCCACGCCGGCGGTCAAGTGTTCCTGACGACGACGCATCCCGAGTTCATTTTGCTCGAGGATGACCGCGTCGACTTCCAGGTCGACGACGGACTGGTCACTCGATGACCTTCGCGCTCTTGATGTAGTCGAGCCTCGGGAAGCTCTCGCGGAGGTACGCGTTGCCGCGCGACTGCATCAGCGCCTGAGAAGGACCCCGGCCGCGGGGCGCTCCCTCGCCGTACCCGTCGTACAGAGCATCGACGGGCGCCATGTCTTTGACCTTGCCAAACGGGGAGAAACCCATCCCGTCGAGCCGGGAGTTGTCGGTAAAGTTGATGAAGAACTGCGTGGTACGCGAGTCGGGCCCGGAGGTCGCAAACGTAACCGTGCCGCGGGCGTTGCTCGCCTTGACGGGGTCGTCCGGGATGCGTTTTTCACGCCACTCTGCAGTGAGCGCGGGGTCGCCGTGGATTCCCACCTGGGCCATGAAACCGCCGATCACGCGAAAGAATGCCACGTCGGTGTAGTAGCCATTTTTCACTAGCTCGTAGAACCGGTCGGCGCCGTGGGGGGCCCACTCTCGGCGAACGTCGATCACGATCGCGCCTTTCGTGGTGTCGAGCTCGACGGTGTATTCGGCGGGGGCTGTCACCTTGGTCTCCTTTTCGGCTTCTGGCGCGGGCGCGGCCTCGCCTTGGCCCGTCGGTTTTGCGTCTTCTTCCTTGGGGCACCCCACGAGGATGACCCCGGCCAACATGCACAGCGCTAAGGTTCGCATGGCCGTACCTTGGCAAGCGGCGCCCTGGGCGCAAGTGATCCCGCTAGGTTTCGAACAACCCGCGGAGCTTTTTGAGGAAGCTGGCTTGCTGCGGGTGCGTTTCGTCGCCGATCTCGTGGGCGAGCTCGGCGATCAGCTTGCGCTGTCGGCGGGTCACTTCCTGCGGAACTTCGACGACCACCGTGACGAGCTGATCGCCTTTGCCATAGCCGCCGTACACAGGGATGCCCTTGCCGCGAAGCCTGAACACCTTCCCGGACTGCGTTCCCGACGGGACCTTCATCACGACTTTGCCGTCGAGGGTGGGGACGTCGATGCTCGCTCCGAGCACCGCCTGCGGGTACGAGATCGGGACCGACACCAGGATGTCGGCGCCTTCGCGCCGAAACAGGTCGTGGTCGGCGACTTGGATGTTGATGTGGAGGTCGCCGTTGCCGCCCGGGCTCGACTCCCCGGCGCCACGCACCGTCCGCACGGCGCCGTCTTGAACGCCGGCGGGGATCTTCACGCTCATCGACTCGGCGCGCATCTTGCTGCCGGTGCCCTTGCAGGCCTCGCACGGCGTCGGGATCTTTTTCCCGGTGCCGCGGCAGGCATGACACGGGCGCGCGGCGGCAAAGAGACCGCGCTGATATTTCACCTGAGCCCGTCCTTGGCACACGTTGCATTTGTGCACGGGCGTGCCCGGCTTGGCGCCTTCGCCGCTGCAGACGGTACACGGCGCCGGGCGATTGACGTCGATGTTCCGGTCGACACCGAGCGCCGCCTCGACGAAGGAGATCTCGAGATCGTAAGTCAGGTCTCGCCCGCCTTTCTTCTTGCGACGCCCGCCGCTGAAGACCTCGCCGAACAGCCCTTCGAGGATCTCGGTCACCGCGCCGAAGTCGCCCGCGTCGAATCCCGGGCCACCCGTTTCAAACGCAGCGTGGCCGAATCGGTCGTACTGCTTTCGGCGGTCCGGATCGCTCAGAACGGCGTAGGCTTCGCTGGCCTCTTTGAAGGAGTCCTCAGCAGCCGGATCGTCCGGGTTGCGGTCGGGGTGATATCTCATGGCGAGCGCACGGTACGCTTGCTTGATCTCGTCGCTCGACGCGGTGCGAGTCACCTCGAGAATCACGTAATAGTCTCTTTTCGGCACTGGTTTTCGGACGGAGTGTAGGCGCGCGATCCTCGGGCGCAAACGGCGTGGAGACGTCGCGCCGATTATGCGATGCAGGGTGGAGATGCCCGAGTTCGAGGTCGAGATCAACGAGGAGGACGTGGGCCAGCGCCTCGACGTGGTGCTAGCGCGACGCGTGCCGGGGTTGAGCCGAGCTCGTGCGAAGCAATGGGTTGCAGAGGGTGCCGCGCGGGTCGACGGGCGCCGTGCAAAGAAGAGTCACGCCCTGCGTCACGGGGAAAAGGTGACCCTCGAGCGGCTGCCGGCGCCGCGTGATTTCGATGCGACGCCGGATCCGGATCTTCCGCTCGAGGTGGTGCTCGAAACAGATCGCCTCGTCGTGATCGACAAGCCAGCCGGCGTCCCGAGCCATCCACTGGCGCTTGGCGAGCGCGGCACGGCGGCGGGGGCGCTCGTGGCGCGCTACCCGGAGATGCGTGGCGTCGGCTACAGTCGCCGCGAGCCGGGGCTCGTCCACCGGCTCGACACCGACACGTCGGGCTTGCTCCTGGCGGCACGGGATGCGCAGACTTTCGAGGCGCTCCGCGATCAGCTTCGTACCGGGCAAATCGACAAGCGCTACCTCGCGCGCTGCGTCGGTGTCGTGGAAGCGCCGCACGTCGTCGACACCCCGATTGCCAACGACCCACGCGACCCTCGCAAGGTGCGCGCATGCATCGACCCGCGAGAGGCAAAGCGCCTCGGGGCCTGGCCTGCGAAAACCGAGATCGTCGGTAGCACGCCCGCCGAGGACGGGTCTCTGGTCACGCTCAGAGCAAGCCACGCGCGCCGGCATCAAATCCGCGTGCACCTGGCGTCGATCGGACACCCGCTTCTCGGCGATACGCTTTACGGCGGCCCAGCGTTCGGCCACCTCGACCGACATCTACTCCACGCCGTGTCGATGCGCTTCACGGATCCGGCCACGGGGCGGCCGGTCGAAGCACGGTCGAGCATTACGGATCTTTGATTCTTCATCTACGCGGCCGCTGCGAGCGGCGGTCGCGTTTCTTCTCGCTGCGGCCCGGCTGAAGCTTCTTGCGCAAGAGCTCGACCTGATCTCTCAGCTCGGCGGCCTTCTCGAATTCGAGCTCTTCGGCGGCTAGCAGCATTTCACTTCGAAGCTCCTCGATGCGTGCGGGGATGTCGGCCGGGTCCTCGGGCATCTCGCCCTTGCGCAAGACCGGGATGACGACGTAGTCGCCCGAGCCCGTCGACGGATCCATTTCGAGAACCGCTTTGCGAACGGTTTGCGGTGTGATGCCGTGCTCCTCGTTGTATTCGATTTGACGCGCGCGGCGCCGCTCGGTTTCGTCGATTGCGCGGCGCATCGCATTCGTGATTCGATCCGCATACATGATCACCTCGCCGCCGGCGTTTCGCGCGGCGCGACCGATCGTTTGAATCAGCGAGCGTGGAGAGCGAAGAAAGCCCTCCTTGTCGGCGTCGAGGATTCCCACGAGGGACACTTCGGGTAGGTCGAGGCCCTCGCGAAGGAGGTTGATCCCAACGAGCACGTCGAACTCGCCTCGGCGTAAATCCCTAAGAATTTCAACACGTTCGAGCGTGTCCACGTCGCTGTGCAGATAGCGCACGCGGACGCCGAGCTCTCCGTAGTATTCGGTGAGGTCCTCCGCCATGCGTTTGGTCAGCGTCGTGATCAGGACGCGTTCGTCGCTTGCCACGCGCGTTCGAATCTCGGCGAGAAGGTCGTCGACCTGGTGCTTGGTGGGCCGCACGTGCACGCGCGGATCGAGAAGGCCAGTGGGGCGAATCACCTGCTCCACGACGACGCCGCCGGAGTGATCGATCTCCCAATCTCCCGGCGTTGCGCTGACGTGAAGTACTTGGCCAACGCGCTCTTGCCATTCCGAAAATCGCAGGGGTCGGTTGTCGAGCGCGCTCGGAAGTCGAAAGCCGTGCTCGACTAGCGTCTCTTTTCGTGAACGGTCGCCGCGAAACATCGCGCCTAGCTGAGGGACGGTGATGTGCGATTCATCGAGGACGACGAGAAAGTCTTCGGGGAAATAATCGAGCAGGGTCGGCGGCGGCTCGCCTTCCGCACGACCGGAAAGATGCCGGCTGTAGTTCTCGATTCCATGGCAGAAGCCCATCTGTTCCAGCATCTCGAGATCGTAGAGCGTCCGCTGCTCGAGGCGCTGTTTTTCGAGCAATTTTCCCTCGGATTCGAGCTTCGGCAGCCACTCGAGCAGCTCCTCTCGAATCGATTTGATCGCGCGCTGGCGATGTTCGTCGGGGGTGACGTAGTGGCTGCCGGGATAGACGCCGTATTGGTCCAGCTCTTCGAGCACCTTGCCCCGCGTCGGGTCGATCTCGACGATCCGCTCGATCTCGTCGCCCCAGTACTCGATTCGCACCGCGAGGTTTTCCGAATGCGCAGGAAAGACCTCGACCACGTCGCCGCGCACACGAAACGTGCCGCGGTGAAAGTCGATGTCGTTGCGCTGGTACTGGATGTCGACGAGGCGACGAAGCAAGCGGTCACGCCGGTATTCTTGGCCGACCTCGAGATTGATCAGCATCTCCTGGTACCACTCCGACGAACCGATGCCGTAGATGCACGAGACGCTCGCGACGATGATCACGTCGCGTCTTGCGAGCAACGAGCGAGTCGCGCTGTGGCGCATGCGATCGACCTTGTCGTTGATGATCGCGTCCTTTTCGATGTACGTGTCGCTCGAGGGAATGTACGCCTCGGGCTGGTAATAGTCGTAGTAGCTGACGAAGTACTCGACGGCGTTGTGGGGGAAGAGCTCGCGCATCTCGCTGTAGAGCTGCGCGGCGAGCGTTTTATTCGGGGCGATGATCAGGGTGGGTCGCTTGGTCGACGCGATGACGTTGGCGATCGTGAAGGTCTTCCCGCTGCCCGTGATTCCAAGCAGCACCTGGTGCTCGTCCCCACGCCGAAGCCCGTCCAAAAGCTCGGAAATCGCCTCGGGCTGGTCCCCTTTGGGCCGCAGATCCGTCAACAGCTCGAGCTCTCGCGCCATCGCGGAAGGCTATCACCCCTTGAAAAAGGGGACAGTCCCCTCTAACCGAGGAGGGATGGACCTCAGCCGCTTTCTCGACCTCTCCACCGCGACCGCGGCAAGCGCGGCACGACCCAACTTCGGCAACGTCCACTACGCGCGCCGCAAAGTTCCGGCGCAGCCGCTCGAGCTCTACGAATACGAAGTCTGCCCGTACTGCCGGATCGCGCGCGAGGCGCTGTCGGCGCTGAGCCTCGATCCGATCGTTTATCCGTGTCCGCGGGGCGGTGCGACCTATCGGGAGAAGGTCAAACGAGAAGGCGGTCGCTACCAGTTCCCGTACTTGGTCGACCCCAACACCGGCGTCGCGATGTACGAGTCCGCTGACATCGTCGACTATCTTTTTCGCGAATACGGCGACGGGCGCGCGCCGTGGTTTCTTCGACAGCGGGGGTTTGCCGTCACCACCTCCATGCTCGCCTCGGGCTTTCGCCCGCGCCGCGGCCGTCATGCCGTACCCGCGAAGAAGCCGAGAGAGCTCCTCGAGCTCTACTCCTATGAGGGGTCCCCGTTCTGCCGGATCGCGCGCGAGGCGCTGTGTGAGCTCGAGCTTCCCCACCGGCTGCACAACGTGCCCCGGCGAAGCCCAGACCGCGATCGCTTCGTCCGGCTTTCGGGGAAAATGCAGGTCCCTTACCTCCTCGACCCCAACACCGGCGTGCAGATGTTCGAATCGGCCGACATCCGCCGCTATCTCTTCGACACCTACGCGCTCGCGCCGAGCGCGGATTAGCACCTCTTAGAAGGTGCCTGATCCCTTTTTAGCGGTTGCGTTGGGCGAAGGCTTTTGCGAAGTCGACGAACGTCTCGACGTGGGCCGGCTCCATCGCGTTGTAGATCGAGGTGCGGATGCCGCCGACGGAGCGGTGGCCCTTGATACCCACCATGCCGGCTTCCGCCGCTTCGGCGATCAGCTTCGCCTCGAGCTCCTCGGTCGGGAGCCGGAAGACCGGGTTCATGACCGAGCGGGACTCGCGCTCAACCGGGCAACGGAAGAAGTCGGGGTCCTCGTCGATCATGCCGTAGATGTAGCCCGACTTTTGCAGGTTCCGTTTTTCCATGGCAAGCGCGCCACCCTGGTCGCGAACCCATCGAAGAACGTTGCGAACCATGTAGACCGGGAACGTGGGGATCGTGTTCTGAAGAGAATCGCCGTCCAGGATCGTCTTGTAGCGAAAGATCTTCGGAATGTTGTCCGGGCTGCGCTCGGCTAAATCCTTTCGCAAAATCAAGACGGTGATGCCGGCAGGGCCCAGGTTTTTCTGAGCGCCCGCGTAGATCAAACCAAACTTCGAGACGTCGACCGGGCGCCACAGAATGTCGCTCGACATGTCTGCGACCAACGGCACGTTCCCCGTGTCCGGGAACTCGTGGAACTGCGTGCCCATGATCGTGTTGTTGCTCGTGAGGTGCGCGTAGGCGGCATCGGGATCGAGCGAGAGCTCCGCGGGCTTCGGCACGCGGACGTACTTTCCGTCGACTTTGCCGTTACCCGCCTCGCGCGCCGTGCCGGTGATCTTCGCTTCGGCGAGCGCTTTGTCGCTCCAGGCACCGGTCATGATGTAGTCGGCGGACTGGCCCGGCCCACGAAGGTTCATTGGCGCGAGCGCGAATTGCGCCGTTGCCCCGCCTTGCATGAAGAGCACTTCGTGCGTTTCCGGAACGCCGAGCAGCTCGCGGAGCAGCGACTTGGTCTCCGCGTGCACCTTGGCGTACGCCGCGCCGCGATGACTGTGCTCCATGAGGGACATGCCGGTGCCCTCGTGATCGAGGAGCTCTCGTTGAGCGTATTCGAGAACCGGCAATGGCAGGGTGGCCGGCCCCGCGCTGAAGTTGATGACGCGCGCCATAGGCGCCGCAGCCTAGCCGCGCTCCCAGCCCGTGCAACTCGCTCAGAAGAGGTTCGGCGCGAGGGTTCAAATCCGGGTGGAGCTGAGGGGAATCGAACCCCTGACCTCCGCATTGCGAACGCGGCGCTCTCCCAACTGAGCTACAACCCCGAGGTCGGGCGTTCGTATAGCTTCGCGGATTCCGCACGCAACTCGAACGCCGCTCTTCCCGCACGATTTCCCGGAAATTCGGAGAACGCGCCGGGTTGCCGACCCCGGGCCGAGCCTCCTACCTTGAAGCGATGGGCGGAGCTGTGGCGTTCATTCGGTGCGGGTCGTCGGTTGCGATTGTCGCGTGTTTCCTCGCGTGCTCGCCGGTTGCCGCGCAAAGCACGCCGGACGAAGCCGCCGCGCGCGAATACTTCGAACGAGGTCGCGCTGCGTTCGACGAAGCAGACTACGAAGCCGCGCTCGTCTACTTCCGTCACGCGTATCGTCTGAGCCCTCGCGGCGAGCTTCAGTACGACATCGGCGTCGCCGCAAGTCGCCTGCAGCGCGAAGACGAGGCGCTCGAAGCGTTTGAAAACTATCTCGAAGAAACCGACGAGCCCGATCGCGAAGACGAGGTTCGCGAACGCATCGCTGCGCTTCGTCGGTCGATTGCAGAACGCGACGCCACCGAGCGTGCGTTGGCGGAAGCGACGATTCGATACCGAACGCCGACACCACCGCGCGAGCCCGGCCGCGTGTCGACTTCGTCGATCGTCGGCGCAAGCGTTCTCGGCGCCGTGGGCATCGCGGGCATCGCGACGATGAGCGTCGCACTCGCGAGGGACGGAACCTGTTCGGACGCGATCGCGGGCCAGTGCGTGACCGAGCGGTCTGCGACCGGTTGGACGTATGTCTACGGAGGCATCGGAATGGCCGCACTTGCAGGCGGTGCAGCGTGGCTCGGGGTCAGCGCGAAGCGCCGCAAAGACAGGCGCCGCGCCGAGATTTCGATTTCTCCGTCCGGTTTCTCGTGGACCCGCCAGTTCTAAAAACCCTATATTTTCAGTATGTTGAGGAGTTGCGAAGCTCCGTCGATCATGTCGCTCGGGCTCTGCACGCGAGGCACGCGAATGATCGGAATGCGCGGAAGGAGGTCGGTGAGCACGTCCGCGTTCGACGTTCGACTGAGGTCGTCACGCTGACTGCGCTCGACGTGGTTGAGCACGATGGCGCGCACGGAGATCTTCCGCTTGCGAAGCGCTTCGACGGCGGTGAGCGTGTACGACAACACGCCGAGGGCGTTCCGCGCGACGACGACGGTTTGCAGATCGAGCAACGCGCCGAGGTCCGCGATCGTCTTTTCGCGACTAATCGGCGCAAGCACACCGCCGACGCCTTCCACGATCGTGTAGTCCGCATCTTTCGAAAGCTCACGCACCCTCTTGGCGAGCGTGCGAAGCGAGCCTACGCCCGGGCCGCCGCGCTTCTCGACCGCGTAGGGCGCGAGCGGTTCCTTGGCCCGGTAGAGTCCGGTTGCGTAAGCAAGCGATTCGTCGTGGCAGGCGCGCGCGAGCTCGAGCGCGTCGGCTGCGTCGGGGTCGCACCCGGTCTCGATCGGTTTGATCGCAGCGACGCGTTTGCCCCGTTGCACGCACGCGGTGGCAAGCGCGCTCGCGAGCCATGTCTTGCCGACACCGGTGCCGGTCGCTGTGATGAACGCGCCTTTCATGTCGTCTCTCCTATGCGTCGTCTGCGAGCGATGCGAACGCGTCGATCGCCCGTTCGATGTGCTCCTGTCGATGCGTGGCCATCGGCGTGAGCCGAAGGCGCGCTGTGCCATCGGCGACCGTTGGTGGCCGAATTCCCTGCACGAAGACCCCTCGCTCGAGAAGCTTCGCCGAGAGCCGCATTGTACGATCGTTCGAGCCGATCAAGACAGGTACGATCTGACTGCTCCCGCTTTTCACGTCGAAACCGAGGCGCCGAAGCTCCGTGCGAAGGGTGTCCGCGTGCTGAAGAAGCACGGTGCGTCGTTCGTCGGCGCGTCGGACCAGGTGCAGCGCGGCCACCGCGGCGCGCGCGATCATCGGCGGGGGCGCGGTGGAGTAGACGAAGCTCCGCGCCCGGTTTCGGATCAGCAACCCCAGCTCCCGCGTTCCGGCCACGAACGCACCGGCCGATCCGAAGGACTTCCCGAGCGTGCCGATCAGAACGTCAGGCCGCACGCCGGCCGCAGCGCAAACCCCTCGGCCTTCGGGGCCGAGCACACCGAGGGCGTGGGCTTCGTCGACCATGAGTCCCGCATCGTGGTGTCGCGCGAGCTCTGCAAGCTGCGCGACGGGCGCGGCCACGCCATCCATCGAGAAAAGACCGTCGGTCACGACGAGCGCCCGGCGTTTGCCCGGGCGGTGCTCGCGGAGAAGCGCCTGGAGATGATCGAGATCTCGATGGGAAAAGACGTGGACCTCGGCCTTGGAGAGACGTGCGCCATCGATGAGGCTGGCGTGGTTGAGGGCGTCGCTGAAGACCACGTCGCCCTCCCCGGTCAGCGCTTGAACGGTGCCGACGTTGGCTGCGTAGCCGGAGGAAAAAAGGACCGCCGCCGGTGCGCCGACGAAGTCGGCGAGCGCCTCCTCGGCTTCGAGGTGCGCGGCCATCGTGCCGGTGATCAAACGGGAGGCGCCGGCCCCCACGCCGTCGCGTTGGATCGATTCGTCGACGGCGGCGGCAATCGCCGGGTCTTCCGCGAGGCCGAGGTAGTTGTTCGAGCAGAGGCAGAGGACTCGGCGACCGTCGATGTCGATCTCCGGACCCTGCGGGCCTTCGATTGCGAGAGGTCGCCGGAGGAGACCCGCGGCGTCGAGGTCGGCGAGCGCCCGCGCGATTTCGGTGTGAAAGCCCACGCCTCGGTATCTAAGCCCAGCGGACCGCAGGGGTCAAACGAGGCCCCGGGGAGTGTTTCACGTGAAACGCGGGGCCGCTCGAGGGACGTTTCACGTGAAACATCTCAGAGCTCGAGACCAGACCGGGGGTCTTGCTCAAAGGCCTCTTCGATCTTCTCCAAGGCCGCCTCGACCTCCTCCGAGCCCGGGGGTGGGAGAGCGATCTCGAGGTGTGCGATCAGGTCGCCCCGCGGCTTGCCCTTTTTTTGGATTCCCTTCCCGCGAAGCCTCAGCCTGGCTCCGTTCTTCGAGCCGGGAGGGATCGAGAGTTGGACGCTTCCCTCGGGCGTTGGGATGCTGACCTTGGCACCCCTGTAGGCCTCCAGCGGCGTCACCGGCACCTTCACGTGGAGCTGCTTGCCTCGCATGGAGAAGTAGGGGTGCTTTTCGACCTTCACCTTGAGCAGGAGGTCGCCCGGGGGCCCGCCCTGGGCGCCCGGCCCGCCCTGGCCCCGAAGCCGGATTCGGCCGTCGTTCCCCACCCCTGCGGGAATACGAACCTTGATCGTCCGCTCGTCGCTTGCGGAGCGAAGGCTCAGCTCCCTCGTGCAGCCAAGCACGGCGTCCCGGAAATCGATGGTCACCTCCGACTCCAGGTCCGCCCCCCGCCTCGGCGCCCGAACATATGATGCGCGGCCGGGCGAGACGCCGCCGAGGAGGTCTTCGAGGTTGAAGTCAAAGGACCCGGCTTGACCCCTGCCGCGGGCTGCGCCGCCAAAGAGGTCGCCGAAGTCGAATCCACCAAATCCGCCTGCAGTCTGCGTGGCGGCCTCGTAGGCCTCCGGATCGAAGCCCTCGCGCAGACCCATTTCACCGAAGCGGTCGTAGAGCTTTCGCTTCTCCTCGTCCGAAAGGACACCATAAGCCGACGAAACCTCTTTGAATCGTTCCTCCGAGGCCTTGTCACCGGGGTTGCGATCCGGGTGCAGCTCCTTTGCAAGCTGGCGATACGCCCGCTTGATCTCATCGGCGCTTGCATCCCGCGATACGCCTAAAATGCCGTAGAAATCGCGGTCAGCCATGGGTCGTCACCATAACCACGTGGGTCTTTCTTTCAACGCCGATCGGGCTGCCGGCCCGGCGGGCGCCGCATTTGCCGCCACAACACGAGTGGCCGATCAACAGCCTTACAAATGCCATTTTTGTCACATAACACCCTGTAATTAAGCCAATCATGCTCGTCACTGCTCGTCCGCCCGGCGTTCTTGCTGCGCCGTGGGCCGCATGATACTCGCTCGCCATGGCATTGGTCGATGCGAGCTGCCTGCCGCAACATGTCGCGATCATCATGGACGGCAACGGGCGGTGGGCGCAGGCGCGTGGAAAGCCTCGCACCGCCGGACACGAGCGCGGGGCGGATGCCGTGCGCGCGACGATGCGTGCAGCCCGACGGCTCGGTGTTCCAGCGTTGACGCTCTACGCTTTCAGCGAGCAGAACTGGGAACGACCGCAGGCAGAGATCAACGCGCTCGTCGACTTGCTCTGCGAATGTCTCGTGTCCGAGCGAAGTGAGATGGTCGACAATGAGATCCGGCTACGCGCAATTGGGCGTCTGCAAAAGTTGCCTCCACGTGCACAGACGCGATTGCGATCGTTGATCGCAGAGACCGCGCCCTACGACGGGATGACGTTGACGCTCGCGCTTTCGTACGGCGGCCGTGAAGAGCTCGTCGACGCGGCGCGCGAGCTCGCGGTGCGCGCGCAGCGTGGCGACCTCGATCCGCGCAGCATCGACGAAAAGACCGTCGAGGCGATGCTGCCCTCGATGGATGTGGGGCCGGTCGACCTCTTGATCCGCACCGGCGGCGAGCAGCGGATCAGCAATTTTTTGCTCTGGAGCTCCGCCTACGCCGAGTTCTATTTCACCGATGAGCTCTGGCCGGATTTCGATGCAAATTCGCTATATTGCGCGATTCGAGCCTACCAGGGAAGACAGCGTCGCTTCGGCCTCGTCCCAGACGCCGACGTTGCCGAGGCGCACGGCCGCGACGAGCTGGAGCGCGCGATATGAGCGACGCGATCGAGCCGCCGCCGATGAAGAAGGGTTTGTCGGGGACCGCTCTCCGTGTCGCCACGGTCGTACCTCTGATCCCGATCATCTTGTGGATGATGTTTGCGGGACCGCGATCGCTTTGGTTCGGATTCATCTTGGCCGCCGTCGGCGTTGGTGGATACGAAATGATGGGAATGAAAGTTCCCACGTCGCGAGCGCTCCGGGCTTGGGGTGCAGCATCGTCGATCATGTTCGCCGCCGCGATCATGGCCCTCGACTCCGGCAGCGGGTTCTACGGCGTGATCCTGGTCATCATCTTCGGCGCGATGGTGTGGAGCCTTCTACAAGCGGATCCGCTCCACAACGCGAGCGTGCACGTCGGCTGGCTGCTCGCGACGCCCATCTACGTCGGCGGGTGCCTTTCGTCGGTTGCGCTGGTTCGTGACTTTCCGCCGACCGGGGCCTGGGTGCTTCTCACGATGGTGCTTGCTTGGGGAAGCGATACCGCGGCGTACTTCGTCGGACGGAAGCTCGGGAGAACGAAGCTCGCACCCCGCATTTCGCCGAAGAAAACGCTCGAGGGCTCCGCCGGCGGGCTGCTGGCTGCCGTGATAGGCGCCGTCGTGATGAGCTTCTTCCTGGACGGCTTGGGCGTCGTGGATGCGGTGGCGCTCGGGGTGCTGGGCGGCGCTGCGGGCCAAGCCGGCGATCTCCTGATGTCGGTGCTCAAGCGAAGCAGCGGCGTGAAGGACAGCGGCGGGATCCTGCCGGGCCACGGAGGCATTTTGGATCGCGTCGATGCGCTTGCGTTCACGGCGCCGGCGACCTGGGCCTTTGGCCACTTCATCGCCGGTTTCTGATATCCTTCGCGCGTGCACGTGACGAACCGACACGTGGCCTCGGCTTTGACTGCCGTCTTGCTTTGCATGGCCGGCTGCGAGCGCGATCGAAGCGCGGACGACGGCGGGGCCGACGCGCCGACCCGTGCGAACGAAGAGTCCACGGAGACGGCGCCCGCGGCGATCGATGCCGATTGGGTGGCTTCGAAGTTCCAAGCGCCGCCCCCAGAGCCGCCAAAGGACTGGCTCCGCGAGATCGAAAAAGATCCGATCGCGGCTCTGAAAGAGATGGACCCGGCCGCGCTTCAGCCGCGCGCCGCGCAGCCCACCCGGAGGGACGTGACGCCGATTCGGTCGAAAAATCCGGCAAAATACGAGCCCGCGAGCCCCCTTTGGGGTTGGCCGCCGGTCGTCGGGCAGCTCTACCCCGACCTCGCGCTCAAAGACCAAACCGGCCAGGTCTCCGCGATCGGCGATTTTCGCGGCAAGGTGATCCTGCTCGAAGTCGTGGGGATGACGTGCAAAGCGTGCAATGCGTTCGCGGGTGGCAACGAGGCGGGGGTGGGCGGTTTTCGCGGGATCAAACCGCAGCCGGGCCTTGCGTCGATCGAGCGCTATGCGGAGCGCTATGCCGGGGTTTCGATCGACCACCCCGAGGTGGTGTTCGTGCAGCTCGTGCTCTACGGCACGGACGGACGAACCGCGCCGAGCCAAGCCGATGTCGTCGCGTGGGCGTCCCACTTCGGGATGGACCGCAACCGGAACGAGGTCGTCCTCACCGGCGATGCGCGTTTCATCAGCCCGGAGACGCGACGCCTGATCCCCGGCTTTCATTTGATCGACCAGCAGGGAATCCTCCGCGCGCTGAGCAGCAACGATCCGCGGCACGACAGGCTCTACGACGGCGTGCTCCCGAAGATGGCCAGCCTCCTCAAGTAAAAAGGGGACAGTCCCCTTTTTCGATCAGCGGCCGGCTGCTTTCTTGATCGCGCCGAGATCGAGGATTGCGCCGCCCTCGCCAACGACCATGGGCTGGGTCCCGTTCCACTTCTCGACGGCGCGCAAGTACACGATTTCAGCGCTGATCGTCTTCCGAAGGAGCTCCTGTGCTTTCGCTTCGGCCTCGGCCCGCGCCAGCATTGCGTTGGCGGTGCCGCGCGCCTTGGCTTCGGCCTGCTCGGCTTCGACCTTGATTCGCGCGAGGTCGTTCTTCGCCGTGAGGGCACGCTGCTCGGCGACCTGCTTGGATTCGACCGCCTGCTGATACTGCGCGTCGAACTGGAAGTCGGTGATCGACAGCTCGGTCACGAGGATGTCACTCTTGGCAAGCGTAGCTGTGATGCTGTCGCCGAGGGTCTCCTTGACCTGCTGCCGCTTGGTGATCAGCTCCTCGGCCGTGTACTGTGCGGTCGCCTTCTTCAGCGACTCTTGGAGCGCCGGGTCGATGATCGTGTTTTCGACCACCAGACGCGTTCCGATGTTTCGGAATATCTCGACGATGCGTGCGGCGTCGAGCCGATAGTTGAGCGCGATTTTCGTCGAGACCACCTGGAGGTCCTTCGACGACGCCGATGCGCTTGCCTCCATCTTGTGAACGCGGGTCGAGATGTTGATGATCTGCGTCTTCACCGGCGTCCGAAAGTGGATCCCCTCCTGGAGCGCGTCGTCCTGAATCTCGCCCCACTTCATCACGACGCCGAGGTTGCCAGCGTCGACCTGCGTGCATCCCGACAGCATGCCGACCGCTACGACCACGAGAAGGTTTGATTTCATGTGCATTCCCTCGTTTTAGAGCCTCGAGGCGGAATGTCCCGTTTTTCCAGCGCAAAGTCCAGACGCTAGACGGGACACACGTATCGCAGCGGAACTTCAGGTCAGGTGTGCGCGTGGTCGTGGTGGTGATGCGGGCGCGGCCCGCCCCGACGAGGTGCCGGCCGGCGCGCCTCCAGCCAGCGCAGCCACTCTGCGATACCTTCGCCGGTCTTCGCGGACATCTCGAGCACCGCCGGCTCCGGCATGACTCTCGTGAGCGCGTCCCTCACGGCGGCGACGTCGTAGTCGAGGTGCGGCACGAGATCGATTTTGGTGAGCAAGACGAGGTCGGCCTTTCGAAACATCACGGGATACTTGAGCGGCTTGTCTTCGCCCTCGGTGACGGAGAGCGCCACGACGTTGGCTGCCTGCCCGAGGTCGTAGATCGCGGGGCAAACCAAGTTGCCGACGTTTTCGATGAAGAAGACATCGCGGTCGTCCGACGGAAAATGATGAAGCGCGTGATGTACGAGCCTCGCATCGAGGTGACACGCCGATCCGGTCGTGATCGTGGCTGAAACGATCCCCGCGGCATTCAATCGATCGGCATCCCGCTCGGTGGCGAGGTCACCGCTCACCGCCCCGAGCCTGAGACGCGCGCCGGCGGCTTGGGCGGTCGCTTCGAGCACCGCGGTTTTCCCTGCCCCAGGCGAGCCCATGAGATTGACCGCAAGGACACCTAAACCCTCGAAATGACTTCGATTATGTCGCGCCTGAGCGTCGTTGTCGGAGAGGATTCGCGCCTGCACCTCGACGGGCACGATCTCGGGGTCGCCGCATCCGCAGGTTTCACACATGGGAGGCCTCCATTTCGATTCGTTCCAAGATGATCTCGTCTCCCTGCACCAGGCGCGCGGGCCGCTGGCACGAGCTACATCGCAGCACTGCTCCGCGAGGCATGCGCTGGTCGCACACCGGGCACGCCCACGCCGCATCGATGGTGTCGATCGAGAGCTCGGCGCCCTCACAGATGGTGCGCTCCCGAAAGGTTTCGAAGGCGGTCGTGAGAAGATCGAGCTCCACACCCGAAAGCTCGCCGATCTTGACGTGCAACCGGTGCACCCGCGTCCCGCCGTGGGCTTTGGCTTCGCGCTGCACGCGGTCGATCAACGAAGCGACGATGGAATACTCATGCACGTCTCTACTCGCTTTCAAACTTCGGTGCGCGTTTGTCGAAGAAAGCCGCAAGCCCTTCTTCGAAGTTCGGGCCGTCCGCAATGCGGGCGAGCTCGGTCAGCTCGGCGTCGAGGTGCACGTCGAGCCGCTCCATCCCCGCTGCTTGGTTGAGCAGGTCCTTTGCGACGCCGACCGCGGCGGTGGGCGACCGCGCGAGCTCGGCGGCGAGGGCGAGAGCCTCCGAGTCCAGCGAACCATCCGGAATCACTCGATTTATCAAACCCCACTCGAGGGCCTCGGCCGCGCTCAACCGCGGGTTGAGAAGCACCAGCTCGAGCGCTTTTCGGAGCCCGATCAGGCGAGGCAAAAAGAAGGTCGAGCTTTCGGCGCCCGTGAGGCCGGTCTTGAAATAGGCCCACTCGAACCACGCGCGCTCGGAAGCGAGGACGAGGTCGCAGCTCATCGCGATCCCAAAGCCGCCCGCTGCGGCGGGGCCGTCCACCGCGGCGATGAACGGTTTTGGGGCGCGCCGAATCTCCGAAATCGTGCTGTGGATGTACTCGAGGATCTGTTTGAAGATCTCGCCGTGGCCTCTCCCTGGCGTGCGAGACGCGGGCTGCAGATAACCGAGGTCGCTCTCTTCACCGCCGTCCCGAATGTACTTGAGATCGGCCCCGCTGCAGAACACGCCGCCTTCGCCACGAATGATCACGGCGCGCACCTCGCGGTCGCGCGCCAGCTTGAGCCCGGCCCGCCGGAAGTCCTGTGCGGTTTCCACGTCGAGCGAGTTGAGGCGCTCTCGGCGCGCGATCGTCAGCACCCCGACGGAACCCTCGCGATCAATTCGAATGTGCGGGGAATCGGTCATGGGTCAGCAGATCCTCGGGAGAAGCTCCCCCTCCGGCTCGGCCAGAAGCCGGCTTCCAAAACCGGTGTCGAGGACGACGAACCCCGGGCGTTCCTCCACGCATTCCCCGACAATTGCAGCGTTTCGGCCCAACGGATGGGAACGGATGGCATCGAGCACTGCGTCCGCGCGCGCGGGCCGGAGCCCCAGCACGGCCTTGCCTTCGTTGGCCGCGATCAAGGGGTCGATCCCGAGGAGCTCTCCCACTGCGCGCACCTCGTCGCGGAGCGGAATGGTGGTCTCGTCGATCACGATGCCGACGCCACTTTTGTCGGCCATTTCGTGGAGTGCGCTCGACAGGCCGCCGCGAGTCGGGTCCTTCATCGCGACCACGTCATCTCCGCCGACGTCCAAAGCGCGTCGCACTAGCGAGTGGACCGGCGCCACGTCCGACTCCAGCGTCGTGTCGAGCGCAAGCTCGTTGCGCGTGGCCATGATCGCGAGCCCATGATCGCCCATCGTGCCGGTCACCAAAATCCTGTCGCCCGGACGGAGCCCCGCATCGGAGATCACACGCGTCGTCAACGCCACGCCGGTCGTGTTGAGCACGAGCCCGTCGAGCTCACCGTGGCCCATGACCTTGGTGTCGCCGGTGACAATTGTCGTCCCGACCTCGTCGCAGGTCGCTCGAATCGAATCCCAAATGCGCTCTAGGTCGCGTCGCGGAAATCCATCTTCGAGGATCGCACTGCAGGTGAGAGCAAGGGGCTCGGTTGCCCCCATCATAGCGAGATCGTTGACGGTTCCGCAGATCGAAAGCCGACCGATGTCGCCGCCTGGAAACTCGATGGGCTGCACGACGTGCGAGTCGGTCGCGATCACCAAGAAGCGATCGCCGAGTCGAATCGCCGCGCCGTCGTCCATTGCAGCGAGGCCGATGCCGCCCTCGCCGACCTCGCCGAGCCCGCGCGCCAGCACCTGCTCGATCAGCGCGCGCATCGCACCGCCGCCGGTGCCGTACTTGAGCGTGATTCGCTCGTCGATCAGGCGCGGGTTGCGGCTCATGCGGCACCTCGCTTGATCGAGCGGAGGTCGGGGCGGCCGCCATACTGATGCCAGATCTTGCAGGTGCCCTCCGCGCTGACCATGCAGGCGCCCACCGGCGAGTCGGGCGTGCACTCCTTGCCGAAGAGCGTGCAGTCGGACGGGGAAGCGATACCGGCCATGATGTCCCCGCACTGACATTGCTGCACGAGCTTCGGCGGCGCGTACTCCCACAGCGCCGAGGCGTCGATCGTGAAGCGCCTGCGGGTGTCGTAGCGCGCGTACTCGTCGCGCAGCCGGAGGTTCCCGTTGGGCACGTGGGCAATGCCGCGCCAACGCCCCCCGGTCGGCCGAAAAACCCGCCAAAGCATGCGCTGCGCCTGAAGATTGCCTTCCTTCGTGACGCATCGTGGAAACGCGTTTTCGACGCGGGGCCTGCCGCTATGGATCACCTCGAGCAGCTTGACCAAGCCCGCCAACACGTCGAGCGGCTCGAACCCGGCGATCACGACTGGAAGCCCGTGCCGTTCGACGAACTTCTCGAACACCTGGGAGCCGGTGATCGTGGCGGCATGGCCGGCAGCGAGAAAGCCCTCGATCTTGGTCTCGGGCATTTCAGCGACGATCTCCATCACCGGTGGGATGTACTTGTGCGCCGACAGGACGGAAAAATTTTCCGGGGGATCGTCGAGCAGCACGGCGGCCGTGGCGACCGCGGTGGTCTCGAATCCGGAGGCAAAGAAAACCACCTCCTCGTCGTGCCTACGCGCAAGCTCGACCGCCTGCGTGACGCTGTAGACGACATCGACCTCGGCGCCCTCGGCCTTGGCGTCGGCGAGCGACTGTGAAGTCCCCGGCACGCGCAGCATGTCGCCATACGACGCGATACGGACGCCCTGTTTGGCGAGCGCCACCGCCTCGTCGACCTCGGGGACGTCGGTCACGCAAACCGGGCATCCAGGGCCCATGATCACCCGCAAATCACTTGGAAACGCGGCTCTCAAACCGAACTTTGCAATGGCTTGCTCATGGCTTCCACACACGTGCATCACCGAAACCGGAGCATGACCGGCTGCAGCGACGAGACGAGCGAGCGCATCGCGAAGCCCCCGCGCACGCGTCGGGTCGCGAAACTTCAGCTGCGTGAGCGCGTCAGCCTGCGCCATCACGCGCTCCTTTCGACGCGGGTGCATCGGGCGCGGCGTCGAGCTCCGCCCGAACGTCCTCGGTCATCAAGTCCTGCTCGTCGGCCAAGCGAAGGAGCTCGTCGTATAGCGCCAACGTTTCAGCCGCGTCCTCCGGCGGAATTCGCCGAATCGCGAACCCCACGTGGTTCAGAATGTAGTCGCCGGGCTCGACCGGCGCGTCACAGACCTCGAGCCGCACCTGCTTCTTGACGCCCCAGAAATCGACGGTCGCGATTTGCATCTCGCGGTCCACTTCGATCACCTTGCCGGGGACGCCTAAACACATTGGAAATTCCCTTCTATCATGGACCGTCCTCCGAGACGCTGAGGACGTACGCGGCGACCTCCCATTTCTGGGTCTCGCTCAAGGTCGGCCACGCGGGCATCGACGTACCGCGTTTGCCCTCGCTCAGCACTTTGTAGACGTCGAGCGGCGACGTGCTCGCCCGCCAGTCGCGGCTTCGGAAGTTGATCGGCTTTCCGGAAAGGGCCTCACGCCGCACCCCTTTTCCGTCTGCGCGGATACCGTGGCAGAGCGCGCACTTCTCGCGGTAGATCGCGCGCCCACGAGCCCGCGCCTCGTCGGAGGAAAGCTGGTCGAGCGGGACCTCCACCTCGCTGTAGTCGCCCGACCACTGCGGTCGCTCGGTGCTACACGCCCAGAGTACGAGCGACATGAGCAGTGCTCCCATGGCTTTCATCGCGATCATTCTCCGATGGAACCGGGGCGTAGCCGAGCTCGGTGAGCTCTTCGACCACGAGGTCGACGAGCGCGGGGATGCTCGCTTCGACTGCCGGGGTTCGTGCGAGGCCGAGCTCGATCGACTCGGGCACGACGCCCAGGACCACGACGCGCTCCGGGTATCGGTCGAGCAGGCTCGCCCCCGCGAGGAGATCCGCCACGCCGATCTGGTGGGGCGAGAGACGCTCGTAGACGGCGGGCGCCACTTCGTCGCCTTCGATTCGGACGAGCGTTCCTGGCGGCCCTTCGGCTCGAATCGCGTCGACCATGATCACCTGATCGGCGCTGTCGACGAGCGGGAGCAAGGAGAGCCCCAGCGTGCCGCCGTCTACGGCGACTGCGCCTTCGGGCAGATCATACTCGCGGATCAACTTGTGGATGGCCGCGATCCCGGCGCCATCGTCCATGCAAACGACGTTGCCGAGCCCCAACACGAGGACCGGCGTGCGATCACTCATCGCGATTGCGCCAACTTCGAGGAAGGAATTTGTAGCCGCTGAACATGGAGTCGATCAGGCCGACGCCCTCGACGCGAGAGACGAGGATCGCGCTCCAGATGTGGTGAGCGAAAAACCCCAAGATGAACCACATCGCCAGGTGATGGATCCAGCGCGCGCTTTGCGCGCCACCGAGGATCGGAAGCAGCCAACCCCACCACTCCCCGATAGGTCCCGTCGCGCTCACGGAGTAGAGCGCGAGGCCCGTGAAAATCATGACGAGGTACAAAAAGAAAACCAGCACGTAGAACAACCCGGCGAGGGGGTTGTGTCCGACGTTGAGCGGGGGCTTCTTGTTGATGAAAAGGTAGAATTTCAACATGCTGAGCACATCGCGCCGCCGCCGCGGGCTCGCCGGTACGAACTGGTGCCAGCGCGCGTAGTACGAGCCAACGAACATCCAGAAAATGCGTGCGGCGACCGCAGCGGTGAACACGATCGCGGTATAGAAGTGCACGACCTTCATCGTCGCCATGACGAATTGATCGTCGGCCGGGCCGGCTGGGATCAGGTACGGGTTGCCGATGTAGATCCCCGTGATCGCCAGGATGAAGATCGCCAGCATGATGATCCAATGGCTCAGCCGAACCACGAGATCCCACACGTAGACGCGCTCTATGCCCTCCCGATCGCTCGCGCGATAGCTCACACGCGGGCGCGGGCCTCCCTTCGTCGCCGTCGCCGTGGGTGGCGGGCTCATCGCGCCTTCACGCGAGTGATCTCGCGCCCTCCGGGCTCGACGACGTGGACGCCGCAGGCCATGCACGGGTCGAAGGAGTGAACGGTCCGTAGGATCTCGATCGGCTGCTCCGGATCGGCGACCGGAGTCCCGACCAGCGCGGCTTCGTAGGGGCCCGGCGCGTCGCCCGCATCCCGAGGCCCGGCGTTCCAGGTGCTCGGCACGACGCACTGGTAGCGCGCGATCTTCGCATCTTTGACGTGGACCCAGTGACCGAGGGCGCCGCGGGGCGCCTCGTGAAAGCCCGCGCCCATCGCGTCATCCGGCCAGCTTTCGGGCTCCCACTTGCTGTTGTCGTGGATGCGAAGCTCGCCTTTGCCCATGTTGTCGGCGAGCTCGTCGACCCAGTCCCCGATCTTGTCGACGAGGAGCTGTGTCTCGATGCCGCGGGCGGCCACCCGACCAAGCGTGGAAAAGAGCGCCTCGGGACCGACCTCGAGGGTCTTCAGCACGTAGTCGACGAGACCCTTCACCTGCTCGTGGCCCCGAACGTAGGAGACGAGCATGCGAGACAGCGGGCCGACCTCCATCGGAACCCCGTCGTAGCGCGGGGACTTCAGCCAGGAGTACTTCTCCGCGACGTTGAGTCTTTCGAATGGCGGCTCGGGGCCCGTGTAGGTCGGCTTGGTTTCGCCCTCGGACGGGTGAATGGCTTTGTCGTCGCCGCCCTCGTATTCGTACCAAGAGTGCGCGACCTGTTCGGTGATCTTCGAAGGATCGAACTCCTCGACCTTCGAAATGTCTCGCGCGCGGATCACGCCCGATGGGATGTAGAGGTTCGGCTTGGGCTCGTCGTCGAGCGGGTACTCGCCGTAGACCATGTAGTTGCCGACGCCGGCGCCGTACCCCGCCCAGTCTTTGTAGAACGACGCGACGGCCAGAAGGTCCGGGATGTACACCTTGCTGACGAAGTCCCTGGCGCCGGCGATCAGCTTCTTGAACTCGGCGATCGTGTGGATGTTGAGCGAAGCCTGGCGGTCCGGGTCGACCGGCGTCGCCATCCCGCCGACCAGGAAGCTCTGAAGGTGCGGGTTCTTGCCGCCGAGGATGGCGTGCATCTTGATGAACTCGCGCTGCCAATCGAGCGCTTCGAGGTAGTGCGCGACCGCCATCAGATTCGCGGCGGGCGGCAGCTTGTAGGCGGAGTGCCCCCAGTACGCGTTGGCGAAAGGCCCGAGCTGACCCCGCTCGACGAGCCCTTTCACGCGGTCTTGGATGCCCTTGAAATAGGTCGCGCTCGACTTCGGCCAGTCCGAAATCGATTGGGCGAGCGCTGCGGTTTCCTTCGGGTCGGCTTCGAGCGCCGACACGATGTCCACCCAGTCGAGCGCATGCAGATGATAGAAATGAATGACGTGGTCCTGCACGGCCTGGGAGGCGATGATCAGGTTTCGAAGGATGCGCGCATTGGGTGGCGGTTTGGCGCCAATCGCATCTTCGACCGCCCGAATCGACGCGATCGCGTGCACCGTGGTGCACACGCCGCAGATGCGCTGACAGAACGCCCACGCGTCACGGGGGTCGCGGCCCTGCAGGATGATCTCGATGCCGCGGAACATGGTCGAGGACGACCACGCGTTGGCGACTTGGCCTTTGTCGATTTCCGCTTCGATGCGCAGGTGGCCTTCGATGCGGGTCACTGGGTCGACGACGATGTGGGTCATCCTTCGCCTCCTTCATCGGTTCGCGTGGGGGGGGCGTCTGGTGGGTGATCGCCGCCGGTGCCGACGAGCTTCTTTCCGAGGTGCACGAGGGTGTGCGTTGCAAAAGCGGTCGTGACCCCGATCGTCGCCCAGAATCCGACCTTGTCGATGTCCGATCCTTTGCCGAAGCCCGGGAAGCCCGGCAAATGCGCGTAAAACGGGGTCATCTTGTCCCAGAAATCCGGCTCGGCGCACCCGATGCAGCCGTGGCCGCACGCGATCGGCCAGCTCGTGTTGTCGTTCCAGCCCACGTTCGGACAGTTCTGGAACGATACGGGACCCTTGCAGCCCATCTTGTAGAGGCAATGCCCGTCCCGATGTGCCTCGTCGCCCCACTGCTCGACGTACTGGCCGGCGTCGTAGTGAGCACGCCGCTCGCAGTTGTCGTGGATCGACTTCCCGTACGCGAAGATCGGACGATTGAGCCTGTCTAGCGCGGGGAACCGCCCGTACGTCAAAAAGAAGACGAGCGTGGCGGTGAGGTTTTGAGCGTTCACCGGACAGGCCGACAGATTGATCAGCGTCTTGATACCGGGCACTGCATCGGCAACGCCGAGCGCGCCCGTCGGGTTTGGGGACGCCGCCGGGATTCCGCCAAACGACGCGCACGTTCCAACGGCGACGGTGGCAAGCGCGTTGCCGCACACCTCGTTGGCGATCTGCAGGGCGGACCGGCCGCCGACCGTGCAATACGCTCCGTTCGCACCGGTCGGGATCGATCCTTCGACGACCGCGATGTAGGCGCCTTTGTGGTTCTCGACCACCGCATGCAGATTCTCCTCTGCCTGGTGACCTGCCGCTGCCATGATCACCTCGTGATAATCGATCGAGATCAGGTCGAGGATCACCTCGGCTGCTGTCGGCTTGCTTGCACGCAGAAACGATTCGGTGTTACCCGCGCAGTCTTGAAAGTTGAGCCAAACGAGTGTTGGCTTGGGTTTGTTTTCGAGCGCGTCGGCGATCGCAGCGGTGGCGCCCTTCGGCAACCCAAACATGACCGCCATCGCGGAGCAGAACCCCATGAACTCGCGCCGCGAAACACCTCGTGCCTCCAGCTCTCGACGGAACTCGGTTCCCGGTCGATCCATCGCATCCTCCTCGCTGTTTGAAAGCCAAGGTCGCGGGGCGCGCTGAGCAGCCCGGTCGCCCCGACTCTACCTCCGCAAACAAAGGAAAAACAACTACGTCTCGACTGTTGAGAAGCGTTTTCGACGCGACGTGTTTTCTTTGCGCGCCGACCACACGAATGCGCAAGATTTGCGCGAACCTGCTACTGTTTTAAAGCGACCTAGCATTCACGACGGAGGGGACATGTATCGGTTGTCGGTGCCGCCTGCGCACTATCCATTCTTCGAAATCGTTCAAGGGTATTTGAGCCGCGCCGCCGACGTGATGGGCCTGCCCGATCACGTCCGGGTGATTCTTGCCGAGCCCAAGAACGAGCTGATCGTTCATTTTCCAGTGCGAATGGACGACGGCAACATGAAGCTGTTCAAAGGGTATCGCATCCAGCACAACAACGTGCTCGGTCCCTACAAGGGCGGCATTCGCTATCACGAAGACGTCTCGCTCGACGAGCTCAAAGCACTGGCTTCGCAGATGACGTGGAAGTGCGCCCTGATGGGCATCCCGTTTGGGGGCGGCAAAGGTGGCATCAAGTTCAACCCGCGCGAGCACAGCGAAGACGAGCTTCGCCGAATCACGCGCCGCTTCACGCACGCGCTCAGCGCAAACATCGGGCCTTCGCACGACATCCCAGCACCGGACGTCGGCACCAACGCCCAAACGATGGTCTGGATGATGGACACGTACATGAATACCGGGTCGTCGACGGAGAAGAGCGACCAGCGCGCGGTGGTGACCGGCAAGACCGTCAACTCCGGCGGCTCGGAGGGTCGCGAGCGGGCCACGGGCCAGGGCGTCGTGCACTGCATCAAGGAGTGGGCAAAAGAGAACCGGTTCGACCTGGAGGGCGCTACCGCGATCATTCAAGGGTTCGGCAACGTCGGCTCTCACACGTCGGGACTGCTCTCGAAGCTCGGCGTTGCCACCATCGCGACGGGCGATCACACCGGCTATCTACGCAACGAAGAGGGCTTCAACGCGCACAAGCTCGAGGAATACGTCAGCGCCAACGGCTCGATCGAAGGGTATCCGCGCGGCGAGAAGATCTCCCGAAGCGAGTTCTTCGCGACCGCAGCCGACATCTGCGTTCCCGCCGCGCTCGAGAATCAAATCGGCGACGAAGAGGCTCGGGCGCTCCAGGTGAAGCTCGTGGCGGAAGGTGCCAACGGCCCCATCAATCCCGACGGCGAGGCGGTGCTTCGCGATCGGGGCATCCCGGTCATTCCGGACGTGCTCGCGAACTCGGGCGGTGTGACGGTGAGCTACTACGAATGGGTGCAGAACCGAAACAGCGAGCACTGGGACGTCGAGGAAGTCGACCAGCGTCTGCTGCACGTCATGCGTAGAGGCTATCAGCGCACGATGTTCTATGCGCAGAAGCACGGGGTCGACGCGCGGATTGCCGCCTATGCGCTCGCGCTCGAAAGCCTCGCGACCTCCTACGCGGAGCGCGGCATTTTTCCTTGAGGTATCGGGTTGCGCCGCTCCAGCGCCTTGACAACCCAGGCCGCGAGAATCACTCCACTCAGTCATGGTGGCTCAGGCCATGTTCGAGGGACCGATCCCAGAAGAGGGCATCGAGGAGCTGCTCGGCGGCCTCGAGCAAGTGGGCACGACCGGCGTGCTCGCGTTCCAAAGCGCGACCGGTTCGGGGGCGGTCCGCCTGGTACACGGGCAGCTCGCCGGCGTGGACAATACCGCCGACGAGGAGCGCGCGCTCGAGGTGCTGCTTTCGCTGCGGGACGGCGAGTTCGCCGTCTATCCGAAGCTCCCGCATCTCCCGGTGTCACGGGGCACGGACACCACGCGTCGCGGATCGCTCGCGGTGCATCCTCCCGCCGACCTGATGCGCTACTGTGAGAACGCGGGCTTGACCGGACGCCTGCTGCTCGAGCATCGCGGCCGCCTCGCGATCGGCTACTACGACAAGGGCGAGCTGAGCGACGTCAGCATCGACGGTGGCTCCGCGGCGGATTTCGTGATCGCACTCGAGTGGACCGAGGGCACCTTTCGCGTCGATGCGGTTCCGCCGCCCCGGGAGACGCTGCCGCCGGCGCTTCGCGACAAGGCATCTCAGACGCCGCCGAAGAACCCGACGGAGCTTCCGCTCGGACAGGCGGTCGAAGAAGGTTTGGCAGCGCTCGGGCGGGTCGACGCCACCCCGGTGTCCGGGCTCCGCCCGCGCCTGGACGAGCGAGATGACGACGCGACGATCCGCATCATTCGCCGCCCCGGCGACGACGACCTACCCGAGCCGCAAGAGCTCTGGAGCACCCTCGACTATTCGCCCTCGACCTCGTCGGAATCTGCTACAGTCACGCGAGTGAGGTCGAAAGACGACGGCAGGCCAATCGGTTTCTGGCGCACCCTCGGATGGGTTGCTGCGGTGTTCGTCGTCGTCGCCGGTTGCCTTTGGCTTCTCGCGTCGCTTCCGCCTCTAGAGTAGTCTCCAGCTCGTGAGCCCGCGCCTGCGATCGAGACGCCGGCTTTCGAGCCTGACTGCACTCCTCTTGCTGCTGTCGCCCGCGATCGCGCGCGCCCAGGGTCCCGACCCCGACCCCGAGCCTTACCGGCCCGGCGACGTCGTGAAGGTCCCGGTCGAGGCCGACGAGCCCAGCGGCGACGAGCCCGAAGACGAGCTTCGCGATCCGTATGGGGTGGCAAGCGATCCGAGCCCTGCGGCAGAGGTCGTGTCGCAGGTTCGGTACGTGCTCGAGGGCATCGTCGTGAGCGGCAACAAGCGAACCAAATCGAGGTTGGTCCGAAAGTTCATTCCGCTCAAACCGGGCGACTTCCTCGATCCAGAATCGGTCGAGCTCGAAGAAACCGAGTGGCGGCTGATGGGAACCGGCTGGTTCGACCGCGTCGACATCCGTCTCGAGCGGGGCGCCGAGCGCGGCTACGTCGTGCTCGTCGTCCAGGTCAAAGAGCGCAACACCGTCGTGATCGAGCAGCTCGTGGCAGGTCTTTCAAAAGGGGTTCGCTCGACGACGGATCGCGGCCGCACCCTCTTTCCTTGGCTCGGCTTCAAGGTTACCGAGACGAATCTCGCCGGGCTCGGCATTCGGCTGTCCGGCACGGCGCTGGTGAGCGAGTTTCAGCAGGGCGGCCGAATCGATCTCCGCTATCCGAAGCTAATTTTGGACGAATACGACATCCGCTTCGGTACGTTCTTCAACAACGGAAGGGAGTTTTACGGAAACAGCCCGTTGGTCAGCGTGCCCTGCGGCCAGCCGACCTGCCCGAGCACCTCCGACGGGCCGAGCGCCGTCGTCCGCTACCGGCGGGGGGGGTTCATGGCGGGCACCGGCAAGGACTTCACCAGCAAGCTCCGCTACTCCCTCGACTGGATCGGCGACATCGTCAGCGTTCTCAGCCGTCCCGAAGCTGCGAGTGAAACGCGTGGCAACGAGATCGTCCCCATCGACTTTCGGATTCAAGACGGCAAAAGCTTCGTATCCTCGCTTCGATTCGTTCTCACCTTCGACAAGCGAGACGATCCCGGTCTCACCAAAGAGGGCGTGCTCTTTTCGGGCGACGTGCAGCTCGGCAGTCGTTTTCTCGGCAGCGACTACGATTTCGTCAAGCTCGACGTCACAGTGCGAAAATGGTGGCGCCTTCCTTGGAACCACACCTTTCGCCTCGGATTTTTCGGGGGCGCCGCCTTCGGCAACACTCCCTTCTTCTATCTCTTTCACATCTCGGACCTGACCGACTTGATCCCGTCGCGGTTCCTCGAGATGCAGCTCGACTCGCGACCGCCGCCCAACCTCTTGAACACGTCGATCGCAGACAATTATCTCGGCGAGATCGCGTGGCGCCTCGACGTCGGATACAACGTTCCCGTCTACGAGCGTGCCCGCGAGCGCGGCCTGCGGGAAATTAACCTCTACACGCTGATCGGCCTTCTGTCGTTGGCCGATCTGCGGGGCCAGCGGACGGGGTTTGGCGTCTTGACGGGCTACAGCGGCGCTTCGCGATACCCGCTCGATCTCACCTTCGACGTCGGCTTCCGATTCGACACGCGCGCGGGGGTTTTCCAAGTCGGCTTCTCGACGCTCCTGGGGTTCATTCGTCTGTGAGATATTGGCTCCCAGCGCTGGTCTTGCTGGTTGCAGCGGTTGCCGCCGCGCAGCTCGAGCCTCGTGACGTGGAAGTCGTCTGGACGCGTGGGACCCCCAAAATTTCGTTTTCGGCGAAAGACCTCGTCGACGATCGCGTTCGCATCGAGCTCGCAAGCGGTCTCCGCAAACGAATCGTCGTCACTGTTGCATCGCACCTCAAGAGCTCCAATTGGCAACTGGCGGTCCGACAGTTCGGCTGCGACGTCACCCGCGACCTTTGGGAGGACGGATACCTGGTTCGAATCGGTGCGCAGAGCGAGCGCCTGAAAACGCTCGACGAAGTGCTGGATCGCTGTCTGAAAGTCGACGGGCTGTTCGTCGGGGAACCGAAGAGCTACGAGCCGCGCGAGGGGCGGGAGATCTACTTCTCGATCAAGGCGGAGTTCAACCCGATCTCGAAGAAGCAGTGCCGGGAGCTCATCCGGCCGTCGTCTGCCGACGATCCCGTGGGCCCAATCACCGTGAACATCGTCCGGAGACGCATCTGCAAGGCGGAGCGTACGGTGCGGTTTCGAAGCGAAGTGCTGAGGGTGCCCGAATGAGCCGGTTCGAGCGGAAGATCCTGTTTGCCATCGGCCTGTCGGTGTTCTTGGCGCTCGGGGGAAGCGTGTTCCTCGCTCAACGAGCGCTTCGCGAAGTCTATTTGGTCGGGGTCAATCCGCGGTTTGGCGCCGAGCTCGTGCACGGCGTCGAGGCTAGGCGAGGACAGCTCATGGCGCTCAGGTCGGGGTCCGAGGAGGTTGCCGACGCGGTTCGGTGGGCGGTCGAAGCCCGCCTCGCCGATTCCGGCGGCGGTGGACAGCTCGAGCCTCTGCTGCAGGAGCTCCTCGATCGGTATCCCGATGTTCGCACCATTCGTTTGATCGACGCCTCCGGACGAGAGGTTGCCCGAGTGGCACGCCCCGTCGATCGATCGGGGGCTCCGGTCCGTGCAACGGTTCGAGAGCGCGTCGTCGAATCGCGAGGCCGCGAGCTTCGCGTCGCCGTCGAGGTCACCGTGCCGGAAGTCTACTTCGAACGACTGCAGGAAGCGGGCGAGGTCGCCGACGTCTATTCTCGGCTGCAGCGCCAGAGCGCCACCGTGTCCGACATCTACGTCTGGGTTTTCGGCGTGATGGCATTCCTAGTCATCGTGGTTGCATTCTTGATTGGCGCGGTCGTCTCGAGGCGTGTCACCCGTCGTGTGACCGTGCTTGCGGAGGCCTCGCGCAAAGTCGGTGCGGGTGATCTCACGGTGGCGCTTCCGACGAGTGCGACCGACGAGGTCACCGAGCTCACCAAGGCCTTCAACGACATGGTCCGGGACCTCCGGGACTCGCGAACGCGCATCGAGTACCTCCAGCGCATCGGCGCATGGCAAGACTTCGCTCGTCGCCTTGCGCACGAGATCAAAAACCCTCTCACCCCCATCCAGCTCGCTGCGCAGGAGATGGACGAAACGTACGACGGCGGAGACGACGCCTATCGCAAGAAGCTGGAGCACGCGCGGGCGATCATCGAGGAAGAGGTTGCGACGCTTCGCCGTCTCGTTGGCGAGTTCAGCGCGTTTGCAAAGCTGCCGAGGGCCGATCTGTCGCCGTCGGACCTCCGCGAGCTCATGCAGAGCATCGAAGATTCGGTGCCGGCCATCCTCGAAGACATCGGCTCTGGGACCCCTGCACCCGTCGAAGTCAGAGTGAGCTATGCAACGGAACCTATCCCCGTGCGTATGGATCCCATGATGCTCAAGCGAGGCGTCGACAACATCATTCGGAACGCGATTCAGGCGGTCTACGAGGCGCGCCCTTCCGGCGGAGGGCAAGTCTTCGCGCGGGCCTATGCGACCGGCGACGCCGCATTGATCGAGGTGCGTGACAACGGACCTGGCATTGCAAAAGAGAACTGGGACCGCGTGTTCGATCCCTACTACACGAGCAAGACGGAGGGCACGGGCTTGGGCCTCGCGATCGTGAAGAAGGTAGTGCTCGAGCACGGCGGGGAGGTACGCCTGGACGGAGCGCCCGAAGGCGGCGCGCGTTTCACGATCGAGCTTCCGCTCATGGGGCCGTCGTGACGGAGACGACCAGGAGCCGGCCCCGCAGATGGATTCACTGGCTTGCGATGGCGATGGCGTTCGTCGCGCTCTACGCCTGGATGACGCGTGGAAACGCATCGCCGCTCGTGGGAAAGCTGGCCCCAAACCTCAGCCTGGCGGTCGCGGCCGGCACGAAAGCAGGAGGCCCGGACAAGGTCACGCTCGCAGACATGGCGGGCCAGGTGGTAGTCCTCGACTTCTGGGCGAGCTGGTGCGGCGCGTGCCGGCGTTCGACGCCGCTGTTGAACGAGCTCAACGCGGAGTTCCGCGACGAAGAGGTGGCGTTCTATGCGATCAACGTCGAGCCGATCGACCGGCAGCGGCTTCAAGCCGCACACGCCGCGTTTGGAACCGAGTTCCCGACGCTTCACGACCGCGCCGGCACGGTGCAACGGCTCTACTCGATTCGATCGCTGCCGACCGTCATCGTCGTCGACCGAGACGGGGTCGTTCGATGGGCATCGACGGGCGTCCCGAGCAAAATGCGGCTCCGCGGCGCGATTTCCGAAGCCCTGAATTAGCCGGATTCGGTCGCGGTTGACGACCTCCGGCCTCGCTGATAGTTTCGCGCGCCGCGCCGGGCCGATGCAGTAAGTCCCTGGGGGTGGAGGAAATTCCTTGGTTCAAGCCCTTCAAGGTCCAAGCTTAGAAGAGCGAGTCGCGCAGCTGCAGGAGCTGGTCGACGCGGCCGGCGAGGAGGAACGCCGGGACTACCAGGAGCGATTCGACATCGCCTGGATTTATCACGACAGCGCGCTCGAGGGCGTCGTCTACTCGATGGACGAGCTCAAAGCCGCGATCTACGACGAGACGGTCTCCGATCCGTCGCTCATCCCCGTCTACGACGAGATCCGCAATCACTTAGGCGCGATCGAGATGATTCGAGAAATGTCGGCAAAACGGCGTTTCACGATCAATCTCGAAGTCATCAAGAAGCTGTTTGCCCAACTCGCGCCCGAGGAGCTCGAGGGAAAGGGCCCTCCGAAGTACCGGAAGGACATGCCCCTTCACCGCCTGTACTTCCACGAGATCTCGCAGCCCGACAAGATCAGCTACCGCATGCGGCAGCTCGTCCAGTGGCTCTCCGACCCCGACACGAAGAAGACGATGCATCCAGTGCGGATGGCGAGCAAAGCGCAGTACCAGCTCCTGCACATCTACCCGTTTCCGCGACACAGCGGAAAAGTGGCGCGTCTCGTCATGAATCTGATTCTCATGCGAGCCGGCTTCCCACCCGTCGTCATTCACGCGACGGAGCGGCAGCGCTACTACGAGGCGTTGCGGAGCGGCGAGGACGCGACTGCGGCGCTGGTCAACCAAGCCCTCGGCGCCGCGATCGAGACCGCGATCCAGCACTTCGAACATCGGTGAGCGTCACCCCGCGTCTTCGATGAAGCGCGGAAGCGCTGCGACCGCTGCGACGTAGCGAGCCCCCGCAGCCAGTGCTTGACCGGCGTTTTCCGGGGTAATTCCGCCAATTGCAACCACCGGCCGCGAGACGGTGCGGCAGATCGCTTCGAGCTCGCCGAGCCCGACGACCGGGTCGGGATCCACCTTGGTGCGGGTTTCGAAGATCGGGCCGAACGCGATGAGATCGGCGCCTTGGCCGTCGGCCTCGGTGGCCTGGGCGTGGTCGTGCGTCGACACCCCGATCGGCATGTGGCCCACGACTTTGCGCGCGTCGAGAATCGAAACGTCGCCCTGGCCGAGGTGGAGCCCGTCCGCTCGCACGAGCCGAGCGATGTCGGGGCGATCGTTGACCACGAACGGGACTTCGGCGTGCGCACAAGCGGATCGAATTCGCCGCGCGATTTCCAGAAATGCCGCATCGTCGAGCGCTTTTGCGCGGAGCTGAAGCATGGCGCAGCCGGCGTTGAGGGACTTGAACGCGAGCTCGAGCGGCCGGTCCGCCACCTCGACGTCGACGATCGCATAGAGCGAGTCAATCACCGGTGTCTTCTCCGATCAATGCGCCGTACAGATCCGGCCGCCGGTCGCGAAAGAACCCCCAGCTCGCACGGTAGCGGCCGAGCGCTTCCCGATCGAAGGATGCAACGGCCACCCCCTCTTCGTCCCGGCCGAGCTCGACGGCCATGTTGCCCCGGTGGTCACACGCAAACGAGCTTCCGTAGAACGTGAGACCCCCTTCGACACCGACGCGGTTCGCGGCAGCCACCGGCATCGCATTGGCGACCGCGTGTCCGATCATCGCGCGCTGCCACGGCGCTTTCGTGTCCTCCCCGGGCGCGCGTGGCTCGCTCCCGATGGCGGTCGGGTAGAGCAGCGCCTCCGCGCCGAGGAGCGCCATGGCCCGCGCGGCCTCCGGAAACCACTGATCCCAGCAAATCCCGACGCCGATACGGCCGTAACGCGTGCTCCAGACCCGAAAACCCGTGTCACCGGGCCGGAAGTAGAATTTTTCCTGGTAACCCGGCCCGTCGGGGATGTGGGCTTTTCGGTAGACTCCAAGCTGCGAGCCATCCGCATCGATGGTGACGACGCTGTTGTAAAACGCCTGCCCGGCGCGCTCGAAAAAGGAAACCGGAAGCACGATGTTGAGCTCGTCGGCGAGCGCTTGCATGCGCGCGACCGTCGGGTGGTCCCGAAGCGGAAAAGCGCTCTGGAATGCGTGCTCGTCCTCGGCCTGAGGGAAGTAGGGGCCCTCGAAGAGCTCCGGCGTCAGCACGACCTGCGCGCCCCGTCGTGCTGCCTCGCGGATCAATCCTTCGATGCGGGAGACGTTCACCTCGCGTGCCGCGCTGCACGCGCATTGAACGAGGCCAATCGAGAGCGTCGAAGAAGTCATGGGGGGGCAGGCTGCGGTTGTGTGACGCAGTGAAATGCTCCGCTTCCCCATAGCAGGTCTGCTGCCGGCAGGCCGATGACCTCGCGGTGCGGGAACGCGCGATCGAGCGCGGTGAGCGCCGCGCGGTCCTCGGCGACGCCGTAAGTCGGAACGATTACCGCCGCGTTGGCGATGTAGAAATTGCAATAGGTGGCAGGCAACGGGATTCCGTCGGGCCGGCGGACCGTGTCGGGCGCCGGCACGGTGAGCACCTCGAGCCCGCTTCTTCGCAGCGCCTGCTCGACCGCTCGGAGCGTCCCCTCATTCGGCGTTCCAGCGCGAGGCGCCATGCAGAACACCGTGTTTGGCGCGATGAAGCGCGCGATCATGTCGATGTGACCGTCGGTGTGGTCGTGCTCGAGGCCGCGATCGATCCAGACCACGCGCTCCACCGAAACGAGCGCACCGAGCGCAGCTTCGAACCGCTCGCGCGTCAGTCCGGGATTTCGGTTCTCGTTCAGGGTGCAGGATGCCGTGGTGAGAAACATGCCCTGTCCGTTGGTTTCGAGGGCGCCGCCCTCCAAGGTGACGGAGCTCTCGAAGCGTGCGGCGCGAAGCTCGGTGGTCAGCCAACGACCGACGACGTCGTCGTGGGGGATCGAGAACTTGTCGCCCCAGCCGTTGAAACGAAAGCAAAGCCCTCCGAGCGTTCCCCCCGGTGTGTACCCGAGGAGGGGGGCGGTGTCCCGGATCCAGCAGTCCCCGTAGCGTGTCCGCACGTACGCGACCTGCGGCGCGTCGCCGATGAGAGAACGCGCCTCGGCTTCCACGCGTTCGTCGCGGACCAGGAGCCGGACCGGCTCGCGGCCTCCGTCCGCGATCGCGCCGACGAGTCGTGCAACCGACTGCTGCGCGCCCCCGAGGTGAGGCGTCCATTCCTCATCGAGATGAGGGAACGCGAGCCAACAGGCTGCATGCGGCTCCCACTCGGCCGGGAGCCGGAGTCGTTCGTCCACCGACGAAGCCTACCACGCGAGCACCTTCGCCTCCCCGAACCGCGCGATCATGGCGTCGACGTGCTCGATCACTGCCTGCTGCCGTTGGGCGAGACCGTCGAGCTGTTTCTCGGTCAGCACGGGTGCCAACGGGTCACCTGCGAGCCTGGCCTCGAATCGCTCGATGTCGAGCGCACGCACGGCATCGACGGTCGAGCGACGAAACTTCTGAAGCGCTTTCAGGCGCGCTTCCATCAGCCCGAGCCGCTGCTCGCCGAGCCAGAACCCCGCGCCGTTGTCGAGGTAGACCAGCGGTCCACCCGGTCCTCGCGACCGCACGTTGGTGAACCCGCCTCCCCACCGATCGACGTTTTGCGTCAAGTAGTCGAATACGATCAGGTCCGAGAGCTCGGCCGGTCGTGCCTCGGTGTCGGGCTCGGTCGCCAGCGGGCGAGCCGGATCGGTCGCCTCCCGGATGCCCGGGCGACTCCGCAGGTCGGCGCGGTAGTCGACGGGCCGCTGATACGGCGTGATCGGGAGCGTCTTCTGAACTCGAATCCATCGCTCCCAGGTTCGGCCCATTCGCACCCGCTTGAGCTGCTCCGGGATCCACCAAATGAAGGCGCCGCGAAGGGTTTCGTCGGGTTCAATCCGAAGCTCGGGGACTCGCGCGTCGCGACCGGCCGCCGCCCGAAGCTCGCTCCAGTGAAACGTGCGCCCCGTCGTGGGCGGGACGCGCCCGAGGCCGAGCTCGCGATCGAGGTAGTAGGCCGCGACCTCGGAGTACCAGTGCGCCGCCGAAAACGTCTGCTTCGGTTTGAAATAGCCCTGGGTGCCATCGGTGAGCGTGATCTTGAATGCCAGGCTTCGACCGCCGCGGCCCTTTTCCACCTTGGCGATCGGCTGGGTCCGCAGCGCCTCGATGCGCGGGGCGTCCGGAAAGCCGAGAAACGCGGGCGTCTCGATCGAGGCGTGTGCACCGCCCCATGCGAGCCCGAGAGCGAGCAAGATCGCGATTTTCGGTAAGACCCACCTCACGCGGGGATTGTTCTGCTTTTGTCGTCTCCAAGTGAAGAAAACCGCATGTGAGAGCGATCCGGCCCGCGGAGTCGACCCGCCAAACGGCTCACCCCTCGGCGCCGATCAGATCGACGGGGTAGCCGACATCGTTTGCCGTCGCCGCGTCGTAGATCGCGCGAGCCAGCGCGACGTCTTGAATTGCGAGGCCGGTCGAGTCGAAAACGGTCGTTTCTTCGTCGGCTGGCTTGGGCAGCGCGCCGGCGACGACCTCGCCCAGAGTGCCTGCAATCTGGTCGACCGAGTATTCGCCTTTCGCGAGGGGAACGTTGATCTCTCCGCTCCCGGTCGCCTGATGGATGTCGTCGATGTAGACGCGGGCCATCCGCAGCGTCTCGGAGCCGAGCTCCTGCTTGCCAGGCGCGTCCGCACCCATGGCGTTGATGTGCGCTCCGGGCCGTATCCAACGCGCGTCGATGAATGGCGTCCGCGCTGGCGTCGCGGTGCAGACGATGTCCGCGCCTGCCGCCTGTTCGAGGCTCACGACTTTCCCCCCGGTCTTTGCTGCGAACCGCTCGGCGGTGTCCGCATTGCGATCGTGAGCCAGGCATTCGAAGCCGCTGAACACCACGGCGTGCGATGCGTGCAGCGTATACGCCTGAACCCCGCATCCGATGAACGAAATCGTCCTGGGCATGCCTCCGGCGAGGTGCTTCGAGGCAACAGCGCCGGCGGCACCCGTCCTCAGCGCCGTGAGCAGCGTGCCGTCCATGATCGCGAGGGGGAACGCATTCGTGGCGTCGTTGAGAATGTAGACTCCCATCACGGTGGGTAGCCCATGCAGCTTTCGATTCCGCGCATGGACGTTCACCCATTTCAACCCGGCCGACGCGCCAAGTCGGGCGGGCATGGCTCGGAAGTCGCCGTCGTGATCCTCGATCGGCAGGTAGACCTTGGGCGGCATCGTCGCTTCGCCACGTCCGAATGCGACGAAAGCACGTTCGACCGCTTCGACCGCAAGCTCCGTGGCCGCAACCCGTTCCACGTCAGCCCGCGTTAAAACCAGCGTTTTCATCAGCGAAGCCCTCCCGGAAACCCTTGTTCGCGTTGGCGCTTTCGGTATAGTCCGCCGAGCCGATGCCGACTCGACAGCTCACAGTCCTCGGCGGTCATCCTACAGGACCGGCCGCTACCATTCGAAAAGATCGTTGGTGGGTTTCACCGTCGGTCACCCTGTTCGCCCTCACCGCCTTCTCGGTCTACGTCACGTGGGCCGCGTTTCAGGGCACGCACTACTATGCCAATCCATACCTGAGCCCGCTCTACTCCCCCGTCCTCTACACCGACATCTCCGCTGCCGGCGCTGCGCCGCTCTCGCACGCGTGGCTCGGTGCATGGCCGAGTTGGTGGCCGTCGTTCTTGCCTGCGTCGCCGGCGCTTCTGATCTTGTTCTTTCCGGGGGCCTTTCGTTTCACCTGCTACTACTACCGCAAGGCCTACTATCGTGCGTTCACGGGCTCGCCGCCGGCCTGTGGCGTCAATCCAGTGACGAGCCGGCCCTACCGCGGCGAGACGGCGTGGCTGATCTTCCAAAACCTTCACCGCTACGCGCTCTATTTCGCGGTGCTCTACATCTTCATTCTCTACTACGATGCGTTCGTTTCGCTCTTCCGTAACGGGGAGCTCGGCATCGGTGTAGGGACGGTCGTGCTCCTCTTGAACGCCACGTTTTTGGCGGGGTACACGTTCGGCTGTCACGCGTTTCGCCACCTGATCGGCGGCGGGTTCGACTGCATGTCCTGTGGCAAAGAGACGATTCGCTACGGCGCCTGGAAGAAAGTGAGCTGGCTCAACGCGCGCCATCCAAACTTTGCCTGGACCAGCCTCGTGTGGGTCGCGTTCACCGACGTGTACGTACGGTTGGTTTCGATGGGCGTAATCACCGACTTCAACACCTGGACGAACTAGCGGCCGATGAACGTCAGCGAGATTCAAACCTTCGAGCACGACGTCCTGGTCATCGGGGCGGGCGGCGCAGGGCTGCGGGCCGCCATCGAATGCAGCGCGCGTGGGCTCAACACGGGCGTCATCTCCAAGAGCCTGCTCGGCAAGGCTCACACCGTCATGGCCGAAGGCGGCATGGCCGCGTCGCTCGGCAACGTCGACCGCCGCGACAACTGGAAGATTCACTTCCGCGACACGATGCGCGGCGGCAAGTTCTTGAATCAGTGGCGCATGGCCGAGCTCCACGCCAGGCAGGCGCCCGAGCGCGTTCGCGAGCTCGAGGAGTGGGGGGCGGTGTTCGACCGCACCCCGGACGGCTTGATCAGCCAGCGAAACTTCGGCGGTCATCGCTATCCGAGGCTCGCGCACGTGGGCGACCGAACCGGGCTCGAGCTGATTCGCACTCTGCAGGATCACGGTGTGCATCAAGGCATCCACTTCCACATGGAGTGCACGGCGCTTCGGCTCCTGCTCGATGGGGGCCGCATCGCAGGCGTGGCGGCGTACTGGCGCGAAACCGGTCGTTTCGTCCTGTTTCGCACGCGAGCCGTGATCATGGCGACCGGCGGCGGCGGCAAGGCCTGGCACGTGACCAGCAACTCCTGGGAGTACACCGGCGACGGCGCCGCGCTGGCCTACGAGGCGGGCGCCGAGCTGATGGATCTCGAGTTCACGCAGTTTCATCCGACCGGCATGGTGTGGCCGCCCTCGGTGCGCGGAACCCTGGTGACCGAAGGCGTTCGAGGCGACGGGGGCATTCTGCTCAACAACAAGGGCGAGCGCTTCATGTTCAACTACATTCCGAAACGCTTTGCCGCCGAGACCGCCGATACGATTCTCGAAGCCGACAAGTGGCCCGAAGACCCGAGCGCGCGGCGCCCGCCCGAGCTCTTGACCCGTGACGTGGTGGCACGCGCGATTCGCGCCGAGGTGCAAGCGGGCCGGGGCTCACCGCATGGCGGCGCGTTTCTCGACATCGCGTCGCGTAGGTCCGCCGACTACATCAAGCGGAAGCTTCCGTCGATGTATCATCAGTTCAAGGAGCTTGCCGAGGTCGACATCACCGAGACCCCGATGGAGGTCGGCCCGACGCTTCACTATTTCATGGGCGGGATTCGCGTCGAGCCCGATACGCAGCAAACCAACGTGCCAGGGCTTTTCGCATGCGGCGAGTGTGCGGCTGGGCTCCACGGCGCGAACCGCCTCGGGGGCAACTCGCTCTCCGATCTGATCGTCTTCGGCCGGCTCGCTGGTATCGGCGTCGCGTCGTACCTGTCGGACCTGAGTGCGTCGCCGCGCGCCGACGACGAGCAGATCAAAGCGGCCTATCGAGAGGCCACCGACATCTTGAATCGGGAGTCGGGCGAGAACCCGTATTTGATGCACGAGGCGCTTCAAGAGGTGATGAGCAGCAACGTCGGCATCGTCCGAACGGGCCCGGAGCTCCAAACCGCGGTCGAGCAGCTAAAAGAGCTGAAGGTCCGCGCACGAAACATCAAGGCACCCGGGACGAGCCAGTACAACCCGGGTTGGCACGAGGCGCTTTCGGTGAGCTCGCTCCTAATCGTGGGGGAGGCAGTCGCACGCGCCGCGTACTTGCGAGAAGAGAGCCGAGGTGCGCATACGCGGCTCGACTTCGACGGCGAGCGGGAGGAGTGCGCGCGCTTCAACATCGTCATCAAGAAGGGACCGGGCGGCGCGATGCATTGCGAAAAGGTCGAGCGCCCCGATCCGCCGGCGGAGCTCGCCGCGATTGCATACGCCACGCTCGAGGAGCTCGAGGGAGGCCAGGTCTGATGAGCACGCGAACGTTCAGGGTTTGGCGCGGAGATTCGAGCGGCGGCGACTTCACCGCGTACGAAACCGAGGTCGACGAGGGCATGGTGGTGTTGGACGTGCTGCACCGCATTCAGGCGCTTCAAGCCAACGATCTCGCGGTTCGCTGGAACTGCAAGGCCGGGAAGTGCGGCTCGTGCAGCGTGGAGATCAACGGGCGGCCGCGACTCGCCTGCATGACGCGCATGAACACGTTCGGCCCGGACGAGGTGATTACGGTGCAGCCGCTCAAAGCGTTTCCCGTCATCAAGGATTTGGCGTGCGACGTGTCGTGGAACTACGAGCAAAACAAGCGCATCGCCCCGTTCAAGCCCAAGCCGCGCGGGCGTGACGGCGAGCACCGGATGTACCAGCAGGACGTCGACCGCGTGCAGGAGTTCCGAAAGTGCATCGAGTGCTTCCTCTGCCAAGACGTGTGCCACGTCGTCCGCGATCGCGATCGCAAAGACGCTTTCGTCGGTCCGCGATTCATGATTCGGCTCGCGAGCCTCGAGATGCATCCGCTCGACGACGACGACCGCATACCCGAAATCAAGAAGGAATACGGCTCGGGGATGTGCAACATCACGAGATGCTGCACCGAGACCTGCCCCGAGCACATCAACATCACCGACAACGGCATCATCCCGCTCAAGGAGCGCGTGGTCGATCGGTACTACGACCCGCTTGCGGGCTTGGCGAGGCTGTTCGCGGGGCGTAGGATGCGGAAAAAGACACGTTCCGAGGAGCAGTCGACATGACCGAACGCTTCGTTTTGAAACGCATCTCCTCTGATTCGATCGGTCGCGCCGTCGAGCGGGCCGAGCACTACCGCCTACTCAACGATCCGGAGCAGGCTGAAAGCATCTGCCTCGACGTTCTCGCGGTCGATGCGACCAACGAAAAGGCACGAATCACGCTGATCCTGTCGCTCACGGATCAGTTCCCTGCCGGCGGCGGTTCGCATGCGGTTCGCCGTGCGCGAGAGCAGGTCGCGGAGCTTTCGAGCGGCTACCTGCGGTCATACTATGCGGGGCTCGTCGCGGAGAGGCAGGGCCGCGCGCATCTTCAGCGCGGGGGCATGGAGCGAATGTTCGCGTACGAAGGTCTGCACGATGCGATGCAGCACTACGAAGAGGCGGACACCCTCAAGCCGCCGGGCGTCGACGACGCGATCTTGAGGTGGAACGCATGCGCGAGAACGATCGAGCGCGAAGGCCTGGAGCCCCGGCGTGAAGAGCCGCCGGTGATGCACGAGTAGAAAGCCTGAGATGTCACCGTCGGCACTGGCGCTCGTGGGATACGTCGCATGGACTCTGCTCCTCGCCATGTGGATCATCGCGCTACGGACCGTCGTCACACTCAAGAAGGAGCGTCGTGCCAACGAGTTCAAGCCGAGCGGCGAGGACGTTTCCCCGTTTTCGGGCCGGCTCTGCCGCGCGCACGCCAACTGCTACGAAAACCTTCCAATCTTCGCATCGCTCGTCCTTCTTGCCTTGGTGACGGGCAATGCGGCGGTCACCGACCCCCTCGCGCGATGGGTGTTGAGCGCGCGCGTGGCGCAGTCGCTGGTGCACCTGACCTCGACGAGCGAGATCGCGGTGACGATTCGGGTCGGATTCTTCCTCGCGCAGCTCGCAATCGAGGCCTATTGGGTGGTACAGCTCGGCCTGCTGGGCTTCGGCTGAACGACGCTCGTCAGTGGAAGTCGCGTGAGCGATGGGTCTGGTCGGCGAGCGCCACGTCGGGCGCCCACAGGGATTTCGCGATCAAATGGATGACGCCGTCGGCTTTTTGAATTTCGCCGGTGACGCCGAGCAGCGCGGCGGTTTTTGCGAGAGCGGCGTAGCGGTCGAACACGTGCTTCCACACCACCACGTTGACGAAGCCGGTTTCGTCCTCGAGCGTGAAGAACGTCACGCCTGACGCGGTGCCCGGGCGCTGGCGGCATATCACCATGCCGACGTACTTCGCCTGCTCGCCGTGCGCGCGCATGTGAATCGACGTGGCTTCGGGGATGCCGCGAGTGCGAAGCGCATGCCGGAGTCCACGCATCGGGTGACCGCGCGTGCTGTGGTGGCTCGCGCGATAGTCCCAGATCACTTCGTCGTCGCTCACGAGCGAGGCAAACGAGATCTGACTCGAGGGCGGCTCGAGCGGCAGCGAATCATGCACGAAGCGGGAAAGGCTTCGGACCTGCCAAATCGCATCGCGCCGGTTGAGGCCGAAGCATTGGAATGCGCCTGCTTCGGCGAGCGCGTGCAGCGCCTTTTTGTTGAGGCGGGTTTGCCGGACGAACGTCGCGAGGTTCGGGTGAGGCGGAGTCACCGACTCGACACACTCGCGCTCGACCACGCCGAGGCCTTTGACGTAGCGAAGCCCCATTCTCACGGCAAACGCCGAAGAGTCCGCCGGCTCGAGCGTGCAGTCCCATCGACTCTTGTTGATGTCGATCGGTCGAACCTCGACGCCGTGCCGTTTGGCGTCTTCGACCAGCGTTGCCGGCGTGTAGAAACCCATGGGCTGGGAGTTGAGGATCGCGCAGGTGAACGCGTCGTGGTGATGGCACCGAAGCCACGCCGTGATGTAGGCCAAGAGCGCAAACGAAGCCGCGTGGCTTTCGGGAAAGCCGTACTCGCCGAAGCCGCGGATCTGGGAAAAAACGCGCTCGGCGAACTCTTCGGGAATGCCCTTGGCGAGCATGCGGGGAATCATGCGGGCTCTGTGCTTTTCGATGCGCCCGGAGCGCCGCCAGGCCGCCATGTCGCGGCGCAGCTGATCGGCTTCACCCGGCGTGTACCCCGCCGCTTCGACGGCGAGCTTCATCACCTGCTCTTGAAAGATCGGAACCCCGAGCGTCTTTTTCAAGATGCGCTCGAGCTTGGGGTGCGGGAAGGCGACCTCTTCCTCGCCTTTTCGCCGGCGAAGGTACGGGTGCACCATGTCGCCTTGAATCGGGCCGGGTCGCACGATCGCAACCTCGATCACGAGATCGTAGAACGTTCGCGGCTGAAGCCGTGGCAGCATCGCCATCTGCGCGCGGCTTTCGATTTGAAAAACGCCGACCGTATCGCCGCGCGAAACCATCTGATACGTGGCCTCGTCCTCGGCGGGTATCGTCGCGATGTCATAGCGCTGCCCTTTGTGTGCGTGAAGCAGATCGATCGCATGGTGAATGCAGGTGAGCGCGCCGAGGCCGAGGAGGTCGACCTTGAACAGAGCTAGGCTGTCGACGTCGTACTTGTCCCACTGGATGACGGTGCGTGCCTCCATCGTGGCGGGCTCGATGGGTACGATCTCGTCGACGGGGCGGTGGCCGAGCAAAAATCCGCCCGGGTGAATCGACAAGTGCCTCGGGAAATCCAGGATCTGCGAGGCCAAAGTCCAGAGGTGACGCGTGGCGGGCGCGTCCTTTTCGAGCCCAGCTTCTGCGAGGAGCTCCGGGTCGAGGACGTCGTCGCGGTGCCGGAGCAACCGCGTGGCGGTTTCGAGGTCGGTTCGAGAAAGACCGAGCACCTTGCCGACGTCGCGGACCGCCGATCGGATGCGATAGCGGATGATGTTGGCGACCATCGCAGCGTGACGCCGCCCGTACTTGTCGTAGACGTGCTGGATGACCTCTTCGCGACGGTCGTGCTCGATGTCTAGATCGATGTCAGGCGGCTCGGCACGCTCGACGCTCAAAAAACGCTCGAACAAGAGGTCCATGCGCACGGGATCGACCGCGGTGATGCCCAAGCAGAAGCAAACCGCGCTGTTGGCGGCGCTGCCGCGGCCCTGGCACAAAATGTTTTGCTGCCGGCAATACTGTACGATTTCGTACATCGTGAGGAAGTAGCCGCCGTAGTCGAGCCTTTTGATGATTCGAAGCTCGCGCTCGATTTGCGTGCGAACGTCGTCCGGAATGCTGCCGTCGTAGCGGTCGCGCGCGCCACGAAACGTGAGCTCGCGCAGCCATCCTTGCTCGGTTCGCCCAGAAGGAAGATGCTCTTCGGGGTAGCGGTAGCGGATGTCGTCGAGGCTGAACTCGCACTGCTCGGCGATCTCGAGGGTGCGGCGCACGCAAGCCAAGTCGTCTCTAAACAGGTGCTCGAGCTCGTCGAATGGCTTGAGGTCGTGCTCGGCGTTGGCGCAGATCGTGTGCCCGGCTTCTGCGAGCACTTTGCCGCCACGAATGCAGGCCAAGATGTCTTGAAGAGGGCGTCTGACCTTGTCGTGGTAGAGCACCTCGTTGGTGCCGACGGCGAAGACCTGAAGCTCTTCGGCAGCGCGCCGGAGCGCCGCTTCCCTAGGCTTTTCGAGATCGGCGAGGTGTCGGGCGCAAAGAGCAAACGTAAACGCCGGCCCGTGACTCGCGTGCAGCGCACGCAGCGCTTTCGGTGTGTTGCAGAAGAAAAACACGTCGCGCGCCTGCTGCAAGTCGCCGACCTCGACGAGTGAGACGCCTTTTTCGCAGCGGGCGTGCCCGAGCGAGAGGGCCCGGCAGAGGTCGGCATAGCCGCGGCGGTTCTTGGCGAGAGCGACGACGCGATGTGCAGCGCCATCGACGTCGACCGTGAGCTGAGCGCCGGTGACGAGACGGATGCCGAGCTCTTTGGCCCGCATGTGTGCGCGCACGAGACCGTAGACGCCGTCACGGTCGGTGATTGCAATCGCGGGAAGGCCGAGCGCATGCGCGCGATCCACCAGCTCTTCGGGAAACGACGCGCCCTCCAAGAAGCTGTGGTTGCTCTTGACCCACAACGGAACGTACGCGCCCATTCAATCGAGCACCCCGTGCAAGAACCATCGTTTTCGCGGCCGGTCGTAGAAGAGCCAAAGCAAATCGCCGTGGTCGGTTTCGGCGTAGTAGTAGTCGCGCTCGACTAGGCGCTTCCACCAGCCCCCGCTCACGCGATAGGGGCCGTACATGTGCTCGATCGCGTGGTCTTCGGCGAGCGAGGGCCCAGCCTCGGGCGCTTTGGGCTCGCGGGGAGGAAGGGGCTTCGGGCGAGCGTAGACGCGCCGGACCATGGAAGACACCGCGGGTGGCTCGCTTTGATCGATGTCACGGGCATGTTGAATCGGCTCCCAGCGAAACGACGCTTCAGGCAGATGCGCCTCGCGAACGTGCGCTCTCGTCACCGAGCTCTCGCCGTACGCTGCGCGGATTCGAGCTAGCGCGCGGTGTGCAGCGCCCATGTCGCGGCGGGGCTGGTGGCCGGGCAACGAAGCCTGCTCGGCGGTGGCGCGCACGGTGTTGGCGAGCAGCCCCACCTCCTCGACGGCGCCGGCCAGGCTGATCTCACCGAGGCGAAGACGAATGAGCTCGAGCAGGAGCATCAGATCCAAAGTCGGCGTCGCTGGCTCGACCTGCTCCTGACGCACCGGAGCGCGTTCGAGATGAAGAGAAAGCTCGAGCGACTGAACCGCTTCGCCGCGCGCGCGCACCTGATGCAAGAGAGAGTGCAGTGCGCCCTTGATTGCAAAAAGCAGGCGGTTTTGATCGTCGTCGGGTGGTTCGATTTGAAACGAGATGCGCGCCGGCTCGTCGAACGCGTGGGGCTGGATGGGGAGCTGGAGACCGTCAGCGAAGAGGTCGTGAAGCGCGCTCGCCCGCGGACCAAAACGGCTGTGAAGCTCGCCGGCGGGCACGGCGAGAAAGTCGCCCAGCGTTTCGATCCCGAGCGCGCCGAGGCTTTCGCAGAGCTCGCCGGGCAAGTCGAACCCACGAAGCGAGGTTTCGTTCGATTTCGCGCGCTCCTCGTCGACGCTTTGAAGCACGGTGACCCCGCCGTGAGCCATGGCGACGGCGAGCGCCCTGTACCGATGAAAACCAACCGTGACCGCGTTTCGCCAGTGCCGTGCACGCAAGTATCGGTGGATCGAGGTCGCCCAGTTGCGATAGTCGCCGTAGAGGCGCCGGAGACCTTCGGGGTCGAGATGAAACGCACCCGGGTAGTCGATTGCTTCGACACGCGGCGAAAACGTTTGAAGCGAGGCGACGAGCTCGCGGGTGACCTCCTCGGCTTGCTCGGACGACACGACGGCGGTGTGCAGGTTCGGGAGCAGATCGCGCGCGACGGATTGACGCATGCCGATGCGAAGGCGGCCTTTTCGAGCAAGCGTATTGAGTTGAGTGATACGCCCGTTTGGGCCTTCATCGTCGACGAGCGCAACAGGCGCGTCCTCCCAGTGCGGCTTTCGTCGCAGCAGAATTTGCAGCGGAAGCATCGGCAAGAGAACGCAGCTCACCCGCTTCACGACGCGCCTCGCAGACCCGCGGGGGCGACCGGTGCTGTCGACGAAAGCGCGGTATCGATGCCGATTTTGTCTTTGAGAATGCGCGCATGCACCTCGAACCGATCGTCGCGGAGCGCACCGCGGCAGGCTTCGACACGCAGGCCTACGAGAGGACCCGACGAGGGATCTTCGTAGGCGTTCGAGGTGAGCAGAAGGATGCGCCCGTCGTACTGGCGCAGCTGACCTTGAAGCCGACCTTGCCAGTTGACCGAGGACCCCCGCGGCAGTGCGTCGGTGAGGTCGATGATCGTGAGCCCGAATGCACCCGAGCGTGCAAGCCACTCGGCGGCGCGCACCAGCGCAAACGGACCGGCGTGGTGCGGCACGTGAATCGCGATGAACGAGTCGAGGTCGACGCCCGCTGCATCGAGGTCGGGAGGAAAGAGCGCGCCGTCTTTGGGCTGCACCCAGGCAACCAGCTCGCCGCGTGCCTGCGCCTGGATCACGCACGACACCGCCGTCGTCGTCCGTGCGCATGCATGGGTCCCCGACACCTCGATCAGCCGAGCCCGCGGCAGCACCTCCGACAGCGGCAGCTCCTTGGTGCCGGCGCTCCGATGCACCTCGAAATCGACGACAGTCCCAACAGACATGGGACCATTCACTATACTGAACAAATAAGCAGTAGCAAGAGGCAACCACCGACGGGGCGGAAAAAATCTCGATACCGGGCTGCGCCCGCGCGGCCACCAACAAAGAGGCGCGGCGTTGCGATCTTTGGCGGGAGAGTCCTCTAATTCCGGTTGTTTAGCAGACGGAGAGTGTCCCCGATGCCGCGGATGAGCTCACTACGGTCTTGCATCATCTCCGCCACCGCGGCTTGCGCCGACGCAGGCTCGAAGGCGATTCCGAGAGATGCAGCTGCAGCTCGAGCCCGCCGGACCGGAGGCACGCCTTCCTCGACGATCGCGAGCACCGTCTCGCGAAAGATGCCGTTGAGCGCCGCTTCGAGCACCTCGCGGCTTGCGGCTTGAAGCCGCGCGTTGTCGCTGGTCAGGCCGCGCCACACCAATCCAAAGCTTTCCTGCGGGTGCTGAAGCCCCAACACCCAAAACGTACGCTCGAGCGCCGCGCGCTCTTTGTCCTGAAGCGCGACTCGAAGCACCTCGGCAACGGGCGAGGCCGATGCGCCGCTGCTCTCGATCGCCGCACGCCATCGGAGCAACTGCACGATGCGCGACAGGTTTTCGCGAAGCTGGCTGCTCAAGACTTCGCTGTCGAGCTGGTGAAGCTCGGGAAAATAGCCGGCGTCGACTGCCGTCAACGCCCGAAGCGCGGCTGTGCGAATCCCCGGATGCTCGTCGGACAGCATGCGCCGCGCGATCGGAACGAATCGCTCGTCGGAGGCCTCGGCAAACGCTTCGAGCGCGCGGCTGCGAACCTCGACCGACGGATGGTAGAGCACGAGCACCGGAACCAAATCGGCGCGTCCGTGGCGATCGAAGATGTCGATCGCGGCGATCACTTCGGCATCTTCCGTGCTGTTGAGCGCTGCGAGCAGCACCTCGCGCGAGTGAAGGTCGAGCTCCTCGAGCTCGAGCCGGGTGTCGATCACGCCGTGACGGAGCCTATCCCGAAACTGGTCGACGTACTGCCGCCGCGTCGACATGATCGCGACGAGCCATCCGGCGACCAGCAGCAACAGCGCCATTCCGAGCTCGCGGGTCGTCATGCCGACACCGACCGCTGCGATGATCAGCAGCGATGCGAAGGCTTGTCCCACCCGGTGCCCGAACACCTCGACGATACCCTTTGCACGCTCGCGCCGCCTGCTGTCGAGCGGCAGATAGAGCACTTCGACGGCGCTGCGATAGAGGGTGTGGCGAAGGCTCCCATCGACTGCCTTGAGCGACACGGCGAAGAGCAGGATCGGTCCCACGGCCAGCCCGACTGCGCCTCCGAGGATGAGCACGGGCAAGAGCGCAGAGCTCCGATGCGCACCAAAGGCGCGAAGAAGCCAGCCTGCCCCGGCAACCTGAATTAGAAGCGCCACGCTGTTGAGCCCGAGGTAAAAGCGCGCGAAGAACGGACCAAGCGCTTCAGCCGGAATGTGGTCGGCGACGGTGCTCTTGAACACGAAGTCGACGACGGTGAGTGAAATCGTGCCGACCATCACGAGCGCGAGGAGGCGTGAGAGGTAGCTGTCGCGCAGCAGCCAGGCGATCGACGGCGACCCCTCGGTGCCTTGCGCTTCGAGCGCGGCATCGCTCGGCATCCTCCACATGAAGGACGTCCCAGCCGCGACCGTCAGGACGCCCGCTGCGACGAAGACGAGCGCGATCGGTGGCGCGACGCGGAGCACCCCTTCGGACAGCAGCGAGCCCAGCGTCGCGCCGGTCACACCGCCTGCAGCGATTGCAGGAAAGATTCGCTTGGCCTGCGTCACCGTGACCGCGTCATCGAGCAGTAGCCAGAATTCGATGAGCACGACGGTGATCAAGAGCCCGGTCCACACATAAAAGCCGAAGGGGGCAAAAGACCCCATGTCGTCGAGAAGCGCCCAGAAACCAAGCGTGACCAGCGCACCGAACACGAGTGACGCCCCGAGCAGACGTCGCCGGTCGCGAATGTACCGAAGCACGCGCTCGTGGATCTTCAGCTCCAAGATGGCGAGGATCGCAATCGCGAGATAGGCCCGCGGCAGATGCGTCGCCGGCAGGCTCGACAAGAAGAGCGTGTCGCGCGCGGTCTCCATGACCGAATGCGCCATCATGATCGTCAGCAGGCCGATGAAGCCCACGGCGAGGTTCCGTCGATCCTCTCGTCGAATCCTGAAGCGCATGGTCCCACGCACGGTACCGTCAAAACGGCACCTCGCCCATTTCTCGTGCGAGCGCGCCCTCTTACGAGCTGGTCAGCCCCGCCGCAGCTCCTCCAGCTCTTCCAGGTTCCGCGGCCAGTCGCCCTTGAGCAACTTGGAGAGCGCGCGATCGGCCAAGAGCTTGCCTCCGGTTTGGCACGTCGGGCAGTAGTTGGTTTCCCGATCGGCAAACACGATTCGCTGGATCGGATCGCCGCACACTGGGCAGGGATCCCCGTACTTCCCGTGCGCGGCCATCTCGGGCCGAAAGGCGGTCACCTTTTCTGGGAACGAGTCGACGTGCTGTTCGATCAGACGCGCCACCCACTCCGAAAGAACATCTCGCGTTGCATCGTAGAGCTGCCGCCACTGCGCCTCGGTCATCCGCTTCGTCCAAATCAACGGTGAGAGCTTCGCCCGATGGAGTATCTCGTCGGAATAAGCGTTCCCGATCCCGCTCAGAATCCGCGGATCGGTAAGCGCGCGCTTGATGGTGTGGTTCCGCTCGACCAGCGCCTTTCGGAACGTGCCGAAGTCGATTTCGAGAGGCTCGAGGCCGCCGGGGTCGTGCTCGCCGAGCGCCGTCTCGCCGCGGCACACGTAGAGTGCCGCACGCTTCTTCTTGCTCGCTTCGGTCAGGAGTAGGGTGCCGTGCTCGAAGTCGAACGCCGCGAGCCCGAGCCGGCCCGGGATTTTCGCGCCGGTGGGCTTCCATCGAAATCGCCCGGCGATCATGAGATGCACCACGATGAACAGCTCCTCTTCGAGCTCGAGCACGATGCGCTTGCCGATGCGTCGAGCTCCGATCACCCGCTTCCCAAGCGTCGCGTCAATCGGCGGGTCGACGCTTCGGAGCAGGAATGGAGACGCGAGCCGAACGCCGTTCAGCGTGTAGCCGACCAAACGCTCTTCGAGAGCGTGAAGGTAGAGCTCGACGTCGGGTAGCTCCGGCATGTCATCGAAGACGCGGGTCCAGCCGGTCTCTCAACCAGTCGCCCGTCAGATTGAAGCCCAGCACGGTCAGTGCGATCGCGCCGCCCGAAAACAACGCGACGTGAGGGAACCGAAGGAGCACGCTGGTGCCCTGATCGAGCAAGGCACCCCACGAAACTGCTTTGCCAGGGCCGAGACCGAGAAACGACAGCGTCGACTCTGCGAGAATCACGACTCCGAGGCCGGTCGTCGCCTGAATCACCAGCGGGCCCGTCAGATTCGGAATCACGTGGCGGCGTATGACTTCCCGCGTCGGCACGCCCAGGGCGCGCGCCGCCTGAACGAACTCGCGCTCCCTGAGGGTGAGGGTCTCGGCACGGGCCAGTCGCGCGTAGAGCACCCATCCGTTGATCGCGAGAGCGACGATCAGGTGTATCAGCCCCGGCCTCGCGACCAGGGCTAGCACGGCGATGTTGAGCACGATTGCCGGAAACGCTTGAACGAGGTCGGCGACACCGGTCACGACGTGGTCCGTCATGCGCCCGAAGTAGCCGGCCCAGGTGCCGAGCGCCGTTCCAACGACGACCGACATACCGACCACGATCAGGCCGACGATCGCCGCGAGGCGAGCGCCATGTAGAAGCGCGCTGAGGATGTCGATGCCGTTGTCCCCCGTCCCGAGAAGGTGCCTGCTCGAAGGCGGCTCGTACTCGTGGAGCAGGTCGATCGCGAGGGGGTCGTAGGGCGCGATCCAAGGCCCGATCAAACCGATCACGAAAAAGCCGATGACGATCAACAGGCCCACGGGCGTTCTTTGCAAGCGGTTTCGAAGCCGGCTCACGATAGCCTCACCCTCGGGTCGACGATGCCGTAGGTCAGGTCGACCAGCAGATTCACGCCGACGTAGATCAGCGCGATCACCAGGACGCAGCCCTGCACGACGGGGATGTCGCGCGCGAAAAAGGCATCGAGGAACAGCGTTCCGAGGCCGGGCCTCTCGAAGATCTTCTCGGTGACCACCGTCCCGGAAAGCAGCGCGCCGAGCTGCGCCGCGCCGATGGTCATGACCGGGAGGAGAGCGTTGCGGAGCGCATGCCGAAGCAGGAGCCTGTATGAGGGCACGCCCCGTGCACGGGCTGCGGTGATATACGGTTGTGAGAGTACTTCGATCATCGCAGCGCGGGTCTGCCGAGTCAGAACGGCCGCCAGCGCGGTGCCCACCGTGAACGCCGGCAGGATGAGCGACTCGGGCCCTGCGAGATCGTCCCCCGGCAGGGGCAGCCATCGAAGCTTCACGCCAAACGCCAGGATCAAGAGTGGGCCGAGCCAGATGTTGGGGATGGCAAGGCCCGCGACGGCGAGCGTGGACGCAACCTTGTCCCAGCCTTGGCGCGCCCGTGCGGCAGCGACGGTGCCAAGCGGGACCGCGACTGCCCACGCGACGAGCAGCGCCGCGAGCGCGAGCACGATTGTGTGGGGCAACACCGCATCCATCATCGACCACACGCTTCGATCGGGTTGCCGAAAGGACGTGCCCATGCTGCCGTCTGCGAGGTCGCCGAGGAACGAGACGTATTGGTCCGGGACTGGCTTGTCGAGATCGAGCGCTCGTCGGAGCTCGGCCTTTTCCTCCGGGCCGGCCTGGTCACCGAGGATCGCCTCGACCGGGTCGCCCGGGATCAGCCGGACCAGCAGAAACACCAGCGTGACGAGGCCGACGACGGTCAGGAGCGCTCGAAGCAGTCGCCCCGCCAGATACCGCAACAGCCCCGGTGACATCGTCGAACCATACTACGACCGATCAGCGGCGTCGGTTTCCCGGCGGGCGGCGCTACAGCCCAGCGTCGGTTTCCGGCGCCGGGCTCTCTTCTGGAGGGGGCCGCGCGGCACAGATCTTCGCGCTTACACGATCGTCTTCGAGGTCGATGATGCGGGCGATCTGCTCGTTTTCCGGAAGCGCCGGACCCGACTCCGGCACGCGATCGCCCGTGGACGTGATGTGGCTTGGAGAAGCGCACCAGTACTGGGCGCGGCAGTCTTGATCCCCTCCGCAGGTCCGCATGCACCAGGTTTGGGCCGCCCGGCCCGGGTTGAAGCGCCATTCGACGCAGACCCCCTCGGGACACGTATCGGGATCGCAGGCAAACACGGTGCAATAGCCGCCTGGCTGCGAAAGATCGCACTGCCTGTCGCCGGTGACGGAGCAGTCGGTCGAGCCTCCACAGCTGTCCCCGATGCGGTTCTGGCAACCCATCGACAGCAAGGCCGCGAAACCGACCAACCATGGAAGAACCCCTCGCTGCATGCTCAGCGGCCGAGCATACGGGACAGGCGGTTCGATCGCCAATCGCGCTGCGCCGGAGCCAATGGGTGATAGATTGCCCGGGCATTGCGACGTTTTTGGCTGGGGGCAGGGTTGCTTTCGCTCGCGTGCGCCTTGGCGCTCGCCGACGACGATCTCGAGCGCGTCGCGCAGTCGGTGCGAACCGGTGACCACCGGGGCGCGCTCGCGCAGATCGCGCTTCTTCCCGAAAAGATCCGGAACCAAGACGCGGTTCGTTACCTCGAGGGGCGCCTGCTGCTCGGGATCGGCCGGCCGTGCGACGCGATGGACACGCTCGCACAAACGCCCTCGTCGCTTCCGGAGCCCATGCGCGTCGATTCGCGGCGTCGCTGGGCAACGGCTGCCGCGCAGTGCGGGCGCTGCGACGAGGCGCGCCCCGTGCTGTTGGAGATGACCTCGGCCGACGCGAGCGTCACGCGTCACGATCGGGCCGTGGCAGCCGACTGCGCGGTGAAGCTCGGCGAGCTCGACGCAGCTGCCGAGGAGCTGAGCCGCCTGACGCGACGCGAGCGTGGGGTGCCCAACCGGGTGGTGCTCTTAGCGCTGCTTTCCGACGTGTACATGGAGCTCGAGCGGCCGGACGACGCTCGAGCAGCGGCGCTCGAAGCATGGAAATCGGCGGCGCGAACGGCCGAGCAGGCAGCAGTCCGGAAGCTCGTCGAGCTTGCTGCCCCCTCCGCCTCGGACCGCATCGAACGCGCTCGCAACTTGATCGAGGACCGGAGCTTTGCCATGGCCGTCGAAGAGCTCGAGGCGATCGAGGTGAGGGACGATCCCGTGCTCGATGCAGAGTGGCATCACGTGTACGGGATGGCTCTCTTTCGCATGCGCACGAGGTACCTCGACGCCGCCAGGGTTCTTCACCGTTCTTCGCAGATGGGTGGACCGCACGAGGTCGAGGACGCGTTTCATTCGGCGCGCGCCCTCTCCCGGGCCGACGAAGATGCGCGTGCGATCAGGGCGTATCGACGGTTCGCAAAGCGTCACCCCGGTAGCCGCTACGCGCCCGAAGCTCGCTTTCTCGCGGCGTGGCTCGAGATGCGGCTTGGTCGACCAAGCGGAGAGAAGCAGATGGAGCGACTGGTGCGCGGCAAGCAGCAGGTAAGAGGCCGGTGGCGCAGATCGGCGCTTTGGGAGCTCGGGTTTCGTTCCGTCGAGACGCGTCGTTACGCCCGCGCGGTCCGCTATCTCCAACAGTACACGATGCTTGCCACCACCGCGATGGACGAGGCGCGCGGCCTCTACTGGCTTGGACGTGCGCACCGCCGCGGGCCGAAGGCCATCGACGCCTACCGCAAAGCCATCGAGGTCGAGCCGCTCCATTGGTACGCGGTGTTGGCTGCGCAGCGGTTGAAGCGCCTCAAAGTCTTGCCACCCGAGCCCTTCGCGCACGCCGTTACCCGGAGCTCGGTGGAAGTCCCGCCGTCCGCACCCTCGCTGCCCGCGACGTTCGTCGCCTATCGAAGGCTGGGTCTCGACCTCGACGGCGTTGCATGGCTCAGCGCGAACGAGGCTGGTCTGGTTTCCGAGTACCCGAAGGCTCAGCGCATTCCGGCGCTGAGTGCGCTCTACCGCAGCGCAGGAGCATACCGCGAGGCGCTGCTCGTCGCCCGGCGTCGTATGGTGTATCTGCACACCGATCCCGCGGCGCAGCGCTGGTGGTGGGATGCTGCATACCCGATGCCGTGGCGTCGCGCGGTCGACGCGCACCGTGGGGAGCTGTCCCGCGCGCTCGTCTACGCCACGATGCGCCAAGAGAGCGGCTTTCGTCCCCAAGTCATGAGCCCCGCGGGGGCGGTTGGGTTGATGCAGGTCATGCCGGAGCTCGCTGCAAAGCTCGCCGGCAAGCCGGTCGCCCGGTACGAGCTTCGCAATCCGGAGACCAACATCGCGCTCGGCTTGAAAGAAATGACCGCTCTCGCCGAGCAGTTCGACCACGTGTATCCCTTGAGCATCGCGGCTTACAACGCCGGCAAGAGTCGCGTCCGCCGATGGCTCCGCGAGAGTAGGCGGATGGAGCTCGACCGATTCGTCGAGCGCATTCCTTTCAACGAAACCCGAAACTACGTGCGTCGAGTGACTACACACTATGCCCGATACGCCTACCTCGACGATCCAGAGGCGGGTTGGCCCGACCTTCCCGCCTTCGTTTCACCTCGAAAACAATAGGATCGGCAGGTTTGGGTTGCCCGTGCGTGGAGCGAGCGCCAAGAGAGACCCGGGATATTGCCGGGTGTGTGAGCTTCGATGAACTTCATTGCCGCAGGGCTCTCCGACGTCGGGCTTCAGCGAGAGCACAACGAGGACAGTTTTTGTATCCTCTCCGAGCATCGCCTCTTCGTCGTTGCCGACGGGATGGGCGGCCATCGAGCGGGGGACGTGGCAAGTCAAATGGCGACTGCCGAGATGAGAGCGTTCTTCGATGCGACGCGCTTCGATGGCGAAGGCGACGGTGTGCAGTGGCAAGCCGACGACGACACCCGCTTGACGCCAGATCAAAACCGACTGGTGTCCGCGGTGAAGCTCGCGAACCAGCGTATCTTTCAGGCATCGATCGGCAACCGGTCGGTGCAAGGGATGGGGACCACCGTCGTCAGCGCGCTCTTCAATCGGCACGACCGAAGCATGGACATCGCGCACGTCGGCGACAGCCGTGCCTATCGCATCCGCGCACAGGGCATCACGCAGCTGACGCGCGACCATTCCCTGTTGAACGACTATCTATTGGTCATGCCAAACCTCACGGACGCGCAAAAAGAGAGGCTTCCGGCAAACGTGATCACGCGGGCGCTCGGGATGCAAAACGGAGTGGCCGTCGATCTGTACTTCGAAGAGGTGGAGCCGGGCGATGTCTACGTGCTCTGCTCCGACGGCCTCAACGGCATGGTGAAAGACGAACGGATTCTCGACATCGTGCGCAGCGCCGGCTCGGACGTCGAGGCCGCCGCGAGGTCGCTGGTGCTGCAGGCGAACCAGAACGGCGGCGAAGACAACATCACGGTCGTCGTCGTCGGAATCACCGAGTGACGAACGGCTCAGCGCCCGGCCGGCGCGCCGCCTTTTCTGGGGTCGCTCGCGGCGATGAGGTGGCGGCCTGGTGCATGCTCGATCTGAATCGCCTGCACGTTGGCGATGTTATGAATCGGTTCGATCTGGTGCCCGCGCTCCGCGAGGGCGTCCTGGAGTGACGGCTCGAGGGGCGCGATCTTTTCGATGCGGAGCGTTTCGGGGATGCCTTGATGATGAATGCGCGGCGCCGCCACGGCTTCGCCGGCGTCCATTCCATGAAGCAAGACGCGCATCGCCACCTGCTGCGTCGCCGTGACGATGCGGCTGCCCCCCGACGCCCCGACGCACAGCACCGGCTCGTTCGATCGCAGCACGATCGTCGGCGACATGGTCGACACCGGCCGCTTCCACGGGCCCGGAAGGTTCCGGGCGCCGCCGACCAGCCCAAACGCGTTGGCTTTCCCGACGCCGCTCGCGAAATCGTCCATCTCGTCGTTCATGACGATGCCGCCCGCGGTAAATCGCGCGCCGAACGGGAGATTCACCGTCGTCGTGACTGCGGCCACGTTCCCTTCCGCGTCCACCACACACAGATGCGACGTGCCCGCGTTGTCCGGGGTCACCGCATTTGCGCGGATCCATTCGACCGGTAGGTCGTATGCGTTGCTCGGATGCGCGCGGCCATCGTCCACGAGAGCCGCGCGCCTCGCGATCCGTTCGGCATCCATCATCTTGGTCAGCGGCAGAATCACCTGGTCGGGGTCGCCGAAATAGCGTTGACGGTCGACGAAAGGGCCTTTCCACGATTCGGCCATCGCGTGAAGGAGCGGCGCGCCGTACGCCGTGTCGTCGCCTACGGCCTCTGCGAGAATGGAGAGGCTTTGAATCATCGTGAATCCGCCTGCGCTCGGGGGCGGCGCGGTCACCCAGCGGTGTCCGAATGCATCGATTTCGAGCGGCTCGCGCGCGCGGACTCGGTAAGCTCGCAGGTCGTCCAAGGTCATGATGCCGCCGTGCGCCTGCACGGCCGTCGCGACCTCTCGACCGATGACGCCGCCGTAGATCACCGCTGCGCCATGGGCCGCAAAGGCCCGCAGCACGCGCGCGAGGCCCGGGCGCCGAAGCATCGCACCAGGCCTGAGGTCCCAGGCTGCCATCACCGGGTCGTTTTGAAGCTGTACTTGGAATGCAGCGCCCATCGCACCGAGCGCCGTGCTGACCGAAAAACCTCGCTCCGCCAGCCTCGAGGCCGGCGCGACGACCTCGCGAAGCGAGAGCTTCCCGAACCGCATCACCAGCGACTCGATGCCAGCGGCTTCACCCGGCACACCCGCGGCCAAGCCACCGAGCTGTGAACGCGAGCTCGCTGGGCCTTCGGGCCGTTCCCCATCGGATTCGAACATCGTCGGAGTCGACGCGCGCGGCGCACGTTCGCGAAAATCCAGGAAGGTGAGCGACCGATCCTTCGCGCGGTAGTAAAGCGCAAACCCACCGCCGCCCAGACCGCTGCTCGCCGGGTTGACCACGCCGAGGGCGAGCATCGTTGCGGCCGCTGCATCGGCTGCGTTTCCTCCCGCAGCGAGGATTTCGGCCCCCGCGCGCGATGCTTCGACGTGGTCGGCTGCCACCGCTTCGCGCGTGAAGACAGCCGAAAAGGAGGAGGCGGGCTCGCGGGCGAGACCCCCGAGGAGAAGCGCAGAAACACACCAGAGCGCAACGGAAACCGAGCGTTTCATGGCCCCCACCTTGCCTCCAAACCGGGCCGGATGCTACCGCACCCAGCGATGCGTTTCGCGTTCGTGATGGACCCTGTGTCCACCGTCCTCGTCGACGAGGACACGAGCTTTGCTCTGATGCTCGAGGCGCAGGCTCGCGGGCATCGCGTGGACCACTGCCTCGCGAGCGACGTCGGCCTTCGCGGCCGCCGCGTCGTCGCGAGGGTTCGACCCGCCACGATGAAGCGTGACCCGCAGACGCCAATCCTGCTCGGCGATCCCGAGGACATCGATCTCGTCGACGTCGATGCGGTGTTCATTCGGAAAGATCCGCCGTTCACCGATTCGTATCTGTGGCTGACGCTCGTGTTGGACCATCTCGAGGGGCACACGCTCGTCGTCAACGATCCGCGCGGCCTCCGCGAAGCCAACGAAAAGCTGTACGCCCATCATTTCCCCGAGATCGTGCCACCGACGATCATGACCAGCCATCGCGACGAAATTCTGCGGTTTCTGAGCGACGTTGGAGGGAAAGCGGTCATCAAGCCCATCGACGGACACGGGGGCGAGGGAGTGTTCCTGCTGACGCAAGGGGATACCAACGTCAACGCGCTCATCGAAGCGCTGACCCACCTCGGTACGCGCAACGCCATCGTGCAGGCGCTGATTCCCGAGATCTACGAAGAGGGCGACAAGCGAATTCTCCTCGTCGATGGCGAGCTCCTCGGTGTGGTCGGTCGCGTGCCGAGCCAAGGAGACATTCGGAGCAACGTCCACGTCGGCGGCTCGGCGGCTCCGGCCGAAGTCAGCGATGCCGACAGGCAAATCGTCGACACGATCCGACCGAGGCTCCTCGCCGACGGCCTCTTCTTCGTCGGGCTCGACGTGATCGGGGGCAAGCTGATCGAGGTCAATGTCACCAGCCCGACGCTAATTCAGCAAATGTCGCGGCTCAGCGGTGAAGACCTGGCTGCCACCGTCATCGATCGGCTCGAGGCCAAAGTCCGCGAGCACTCGTCGTGAGCGCGGGGTCAGCTCGAGCCGATACGTACCGCCGCGCTCACGCCGGTGCCTGCCACCACGCCCACTGCAACGGCCGCAGCAAACGCCACGGCCGGGCTCACGATGTCGAGGCCGTCGAGCAGGAGGCCGGTCATGCCGAAGAACGACACGAAGAACGTCCAAAATCTGCGTGAGCGGACCATCCGCGCGAAAAAATCTCCGCCGGCGACTCCGTCGAGCTGCCCGAACTGACTCGGTCGGGTCGTATCGTCGTGCGCGCGCGTCTGATCGTCGGCGTCTACGCGCTTGCTCGTGAAGAAGAGCGATGCGCCAAGCAGCACGGCCCCGAGGACGAGCGACAAGACGTAGAGATTGATCATCGGGCAGCCCCCGCGTGAGCCCGCACGCCGACCGCGCCCCAGCCGACGTCCACCGGTTGGAGCTCGTCGCTTGCGCACGCACGCTCGAATCGCAGTGCGGCCTCCGGGTCCACGAAAAACGCGACCGCGACATCGCCGCCGCCCGCGCCGCAGGGCTTTGCGCTTCCCGAGGCCCGTGCGGCCAGGTCGCCGGCTCGCCGCAGACCCGCGTCCACGATGGGTGCATCTGCCGCGTCGCCGAGCGCTCCCATCGCGGACCCATACGCGGCAGCCTCCCCGACGACGTCGACCGCGCGCCCGCCCTCGAACGCCGAGGCAAATCGCGCTGCAGAGTCGCAGAGCCGATCCATGCACGCACGATACCTCTTTGGATCGCGGGTTTGAAGTGCACGCACCTTGCCGACGAGCTCGCTAGTCCGCGCCGCGTGCCCCGTCCAGATCAGGCGAATTGCGAGCCCATCGGGAGGATCGACCGCCAGGGCCTCGATGCCATCGCCGCGCCGCGTGAAACGAAGGAACCCGCCGAAGCTGGATGCGGCGACGTCGACACCACTTCCCTCCGGCGCCACGGATGCATGGCCGGACAGGGCGTGCTCGAAGACACGTCGCACCGTCGTGGGGTCTTCGAGCGAGTGGCCGTGGGATGCGAAAACGGCGCCGGCGGCTGCCGCGGCGCCCGCCGCCGACGAGCCGAGGCCGAGCTTGACGCGGTCGCGTTGAAGGCCGCTCACGTCGAGGGTGACGGCCGGGGCAACGTACCCGAGCTCGTCTTGCGCCCGGCGGAGCGCGGCCTCGACCTCGGGGGGCATCGGAATCGCTCGATCGGACCACGCGACGGTCACTCGCCGATCGACCGCGGCGACGATCGCGGGCGCGCCCTCGAGAACCGCGTACTCGCCGCACAGGAGGGCCTTGCCAGGTGCGCTCGCACCGACGGGCATCACGACTGCACCTCGATGTCCGGACCCGGTTTTGCCACCCAAGTTCGAGTGACACCTGGCGTCCGATCGAGCGCCTGGCGCACGCGGGCGGCGTCTCCGATGCCGCACAGCGTCTTCACGTGAGGTCCCGCGTCCATCGTCGTCCAGGCCGAGACTCCTCGTTCACGCAAGCCACGCACCGTGTCGAGCGCGGCGAGAGTTGCCGGACGCCAGTAGAAAATCGGCGGGTCTGACGTGATCGCCGAGCAGTGAAACGCGAGCGTGCTTTGCTCCATGGCGCCGCCGAGCGTGTCGAGGTCGCGCTCCTTGATTGCGCGCTTGATCTTGCGCGACCATTTCGGCGCGTGCTCGAGCCACGCCTGGTAGTACGGGGAGGTCTTGCGCGAGCGCTCCATGCCTTCCGTCGAACCGACTTTCTTTTGGCCGGGCTCGGTCAGCGCGACGACGAGCCGAATGGGCCAGTGTTCCGGGGGAGCGATCTGACGCGCTGCGAGGTCGGCGTCACCCCGGCTGCCGGCTGGCAGCTCGACGAACCCGCCGTAGATCGAGCGGGCCGCCGAAGCGCTCGACGCGCGGGCCAGCGCGCTCAGACGACGGGCGTTGAACCGAATTCCCGCTGCCGCCGAGGCTGCGGCGGCGAGGGCTGCGAACCCCGATGCGCTCGACGCCAAGCCGGCCGCCGTCGGAAAGTGGTTGTGACTCACGACGCGTGCACGCGTCCGAATCGCCGACTCGCGGCGAATCCGGTCGAGCATCACGATCACACGCTCGGCCTCGGCATCCGTAGCGCGGCGACCATCGAGCTTGATTAGATCCGATTCGAGAGACGGATCGAACTGCACCCGAGTCTCGGTGACGAGCTGGTCGAGCGTCAGGGAAATGCTGGGCACCGCCGGCACGTTGCGCTTGACGTCGGCCTTACCCCAGTACTTCGCGAGCGCGATGTTCGCGCAGGCACGGGCAGTCGCCTCGGTCACGAGCTCACCTCTGCGACGAAGGCCGTGTCTCCGAGTGCTTGCCGTATCTTCTCGGCGCCTTCCGGCTTGGCAGCGAGCGCAAACATGCAGCCTCCTCCGCCGGCGCCCGTGATCTTCGCGCCGAGCGCGCCAGCCTCTCGGGCGGCTTGGCACAGCTCTTCGAGCCGGGTCGTTCCGAGCATCAGCGAGGTCAAGATAGAATGGTTCAGGTCGAGAAGCTGGCCGAGCGCGACGTGATCGCCCGCTTCGATGGCAAGCTTGGCGTTTCGCACCAAGGCTTCGATCGCGGCGAACGACTTGTGGACCCGATCCGGATCGCGCTCGAGCTGCCGGCTGACCGAAGCGACCATCTCCTTGGTGCTCGAAGATTCGCCGCTGTACCCGATCACGAGATGCAGGGGCTTGTTCGAGCGGAGCGGCTGCAGTGCATCGCCCCTGCGGTAGAGCGCAACGCCACCGATCGCCGACATCGTGTTGTCGATCCCCGACGGATTGCCATGAAAGACCCGCTCCCAAGCGAGCGCCTTCTCGGCGAGCTCCTCTCGCGGTCGCGCGATGCCGAGCGCCTCGTCGATCGCGTCGAGAACTGCTACGCCGATCGCTGCCGAACAGCCGAGACCCGCGCCCGCCGGGAGATCGACCCGAGCCCCGATCACGAGCGGCGGCCGCGACGCGTACGTGGCGAGCGCTGCTGCAAAGGCGCGCTCGAGTGGTTCCTCGCCGTTTCGATCGGGCCGAAGCGTGAGGCCCCAGGGAGAAAGCCGGAGCAAGTCCTCGTCGCCCGGCTCGGCCTCGGCGCGAACGCCTCGCTCAATCCCCACCGCAATCGCCGGGCACCCATGAACCACCGCATGCTCGCCGAGCAGGATGACTTTGCCTCTGCCGAAGCCCATTAGTGCCCTCGGTCCGTGAGCAGTCGTGTCACGCCCTCGAGCATCCGCTTGGCCTCGTGCGCAAACGGGCTGTCGGCCAAAGCGCTCTCGGCCTGGTCCGTGAGGAACGAGAGCCGTGACTCCACCTCGCCTCGCGCGGAACGAAGCGCGTCCGCCGCCGCACGGGCTTGTTCTTCGGTGACGTCGACCTTTCCCCACACCGCGTCGAACGCAGCCTGCTGGCGCGCGTCCGGATCGAGCCTTCGAAACGCAGACACCACCGCGTTGTGCTTTTTATGAAGGAGATCGTCGCCGGGTTTTCCGGTTTGCGCCGAGCTCCCAAACGTCCCCAGCAGGTCGTCGCGGAGCTGGAAAGCGACGCCCACCGGCGCCGCCCAGTCGCGTAGCGCCTTCATGCTCGACGCGTCTGCGTCGGCGAGGAGCCCCCCGAGCGCCGCCGGACCGCGCGCGGTGTAGCTGCCGGTCTTCAGATCGTGCATGCGTTCGACGTCCTCGACCGCCATCAGATCGAGCTGTTGCCCTGCAAAGACTTCCTTTTGGATGCCGATGAAGAGCGCCAGCCCTTCCTCCCGCCGCGATGCGGGAAACCGCCCTCGCAAAAAGAGCTCCCAAGCAAAGGTCGATGCGAGGTCACCGGCGAGGATCCCGAGGCTCGCGCCGAGGTGCGCATCTCCGTGCCGCTTCTGAAAGACGTAGTGGACGGCCGGTCCGCACCGGCGCTCGTCGTCTTCGTCCATCCAGTCGTCGTGAATCAAGAGATAGGTCTGCAGGAGCTCCAACGCGGCGCCGACCTCGAACGTCGCGTCGACGTCCGCTCGCCCGTTGCACGCTCGATAGGCCGCAGCGGTCACGATCGGCCGAAGCCGTTTTCCCCCCCGCATCGTCAGAGCACCAACCTCGCGCACGAGCTCGACCGCCTGGGGCGACATACGGCGGCTCTCCTCCAGCTTGGACTCGAAAAACGCGGTCAAGATTGCATCGATGCGCGCGCGAATCACGGCGATCCAGTGTTCGAGATCCAATTGGCCTTGCGTCACGGTGTCGGTGTCCTTATTGCGAGCTACGTACACGGCAGGGCGCTGCCGGGCAAGCGAGGCCATGGGCGCAGACATCAAGCAAAGAAAGGCCGATCACCTCGATTTGTGCGCAACCGACGAGGTTGCGTTTCGGCGGCAAACGACGCTCCTCGAGTGTGTGCGGCTCGTGCATCAGTCGTTGCCCGAAGCGACGTTCGACTCCATCGATACGCGGGTCCGTCTCCTCGGCAAGGAGCTTCGCGCGCCGCTGCTGATCGCCGCCATGACCGGCGGGCACGAGCGAGCTGCCGAGATCAACCAGGCGCTCGCCGGCATCGCGAACGAGCTCGGCTATGCGTTTGGTCTCGGCAGTCAGCGGGCAATGCAGAAGCGCCCCGAAACCAGCTGGACATACCAGGTCCGCGAACATGCGCCCGATGCCCTGCTCTTGGGCAACGTGGGTGTCGTTCAAGCGCGCGATCTACCGACCGACACCATTGCAAAGATGCTGGCAGAGGTCGGCGCCGATGCGCTGTGCGTTCACATGAACCCCGCGATGGAGCTCGTTCAACCCGAGGGTGATCGAGACTTCAGCGGCGGCATTCAGACCTTTCAACGCCTCTGGTCCGAGCTAAACGCCCCGATCGTCGCCAAAGAAACCGGCAACGGGATCAGCCGTGAAGTCGCTTCGAAGCTGCGCGCGGTGGGGATCCGTCACGTCGACACGTCTGGCGCGGGCGGCACCTCTTGGGTCGGCGTCGAGACCCTCCGCGCCCAGGGCGAAGGTCAGGCGCTCGGGGAAGCACTGTGGGACTGGGGCATCCCCACGGCAGCATCCGTGCGGTACTGCGTCGAGGCGGGAATGACGACGATTGCAACCGGCGGCATCAAGAGCGGTATGGACGTCGCCCGCGCGATCGCTCTCGGCGCCAGCTGCGCCGGCACCGCACGCCCCGTGTACCAAGCGTTTCTCGAAGGCGGGTCCGCCGGCGCCCGCGCCTTGCTTCTTCGAATGGAAAGGGAGCTGCGGTCGGTGATGCTCCTTTGCGGCGCCACGACGATCGAAGAGCTGCAAGCCGCACCCCGCGTCATCTCTGGCGAGCTCGTCGACTGGCTCGCCTGATCAGCCCTCGGGCGGCGGGTCGGTGGGCACGGTCTCGCGATCCTCGAGCTCGGTTTCGGGCTCGTGGCGAAGCAGATCTTCTACGCGCTCGAGAAGCTCCCCTTCGAAGTGAACCGAAAAGCGAGGCTCGAGCAGCTTGGTTCGCACCCGCCACACCACGGGATCGGCCGGGTCCCGGAGGACCACCGGGGTCGCGCCTGCGATAACCCAAGGCGAGCTGAGCACCGCGTCGGTGAGCGCCATGCGAACCCTGCTCGCGTCCTCGTAGCCTTCGAGACGGACGACGACCTCGTGCTCGGCGTCCGCGCCCGCATCGTAGACCATCGGGGCGCCGACCATTGCGCGATTCGGGACGGTGAGACGATGCCCCTGCCCGTCACGGAGCCAGGTCGCACGGAGCGAGCGCCCCTCCACCGTGCCTTGAAATCCATCGCCGGACACCCACATGCCCTTTTTGACGCGCCGCTCGGCAGCGAGGATGGCGCCTGCAACGAGGTCCGCGAAGAGGTCGCGGACCGACCAGCCGGCGATCAGCGCCACGACGAGCAGCGCCCAGAGGATCCAATCCTGACCTCCCGGGACCAGCTCGAGCACGATCGCGAGCAGCAACCCCAAGCCGACGATTCGAAGGACGAACACGAGCGCACCGAGGACGCGCCTCAGCGGAATGTTGGCCGTAATCCAGATGCGCGCGCGCTCTGCGGCAAACAGCAATACGCCCACGCCGAGTAGGACTAGAAAAAGGATCAGAAGGCGATCCCGATCACCGTCCTCGTTGGCCCCATCGTCGACGGTCGATTCCTCCGACTGCGCCGTTGGACGGAGTGGTGCGATCGGCGGAGGCTCGAGCTGCTGCACCGAGGGGGACGCCGGGATGCCGTCGAGACCGGGGAACAGCGCCGATGCCGGCGCGGCGACGAGCGCGACCGCAAAAGCGCAGATGGCTACCGGTCGGAGCGCTTTCATAGCACCCACCCCCGCTCGGCGAACACGCGCCCGAGCACGCCCCGCAAATGCACCGCGATCACGAACGCACCGTCTCGCTCTTCGAGCAGTCCGAGGTGGGCGAGGCGGCTGAGCTGGGCCTGTGCCGTATTGACGTCCAAGCGAAACAGGCGTGCCTGACCCGCTGCATCGATCCAGCCCTCGCGCGCGATTTGATAGAGGTTCACCAAGATGTCGTCGGGGAGCCGTCGGACGCGCGCGTAGGGAGAGGCCGGGATTGGCCCCACGTGAACGATGTCGTCTTGAATGCCTCGAATGGATGCCAGCCAGAGCCGAAGCGCGTCGCGGACGAGACCTCCGGTCGCCTCTTGGAGCTCGTGAAAGTACTGGTCGTAAGGCCGGCGAATCCGGGTGGCGCTCCGGGCGAACAACCCCTCGATCGGCGAGCCATCGCCCCGATCGAACGAGTGTTCGAACCCGCTGAGGCGATGTCGTGCGATCACCGCGGCTTGAAGCTCCTGCTCGTCCAGCGGATTCAGCCGAACCACCTCCGGAAACGCGTCCCGCAGCGGCGCGACCGTCGAAGCAAAGTTCCAGAACAAGACCGAGCAGTGCGCGAGCCAGCGGCGCCGGCCTCCCTCCTCGATGATCCCTTTCACGAAGCGACGGAGCGGGTCGAAGCCGCCCGGCGCCATCGAGAGCATCCAATGAAGCCCGTCGACCACGACGAGCTGGCCCTCCGGGGCATCCTGGAAGATCTCTTCGACGTCGGAGACCGTCGCAGGTGCCGTGAAGACCACGCGTTTCACGTTCTTCCACCGCCGCGATCGGACGATTGCGCTCGACACGGCAGCCTTCCCGACTCCATCGACCCCGACCAGCACGACGGAGCGCAGCCTGCCCTTGACCTCGCTCGAAAGCACCGTCTCGGCGCGCCGGATCTCCTCGTCCCGCCCGGTGAGAACGTCGCCGGCCTCCATCGTGTCTGCTGCGAAGAGGCGCCGGTATACAAGCGGCAAGTCGGTCGAGACCTCTGGAGCGGCGAAAGCTCCCGCCGTGAGCTGCTCGGTCGGCAGCGCTCCTACCAGCCCTAGCCGTTCGCTCCAACGCTCGAGCCGCTCCGCCCCGAAGAGCGCGCGGAGACCATTCCGGAGCTGTGACTTGAATCGCTCGATTCGAGGTTGCCGATCGCCTTGCTCGATCATGCGAAGGCCGCTTGCCGCCCGTCGCATCGCCTCGAGCCGCGATTTGCTGAATGAACCCTCCGCGAGCTCGACTCGAAGTGTCTCCAGCGTGCCGATCGCCGCTTCGTGCATCTCGGACTCGAGCTTGGGCGCCCAGCCCTGAGCGTCCGCGCGAATCTCTTCGAGTGAGTTGTAGTTTCGCTCGAGCTGGCCGTAGACCATGTCGCGAAGGAGCGTGTGCATCTCGTCCGGGATCGGCTCGTCGTGTACGATCTCCAGCTCGGCCGTGGCGAGCTCCACGTTGAATGCGACGACGCGCTCGAGCTCCTGGAGCAGCCCCGCCAGAGGCTGCACACTTTCGGCGAGCTCGCGACGAATCGCGAGAAGCTTGGGCGCGACCCGGCTGTCGACATAGGTCAGCACCACCTCGCGGAATGGTACCTCGACCTCGGGAAGCGCCGCGGGCAGACGCCACTCGCCGGTTTGACGCTGGCCGACCGTGACTCGGTATCGCGGCGTCAACGCGCGGCACGCTTCGACGAGCGCGTCCAGTAGCGGAGCGATCTTCGCATCATCACTCAGGTCTTCGTAGAGCTCGGTCGTGACCCGAGCAGCTTCGCCCGCGGCTTTGCTCGTCGCCTCGGTCGCCGTTCGAAGCGCCACCGCCAGCTCTTCTCCCGAGTATTCCTTCTCGAGCTCTTCGTTGAGCGAAGCGAGCGCTTTCTGCAGGGTCTCGCTCACGCGCTCCACCTGGGAAGTCGCTCGACGGGTTACCGTGCTAGCGAGCCGCGAGACATATTCCGCGACACTGTCCTTGACGCGGGCCTCGAGGCCGAGGAGCTCGAGCTCCATCGCGAGCGACGAGTATTCGGCCGAGCTGGCTTTTCTGAGGTTCGATACGTCTTTCGTGAGGGTCTCTACGGCGCGCATGCGGTTTGCGAAGCGGCGGCTGGTTCGGCGTTCCCTGGCTGGAAGGTCCAGCGTTCCGAAGGTCGCGAGGTCCTTCTTCATCTCGACGAAACCGACGGCCAGCGCGGTCGCCGCTCGGTGCGTACCGTCACCCGTGATGCGGACGGTTTCGTCGAGCGCCAAGGCGAGCTCCTCCTCCACGTCGTGACGAAGTCGCATCAGCTGTCGCTCGAGATCGGCATCCGCGTCCGCGGCGATGTCGACGATGTCGTCATATCCGGCGATCACGCCGTCGAACAGGCTTCGGGTCCGCGCTGCCAGGTGTCGATCCGCTTCCACGAAAAGCGCGGCCAGACCCTCGAGCCTGGTGGGCGCATCGTAGGACAAGTGAAACCGTGCGAGAGCCCGAAGGCGGATTTCGCGGCTCGGTGGCGTCTGTCCGAACGTCTTCCGCCATGCCCGCCTCAGACGAAGAAGCTGGCGACGAAGCAGTTTCCACAGCGAATCGTCCGTCTTAGTTCCGTACGACACGTCCTCGATTGGAGCCCGCACGATCTCGGGCAAATCGTCGACGACCCCATCGACGTTTTCCAGCATCGCCTCCGGGGTCCACGTCTGCTTCGAGAGGGTGACGGATCGCCCGAGCACGATGCCTCGCCAGTGTGCCGCTAGATCGGACTGCGCAGAGCGCAACATCGTCACCAGCGCGTCACGGTCGACGCCTTCTTCGGCGCGTGCTTGAACCGTGAGCCGCCGATGGTGCCGAAGAAACTCTCTTCGCAAGTCCCTGAGGTACTGCCCCGCCTCCACCTGGAACTCGCGCAGCGGGCCCGTCGACACCTCGCGCACGATGCTTTGAAGGTCACCAGCGAGCTCTTGCATGCGTCCGTTGAGCTCGGGGCTCTTCGTGTCGAGGGGAGTGCCCCACAGGTCTTTTTCGCCGATGTGCTCGGGCCAGGGCTCGAGCCGGGGCGGCGCGCCCTCGTCTCCTTCGGGTCGCATCGACGGTGGCTTCACCGAGAGATGCCGCGCCGCGCTGAGCGAAGAGCGGGCCGACGTGGCCTCGCCGGATAGGCTGAGACCCATCTTGAAGAGCACCGGACCGACGAGCTCGTTGATCGCGACACCGCCGATGATCAGCGTTTCGAGAGACCGGCCGAGCTCTCCGAAATTGTTTCCGATGATCGCCGCCAAGAGAATCGAGACGCCGGCTTGGGATACGAAGCCCATCCATCCGAACGCGCGGGTCGCCTCGTCGGCCCGTGCGATCCGCGCGCCGGCTTTGGTGCCCGCGTAGAGCGCCAGAGCTCTCACCCCGACCAGCCCGACCGCGAACAGCGCCACCTGACGCAGCTCGTCCAGATGAAGCTTTGCGCCCGCGAGCGTGAAGAAGACGACGTAGACCGGCAGCGAAAGACGCTCGACGGTCTCGATCAACGTGTGTCCGGACTTCGAGAAGTTCGCGACGCCGAAGCCAGCGGCCAGGAAAACCAGCACGGGATCCCAGCCGAGCCGTTGGCTGATGAAAGTCACCAGATAGACGACGCCGACCACGAAGATCAGCAGCTCTTGGTTCACGTATCGGATGTAGAGAGCCATCAGGCCACCGACTGCGAGCACGCCGAATACGATCGAAAAGACGATGTGCTTCAGCAGGTACTCGCCGAGGCCCCCCTCGATGGCCCCCATGCCGATTTGCTGCGCGACGACGACCTGGGCGATCGCGAACGCCACCACGACGATCACGTCCTTGAGCACGACGACCGAAAGCACATTGCGCGTCAGCGGGCCGGCGGCGCGCGACTCCATGATTACCGCGATCGTCGCGGCAGGGGAGGTGGCGAGCGCGACCGAAGAGACCATCGCGCCCACGGCGATGGCGGCCATCATGGGCAGGCCCTCGATGCCAGGAAGCCCAACATAGGGAACCGCGCCCGAGATCAGCCAGAAGAAGGCCGTGACCAACACCGCGATCGACACCAACTGCGAAAGAAGGATCGAAGTGATCGCGGCGAACCCCTTCTTCAGGCCTTCGAGCTTGAGCTCCCCGCCAGCGGTGAGGGCGATCAAGGCGACGGCCAAGGTGTCGAAGAGCTCGAGCTGCTCGATCACGTCGTCGTTGAGGACGCCCGCGTCGAACGGAGGTGGAAGATCGAGGGCGCCGAGCGCCGCGGCTACGGAGGGCCCGAAAACCAGCCCCGCGATCAGGTAGCCGGTGATGTGGGGGAGCCTGATCTGGCTGACTAGCCCCCCGATCGTGTAGCTCGCCAGCACGACGAACCCGAGTGCCAGCATTCCGCTGGGATCGAATGGATGCTTCCCGAACTGCTCGAACTGATAGAGGGCCACCATGCCGAACAGAAGAAGCACGATGACCGCGATCTGCCGCCTTGCATGGGTCTCCTCCGCCGGTGCTGGCATGGTGTACGAGCCGGTCATCAGCGCCTCCAGAACCCCGGTAGGATCAGCGCGAACAGCGTGAAGAACTCGAGACGTCCAAGCAGCATGGCGAGGGCGAAGAACATCTTGCTGCCCGCGGAGTACGACGCGAAGTTGTCCGCACCCACGTGAAACGGCGCTGGCCCCATGTTCGAAAGGCATGTCAACATTGCGCCGAACGCCGTCGGCATGGGCACCCCCTCGACGAGCGTGACGAAGAGCACACCAAAGCCGAGGCACCCCATGTAAATCAGGAAAAACGACGCGACGTCGGCGAGCACCTGTGTGCTCACCGCGGCCTTACCCATTCGCACGAGTTGCACCGATGCCGGTCGAAAGCTTTTTTGGATCTGTGCGATGGCCTGTTTGCCCATCAGCACGGCGCGCTCGACCTTGATGCCGCCCGCGGTGGATCCGGAGCAGCCTCCAACGAACATGAGCAAGATGACGATCGTGAGCGCCGTCGAGCCGTAAGCGGTGTAGTCGTCAGTCCCATAGCCGGTCGACGAGATCGTCGTTGCGACCATGAAGAACGAGTAGCGAAAAGAGGTGAGGATCTCCTCGTGCACGGTCAGGTTGAGCAACGTGAGCACGAGCACCGCAGAGGCTACGATCGCGAGGTAGAAGCGAAACTCGATGTTCCTCACGACCGTGCGCCAGCTTCCCGTCCGAAGAAGCCCGTAATAGAGGCCGTAGTTCACGCTTCCGATCAGCATGAAGAGCGCGATGACGTATTCGACGGCGGCGCTGTCGAACCCGCCGACCGAGCTGTCGAGCGTGGAAAAGCCACCCGTCGACATCGTCGTGAATGCGTGACAGACGGCGTCGAACAGGTCGAGACCGAGGAGCTTCAGCAACGCGATCTCGATGGCGGTGAAGGCGGCGTAGAGTCTCCAAAGAGCAAATGACGTTTCGGCGATTCGCGGTCGCAGCCCTTCGGCCGTCGTGCCGGGAACCTCGCCCCGAAAGAGGTGCTTTCCACCGGCGCCGAGGTTCGGGAAGACGGCAACGAACAGCACGACGATGCCCATGCCGCCGAGCCATTGAATCAACGAACGCCAAAGCAGAAGCGGGCGTGAAAGACTCCCCTGGATGTCGGTGACTACCGTTGCGCCAGTGGTCGTGAGCCCACTGACCGCTTCGAAGAACGAATCTGCCACCGACATTTCGGCGCCCAGCATGAACGGGATCGCACCGCACACCCCCGCCGCGACCCAGATCAGGCTCACCGCCAAGAGTGCCTCGCGTCGCGAGATCCGCTCGGACACGAAACGGCCCCCGAAGAAGAACAAACCGAAGCCGAGGGTGGAAACGATGATCGCGGACAGCGCCAGCTCGGCCGCGCCCCCCTGCGGTCGTGCCAGATCGGGCGAAAAGCGATCCCAAAGCATGCCGACCCCTGCGCAGAGCGCGATCATCACGCCGATGCCGAGCACGACCGCGCCGACGGGCCGGATCACACCGCGGAAGTCTCTCGCCTGCGAGCTCACTCACCCCTCGGTCGGAATAGCCGCTCGACGGTCGCCCGAGCTTCTTTGGTCGTCATGAGGATCACCCGGTCGCCAGGTTGAACGACGTCGGTGCCGTGGGGGATGATCACGTCATCGCCGTGCACGATCGCGGCAAGCAATGCGCCGCGCGGCAGGTTCATGCGGTGGAGCGGCTTGTTGACCGCCCTGCACTTCGGGCTGGCGGTGAGCTCGACGACCTCGGCTTGGCCGTCTTCCAGCACGGTGAGGTTGTGCAGCCCGCCGCCTCGCGAGAACCGAAGGATCTCGTCCGACGCGACGGTGCGAGGCGAAAGCACGATGTCGATGCCGAGCTGCCGGTAGATCTGGGTGTAGTCTGCGCGTTGCACGATCGTCGCGGTGCGCTTGCAGCCTGCACGCTGGGCGAGGAGCGCTGCCATGAGGTTGATCTCGTCCTGCCGGGTCACGGCGGCAAAGAGATCGTACGTACCGACTTCTTCCTCTTCGAGGAGCGCGCCGTCCGTCCCGTCGCCGTGGACGACTTCGATGCCCTGGAACTCGGCGCTGATCCCTTCAGCCGTCTTGAGATCGCTCTCGATCATCATGACCGTCGCTTCCTGCTGGAGGAGCTCGCGGGCCAGGGCTTTGCCGACCACGCCTCCGCCGACGATGCAGACTCGCCTTGCCTCGCGTTCCTTGCTGAAGAGCCGCTCGGCTGCGAGCACTCCTTCGGGACGCCCAATCAAATAGATGCGGTCACCCTTGACCAACACGTCGGCGCCCCCGGGTACGAACAGCTCGCCGTCGCGGACGACTGCGCTCACCAACGTGTGAGCGGGTAGCTCCAAAGCCGATAGCGGTTTGTTCAGCATTCGTGACTCGCCGAGGTCGATCTGCACGAGCTCGACCCGATCTTGCGCGAGGTCGACGACATCCGAAGCGCCGTACGACCTCGCGATGCGGCCGAGCTCTTGGGCGACGAGCACGCGAGGGTTGAGCACCACGTCGACACCGAGAAGACCGTAGCGAATTCCCTCCGTCCATTCCGACCAGGCCGTCCCCTGCACGCGGGCCATGACGTGGCTCGCACCGAGCTGCTTGGCGCCGAGTGCGGCAACCAGATTCATCTCGTCGTGATTGGTGACCGCGACTACCAGGTCGGCGCGGGCTACGCCGGCCACTTTCAAGAGCGTCTCGCTGGCGCCGTAGCCGACGATCGACGCGACGTCGTAGTGCTCCTCCGCGTACTGCACGGCCTTCGCTTTCGTGTCGACCGCCACGATGTCGTGGCCTTCTTTGTCGAGCACGCTCAAGAGATGGCGTCCGACCTCACCCAATCCTATGACGACGATGTTCATCTCGCATTGACCTCGATCGATGTTTGGGAGCCGTCCTCGACCTTGCGCTCGCGCTGAAGCTCGCCCGCATCGACGAGCAGACCCCGAAGCAGACGCGGCGCCACGAGGTCGTTCAAGATGACCGACCCCAGCACCACGGAGTACGCGATGTTGGCCGCCTCGCCCTGGTAGACCAGTCGAAACGAAACCGCCATCGCAAGCGTCACGTCGCCCTGCGCGAGGAGTCCCCGAAAGATGTCCTTGCGAAGCGCCGTGCCCCAGCCCGCGATTGCGCTTGCGATCCACTTCGCTCCCGTCCGAACGATCAGGTAGCCCCCGAGCGCGAGCAGCGTCGGCACCAGGGGCGTTGGCTGCCACAGAGCGCCTGCGAAGATCAGCAGCACGATCGCCATCGGGCGTTCGGTGGATTCGAGAGTCGTGTGAAGAAGCTGGCCTCGGCGCGCCGTGTTGACGAGCACCAAGCCCATGACGAGGTTCACCGCCAGGGGGGAAAGCTCCAAGACATAGGCTCCGCCGGAGGCGAACGCGATGATTCCAACCAGGGCAAGGAAACGGGAATTGTCCGACTCGTCCCCCGCAAGAAACAGCGAAAACAGGAAGCCGAGCGCCAGCCCCAACAGGATCGTCACCCAGGCCCACGTCGACGGTGAGTAGGTCGCCGCACCGGGCGCGCCCTCGTGAAACCAGCAGAAGATCAGACCAAATGCCAGGATCACGAGGATGTCGCCGAGGCGCGTGCCGTTTCGCAGAAGCGGAGCGAGCCGACCGGTGATCTCGTAGCGGCGCCCGAGGAGATCGAAAGGCTCCGCCGAATCCGCCGCCGCGAAACAGGCCAGCGCCGCCGCGCTCACCGCCGCGTTGCGGACTTCCGCCCGAACCCATCCAGACTCGGTGAAGAAGAAGTACGCGCCGACCCCGACGGCTGCTCCCGGAAGCAGGTGGTGTAACACGACCACTCGCCAGGTTGCGGGGTCGAGCTTTTGAAGGCTCGCGAGATCGAAGTCCGTGCCCCGCAGAAGACCCACCCAGCCCGCTGCGAGCGCGATGAGTGGTAGCAGCGCCGTGATGTTGTCAAAGGCGTGAATCGTGGGGAACGCCGGCCCCAGCAGAAAACCGAGCAGGAGGTATTCGGCACCGCTCACGACGAGGAAGCGACGCTGCAGGCGCTCGACCACGTTGTGTGCGAACACATACGCGACTCCGATCACGAGCACGAGCAGGACGATCGTGCCGAGTCCGTCGGCCCCCCCCGCGTCTTCGGTGCTACTCGCCGCCTGCGCGACGGGGGGAGCCGCCGCCCATGCGAGCGACGCGATGACCGTCAGCTTCCCCCACATAGCCGCTCAATTGTGAAGAAGAAGCCTCGTGAGGGGTAGTTTCGGGCTGGACGGGCGTTTAGCTCGCGCGCGCACTGGGCCTGCCTGCTATTCCCGCAGGCCTTCGAGCACGATCGAAATCAGCCGTTTGCTGGTAGCGATCGGATCCATCGTCACCTGATTTCGGACCGAGGCCAGCGCGAGCGCTTCGACCGCCCCGAGCACCGCGAGCGCGCTCACGCGAGGGTCGGACACCGCAACGAGGTTGCGTTCGGCCGCCACCTGACTGAGGGCCATGGCGCGATCGTCGAGCTCGGAGGCGAGATCGGAGATCGCCCGGCGTGCGGCGGTGGCCGGGGCGCGGCGCTCCTGAAGAAAGAGGCACATCGCATCGGGGTACATCGCAAGGGCACCGATCAGCTTGTTCCCGAGCTGACCGTACGCAGCGACTGCATCGTCGCGCCCGTTGGCCTCGCGCAGCATTGCGTCACATCGTTGAATGGCCTCGCGGGTCGACGACGCCACCGGGTCGATGACCGCCTCGACCAAGTCGGCTTTGTCCCGGAAATACCGGTAGAAATTGCCCTTCGCCATGCCGGCCTCGCGCGCGACATCGTCGATCGTCACCGCCTCGATGCCGCGTTCCAAAAAGAGGGACAGGCCCGCGTCGATCAGGTCTTGAACACGCTTGCGCCGGTTGAGGTCTCGCTTGCCACCGAGCGCGCCGGGCCGCTCGGTGGGGCCCGCTCGTCTGGGCCGTCTTTCGTCGTCCATCGAGATGCTCCTACGGAATTGAGCCGATTTCGGGACTATGGGGCAGCCCGGGCACGGGTAAAGGGGGTTTCGCGAAAATGTTGCGCCCGGACGGCCCCCATTTCAAAAGATTGCAACGAAGCGTGGAAACCGTCACAATTCCAAGTGTTAGGCGTAATTGACAGGGGGTGGCGCGCCCCCTAAGAGCTTGGCTCAAGATGCTCGGAGCGATGGATGACTCTGCCAGCTCGCAAACCTGATTGGCTTCGTGTGCGGCTCCCCGCGGGGCCGGAACACGACGAATTCGAGGGAATCAAGGCTCGATTCCGGCGCCGCGGCCTCCATACGGTCTGCGAGGAGGCTCGCTGCCCCAACATTTTCGAGTGCTGGGGCCAGGGCACGGCCACGGTGATGATCCTCGGCGACACCTGCACCCGCGGCTGCCGCTTCTGCTCGGTTCAAACCGGAAAGCCCGGGGGTCTCGTCGATCCGCGCGAGCCCGAAAACACCGCGATTTCGTTGATGGAAATGGGACTCGCGTACGTCGTGCTCACGATGGTCGACCGAGACGACCTTCCGGATGGCGGCGCCGCCCACGTCGCGGAAACCGTTCGCCGCATCCAGCACCACAGCCCCGATCTTCGCGTCGAGGTGCTGGTGGGCGATTTCCTCGGTCGAGGGAAGGACATTCGGACGGTGGTCGAGGACGGTCGGCCAGACGTGTTCGCGCACAACGTCGAAGTGGTGCCGCGCCTTCAACGTCCCATCCGCGATGCGCGCTGCTCCTGGAAGCGTTCGATCGACGTCTTGGTGGCGGCCAAGTCGTTCGGCGCGTCGATCACCAAATCCTCGCTGATGGTCGGCTTGGGTGAAGCGCACGGCGAGGTTCTCGAAGCCATGCAGCTCCTTCGAGAGGCCGGCGTGGACGTTTTGACGATCGGGCAGTACCTGCGGCCGACCAAGCGACACGCGCAGGTGGAGCGCTACGTCGAGCCCTCCGAGTTCGCCGACTACGAGCAGGCCGGGCTCGACCTCGGGTTTCGCTTCGTTGCGTCGGGGCCGCTCGTGCGTTCGAGCTATCGGGCGGCCGAGGCGTTCTTGTCGGACATGGTCGATGAAGGCCCGAGCCGCAGGGCGCTCGAAATCAACCGTTATGGAAAGAAGCGAAAGCTGTCGGTGATCGCATAGAGAGGGGAACCATGCACGTCATTCGCGAGGACGGAAGCCTCGACCCGACGCTCGACCCCGGGCTGTCGATCGATCGGGTCATCGGCCTCTACAAGGCGATGGTTCGTACTCGCGTCATCGATGACCGTCTCGAGAAGCTCCAGCGGCAGGGTCGAATTGCCTTTCACGTGGGCTCGCTCGGCGAGGAAGCCGCGATCATCGGCTCCGCGGCTGCTCTACGCGAGCACGATTGGATCGTCCCTTGCTATCGCGAAGTAGGTGCCTTGCTGTGGAGAGGCTATCCGCTTCAGCGATACGTCGACCACATGTACGGAAACGCCGACGATCCTCTGCGGGGCCGTCAAATGCCGGACCACACCTTCAGCCGTGCGCATCGATACCTGTCCGTCAGCGCGCCGATCGGCACCCAGATACCGCACGCAGTGGGGGTGGCGATGGCCGCTCGCGCGCGCGGGCTCGACGAATGCGTCGGGGTGTTCTTCGGTGATGGCGCAACCAGCTCCAACGATTTTCATTCAGCGATGAACTTCGCCGGCGTGTATCAGGCGCCGGTCGTGTTTCTATGCCGGAACAACGGCTACGCGATCAGCCTGCGCGTCGAGCAGCAAACTGCAGTGCAGACGATGGCCGAAAAGGCCCCCGCGTACGGGGTGCCGGCCGTGCGCGTCGATGGGAACGACGCCCTCGCGGTGTGGCAGGCCGTGGGTGAAGGGGTGCGCCGCGCATCGGGCGGAGGCGGTCCGACTTTCATCGAGCTGATGACCTACCGCCTCGGCGGTCATTCGACTTCGGATGACCCGCGGATATACCGGACGAAAGACGAGGTCGAGTCGTGGCGGAAAGCCGACCCGATCGACCGGCTTCGCAAGCACATCGACCGGCGCGACGCTTGGAGCGACGATCTCGATGAGGACTGGCGCGCGGTGTGCGACGCCGAGGTCAAGGAATGCGTGCGCCGTGCCGAGGAAAAGCCGTCGCCCGAACTCCGCGACATGTTTACCGACGTCTACGCCGAGCAGCCGTGGCACCTCCGCGAACAAGAGGCGCAGTGCATCGAGGGCCCGCGGGCGCGCGACGACGAGGAAGAGCCATGACCGAAATGAACCTCGTCCAAGCGATCAACAGCGGGCTTCGCGATGCGATGCTGGCTGACGAAAGCGTCCTCGTCATGGGCGAGGACGTCGGGCGGCTCGGGGGGGTGTTCCGGGTCACGCAGGGTCTCCGCGAGACGTTTGGCGCCGACCGCGTGCTCGATACGCCGCTTTCCGAGTCGGGCATTCTGGGCACCGCGATCGGGATGGCGCTCCACGGTCTTCGTCCGGTTTCCGAAATTCAGTTCGCCGATTTCATCTACCCGGGCGTCGATCAGCTGCTGAGCGAAGCCGCCAAATACCGCTACCGAACCGCGGGCGAGTTCCACGTGCCGATGGTGGTACGCACGCCGTACGGCGGCGGGATTCGGGGAGGCCAGTATCATTCGCAGTCGCCGGAGGCGCTGTTCATTCACACGCCCGGGCTCAAGGTCGTCTGCCCGTCGAATCCGTACGATGCCAAGGGCCTGCTCCTCGAGGCGATTGCGGACGAGGATCCAGTGCTGTTCTTCGAGCCCAAGCGCGTGTACCGCGCCGTCAAGATGGACGTTCCGGACGACGCGTACACGGTGCCGCTCGGGAAGGCAAAGACCGTGCGCTCGGGTGAGCACGTGACCTGCGTCGCGTGGGGAGCGATGCTCTTCGAAGCGTTTTCGGCTGCGGAGCAGTTGGCGGCCGAGGGCATCGACGTCGAAGTGATCGACCTCAGGACCCTGTGGCCTCTCGACATCGACGCCCTGGTCGAAAGCGTGCACAAAACGGGGCGCTTGGTGGTCGTGCACGAGGCGCCGCGTACGTGCGGATTCGGGAGCGAGCTCGTCACGCTGATCGTCGAGCGAGCGTTCCTTCATCTCGAGGCGCCTCCCGTGCGGATCACCGGGTGGGACACACCATTCCCGTTGACGCACGAGCAGGAGTATCTTCCTCTTGCACACCGCATCGCCCCCGCGCTGCGCGACACCGCGAGGTACTGACCATGGCGCGTCTCGATTTCAAGCTTCCCGACATCGGCGAAGGCGTCACCGAAGGCGAAATCGTCGAGTGGTTCGTCGGCGTCGGCGATACCGTGGTGGAAGACGATCCGATGGTGGAGGTGATGACGGACAAGGCGACCGTGACGATTGGCGCGCCTTGCGATGCAAGCGTCGAACGCCTCTGCTTTGGCGTCGGCGACGTTGCGCGGGTGGGCCAGGTCATCCTGACGCTCGAATCAGAGGGCGCGTCGAACGTCGATTCGGCGCAGCGATCTTCCCGTCCGCCAGCAACTGCCGTCGGGGACATCCAGGACCACGTGCCGGGCGCGGGGCTCTTCACGCCGGAGGAGGTGCCGACGAGGAATGGCGGAGGCCGCCGGGGCTCGGTTCGCCCGGCAGCTGCTGCCAAGCGGCGTTCCCTTCGCACCTCGGCCGAGTCGGTTGGGCAAATCTCGTACTTTCAGGCCAAGCCGCTGGCGACACCGGCGACTCGCCGCCTCGCAAAAGACATGGCGGTGGATCTGCGACGCGTGCGGCCGAGCGGTGCCGGGGGCCGGGTGACCCGAGAGGACGTACGGGCCGCCGTGCGCGGGCAGATGACGGACGACAAACCACACGCGCAGCTCGAAGAACGTGAGCCGCTCGTCGGAATGCGCCGGAAGATCGCCGAACGCATGCAGCACGCCAAAACGACTGCAGCTCACTTCACGTTCGTCGAAGAGTGCGATGCGTCGCGGCTCGTGGACCTTCGCGCGCGTCTGTCCGACGAGGCCTCCCGCCGCGGTGTCCGCCTGACGTTCTTACCGTTCGTCATCAAAGCCGTGACCGAGGCGCTCAAGCGGCACCCGGTCCTCAACGCCGAAGTCGACGAGCAAACCAACGAGCTGGTCTACAAGAAGTACTACAACATCGGGGTCGCCACCGCGACCGATGCGGGGCTGATGGTTCCCGTCATTCCAGGCGCTGACCGTCTGCGGTTGTTCGAGCTCGCCTCCCGAGTCGAAGCGCTCGCGAAAGCCGCGCGGGAGGGGACGCTCTCACCTGGAGATCTTCGCAACTCGACGTTTACGGTTACCTCGCTGGGCAAGCGAGGGGGGCTCCTGGCGACGCCGATCTTGAACCACCCCGAAGTCGGCATCCTCGGGGTTCACCGTATCAAAGACAAGCCGGTGATTCGGGAAGGCCAGGTCGTGCCCGGCAAGGTGATGATTCTCTCGCTGTCGCTCGATCATCGCGTCGTCGACGGCCACGTCGGCGCTGCGTTTGCGTACGACGTGATCGAAACACTCGAAAACCCCGAGCGTTTGTTCTACGACGCCCTTTGATGGCCCCGGTTCGGGAGAAACTCCTCCGTTGGTACGACGGTGCTGCACGGGATCTGCCCTGGCGGCGAACGCGCGACCCTTACGCGATCTGGGTGTCCGAGGTCATGCTTCAGCAGACGCGAGTCGATACGGTCATTCCCTACTACGATCGTTTCCTCGATCGTTTCCCTTCGCCTCGGGCGCTTGCGGAGGCCGACGAGGATACGGTTCTCTCGCACTGGAGCGGCCTCGGCTACTATCGACGCGCGCGTCTGCTGCACGCCGGGGCGCGGGAGGTCGTCGCCCGGTATGGCGGCGAAGTGCCCGAAGACGCCGACGCTCGCCGCGCGCTACCCGGCATCGGCCGCTACACCGCCGGCGCGATCGGCAGCATCGCGTTCGACAAGGAAGAGCCCGTCGTCGACGGCAACGTGACGCGCGTGCTTTCGCGACTCTTTTGGATCGACAGCCCCATCGGAGCGTCGGCAACCCACAGGCGACTGTGGGAAGAAGCGGAGCGGATCGTTGCTGGTGAGCGGCCGGGTGCGCTCAACCAAGCCCTGATGGAGCTCGGCGCCACGGTTTGCACGCCGAAGCGGCCTCGATGCGCGTTCTGCCCGCTCTCGGACGACTGCGAGGCCCATGCGCGCGGCGCGGCCGAGGCGCTTCCCATCGCAAGGGCTCGAAACGCTCCGCGCACGCTCGAGCTGGCGGCGATCGTCGCCACCCGGGGGCGAGGCGCCCGGCGCGAGGTGTGGCTCGTCAAAGGAGACCAGCCACTCTTTGGCGGCCTCTGGGGCGTCCCGATGACCGAGTCCGCGCCGCGCGACGCCCTCCGAGAAGCCGGCCTTCGCGGTCGCCTTCACCCCGATCCCATCGGCCGCGTCGCCCACGAGCTGACCCACCGAAAGCTACGCATCGACGTCTATCGAGCCACGGCCGTGAGCGCTCAGGAATCGAGCGCATGCAAGCCCTTCACCGACGAAGGCCTCGACCAAGTGGGGGTCTCGACACTCACCAAGAAGCTCCTCGCCGCCGCGCTTTAAGCGCTCGCGTGGGGGCGGCGAAGTGGGGAGGAAGGGTCCACCAGCGTGAATTACGGTGATGCCAGCACGCACGGGCACTGACACTGCCGCTGTCACTGGCGCGTTTGTCGTCCAAGCCGATAAACTGCCAGTCGTGGGGGTTCTTGCTTACCGTGGGGTGTCGAAGCGCTTTGGCGATCACACCGCGCTCGAGCACGTTTCGCTCGATGTCGTCTCCGGCGAGGTTTTTGGGCTCCTCGGGCCGAACGGCGCCGGCAAGACGACCCTGATTCGGATCGGGCTCGACATTCTGCGCGCCGACCACGGAGAGGTGTCGCTGTTTGGAGCGGCGCCGCACGCGAGCACGCTCGACCGCACCGCGTACCTGCCGGAGGAAAGGGGCGTCTATCGTCGCGCCAAGGTGCGGGAGCTGCTCGAGTATCTCGGCAGGTTGAAAGGGCTCGAGCCGCGTGCTGCGCGGGCCGCAGCGGATACTTGGCTCGAGCGCGTCGGCCTCTCGCGGGTCGCCCGCGATCGCATCGAAAGCCTGTCGAAGGGCATGACGCAAAAGGTCCAAATCGCAGCGTGCCTGATGACGGAGCCCGAGCTCTGCGTCCTCGACGAGCCGTTTTCCGGGCTCGACCCGGTCAACGTCGCGCTCGTCACCGACCTGATCGAGGAGCGACGTCAGAGCGGCCGGACGACGTTGCTTTCGACGCACATGATGCACCAAGTCGAGGCGCTCTGCGATCGGGTCGCGCTGATCCATCGCGGTCGGCTCGTCGTCTACGGTCCGCTCGACGAGATTCGGCGCCGCTACTCGCCCCACGAAGTGCTCGTCTGGACGTCGACTGATCTCGCGACGCTCGGGGTGCGGGCCACGGCTTCCAAGAACGGGGGCTGGCGGGTCGCGCTTCCTCCCGCATCGACGCCCGCGGGCTATCTCCAGGAGCTCGTCCAGCGCGGCGCGACGATCGATCGCTACGAACCGCTCGTGGCGCGCATGGACGAGATCTTCGTAAACCTCGTCGACGGGCCTCGGTGACGCATGCGATTGGAACGCATTTTCTCGGTCGCCCGCTTCGAGCTACTCTCCGTCGTCAAACGCTGGTCCTATCTGATCGCCACGTTCGGCCTTCCGCTCTTTCTGGCCGGCGTGTCGGGAACGGTCTTCGGGGTCCAGACCTATTTCCTGAACCAGCGGCTTGCGGAAAGCTCCGAGTTCGGGCTCGTCGACGAGGCCGGCGTGGTCGACCGCTCGGCGTTCGAAGAGCGGGAAGGGCGTCCGACTTGGAAAGCCGGTGACAGCTTCGTCCTCCTCTACGAGGACCGTGGCTCCGCGACGCAAGACCTCGAATCCGGGCAGCTTCGCGCGCTCTACGTCGTGCAAGAGGACTATTTGCGAACCGGGGAGGTCCGCGCCATCGAGTCCGAGAAATCTCCGCTCTTGAGCAGCCGCGGAACCAGCGTCGAGCCCCGCCTTCGGTCCCTTCTCAGGAAGTCGCTCGTGGAGGGGCACCTCGATGGGGACGTGCAAAAGCGCGTGATCTCGCCGGCGAGCTTCGTGCGAAGCCGGCTCGGACCCGACGGGGAATCGGTGACTGACGTCGACGACGCGCTCGACCTCTTGGTGCGCACGACGATCCCGCTCTTTCTAGGGGTGTTGTTGCTCACCGCGCTCCTGAGCGCGTCCGGGTACCTGGTGCAGACCGTCGCGACCGACAAAGAAAGCAAGATCGTCGAAGTGCTTCTTTCCTCGGTGACGCCGGAAGAGATTCTCGCCGGGAAGCTGTTCGGTCTCGGGGCGGCGGGGCTCCTTCAATTCGCGGTCTGGTCGTCGATGGTCGTCTTCGTCGCGATCGCCGCGTCGGCGGTGCTTGCGGCCTTCGTCGCCGTGCCTTGGCAGGCCCTCGCGATCGCGCCTCTCCTGTTCACGCTCGGCTACCTCTTTCTCGGAAGCCTGATGCTGGCGACCGCGGCCCTCGGCGCCAATGCCGCCGAAAGTCAGAAGCTCACGATGGGTTGGGCGATGCTGGCCATCCTGCCGCTGATGGTGCTCGTCGTTCTGCTCGATGAGCCCCACGGCCTGCTCGGTCAGGCAATGACGTGGATCCCGTTCACCTCGCCGCTCACGGTGATCATTCGCCTCGCCGTCGAGCCCTCCGGCATCGCATGGTGGGAAATTCTCGGCTCGACGGTCGTGCTCGTCGTTGCGACGTGGCTCTCGATACGCATCGGCGCCCGCCTGTTTCGCGTCGGCTTCCTACTCACGGGCTCCCGCCCATCCCTCGCCGAGCTATGGCGCCAAGCCCGCTAGAAAGGGGACAGGCACCTTTTTGAAGGGGTTGATTCATGACGGTGGGATGGGGGGTTGCAGAATGGGTTGCCTGGTTTGGTTTATTCACATCCGACCCGCCCGGACGCCTCCGGCGGTTGGTTGGTCCCGCCCCACCACCCCCGCACTATCGCCTACCCCCACCCGGAGTCCTCCCTGCGCGCCCTTCGCGTTGCTTGGGCTTGCCGGCGCATGCGCGCCGGGCTTCGCCGTTCCGGCTCGCGGTGGCGCGGGTGGCGTGGGGGGTTGTCAGCCGTTCACACTGGTGGATCCCTCGGAGCGGGATTGGGATCGCCTTTGCCCGGCGCTGGTAGCTCGACCTCCTCGATCAGCCTTCCGGTTTCCCCCTCCTTTGCGGAGTACACCGCGACGCGCATGGCGTCGAAGTCGACGACGGTGAACGTCTGCTCGTCTTTTCGATGGATGGTGCCGGCGTTGATCACGGTCAGTCCCGGAAAGGCGCGGACCATGCGCTCGTGGGTGTGACCGCCGATCATGAACTGCACGCTCCGGTCGAGCATCAGCTCGCGAAGGGTGGGGATGTCCTGAAGCCCGTAGCCGCGCGTGTCGGGGAGAAGCCAGGCCTCGTCGTCGCTGCCGACCCCGTGGCAGAGCACAAACCGCCCCGCAGGCGTTTGATAGAACCGCTGCTGCGCGAGCCCCTCGATGAAGGCCGTCGACGACGCCGAAAGCTCTTGCGTGGCATGCTCCAGTGTCCGCTGCTCGCCCTCCAGGAACCAACGCTCGTGGTTGCCAGCGACGCAGTGTACGCCTCGCGCCTCGAGAAGTGCGAGCGTCGCGTCGGCATCACCCGGGCCGTCGACGAGATCGCCTACGCACAGCACCTCATCGACCCCAATCTCTTCGAGCGCATCGAGCACGCGTTCGAGCGTTGCCGACTCGCAGTGAACGTCGCCGACGACTCCGACTCGTCGCACCGTGCCAGAGCTGCTCACGGCCCCAACTTAGGAGTTTTTCCGTACGGCGCCAAGAACTGCGCGACTGGTGTCGACTGCCGTCGTGTTGTAGAGACGCCTGCATGCTCGACCTCCGCTACGTGAGCGAGAACCTCCCCGAAGTGAAAGCCGCGTTGACGCGGCGCGGGTTTGCCGAAACGGCGCTCCTCGACCGCCTGAGTAGGCTCGCGGAAGAGCACAAGACCGTCATCACCCGCGTCGAGTCGCTTCGCCAAGAGCGCAACCAGGCAAGCGACGCGATGGCCAAGGTGGCGGACAAGAAATCGGAGGAGTTCCAAGAAAAGCGACAGCAGCTCCGTAGCCTCGGTGACGAAATCAAGGCTGGCGAGGCGCAGCAGACCGAAGTCGAAGCGGAGCTCGAGACCATCCTGTTGAATCTTCCAAACCTTCCGCACGCCGATACGCCGGACGGCCTGAGCGAGGACGACAACGTCGAGGTGCGTGTCTGGGGCGAAGCCCCAAGCTTCGGGTTCGACGTGCGTGACCACGTCGAGATCGGCACGCGCCTCGACATCCTCGACTTCGACAGGGCGGCCAAGATCAGCGGCTCGCGCTTCGTCGTGCTCAAGGGCCTCGGCTCGCGTCTCAACCGCGCGCTGATGCAGCTCATGCTCGACGTGCACACCACCGAGCACGGCTACGAAGAGGTGTGGCCGCCCGTCCTGGTGAAAGACCGCGCGATGCTCGGAACGAGCCAGCTCCCGAAGTTCGCGAAAGATGCCTTTCGCATGGCCAAGGACGAGGAGTGGGAGGCTCAAGCCGATGCGCAGGGCCACGACCTCTATCTCGCCCCGACAGCCGAGGTCCCGATCACGAACCTGCACGCGGACGAGATTCTCTCCGCGGACCACCTGCCTCTCGCATACACGGGCTATACCGCGTGCTTTCGCAGCGAGGCGGGAAGCTATGGCAAGGATACCCGCGGGATGATCCGCGTGCACCAGTTCGACAAGGTCGAGCTCGTTCGCTTTTGCCGCCCGGAGGACGGCGCGTCACAGCTCGAGCTCCTGACGAAGCACGCCGAAAAGATTTTGCAGAAGCTCGAGCTGCATCATCGAGTTGTCCAACTCTGCGCAGGGGACATGGGCTTTGCAGCGCAGAAGTCCTACGACATCGAGGTGTGGCTCCCGGCGCAAGACACGTACCGCGAGATCTCGAGCTGCTCGTGGTTCGGCGATTTTCAAGCGCGGCGGATGAAGGCGCGCTTCCGGCCGGGGGAAAAGGCAAAACCCCAGCTCGTGCATACGCTCAACGGGTCGGGCTTGGCGATCGGCCGCACGCTCGTCGCTATCCTCGAGCAAAACCAGCAGGCCGATGGAAGCGTCATCGTGCCCGAGGCGTTGGTTCCCTACATGGGCGGCGTGGAAAGGATCGAAGCGCCTTAGCGGCGGATCGCGCGGGATGGGCAAGCTCGACATCCAACGCGACGTAGCGCTTGCGCCGCTCACCACGTTCGGCCTCGGCGGCGCGGCGACGTACTTCACACGCGTCCGCAGTGATGGAGCCGTCCGAGACGCCCTTTGCTGGGCGGCAGACCGCGGCGTGCGCGCAGCCGTCCTCGGCGGCGGCTCGAATCTGATCGTCCCGGACGAGGGCTACGACGGTCTCGTCATCCAGATGGCGATCTCGGAGCTCGATTTCCGAAAGGGCACCGTGGATGCGGGCGCGGGCGTTCAATGGGAACGCGTCGTCGAAGGTGCGGTGGCGCGGAGCTGGGCCGGTCTCGAATGCCTGACCGGGATCCCGGGCTCGACCGGCGCGACCCCGATTCAAAACGTGGGCGCCTACGGACAAGAGGTAGCCGAGGTGTTGGAAAGCGTCCGAGCCCTTCGCAGAGATACGTTGAGCATCGAAGAGCTCCGTCCCGAGGAATGCGAGCTCTCCTACCGCGACAGCCTCTTCAAACGCCAGCCCGACCGGTTCGTCGTGTGCGGCGTCCGATTCAGGCTCCGGCCCGACGGCCCCGGGACCGCTCGGTACCCCGAGCTCCAAGAGCGCGTCAGCCCGCGGGCGACCCTCTCCCAGATTCGAACCGCCGTCCTCGCGCTTCGCCGCCGCAAGTCGATGGTGATCGATCCTGAAGATCCAAACCACCGGAGCGCAGGATCGTTCTTTTTGAACCCCATCGTTCCGACTGCCGAGGCCGAGCGCATCATCGAGGAGGCCGTCACCGCGAGCCTCGTCGCGTCGCCGGACGAAGTGCCACGCTATCCCGCAGGCGACGGCAGGGTGAAGCTCGCGGCGGGCTGGCTCATCGAGCAGGCTGGCGTCATCAAAGGGATGCGGCGCGGCCCGGTCGGCGTCTCGACCAACCATGCCCTCGCGCTGGTCCATCACGGCGGCGGCACCACGGCCGAGCTTCTTTCGCTCGCCGAGGAGATCCGCGCGCGCGTGCGGGACCGCTTTGGTGTCGAGCTCGAGCGCGAGCCGAGGCTGCTCGCCTGACCGTGGACCGACTAGGGCTCGGCAAACGGGTCGCTGAACGCAGGGTTCGCCAGCAGATCCTCGTCGGTGAGCGCTCGCAGAAAGGCAAGCAGGTCCTGCTTTTCCCGCTCGGTCATCGCGAAGCCGTTGAGTAGCGCGCTCTTGTTCGGGTTGTCGCGGCCGTCGCCCGAGTTGGGGCCGCTTTCGATCAGGCGCCCGCCCCGCGCGTAGTGGTCGAGCACTTCTTCGAGCGTCTCGATCGAGCCGTCGTGCATGTAGGGGGCGGTCATGGCGATGTTCCGGAGGCTGGGAGGCTTGAACCGGCCCTTGTCGAGCGGGTCGCCGGTCATGTCGAAGAGCCCTTCGTTGCCACTCGGGTAGCTGCCCTGCGCATCCAAGTTGTAGAGCCCGTTGTTCATGAAGAACTTCTGGTCGAACACCTGACCGCTGTCGTCCGAGGACTGCGAAAAAAGGAATCCTCCATGACAGTGGAAGCACTCGAACGCGTCTTCGACCCCCGCCTCGTTGGTGCCGCCGAAGAAGAGAGCCATCCCGCGTTGCTCCGATTCGTCGAGCGCCGTCCGGTCACCCTGCTGCCAGCGGTCGACCTTGGAGTTGAAGCTCGTGACCGAGCGCTGAAACGAGGCGATCGCCTTGGTGATGTTGTCTACATTGATGGGCTCGGATTCCCCGGGGAAAGCTTCGGAAAACATCTCCGGGTAGAGCTCGTCATCGGCCAATCGCAGAACGAGCTCGTCCTCGCGGTTGGCCATGCCGAGCTCGACCGGGTCCTCGCCGAACATCGGCACGAGCGCCTGCCGCTCGAGCCGCACGAGCACTTCGTTGGCCCAGGTGAGCGAAGCTGCATACGCCGAGTTCGCGATGCTCATCGAGCTCCGTGGATGGAGCTGTCCGGTAGAACCCTCTGCCCGTGCAAGCCCATCGGTGAACGCGAGCTCTTGCTGATGACAGCTTCCACAGCTCTGTGTCTGATTGCCCGAGAGGCGCACATCGTAGAAGAGAAACCGCCCCAGCTCGACCTTGGCCGCCGTCATCGGGTTGTCGTCAGGGATGCGAGGCAGCGGGACGGTTTCCGGAAGATCCCAGACCCATGCCTCGGCCGTGGGCCCCGAACCGCTGCCGCCACAGGCAACGGCGAGCACGAGGACGAATGAGATGGGGATAAGCGATCGAAGCATGGGTTTCACGATGGGTTCGAGGCTGCGCCTCCAGAGGGCTTAGTCGACGGAAAAGAACCGCTGACCGCTCGGCGTCGAGCCGCCGAAAGAAAGCCCGAGGTTGTCGAAGAGCGGGCCGCAGTCGCTGTCCGTGGGGCCCGACATGCAGCCAACCGGCGTTTCCATCTGGTTGTCGTCGAGCGCCGCACCGCCTACCAACATGGCGTAGTCCGCCGCGACTCGGTCGTTGTCCGGGTCGAACGTCGCAAGCTCGACCGCAACCCGGTTGGGCGTGTCGCAGCCCGTGGTACCGCCGGCCACTGGGTCTCCGTCGCACGCCGTGCTTCCAAGATGCATTCGCCAATCGTTCATGCTGAAGGTGCCCGAATCGATGCGCAAGAACTTGTAACCACCCTGCCAGTTCCACTGCATGGCCGTGCGATTCAGAGGGGACGGCGACGTTGCAGGATTGCGATGGTTGAGCTCGAAGGGGACTCCCATCTCGAACCGAATCCCATCGTACTCGCCTGTCGGCACGGTTCCCCTCACGACCGCGTTCACTCCGGGGTCTCCGAAATCCGAGCAGCCGTCTTCGAAGTCTAGAAGTGCAGTGCCTTCGCTTTGCCAGTCGTTCGTGTCCAGCGTGACGGGCACATAGTTGCCGTCGGCATCCTCGAGCGCGATCGCGTGCACGTAGAACCGGAAATCACTCAACTGGAGCGACGTGTCGTTCGCGCCGAGATTGTCATACGTCTGGCCGCAGACGAAGTCCTACGCGCCGACCTTTGCCGAGAACTCGATCGTCACGTCTTGCATGGGATCGACACCGCTCGTGCTGTCACACCCCCAGCCCGCGAGCGCGAGCACCACCACTGAAACTGCAGTTCTCCTCATCCATACCTCCGCGGTCTCTAGAGCCAATCCTCCTCGGCTGAAAGGACCGCCCTAAAAGATGACCGAATATTCTCTATTATTCGGTGCTGCACTGCGCTTTCGCTTTTTCGAAGCAGTGCAAGGTCGATGCCATCGAACCAACGGCGATGGTCGATTTCGATGGCGACGTGCTCGAGACCGGGCCGACCGAGGACGAGCGGGCGGTCAAACGGGGTCTCGACGTCCAGGATCTGCCGGAGCTCCGCACGAAACGCGGTCTCCAACCCGTCCCCATCCTCCAACGCTCCCGAAACGAGTACGCTGCGCTCCATCATTTCCATCGTTTCGTCGGAGAGACCCTCGGCGTCCTGGTCGGCCGGCATGCCGACGACCCGGATCCCGCAGTATGTTCCCGGCGGCGGCCGAAGCGTCCCCGCGTACATCGGCGTGCCCGCGCTCTCGACCAGGTCGATCACGACCGGCACTCCGAGGCTCGTCGGTGTCTCGAATTCGTGTGCGCGCGCGCGGCCGGGTGCGACGAGGCGCCAGAGATCCAGGACAAAATTGTCGCAGCGGCGCAACTCGACTTGCCCGAGGGCCAGCATGGCCTGCGAAAGCCGGACCCGATATCCCATGTCGGTTTGGATCTGCGCTGGTGTCGCCTCGGGCTGATAGGCGACGTCGACCTCGATGCCGTCGGTGACGCGCACGCAGTGCGGAAGCAGCAGCGCGCAGAGGAGGGCGGCCGTGGCCAGCAGCCTAGATGTCATAGATCAACCCCGCGGTGAATGCGAAGCCCTCTTCGTGGCTGCCATCGAGTCGCTGAATCATCGGGATCGCTGCGGTGGCGTGAATCAAGACCTTCGCATGCGGAAGCCCCACGATTCCGACCGTGCCGTAGGTGATGTGCCCCCCCGTGTTGGGATCGCGCACCCCTCCCACGTAGCCCGGCCGATCGATTCGGAGCTCCGCGCCGAGTTGGAAGGCGAGAAACTTCCACGGCTGAAACTGACCCATCGCCGTCTGGCGAAAGCTGATGCCGACGCGTGTATCGGCGGTCCCTTTCGTCGGGAAAATGCCGACGGACGATACGTAAACCGACCAAGGGTCGGCGAACATCGTGTACGAAGCTCCTGCGATGGGATCCCAAGAGCCCGTACCCGCTTGGAACTCGAGCGGCAGCGGCACGCCCTCGGTATCGGTTTCGACCGAGCTCGTCGGAAACTCGAGGCCCCCGATCAATCCGACCAGATGCCTCGGGGCGAACTCGCGGTCGCGCCAGATGACGCCCCGTATGCGAAGCTCGAGATCGCCGGGCGCCCAAATGTCGGCCTCGGCAAGATTGACGGCGGTCACCAGGCGATGAACGAGCGGCATCATCAGAGAAAACGTCACGCGGTCGGTCGGCGAGTACGCCCCCGCGAGCTCCATGCGCTGCTCGGAGAGGCGAAGCTCGTCGACCTGCGGCTCCCCGATTCGATCGTTGCGGTGTCGCACGGTGGCCGATGTGCGTACTCGATTGGCTCTCGGCTGCTCCATCCCGACGATCGTCAAGGTCGGATCGCCCACGGCGCACGTCCCGCAGGCCGACGCCTCGGCCGCGACCCAGAGCGGCGCGCACAACGCTCCGACGATCCACCAACCCTTCACGACGCGAGCTTAGGTGTGACCCGCCCGCGGTCGTACGTGGCAAATCGTCGCAGCAGCTCAGCGTGCCATCGGGAACTTCGCGAGCTTTCGCTGGAGCGAGCGGCGGTGAATCCCGAGTCTTTCCGCCGCCTTGGTGATGTTTCCGCCGCAGTCCGTCAGCACGCGCTGGATGTGCTCCCACTCGACGCGCGCAAGCGACGGGGTTTCGGGCGCACCGGTCTCCCCGCCGGGCGGGCGCTCGGCGCCGTTCTGGTCTCGATGAAATGAAGCGATCACCTCGTCGACGTCGGCGGGCTTCGTGAGATAGTGCGTCGCCCCGAGGCGCACCGCTTCGAGCGCGGTGGCGATGCTTCCGTAGCCGGTCAGCACGACGATCCTGGTCGCCGGGTCGATTCGATGAAGCGCCCCCACGAGCTCGAGACCCGACTTTCCGGGCATCCGCAGATCGACGACGGCATACTCGGTGCTCTCGCGTGATGCGATTTCCAAGGCGCCGTCAAAGCCGCCGGCCTGCGTTGTCTCGTAGCCGCGCTCTTCGAACGCGCGAGCCATACGCGACCGGAGTCGCTCGTCGTCGTCGACGACGAGAACGGATGGCTTCGGGGCGCTACTCTTGAGGGCGTCGGTCATGAGCGCTGCGGAAGCACGACTCGAATCGTCGTGCCGCGACCGGTTTCCGAGTCGATCGCCAACCGGCCCTGGAGCGAGTCTACGAGCGTGCGAGCGAGGAACAAGCCCAGGCCCATTCGATCGCTTGCGGCTTTGGTGGTGAAGAACGGCTCGGCCGCGCGTGCGGCGGTCCTCTCGTCCATTCCGACACCTTCGTCTGTAAAGCAAAGCTCGACCGAACCGTCAGCGAGCCGCTTCACCCCGAGCGAAACGCGGCCCGATGCGCACGCGTCGAAACCATTCCGGACGATGTTTTCCGTCATCTGCACCAACGCTGCGGGCGGCGCTTGAATTGTCGCAACGTCGGTGCCTGCCGACCACCGCGCGGCCTGTTCGGGGTCGAGGCGATCCCGGACCTCCGCAAACATGGCTCTCACCTCGACGGGTCTCGGCGTCTCGCCGACGTGCTCTCCGCCAGCCGCCGCCATCTGATCGAGGACGACCCGGCATCGCTCGACCTCACCCCGAATCAGATGGGCATCCTCGACAAGGCCCTCACCGCCTTCGAGGGTTCGTCCGTGCTTTTCGATTTCTCTTGCAGCAATCGCGATCGTACCGAGCGGCGTCCCGAGCTCGTGGGCTGCGCCTGCCGCAAGTCCCGCGATCGATGCGAGCTTGCTCCACCGGTGGCTGCGCTCCTCGGCCTCGGCGAGCGCGCGCTCCCGCCTTCGCAGCTCGAGCGAAAGCTCGCTCACGAAATACGTGATGAGGGCGGCGGCAAGCACGAACGCGATGAACATCCCATAGAGGTGCGCCTGAAAGCCAGCACCGTGCCCACCGTGACCGAGATGCTCACTCGGGGTGCTCACCAAGAACAGCGCAGCAAAAGATGCGATCGACAGCCCCGCGATTCCCCAGGTCCACCGCGGATGCAGCATGACCGCGGACATCGCGATGTAGACGACGTAGATCACGCTGAACGGATTGGTCGGACCGCCGGAGAGGTAGAGCAGGCCGGTCAGAAGAGCGACATCCAGCACCACGAAGCCCCCGAGATGCCCGGCGTGTTCTTTCCGGAAGTGAAGCCACACGTTTGACAGCGCCCCGATCGCCACGAGCCCCCACATCGGCGCCAGGGGCAGCTGAACCTCGAGGATCTCGGAGGCAATCCCGATCGAAAGCGCCTGGATCGCGAGGGCGCCCCAGCGCAGCCGCGCGAGCCAGTTCGCCCCGCTCGCTCGCGCTCGTTCTTCCGTGCTCACGACTCGGACTGGGCTTCGCCCTCGACCGGCGCCTCCATGTCGACGCCGCTGTACATCGCCTCGGCGATTTTGTAGGCGCTCAGCTCGAGCGTCTCGAGCGCGTCTCGAATCGCGATCGCGTCGCCTTGGTCGACGCACGCGTGAAGCGTGTCGATGTCGGCTTGCACCTGCGCCACGACGTCCTCCGGGACGAGCTCCCGACATTCGGCAACCGCCCGCTCGCTGGTGTAGAGCAGGGCTTCGGCAGCGTTGCGAAGCTCGGCGAGCTCGCGCCGCTTTTGGTCCGTCGTCTTGTAGGCATCGGCCTCCGAGATGATGCGCTCGATGTCCTGCTCGGTGAGGCCGCTCGAAGCGACGACCCGAATGGCCTGCTCACGGCTCGTTCCGAGGTCCTTGGCGCTGACGTTGACGACGCCGTCCGCATCGATGTCGAACGTCACCTCGATTTCCGGCACGCCGCGCGGCGCGGGCAGGATCGGGGCCAGCTCGAACTTGGCGAGCGATTTGTTGTCGTCGGCCATTTCACGCTCGCCCTGAAGCACGTGGATCGGCACGAACGTCTGATTGTCGACGCTGGTGGTGAAGACTTCTTTGGCGCGCGTCGGCACCGTGGTGTTGCGCGGGATCAGCTTGTGAAATACGCCGCCGCCGGTTTCGACGCCGAGGCTGAGCGGCGTCACGTCCAGGAGCAGCACCTCTTCGACTTCGCCCGAGAGCGCGGCCCCCTGAAGCGCGGCGCCGGTCGCGACGACCTCGTCCGGGTTCACTCCTTTGTGAAGCTCTTGTCCGAAAAACTCCGACACCTTCGACTGCACCATCGGCATGCGAGTCTGACCGCCGACCAGCAGAACCTCGTCGATGTCCTCACGACTGATGCCGGCATCGTTCAAGGCCTGCTGGCAGGGCCCGAGAGTCCGGTCGATGATCTCCGAGGTCAGGATCTCCAGCTCGCTCCGCTTCAGCTTGGTTTCGAGGTGCTTCGGGCCCGTCTCGTCCGAGGCGATGAACGGAAGATTGATGTCGGTTTCGAGCGACGAAGAGAGCTCGTGCTTGGCCTTTTCGGCCTGCTCCTTCAGACGCTGAAGCGCCACGCGGTCCCCGCGAAGGTCGATGCCGCAGCTCTCTTGAAAGCGCCGCGTGAGCTCCTCGACGAGGGCGTTGTCGAGGTCTTCGCCGCCGAGGTGCGTGTCGCCGGCCGTGGCCTTGACGCTGAACACCCCGCTGGCGATTTCGAGGATCGAAATGTCGAACGTGCCGCCGCCGAGGTCGTAGACCGCGACGCGCTTTCCTTCTTTCTCCTCGAAGCCGTACGCGAGCGCCGCCGCCGTGGGCTCGTTGATGATGCGACGGACCTGGAGGCCCGCAATTTTTCCGGCTGCAATCGTTGCAGAGCGCTGCGCGTCGTTGAAATACGCGGGGACGGTGACGATCGCCTCCTGAATGTCCTCGCCGAGAAACGCTTCGGCGACCTCGCGCATCTTTTCTAGGACCATCGCCGAGATCTCGGGCGGTGAGTACCGCTGCTCACCGACTTGAATCCAGGCGTCACCGCGCTCGCTCTCGACGACCTGGTACGGCACCATGCGCTTGTGCTTCTGAGCGGGCTCTGAATCGAAGGGCAAGCCCATCAGTCGCTTGATCGCGAAGACCGTGCTTTCGGGATTGGTCACGCCCTGTCGCTTCGCGACGCTGCCAACGCGGCGCTCGCCGTCTTTGCTGAAGGACACGACGGATGGGGTCGTTCGGCTCCCCTCCGCGTTGGGAATCACCTGTGGGTCCCCGTTGTCGACGAACGCCACGCAGGAGTTCGTGGTCCCCAAATCGATCCCGATGATTTTCCCCATCTCGCCCTAACCCTCTTTATAACCCGCCGCGCGGACTTGTCCCATTAACGGGGGTTATTCGGTTGGATCGCCCTCCTCGGGCGGGTTGGCTTCCTGATCATCCGTCCCGGCGGTGGGCGGTACCGCGACCACGACCATGGCAGGCCTCAGCAGACGCTCGCCGAGGTAGTAGCCGGGGACGACCTCGGCGACGATCGTGCCGGGCTCGTGCTCGTCGGTGGCCTCCTGCTGCATGGCGTCGTGGCAAGTTGGATCGAATTGATTGCCCACCCCCGGGACGCGCTTGAGCCCGAGCCGATTCGCGATGTCGTCGAAGCCCCGCAGCACCATGCGCACCCCGTCCGCGACAGCGTCGACGTCGCTGGCGTCGCTCATCGCGTCTACCGCCCTTTCGAGATTGTCGACGATGGGCAACACCTCTCGGAGCGTGTCCTCGATCGTGCGGCGGCGAACCTCTTCGATCTCTTTGCGCGAGCGCTTTCTGAAGTTGTCGAAGTCGGCGGCGATCCGGAGCAGCTGCTCGCGCATTCGATCACGCTCGGCTCTCGCCTTCTCGACGTCGGAGAGCTCCGGCTCGGGCGAGTCTTCCGCGACCGGAGCGCCTTTCGCCGCGGCGTCGCCGGATTCGTCTTCGGGGAAAACGACGTCTTCTTCCGCGCCCTCTTGCTCCTCGTCCTCGTCCCGCGGCGCCAGTTTCTCCCCCTCGTTTTCGGTCATCCTCTGCTTGCCCCTCTCTAAGAGCCCTTGGAAGTCCCCGGCAGTCGCCCGTCGAGAACGTCGCTTAGCACGTCGGCCGCAAAGCCCACCAGGGGCACGTACCTCTTGTAGTCCATCCTGGTCGGCCCGACGATGCCGAACGAGCCGATCCGCGCGCCGTCACGCCTGTAGGGGCTCGAGATGACGCTGATGTCGTCCACCTCGTCGAGCGCGGCCTCCGAGCCGATGAAGACCTGCACCCCGTCGACCTCGAGGGTCTGCTCGAGGAGCTCGAGGAGCTTCTGCTTTTCCTCGAATGCGCTCAGGTAGCGCCGGATCTTCTCGGCGTCGCCGAACTCGGGCCTGTCGAAGAGCGCGCCCTGCCCTTCGATCACGACGCGCCCCGTGTCCATCTGGCCCTCGACCGTGGCTTCGACCATGCGCCGCGCCTGGCGGCGAAGCGCCCGATACTGGCCTTCTTCGGTCGCGAGGCGTACCGCGAGGGCGTCGCGCACCTCGCGCAGAGTGCGACCGCCGACCAAATCCGCGAGATAGTTGTTGACTCGCTCGAGCTCCCGATCGCCCACGTCGAGCTCGGTGACGACCACTCGATTCTCGACGGCGCCAGAGCGCGTCACGAGGACCGCCAGCGTGCGACCGCCCGTCAGCCGCATGAATCGTATCTGGTCGAGGGATGACTCCGCCACCGGGGGCTGGGCGATGATCGTCGCCGTGCCGGTCAGTCGGCTCAGGAGCTGGCCCGTCTCTCGCACGGCGTCGTCGCCAGGCTCGAGGTTTTGCAGTCGGCGGATCAGGGCGGTCCGGTGCGCGCTCGAGATCTCCGCAGCCGTGGCCATTGCATCGACGAAGCAGCGAAAGCCCGCGTCGGTGGGCACGCGGCCGGCGCTCGTGTGCGGCTGGTGCAACAGCTCGAGCTCTTCGAGGTCGGCAAGCGCGCTTCGAATCGTCGCCGGCGACAGCTTGATCGCGTAGCGCTTAGCGATGCGACGCGAGCCCACGGGCTGCCCCGTAGCGATGTACTCCGTGACGACGGCGAACAAGATCCGCCGATGGCGCTCATTCAATGTCACCGGCACGCTGCTCAGAAAGTAGAAGCTCGGGGGGTTCTGTCAAGCCCGCCGGAGTCAGCGGAAATTTGGGCCCCACGCTTTCTTGGGGCAGGCTCGAGCCGTGCGACCGAGCGCTGCGCTGCTTCCGTTTCTGCTGATGGTGATGGCCGTGATGACGGTCCCCACCCTCGTTCTCGACGAGCAGGGTCTTCCCCGCTACCGAAACCTCCGGAGCGAGCTACGAGAGCTTCGGGCGTCGAATGAAGATCTGGTCCGCGAGATCGCGACGCTCAAGGGAGAAATCGAGGCGCTCCGGACCGATCCGGCCTACGTCGAGCGGATCGCCCGCGACGAGCTCGGGATGGTCCGTGACGAGGAGCTGGTCTTCCAGTTTCCGCCCAGGTAGGTGGGCGGCCCACACACATCCCAGCGGATTATTTGCTGAACGAATGCGACCGGCTTACCACCGGATTCGATGACGGCCCTCGTCCAAGCAGCGCTGCGCGTGAGGCGTACGGCGCGGTTGGCGTGGGGATTGGCGGCGGCGCTCGTGCTGGCGTCGTTCCTACTCGGCGGCTTCTTCATTCCGGTCGATCGAACGCTCGGGTGGGGACACGCCGCGTGGGCCGCTGCCTGGCTCGCCTTGTTCGTGTACCGCGTTCGCGACATCCGGCGGAACGGCGCAGGGACGTTGAACGAGATCGAGCTCGGTGTGCTCTTGCTCGTCGGGGTTCACGCCATCGTTCAGCTCCGCGGCGGCGTCGACGGTACGCTCCATCCACTCACTTACGTCGCGGTCGCGTTCGTCGGATCGTTTGCTGCCGGCCGTCGGGGCGTCTCGCTGGTGCTCTTCGCCGTCGCGCTCGATTTCGGCGTTTCGTTCTTCGGCCAAGGGATTCGCGACACCACCATGCTCGGTGCGAATGCGTTCTTCGCCTCGTGTTTCGGCGCGCTCAGCCACTTGTTCACGCGCGCCGAGATCGCGCGCGTTCGCCGTCGGTCCCAGCTGGAGCTAGCCGCTGAAAAGGAGCGGGTTCGCGACGACACGCGCCTTTTCCGGCTCGTGGCCCCGTCGTCAGACGGCGTGCGAGACGAAGATCGACTGATCCAAACCAGCGTGCAAGAGGTCCGGCAAGCGCTCTATCATGCGCTTCAGCTCCTTCACGAAACGCTGGAGCTGCACACGTGCGTTCTGCTGATGCCCACGGGGGAGTCCGATCAGCTGCGCATCGCCGAGCTCGTCACTCGGAGCGACGCCATCGCGGAGGGCCCTTTTTCGCTCGGTGCGGGAGCGGTTGGGGCCGCCGTGCGCCGGAGGCTGACCACGAGCCTTCAGCAGGTTCGGCCCGGCTACCTCGGGATTTGCTACTACCGGGGGCCGGCTGCGGTCAAGTCGTTCATCGCCGTTCCCGTGCTCGAGCGCGGCCATCTCCGCGCGGTGCTCTGTGCCGACCGAGTCATCGATCGCCCCTTCAGCGCCAAGGAAGAAGAGCTGCTCCGGAACAGCACCTCGCACATTCTTCGGGCGTTCGAAAACGAGCGCGTCTTCATGCAGCTCGAGCGAGCAAAGCGAGAGCAAGAGATCCTCTACCGCGGGTCGCAGGCTTTGAGCACCGCGCTCACGCAAGATGCCGTGATGGCGATCGGGCTCGACGCGACGAAAGAGATCGCGCCAAACGACTTCGCCGCGATCACCGAATATCAGCCCGAAGGTCGGCGGCACATCGTGCGCCGTGCAGTTGGCGAGAGTGCGCTGGATCTCCAAGGCTTGCGGTTCCGCGACAACAACTCTCTGACCGCCATGGTCGTGAAGAATCGACACTACCTTCCCTATCGCGGCGAGTTCGATCCGAAGCAGCAGGTGCTGTTCACCAAGAAGGCCAAGCTCAAGGGAATGGAATCGCTTCTCGTGCTGCCGCTGGTCGTGCGAGAAGAGCCGATTGGAACCCTGATCGTCGCCTCTAGAGAATCGTCCCGATTCGGGGTGTCGGTTCGAGAGACGCTTCAAGCTTTGGCCAACCAGCTCGCCGTCGCGATGGCCAACGCAAGCGCGGTCCGACAGCTCGAAGAGATGGCGACGACGGACGGCCTGACGGGCTGCTTGAACAAGCGCGCGTTTCTCGACCAGATGGAGCAGAAGCTGATGGCGGCGCAGCGGTTCGGCCGAAAGCTCTCGGTGATCGTGACCGACCTCGATCATTTCAAGACGGTCAACGATACCTACGGGCACGCGGCGGGGGACAGGGTTCTTCAAGAGCTCGGTCGCGTGCTCAAGCGGGTGAAGCGCGAAACCGATCTCGTGGCGCGTTTCGGAGGCGAGGAGTTCTGCGTTCTCTGTGAAGAGACCGATGCAAGGGGCGCACGGCTGCTCGCAGAGCGCGTTCGCGAGGAGCTCGAATGCACCGAGCTGCAGACCGAGCTCGGGCCGCTCAAGGTCACCGCGTCGCTCGGGGTTGCGACCTTCCCAGACCACGCCGCGACGGCCGCAGACCTCTTCGTCCAGGGCGACAGGGCGCTCTACGAGGCGAAGAACGCGGGGCGAAATCGCGTCTGCACCGTCTAGCGGCCGTGCCGCTTCTCGGGCGGCCCGCCGTGGGCGGAGAGAGCAAACGATTCCTCGGGCGCGAGCACGAGCTTTCGCCTGGCGTAAAGCGCGAACCAAAGCAGCCCGAGCCCGTACCAAACCGCTGCGCCGATGACGACCTTTCGATAGATCGGGTCGGTGACGAAGAGAGCGACCAGCGTCACCAACGCGATCGCGAGGGCAACGACCGCGCCCGGAATGCCGAGGGGGCTTCGATACGGCCGGTCGATCGTCGGAAGCCTCAGCCGGAGCAAGATGAACGACAGCATTTGGAGCGCGTACGCGATCACGGCGCCGAAGACCGCCATGTTGAGAAGGACGGCGCCGACCGGATGCTCGGGCCCGAGCGCGTGAATGCCGTAGGCGACCGCGTAGCCGAGGGCGGCGCCGGCGAAAAGCGCGATGTGGGGCGTCTTGCGTCGCCGGTGGGTTCGCGAAAGCCATCTCGGGAAATAGCCGGCGCGCGACAGGGAGAAGATCTGTCGTCCATACGCGAAGATGATGCTGTGGAAGCTGGCGATGAGGCCGGTCACTGCGACGAGCGCGAGGAGCTTCGAGCCGATGCCGGCGCCAAAGATCGTCTTGAAGCCCTCGAACAAGGGCTCTGCCGAGGTGCCCAGGCCGCTCGCACCGGGAGCGATGCCGGAGCTCAGAAGAAGCGTGAGAAAAGCCGAAACGACGAGGGTGAGCAGACCGTAGAGCAGACCCCGTGGAAGATCGCGTGCCGGGGCGTGGGCTTCCTCGGCTGCCAGCGGAAGCTGCTCGATTGCCAGAAAGAACCAGATCGCAAAGGGAAGAGCAGACAGCACGCCCTTCGTGCCGAATGGCAGCCACGGGCCTCGACCCGGCTCCGGGTCGACGTTTAGTGCCCAGGTGAGGTCGAAGTGAGGGAGCGCCGCGATCCAAAAGACGACGAGCACGCCGAGTGCCAGAACCGTGATCAGCACGGTGAAGCGAAACGTCACCTCGACCCCGGCGACGTTCAAGCCGACGAAAACCGCGTACGCGGCCAACCACCAAAGAGGCTCGACGGTTTCCGGGGTGCCGAAGATCGCGCCGAGGTAGCCACCGATGCCGACGACGATCACGGCCGGCGTCAGGATGTACTCCATGTTTTCGGCGAGCCCCGTGATGTAGGCGCCCCAGGGGCCCATCGCCGATCGGGCAAACGAGTACGCGCCGCCAGTGTGTGGAAGCGCCGCCGCCATCTCCGCGATGCTGAAGCAGAGGCCGGCATACATCACCGTGATGATCACCGTGGCCGCGAGCAGGCCGCCGAAGCCTCCCGACGCGAGGCCGAAGTTCCAACCGAAGAAGTCCCCCGAGATCACCGCACCGACCCCGAGCGCCCAAAGCGACCAAACGCCCGCGTATCGGCGAAGACCTCGCTCGTCGAAGTACCCATCCGATACGCGTACGTACTCGACGCCTTGGTCCTTTTCGCTCATCCGGCGGAGTGTAGCGGTTTGCCGAGACAGGCGATAAGGTTCCGCGCATGCTGCCGATCGACCTCTCGGGAAAGCGGGCGTTCGTCGCCGGGGTGGCCGACGATGGCGGTTTTGGCTTTGCGATCGCCAAGGCACTGGCCGTCGCGGGAGCATCGGTGTGCGTCGGAACGTGGCCGCCCGCGCTCGCCATTTTCGAGACGCTGCTCCGTCGCGGAAAGCTCGACGAGTCGCTGACGATGCCGAATGGTGAGAAGCTCGAGCTCGAGCGAATCTATCCACTCGACGCCGAATTCGACACGCTCGAGGACGCGCCCGCGGAGCTTCGCGCGCAAAAGCGCTATCGAGACCGCGGGGACTTCAGCATTCAGGGCGTCGCCGACCGATTGCGGGAAGACTTCGGTCCCGCGTGTCTCGACATCGTCGTGCACAGCCTGGCCAACGGGCCCGAGGTCACCAAGCCCCTGATGGAAACGAGCCGTCACGGCTACCTCGCAGCGCTCGGTGCAAGCGCATACTCGTTCGTATCGCTCGCTCAGCGCCTTCGACCGCTGATGCGGCCGCGCGGTGCGTTTCTCGCGCTTTCATATCTCGCGAGCCGCGGTGTGGTTGCAGACTACGGGGGTGGCATGGCATCTGCGAAAGCCGCGCTCGAGACCGATGCACGCATGCTCGCGTTCGAGATGGGCCGCAGCGGGGGGCATCGCGTCAACGTGATTTCGGCGGGGCCCTTTGCGTCCCGGGCTGCCTCCGCGATTGGGTTCATCCACAAGATGATCAAGTACTATGAGATGAACGCCCCGCTCGCGGACGCGCTTCGGGCCGAGGAGGTCGGCAACGCCGCCGCGTTCCTTTGCAGCCCGCTTGCAAGCGGCATCACGGGTGCGGTGCTCTACGTCGACAAGGGCTATCACGCCATGGCCGCACCGGCCGACGTTGCAGGGCTCGTCGACGCCTTGACCGGCGGGTGATCAGGCAGCGACCATCTCGTGCTGCGCGGTCGGGCGGAGGCTGCTCGTCTCGGGCTCCACGAGAAGCGTGGCCGCGAGAGCGCGCTCGGTGCGCACCCGGTCCTCGAGCCACGGCTCGAGCGAGCGCATGAGGGCGCGCGCGGACGGATGGCGCGCCGCCGGGCTTCGGCTCAGCAGCTTGGCAACCAGCGCCTCCATGTCCTCGTCGACTCGCGGCGCAAAGAGCCGCACCGGGGGGGCGTCATCTCGAATGATCCGACGAAGTACAGAGTTCACGTCCGGTCCCGTGTAGGGGAGCTTGCCGGTCAAGCCCTCGAACATCGTCACCCCGATGCCGAAGAGGTCCGCCCGGGCATCGACGAACGGGTTGCCGCTCGCCTGCTCGGGAGACGCATAGCTTGGAGTGCCATACACGCGGCCGCGCTCCCGCGCGCGCTCATCCGCGGGGGCGGTTTCTGCCGCACAGACTCCGAAGTCCAGCACGTGGACGTCGAGCTCGCCGTAGCTGCCGAGGTTGAGCAAGATGTGCTCGGGCTTGATGTCGCGGTGCACGTACCCGTGCCGGTGAACGCTGTGTAAAATCGACGCGAGCCGGGCCACGATCACGCACATCTCGCGTGCGCCGAGCGGGCCGCATCGCCGCAAATACGACGCGAGGCTCTCCGATCGCATGTGCTTCATCACCACGTAGGGTGACCCGTCGTAGAGCGACCCGTGATCGATGACGGGCACGATGCCCGGGTGAAAGACGCGCCGCGCCACCTCGACCTCGCGCCGCACTCTGCTCGCGAGGTCTGGATTGGTTGCGTGGCCGGGCCGAAGCATCTTGACGACCACGCGCTCCAGGGTCGCGAGCCGTTCCGCCTCGAACACGATCCCGGTGCCCCCGGACCCGATCGCGTTGCCGATCCGGTACCGCCCATCGAGAAGCTGCCCCCGAAGCTCGCTCCGATCGGTTGCCGTCGACATGGCCGCAAGATTCAGCCGACCCTCCCTTCGGGTCAAAAAAGCCGCAGAAAGTTGGCGAAGAGCTTGCTTGATTTGCTGGCATCCTGCTTGTTGCCAGGCTGGGCGAGTGTCAGCGTTTTTTGGTGAGGTGTTCGTGGGGCACGACTGACGGCGACGCGTTTGCGAAGAGCGGGCCCTTCATCCCCACCCCGCCGCCCCCACACGAGCGCCTGCCCCCACCCGTAGTCCTCCCTCCGCGCGGCACGTTGCGCTGCTTGGCGGCGCATTCGCGCTTCGCCCTTCGGGCTCGCGCTACCGCCGGCGCCACATAGCCGAATTATATAGGGGACAGTCCTTTTTTTGGAGCCCGCCCGAATTATATAGGGGACAGTCCCCTTTTTTGGAGCCCGCCCGCCTCACCGATTCGCCATGCGAAAGCTATTGATCGTCTCGCGCTCGTCGTGATGGTACGCGTAGCGCGTTGCGCGCCGAAAGGGGTCGGCGTCGACGACGATCGGGTACTTGAGGTGCTCGATCGCGCCGTCGGGGAGGTGCGGAAGCCCGAGACGGCCGAGGCCGAGCTTGAAGAGGCTTGCCGGGACGGCGAGCGGCCGGTTGCCGGCTGCGCGCACGATGGTCGAAAGCGGTACGGGCGTGGGGCCGGCGACGTTGTAGATGCCGTGCAGCTTGTGGGCGAGGGCAGTGACGATCGCCTCGGCCGCGTCCTCTTCGTGAATGAAGTGAAACAGCGGGTCGAACCCCATCACCAGAGGGACGTTCGGCCCCCTCAGAAAAGTCGCAAGGGTGCCGTGCTTGCTCGGGCCGAGCGTGTAGACTAGCCGAAGAACGCACGTTGCGATGTCGGGGTAGCGCCAAAGCGCGGACGCCGCGTAGAGGTCGGCGGCGACGAGGTCGGCGAGCTCGGGAAACGCGTGAACCGACATCGGCGGCTCGTCCTCGGTGTGATAGAGAGGCGAGTCGGCGGCCGCGCCATAATACGTGTGCCGGCCCACGAAGATCGCCTGCTTCACGCCGTACCGGTCGCAATGATGGATGAACGCGCGCGTGCCGTAGAGGTTCACCCGCATTCGGTCGGGGCTCTGGTGGACCAGATGCGTCACGGTCGCCATGTGAATCGCAGCGTCGGGGCGCTGCGTCCGAAATACGTCCTCGGCGGTTCGCTTGCGGACGTCGGCCTGAAAGAGCTCGATCGCCTCGGGGGCCCCCGGCCACGGACGACGATCGATGCCGACGACCTCGTACCCGAACTTGAGGAGCTTCAGCGCAGTCAGCCTGCCGAGCGTACCGGCAATCCCCGTCACCAACACCTTCATTCGAGCACCAGGTCCTCTTCCGAAATTTGCTTCTCTCGGAGCTGGCGTCCCTGCCGAATCAAGCCCCGAATGCGCTCTTTGACCTGATCGACCATCGCGTTCACGACTTCGTCACGCTCGTGCCCCGATCCCTCGAAGATCATCGGCTTTCCATAGAGCAGCTGAAACCGCGTAGGCTTCGGGACCAGGAAGATCCACTTGGTGATCGGGATGTAAGGGACGCCGAGCATTCGACCCAGCCGCTTCAGGTTCGCAATCGTCGGCAGCGCCTCCCCGCCCCCGACGAAGCCAAACGGGATGATCGGGCTTTTCGTTTCGAGAGCAAGTCGCATGAACCCGGTGCCAAACCCGACGAGCGAGTCCGCGTCCTTCGCGAGCTTCGCGGTGCCCCTCGCGCCTTCCGGGAACACGAGGAGCAGCCGATCGTCGTTCAGCAGTCGCTTGGCTTGGTCAGGGTTGCCCGTGAACTGCCCGGTTCGGCTCATCACCCGCGATGCCCCGGGAAATTGATGGATGAACTTGTCGATCATGCCGTGCAGAAGGCGGGGTGGCTCGGCGTCGAGGAGCGTCGAGCTCGACACCATCGCGCCGTCGATCGCAACTCCGCCCGAATGGTTCCCCACCAAAATCCCCCTTCCCTTTGCCGGCACGTATTCGAGTCCGTAGACGTCCACCTTGAAATAGAAGCGATAAATCCATGCGAACAAAGACGCGAAGCGGATGAGGTCGTTCTTGTCGATGCCGTAGGGATCCACCCCGAACTTGTTGAAGCTCAGGTCGAGGGCCTCGACGCGGGCCGCGACCTCGGGGTCGATGGGGAGGAGGTTATCGAGCACTTGGACGTCGATCTGTATGTGCACGGGGCCCGGAACGCAACGTCAGTCTGAATCGGGCCTGCGAAGCCCGAGGGCGCGCATCTTCTTGTAGAGATGGCTCCGCTCGAGGCCGAGGTCGGCCGCGGTCTTCGTGACGTGTCCATCGCGATGCTCGAGCGCCTTGGTGATCAGATCGCGTTCGACCGCTTCCACCATCTCCCGGAGGGGCGTTTCGGGTCGAAAGTACATCCCCGAGCTCGGCCCCGGGTCGATCGGCAGAAGCGCCCTGGCCTCGGCTTCGGTGATCGTGGTCGACGGCGTCAAGATCACGAGGCGCTCGACCAGATTCTTGAGCTCCCGCACGTTCCCCGGGTAGCCATAGCCCGCGAGCAGTTGCATGGCGCCAGGAGCGATCTCCTTTCCCGGCCGATCGTGGGCTTCGCAGGCCAGCCCGAGGAAGTGCTCTGCGAGAAAGGGAATGTCTTCGGCTCGTTCTCGCAGCGCGGGAACGCGCAATGGCACCACGTTCAGGCGGTCGAAGAGATCGGCGCGAAACCGCCCCGCCTCGATTTCTGCGTCGAGCGACTTGTTGGTCGCCGCGACCACTCGGACGTCGACGTCGACGGTCGATCCCGCGCCAACACGCTCGATCTCCCCTTCTTGGAGGACTCGAAGCAGCTTGGCCTGCATTTGAGGCGGCATGTCCCCGACCTCGTCCAAGAAGAGAGTGCCCCCGTGCGCTCGCTCGAACTTGCCGTGCCGTCGCTTGGTCGCGCCCGTGAAAGCTCCCGCCTCGTGCCCGAAAAGCTCGCTTTCGATGAGCCCGTCGGGAACGGCGGCGCAGTTCAGCTTCTCGAGCGGACCGTCGGCGCGCGAGGAGGCCGTATGAATCGCGCCGGCCACGAGCTCTTTGCCTGTGCCCCGCTCCCCGAGGATCAGCACGGGGGCGCTCGACGTCGCGGCGAGGCCGATTTGCTCTCGAAGACGGCGGATGGCGGCGCTTTGCCCGAGCAGGGATTCGCCCGGCCCGTATCGCCGTCGAAGGTCTCGGTTCTCCTGCTGCAGCTCCCGCAGCTCCAGGCTTCGTTTCAGTGACAGGACGAGGCGGTCGCTACCGATCGGCTTCTCGATGAAATCATCCGCGCCCCGACGGATGGCTCGAAGCGCCACTTCGATCGTCGCGTGTCCGCTCATCATGATCACCGGGATCGAAACCTCCAGCTTTTGAAGCTCGTCCAACATGGCAAGCCCATCGATTCCGGGCAGCTGCACATCGAGCAGGATCGCGTCGAAGCTCTGCTGCCGGAGCTTGTCGAGCGCGACCTCCGCGCTCCCTGCGACCTCGACATCGTAACCTTCGAGCCCGAGCGCGCGCGAAACCGAGGTCAGAATGTTCTTTTCGTCGTCGACGACCAGGACCGTCGCGGCCGGCATGCATCTACGCTAGCACACGAAGGAGTCGCGCTAGTGGCCGGTCCCGTCGCGGCTCTTCGCCATCGGGATCGAGCGAATGTTCGTCGACGACACGCGCTGATTCTCCTTCAGCCAGGGCGTCGTGACCTCGACCGATTCGGGACGCGCGAAGAGATAGCCTTGCGCGGTGTCGCACCCGTGCTCTCGCATGTAGTCGAGCTGAGCCTCGGTTTCGACCCCTTCTGCGATCACCTCGAGCCCGAGGTTCTTGCCGAGCCCGATGATCATGTTCGAGATGGGGCCGCCACGGTCGTTCGACTCGATGCTCTGCACGAAGCTCTTGTCGATCTTGAGCGCGTTGAGGGGCAATTCGTGCAGGTAGGTGAGCGACGAGTAGCCCGTGCCGAAATCGTCGATGGCGATTCGAACGCCGACGTCGCGAATTTCGCGGAGGAGCGCGCTCGCCTGCTGGGGGTCGCTCATCAGGGAGCTCTCGGTGAGCTCGAGCTCCAAGAGCTCGGGCGGGACCCGTGTCTCCTTGAGCGCGCCACGGATCTTTTCGATCAGCATGGGGTCTTCCAGCTGTTGCGCAGAGACGTTGACGCCGATCCGCATGGGCTCGAGGTCCATCGCATGCCACCGGCGAACCTGCTCGCAAGCCGTGACGAGCACCCACTCGCCGACCTCGTTGATCAGCCCGAACTCTTCGAGTCCGGCGATGAAATGATACGGAGTGAGCAGGCCTCGCGTCGGGCTCACCCAGCGCAGCAGCGCTTCGACCCCGACCACCCCGCCGGTTCTCAGGCTCATCTGCGGCTGGTAGTAGAGCTCGAACTCTTTTTGTTCCACGGCGCGTCGGAGAGCCCACTCGAGTGCGTGCCTCGACTGCGCCTCTTCCTGCATCGCGTCCGCGAAGAACCTGTAACGACCCCGGCCAGACGACTTGGCCTGGTACATCGCCAGGTCGGCTGCGCGCAGCAGCTCGGACAGGTCGCTCCCGTTTTCGGGGTACATCGCCACCCCGACGCTAATCGAGCTGTTTACAGAGTGCCCTTCGACGGTGGTGACCTCGCTCAGGCTTCGAATGATCCGCTCGATGACGGGCAATACTTCCCTGGCCTCGCTCACGCCCTCGAGAATGACGGCAAACTCATCTCCCCCGAGTCTGGCAACCGTGTCTTGATCTCGAACGCAATCGCGGATCCGCTGGGCGACCTCGATCAACAGCCGATCCCCGAGCTCGTGCCCGAGCATGTCGTTGATCTCCTTGAAGCGATCCATGTCGAGTATCAGCGTGGCCACGCCGCATCCCGCGCGCATCGCCCGCGCGATGGCGTGATCAACACGCTCGCGAAGCAGCGTCCGGTTCGGAAGCGAGGTGAGCTGGTCGTAGTGGGCCAAGCGAACGAGCTCGAGCTCCGTTCGTTTGCGTTCGATCGCATAGCGAATCACGCGGTGGAGATTCGCCCCGTCGATGTGGCCTTTGACCAGGTAGTCCTGCGCGCCCGCCTTCACCGAACGCAGGGAGATCGCCTCGTCCTCCCACGCGCTCACGATCACCAGCGGGATGTCGGGATACGCGGTCTGAAGGCTGGCCACCGTGTCGGTGCCTCTAGAGTCGGGGAGGTTCAAGTCCGCTAGGATCACGTCCGGTGTGACGTCTTCTGCCGAGAGGAGCGCATCGCCGAGCGTGCGCACGTGGGTGATGCGGTAGTAGGAGCTTGCCGTCACCCGTCGTAGCAGCCGGCGCACGAGCTGGGCGTCGATCAAATTGTCCTCGATGAGGAGGACCTCTTTCAGCTCGCGTCCATCCCCGCCTTCCGGCCCATCACGCATCCATCACCACCTGCTAGAATGCCGTTACCAACGTCTTATTACAGTGCTATGGTTTGGTGAGAGCGTCAAGGCTGATTCCCTTGGCGAAAGTCGATGGTGCTGCTCAACAAAGCTCAGATATCTGCGATCTCGGGGACGCGTCGTATCCGGGTATTGATCGCCTCGGGGAATCCCGAGCGAATCATGCTGGTTCGCGAGAGCCTCCACGCTTGGCCCGAAACCGTCGTGTGCCGCGTTGCGGTGAGCAGGGACGATGCGGTTCATCAGTTCGAAAGTCATGCACCTCACATTCTGTGCTGGGACGACGACCTCGGGACGGAGCTTCCGGCCACTGCCCGTGGCATATGTACCCTGCTGCTCAGCGAGCAGGCGTGCACCCTTCCCGAGGAACAGCCCTGGGAGATGGCCCTTCCCGATGCGTACGTGTCCGGCCTTCGACGTTCGATCAATCGCGAGTACGAGCTTCGACGATCGCTGATGCAGCTTCGCGACGCGCACGGAAGCGAGACGCAGCAGCGCCTGTTGTGGTCGCGCGCGACCGACGGCATCGTCGTGCTCGACGGCACGCATCGAGTGCTGTTCGCGAACCCTGCGGCGTGCGGACTTCTCGGCGTCGACGCCGACCGAGTGCGGGGCGAGCCGTTCGAGCACGAGGTACCCGATGAAGGAGCTTCGACGAGCTATCGTGTCGAGGCGTCCGCGGGGAGATCGACGTCGCTAATGGCCACCGCCTTCGTGTCCGTGTGGGAGGGGCGGCACGCCACGATTCTCCAGCTCCAGCAAACCCTTCGATCGAGCGCCCCGCCGGGATTGTCGAGCGTGCCGCCGGCCATGTTCGGCGCCCGCGTCTCCGAGGATCGTCTACGCACCGTCGGACGCCTGGCCGCCGGCCTGGCGCACGAGGTCAACAACCCCTTGACGTTCGTTCTCGCAAACCTCGAAAGCCTTCGCGAGTCACACCAGCAGATTCGCCGCTTCATTCGGAAGACGCGCCTCGAGCTCGCCACGCGCGAGGTGCTGACACCGCAGTCCTTCGATCAGCTCGCGACGGAGGGCAACCTACAGGAGGTTCTCGATGATGCGGCCGACATGCTCACCGACTGCCACAAAGGCATGCACCGAATCCAGGAGATCGCGCGAAGCCTCGGCACGTTCTCGCGAGCCGACGACAACCAGGCGGAGATGATCGACATCACCCGCATCGTCGACGATGCGTGCGCGATGGTCTTCAATCAAATCCGCTATCGGGCACGCTTGATCAAGCGGTTCGATCCGGTCCCGATGCTCGCCGTGTTCCCAGGGAGGATCGCGCAGGCGCTCGTCAACATGCTCACCAATGCCGCCGAGGCGATCGACGGAGGCTCCTACGATCGGCACCGTATCGTCGTTTCGACACGCGAGGAGGGTGGCCACGTGATCATCGGCGTCAGCGACACCGGCGTCGGTATTCAGGACGACGATCGCGAGCGCATCTTCACGCCCGGCTACACGACCAAAGCCCAATCCGGGGGCATGGGCATGGGCCTCATTGCTTGCCGGCGCGTTGCCGAACAGCACCGCGGCCGTCTCGAAGTGCATCCGCTGCCGAGCGGCGGGACTCGCTTCGAGCTGGTGATTCCTCTCGACACGGGCCTTTCGGCCGTCGAGCCGCTGCGTGACAGTCGGCCGATTTCGGAGGTGCCGCTGAAGCGGTCGCGTCTGCTGATCGTCGACGACGATGCGATGGTGCTCTCGGCGCTGCGCAGACGACTTCACCGACGGTGCGATACCGTCACCGTCCTCGGCGGAGTGGAGGCACTCGCGCGGCTCTCCGAGGACCCCGACTTCGACTCGATCGTTTGCGACCTGATGATGCCCGAGATCGACGGCAAATCGTTCTACGAGGCCGTTCGCAAAGAGCATCCCCAGCTTGCCGATCGCATCATCTTCATGAGCGGCGGAGCCTTCACACCCCGTCTCAGAAAGTTTGCAGCTTCGGTACCAAACCCGGTGCTTCAAAAACCGGTCAGCCGCGAGGACCTCGAGGCGGTGCTCGTCGCGCAAGACACCGAGCGCGGCTGACCTACTCGTCGCGCAGCCCGAGCTCCTTCATCTTGTTTTGAAGGCTCTTGCGCGAGATCTTGAGAAGGCGAGCGGTATGCGTGACGTTTCCGCCGGTCTGATGGAGGGCGCGGCCGATGAACTCGCGCTCGAGCTTGAGGGTGGCCTCCCGCACGGCTTCTTTCAGACCGGTTTCACCCGGGGTTGCGCGGATGTCGCTCGCGACCGTCCCAGGCTCGCCACCCGAGTCGCGGATTTCGGCAGGCAAGTGTTGGACGCTGACGCGGCCGTCCTCGGCGAAGATCATGCAGCGCTCGACCAGATTCTCGAGCTCGCGGATGTTGCCCGGCCACGGGTAGCGCATCAGTCGCGCGAGCGCTTCCTCGTCGAAGCCCCTGAACTGCCGATCGAGCTTTGCGTTGAACTTCTGCACGAAATGCTCGAGCAGCAGAGGAATGTCGCTCGGTCGGTCTCGCAGCGGTGGGAGGCTCACGTGAACGACGTTGAGCCGGTAGTAGAGGTCTTTTCTGAAGCCACCGTCGGCGAGACGCGCCTTCAAATCGCGATTGGTCGCCGCGATCAACCGGCTATCGACGTGGATCGTCTTGATGCCGCCAACGCGCTCGAACGCCTGCTCCTGAAGCGCGCGAAGAAGCTTGACCTGCATGCTCACCGGAATCTCGGCGATCTCGTCGAGGAACAGCGTACCACCGTCAGCCAGCTCGAACCGCCCAGGCTTGCTGGTCACCGCACCGGTAAAGGCCCCCTTTTCGTATCCGAATAGCTCGCTTTCCAGAAGGTCTGGCGGAATGGCCGCGCAGTTGACGCTGACGAACGGCTTTTCCTTGCGCGAGCTGTTCTCGTGGAGCGCGCGCGCGATGAGCTCTTTGCCGGTGCCGCTCTCGCCCGTGATGAGCACCGTGCTCGGCGTGTCCGCGACCTTCTCGATCACGTCATAGACCTCTCGCATCGGCTCGGACTGCCCGATGATCCGATAGCGGCCCCGCTCGTTCGGGTCGCCGCTCACGTGTTCTTGAGAGAGCTCGCGGGTCCGCGCGGCCTTGGCGACCACGGTCCTGAATTCGACCCGATCGAACGGTTTGGTCACGTAGTCGAAAGCACCAAGCTTGAGCGCTTCGACCGCGGTGTCGACCGTACCGTGCGCCGTAATCATGATGACCGGCACGTTGGGGTGGTGCGCACTCACCACCTTGAGCACCTCCATCCCATCGAGCTTCGGCATGCGTAGATCGGTGATCAACACGTCGATGTGGTGCTCGTCCATCGCCTGCAGAACGGCCTCCCCATCGGCAACGCAGTGGACGTCGTAGCCGTCGTGCTGCAGCTGCGCCTTGAGGACGCGCCTCAGGTTGTCCTCGTCGTCGGCGACCAGGACCTGTTTGTGCTCCGCCACGAGCCGGAGTGTAGTGCAGCGAAGTTCGCCGCGCCCGGGTTCAGCTCGCCGTCGCCTGACGCTGTTCGGCGGCACGAATCACGGTCGCGCGCTTCTTGCGAGCCCGCTCGTATTCGAGCACGGCGGCAGCCTGCGGGCCCGAGAGCCGCTGAATTCGGCTCACCACGTCCTTTGCCGTGAGTTGGTCGTAGTCTCGCAGAGGCGCGTTCGCCTTTGTCGGCTTGCTTTTGGCCTTGGGCTTTGCGGTCGCCGCGGCCCTGGACGTGAGCTTCGTCGGGGCGGTCTTCACAGCCTCGGTCGCCCGATCGATGCGATTTCGAAGCGCAGCCACATAGGCGCCGCGCGTCTTGATCACGAGGCGCTGCCAGTCCGAGGCCTCCCTGTGAAGGGCCCTTTGCATGCCGCTCGTCGAACGGCCGAGCGTCGAGGCGAACCGGTTGCCCGCGCTTTGAAGGTCTCGTGCAAACGAGAGCCCCGCGTCGCGCGATTCCATGAAAAAGGTCTGCCCGGCGCCTTTGGTCTGCTGAAACCAAAGCGCGCTTTGGCGTTGAAGCCGGGTCCCACTCCGGCGAAGCTGGCTGGTACGAGTCATATGTGGATCCTTCCTGGATGACGCAGCGCGTTATCCGCCTGAACGATAGCCACGAATGGGCTATCGTCAAGACCGGCTCGGAACCATGTACCTTTTCGCGGGATGGATTAGACTTTAGGGCTAATGGTGGGTGTGCCAATTCACACGTTGGTGGTCGACGATTCGCGCTCCATGCGGCGCCTTCTGGGTGGAATTTTGCGTGAGCGAGGTCACCAAGTCACCGAGGCGGAGTCGGCGGAGGAGGCGCTGGAAGCACACTTTGCCGAGCCGTTCGATTTGATGGTCGTCGACTGGACCTTGCCCGGCATGTCGGGGCTCGCGCTCTGCAGGACCGTCCGCGGCCGCACGAGCGGAGAGGACGTAGTCATCCTGGTCATCACGGGACGCAACAAGTCGAAAGACCTCTGCGAAGTCCTCGACGCCGGCGCCACCGACTACCTCGCGAAGCCGATCGACCCGGACGTGCTCCAAACACGGCTGTCGATCGCGGAGCGCGCGGTCGAGGATGCCCATCGACGCGCCGTGGAGCGCGCCGACATGGAGTCGAGGCTCGCGTTTGCAGACCGGATGGCCTCGATTGGAACGCTGGCTGCCGGCGTTGCGCACGAGCTCAACAACCCGCTGATGTACGTGCTTTCGAACCTCCGCCTCACACGCGAGGAAATCGACGCAGGAGCGGGCGCTGAAAGACTGGAACGCATCCGCCAGCAGCTCGACGAGGCTACGCACGGTGCGGTGCGAATGCAGCACATCGTCCGCGACCTCAAGACGTTCTCGCGCGCGGACGACGAGCACCGCAGCAACGTCGACGTGCAAAAGGTGCTCGAATCGTCGATCAACATGTGTTGGAACGAGATTCGCCATCGCGCGACGCTCGGGCGGGACTTCGGCGAGGCGCCTCTGGTCGACGCAAACGAATCGCGCCTCGGACAGGTGTTCCTCAATCTTCTCATCAACGCCGTTCAGGCGATGCCGAAGCGCAGGGCGAGCGCGAACCGCATCAACGTTCGCACCTTCACCGACGATGACGGCTGGGCGGTGATCGAGGTGGCGGACAATGGCCGCGGCATCGAGGCGGATCGGGTGAAGCGAGTTTTCGAGCCTTTCTTCACCACGAAAGGCATTTCTGAAGGCACGGGGCTCGGTCTTTCGATCTGTCGCAGCATCGTGCACGATGCGGGCGGCACGATCGACGTCCGAAGCGAGCCCGGCCGCGGAACCGAATTCGTCGTCCGGCTGCCGCCCTCCGAGCGCGTGGACGTTCCTGTCGCGGTCACGCCCCCTGCGACAGCCACCTTCGGAACCAAAGCGCGCGTCGTGGTCATCGACGACGAGCCGCTGGTCGGGCGATCGATCCGTCGCGCGCTTCGCGGCCACGAGGTGATCGTGTTTTCGAGCGGGACCGAGGCGATCGAGCGGCTGAGCGCCAACGAGCCCTTCGACGTGGTCTTCTGCGATCTGATGATGCCCGAGGTGAGCGGGATCGAGGTGTTCACGCGGGTCTCCGAGACGCGTCCGGAGCTCGCCTCGAGATTCGTCTTCATGACGGGTGGGGCGTTCACCGCCGAGGCGCGCGACTTTCTCAAGGAATCGACGTTGACCTGCCTCGAGAAGCCATTCGAGCTCGCCGCGATTCGCGAGCTGGTTCGAGAGCGCGCGGAGCCGAAGGCAAGCTGAGCCGCACACGCTCCGACCGGTGGCGATGGGTGGACTCGAACCACCGACCTAGCGCGTATGAAACGCCCGCTCTAACCGCCTGAGCTACATCGCCGGAGGGCCGCGAGTATAAGCGTGGCCGCCTCGCGTGCAATGTCCTGCCGTCCTCGCTTGGCATCGAAGGTGGTTTGGTCTATGGCCGGGTTCGTGTTCCCCGGCTTTCGCCTTTGTCTGTGCGTCGGCCTCGCGTTTGGGTCGCTCGTGCCCGTGCCAAGCGCCCGCGCGCAGTCCGGATGGGATGAGCCGATCCAGGCGCCGCGGGAGCCCGAGCCGCCGGCGCCGCCCGCAGAGCCAAATCCCGACTGGGGAGACGCGCCGCCCACCGAGTACGAAGAACGATCTCCGCAGAATCCCGACTGGGTGGAGGAGACCGAGGCGCCGCCGGTCACCGGCGCGCGGCGCAGCGCCTCCGAGGTCTACGACATCCGTTTTTCGAACCGGAGCCTCACCCTCCCCCGCGGGATGATTCGTGGAACCTACGACACCGTCGCGGGCCGCCGGCTCGGCACGGCCGACGCCGTCTCCGCCATGAGCCTCGGGTTTGCGATCTCGCTCGCGCAGGACTTCGAGATCGGGTTTTCCCGCTACCGCATGGGCTCTTTTCCGGACTCGAGCGCGCTTCCTTCGTTTGGGTTCGGCGGCGAGGGTCTCATCGCGTTCAGCCTGTCGCCCGACGTGAAGTTCGGTGACATCCCCCTGTACGCGAGATTCCAAGCGCTCGACCGCAAGGCCGTGAAGCTCGCGCTCGATGCGGTGTTCCGCATCCCGTCCCAAACGAACTTCGGGTTCCTCGGCGGGATTCCGATTCGAGTCATCGTCCAAGAGCGGTTTTCATTCGATTTCGGGGTGCAGTTCGACGTGGTCGACAACCCGCAGGGCCCCGTGCTGTGGGGAATGAATCTCCCTTTTGCCTTCAACGCGAACGCGACCGACGGGCTCTTTTTTCAGCTTCTCAGTGGGATCAACCTGTTCGATCTCGGACAGACTCTGCGCACCGCGACTTCCGGATTGGTTCAGGGGCCGTTCTACTTCATCCCGCTCGGGGTGACCGCCGGCTACGCCTTCGAAGGAGGGAGCACGATGATGGATGCGTTCGTTTCTTTCCGTTTTCCCGCGCTCTACGGCTTCACGGCGCGCGACTCCAACGTCAACTCCGAGACCTGGCAATTCATCATCGGTTTCAACGTCCATTCGCCGGTGCTCTTCAAGGGAAGCGCGCTCTGATGCTCTATGCGCTCGGCGAGCGCCGCCCCCGCATCGGGGAGGATGTCTTCGTGGCGCGCTCGGCGGAGGTGATTGGGTCCGTCGTGCTGAAGGATCGGTCGAGCGTCTGGTTCAACGCCGTGATTCGCGGCGACTCGGACGAGATCGCGATCGGAGAAGAGACCAACATCCAGGATTGCGCGGTGCTTCATACCGACCCCGGCATTCCCATGCGGCTCGGACGCGGGGTCACCGTAGGACACCACGCGATGCTGCACGGGTGCGAGGTCGGGGACCACAGCTTGATCGGAATCAACGCTGTCGTCCTCAATCACGTGAAGATCGGCCGCTACTGCACCATTGGCGCGAACGCCCTGGTGACGCAGGGGCAAGTGATCCCCGACTATGCCGTGGTGCTGGGCTCTCCCGGCAAAGTCGTTCGTCAGATCGACCCGGACGCGACCGAGGCCCTGGAGGAGAGCGCCGCGGGGTACGTGCGCAGGGCACAAGAGTACCTATCGATGCTGCGGGCCGACGAGCTGGGCTAGATCCTTTCGAGCAGCGCTCGTTCTCCGACCTCGTCACAAAGCGCCTGCAGAAGGGATCGGTCTGGGCCGCGCCAGCGAAGGTCGTCGAGCGTTTCTTCGATCGGGGTGTCGGTTCGAAGCGTGGCCAGGGTCCGATAGAGCAACGCGTCTTCCCATTGCTCTCGGAGATTCTGGGCCAGTGCGGCTGCACCGCGAACGTGGACCCCCCACGCATTCGGGTCGTCCGGAATCTGTTCGAGGTGCGGATGCCGGCCGAGCACCGTCGACGCGCTCTTGCTGCCCCATCGGGGGATGCCCGGAATCCCGTCGGCCGCATCTCCGACCAGCGCGAGGTAGTCTGGGATCGATTCCGGGAGCACGCCGAATTTTTCTCGCACACCGTCTTCGTCGAGCACGATCTTCCGTCGGCGGTCCAACGTGACGACGCGCCGGCCTCGCACGCACTGGCAGAGGTCTTTGTCTGGGGAGCAGATCACGACCTGCTCGACGTCTTTTTCTTCCGCGAGCTTTGCGGCCGCCGCGGCGAGCGCGTCGTCGGCCTCGAATTCCACCATCGGCCACGTGACCATCCCGAGCGCCCGGCTCGCGCGCTCGGCAAGCTCGAATTGAGCGAAGAGCTCCGGGTCCAATCCCTCCCCCGTTTTGTAGCCGTCGAACAGATCGTTTCGGAACGATTCGACCGTGTGATCGAACGCGCAGCCCACGTGGGTGACCGCGGGTTCGCGCAGCATCGCCGCCATCGACCGCATGAATCCCCGCGTGGCGCCCACCTCCTGCCCCTCCGGAGAAGTCGCCTCGGGAGCACCGAACCAGGCGCGGAAGAGCTCGTACGTGCCGTCGATCAGGTGCACTTTCATCGGCCGGTTCATAGCCGAGTTCGTGGGACAGCGTTGCGCCGATCGGAGAAGAAGCGGCATTTCGAGGACTTGCGAAACGATCTTGAGGCCCGCACCGAAGGGCAGGCTGGGGCTCAGACGGGGCGTCCTGGGTGACAAGGTCGGATATGCGACCACACCTGACCCCTAAATGTTGCGGGTTTCTTTGAGCCACCCCCCATATCTAGTAGCCTCGTGGTGTGACCACGCACCAAGTGTCATGTCATGAGGCCGACGCGCCGATGCTCATGACGCCCTCCGATCGAATGCGGGACCGGGACTCTAGCATTCGACAACATACCGAAATCACGAAGGAAAAGAAGAAAGTACTTCGTTCGGCTCGTTTCTGCTTGACGGGCCCGGGTCGGCGGAGCTACTTCGCAGGCTCCGCCCCAAGTGGTTGTGGTGGCAAGGAGGCTGCCAGCGCAACACGTTGTGGGGTGATTGTGAATTGCGGGGCTCCTCTTGGGGAATGGCGGTGGATTTCCTGGGGTTGGTGAGGTGCGCCTGGTTGGAGGTATGCTGTGGCATTAGAAACTAGGGGAATGACGAGCAATTTGGAGATCGAAGGGACTCGAAGGGCCGAAGTCTCACAGAAAACCGGCGGCCTCTCGATCGAACGAACGCTGACCCAACCCGGTGAGGACCCCCTCGACGCGGTCGAGTACGTGCTCCGGGACAGTCAGATCACCAACTCCGACGGCTCGGTGGTGTTCGAGCTGAAGGGGGCACAGGTGCCGGAGGGGTGGAGTCAGCTCGCGACCGACATCGCGGTGTCGAAGTATTTCCGCAAAGCCGGAATCGACGGCGACAAGAACAAAGGCGAGCGGAGCGTTCGGCAGCTCGTCTACCGGGTCGCCCACTCGATTCGGGAGGCCGGTGACCGGTTCGGCGGGTACTTCGCCAGCGACGAGGCCGCCACCACGTTCGAGGCCGAGCTCGCGCATCTGTTGATCCATCAAAAGGCCGCGTTCAACTCGCCGGTGTGGTTCAACTGCGGCCTCTACCAGCGCTACGGGATCGAAGGCTCGGGTGGCAACTACGCGTGGGAGCCCGAGCAGGACGTGATTTTCAAGACCGACAACGCGTATGAGCATCCGCAGTGCTCCGCGTGTTTCATCCAGGCCGTCAATGACGACCTGATGGCGATCTACGATCTGATCAAGAACGAGGCGCGGCTCTTCAAGTACGGGTCCGGCACGGGCACCAACTTTTCGAAGATCCGAGGCAAACAAGAAAAGCTCTCCGGGGGCGGCACCTCGAGTGGCCTCATGAGCTTTCTCGAGGTGCTCGATCGCGCGGCGGGTGCGACGAAGTCCGGAGGAACGACGCGTCGTGCCGCCAAGATGGTCTGCCTCGACATGGACCACCCCGAGATCGTCGACTTCATCGAGTGGAAGGTTCGGGAAGAGAAGAAGGCGCAGGCCTTGATTCAGGCAGGCTACGAGTCCGACTTCAATGGCGACGCCTATCACACGGTCTCGGGGCAGAACTCCAACAACTCGGTGCGCGTCACCGACGAGTTCATGAAGGCGGTCGAGGCCGACGGCGAGTGGAAGACCACGTTTCGGACGACGGGGGAGGTCTGTGAGACGCACCGCGCGCGCGATGTGTGGCGTAAGATCGCGCAGGCCGCGTGGGGCTGCGCCGACCCGGGCGTGCAGTACGACACGACGATCAACGACTGGCACACCTGCCCGAACACGGATCGAATCAACGCGTCGAACCCCTGCTCCGAGTACATGTTCCTCGACAACTCGGCCTGCAATCTAGCGTCGATCAACCTGTCCAAGTTCCTGGACGAAGATGGCCGCTTCGACATCGACGGATATCGGCAGGCGATCCGAGTGTTGATCACCGCGATGGACATCATCGTCGATTACGCGAGCTACCCGACCCGGGGAATCGCCAAGAACAGCCACAACTACAGGCCCCTCGGCCTCGGTTACGCAAACCTCGGGACCTTGCTGATGCAGCTCGGCATCTCCTATGACAGCGACGAGGGCCGAACGATTTGTGCGGCACTCACCTCGATTCTCTGCGGACACGCGTACGCGACGTCCGCCGAGCTTGCGGCGAGCAAGGGGCCGTTTGCGGGCTTCCAGCGCAACCGGCAGCCGATGCTTCGCGTCATGGGCAAGCATCGTGAGGCCGCTTACCGAATCAACGAGGCCGGTGGCCCGGGGATGACCGACGAAGAGCCGACAGCGTGCCCGCCCGCGCTGATCGAAGCGGCGCGTCAGGACTGGGACCTGGCCTGCAAGCTTGGCGAGATGTACGGCTATCGCAACTCGCAAACGACCGTGTTGGCGCCTACGGGGACGATCGGTCTCTTGATGGACTGCGACACGACGGGCATCGAGCCCGACTTCGCGCTCGTGAAGTTCAAGAAGCTCGCCGGGGGCGGCTACTTCAAGATCGTCAACCAGAGCGTTCCCAAGGCTCTCCAACGGCTCGGGTACACCGACGCGCAGATCGCAGACATCGTGTCCTACGTGACGGGCACCAGCACGTTCACCGGTGCGCCGCACTGCGGCCGAAAGGCCCTGCTCGAAAACGGCCTGACGGAGCGTGAGATCGAAAAGGCCGAGGAAGCGCTCCGCGGCGTGTTCGACGTCGGCTTCGCGCTGGCGCCTTGGGTCATCGGGACCGAAGCCTATGAAAGGCTCGGCATCGACGCCGAGACCTACAACAAACCCGGCTTCCACCTGCTCCGGTTCTGGGGACACAGCGACAAAGAGATCGGCGAGATCAACGACGTCGTGATCGGCCGCATGACGGTCGAGGGGGCGCCACACCTTCGGGCTGAGCACCTACCGGTGTTCGACTGCGCCAATCGGTGCGGGAAGATCGGGGAGCGGTTCCTGAAACCGATGTCGCACGTGCACATGATGGCCGCGGCTCAATCGTTCCTCTCGGGTGCCATCTCGAAGACGGTCAACCTGCCTCAGGAGTCGAGCGTCGAGGACGTCGAAGAAATCTACAAGGAGGGGTGGAAGCTCGGCCTCAAGGCGATCGCGCTCTATCGCGACGGCTCGAAGTCCTCGCAGCCGCTCAACACCAAAGATGACTCGAAGAGCGAAGAAACCGAAGATGACGCGGAGGTCAAGGCGCCGGTTGCGGCGGCGCCTCAGAGCGCACCCGTGCAGGAATGGCTGACGCCGCCGTCCACGCGACGCCACCGGCTTCCAAAGAAGCGAAAAGGGTTCACGCAGGAGGCGAGAATCGGTGGGCACAAAGTGTTCCTCCGTACCGGAGAATACGAGGACGGTTCGCTCGGCGAGATCTTCATCGACATGCACAAAGAGGGCGCCGCATTCCGCTCGCTCATGAACTGCTTCGCGATCAGTGTCTCGATGGGCCTCCAGCACGGGGTTCCGCTCGACGCATACGTCCGGCAGTTCACCTTCACTCGCTTCGAGCCGCAGGGCATCGTCGAGGGTCATCCGAACATCAAGTTCTCCACGTCGATCATCGACTACGTGTTCCGCGTGCTCGGCGTCGAGTACCTGAAGAAGTACGACTTTGCGCAGGTGCCGCCGAAAGAAGAGCAGGAGGAGCTCCAGAACCCGACCGACGTGGCGGCGGTACAGCGCTTGGAGGGCACGCACGCACCAAGCGAGCCCCCACCGGCCATCGAGCCGGCCGAGCAAGTCACGTTCGGCTTCGACGACCAGGGCCAGCAGCCCAATGCTCTCGACCAACAGCTCGGCGAAATGATGGGCGACGCCCCGATGTGCGATAAATGCGGGCACATCACGGTCCGCAACGGCGCCTGCTACAAGTGCCTAAATTGCGGCAACAGCATGGGCTGCTCCTAACGAGGAAAAGGAGACAGTCCCCTTTTCGCGTCCACGGGGGCTTTGCGGGGGCGAGGGACGGGCCTTACAACTTGGCGGCCGTGCGGGTGCCTTTTTACAAGTACGAAGGCCTAGGGAACGACTTTCTCGTCGTCGAGAAGGGCGCGCTGGCAGACCTGCGGCTGACTTCCGAGCATGCGATTGCGCTTTGCGATCGGCATCGTGGGGTCGGGGGGGACGGGGTGATCGTGCTCGATGTCGATGCGCCTTCCATCGCCGTCATCAACTCTGATGGCTCGGTGCCCGAAATGTGCGGGAACGGGATCCGCTGTGCAGCGTTGCACCTCGCGCGGCTGGCAGGGCAGAGCGCGCTCGAGGTCACGATCGCGACCGCTTCGGGGCCGCACCACTGCGTCGTGATCGATCGTCCCGGGGCGGAATCCGTCGCCGTTCAGATGGCGCCCCCCTCTCTCGTGCCCTCCGATATCCCGCTTCACGCGACCGAGCCTTGGATCGATCATCCGCTCGAGGTCGCGGGGCGCACGGTCCGCCTCACCGGCGTATCCATGGGGAACGCGCACGCAGTGACCTTCGACGAGGTCGGCGATGCGCGCGTCGAGGTCGGGCCCGCGATTCAACGCGATCCGCATTTTCCGGAAGGCGTCAACGTGAGCTTCGTCTCGGAGCACGACGGCGCGGAGATGCGACTCGACGTGTTGGAGCGTGGCGCGGGCTGGACGCAGGCCTGCGGCACGGGCGCCTGCGCAACGGCGGTGGCGGCGGTCGAGACCGGTCGCGCGAGACGAGGCCAGCAGCTTCGCATCCGGCTTCCCGGCGGCACGCTCATGGTCACCGTCGGTGCACCGGGCGACGCCGTGCTGATGCAGGGGCCGGCACGCTTGGTTTTTCGGGGCGAGGTCGACGTTTAGCCGGTCTTGGCAACATCAGCGTGTTCCGTTAGCTTCCCGCCATGCCCCGTCTCGTGCCTTCCGCCTTCGCGGCGTGCTTGCTCATGATTGCGGTTGCCGGCTGCGGAGACGACAGCGGCCCGTCCGCCTCTCGGTGCGCGAATTTCGATCCGCTCCGCCAACCTTTTTGGGGCGACACGCACATCCACACCAATCTCTCCCTCGATGCCAATCTTCAGGGCACGAGGACCAGCATGGAGGATGCGTACGCGTTCGCGCGCGGCATGCCCGTCGCCATCCAACCTTACGAACAAAACGGCGATGCGAGTCGCATGGCGCAGATCGATCGCCCGCTCGACTTCGTGATGCTCAGCGATCACGCCGAGTTCCTCGGAACGATTCGCGCGTGCATCGACGAGGCGTCGCCGGTGTTCGCAGACCCGCGCTGCGACGACTATCGCGCAGCGCTCGCGTTCGATGCCGACCCGGTCCAGGTCCGGACTCTCTTCGTCGAGCTCAACGCGTACACCGCCGATGATCCAGAGAACGCGAGGTATCCGAGATTGTGTGGCACCGACGGGGAGGTCTGCATCGAGGCCGGCAAAAACGTCTGGGCCGAGGTGGTCGACGCGGCCGAGGCGGCCTACGATCGGAGCAGCAGCTGCGAATTCACCACGTTTGCCGGGTACGAGTGGAGCGGCGGTCCCGGCGCGCGAAACCTGCACCGCAACGTGATGTTCAAAGACGACAACGTCCCCGAGCTCCCCTACAGCTACTTCGACGAGCCCTACGCCGAGAACCTGTGGGCGCGCCTGCAGCAGGACTGCATCGATGCGAACACGGGGTGTGACGTCCTCACCATTCCGCACAACACCAACCTCTCTCAAGGCGACTATTTCGAGAACGCGATGGCCGATGGGCAGCCGTTCACCGCGGAGTACGCCGCGGCTAGAAACGCCTTCGAGCCCGTGTTCGAGCTCTATCAGCACAAAGGCACGTCGGAGTGCCTTCCCGGCGAGCCCAGCGCCGACGAGCTCTGCGGTTTCGAGATCTTGCCGTTTACGAATCTCGGATCGGCGAACCTCGAAGTGATCACGCCCCCCGATCCGCGAGGCTTTCTACGATATGCCTATGGCGAAGGGATGAAGCTCGAAGAATCCCTCGGTACCAACCCGTTTCAGCATGGCATCACCGCGGCGACCGACACCCACATCTCGGCGCCAGGCCTCGTCGCCGAGAACAACTTCAAGGGTCACGGAGGCGCTGGCGCGCCCAACCGCTTTTTGCCGGCGCCCGAGGGCTTTCCCGACATCGAGTACTTCAGCCCTGGAGGTCTCACGGCTGTGTGGGCCGAAGAGAACAGACGCGGAGCGATCTTCGACGCCATGCGGCGAAAGGAAACGTTTGGCACGTCGGGCCCGCGAATCGTGGTTCGATTTTTCGGCGGCTACGAGTACCCGAGCGATCTATGCAGCGCCGACGACCTCGCCGCTCGAGGCGATGCGGGCGGGGTTCCGATGGGCGGCACCCTCGGTGTAGCCCCGGGGGGCGCGACGCCGGTCTTCGTGGTGTCGGCAAAGCAGGACCCCCAGAGCGCACCGCTTCAGCGTATTCAAATCGTCAAGGGATGGCTCGAAGGCGACCAGGCTCAGGTCACCGTCTACGACGTTGCGGGAGATGCCAACAACGGCGCCACGGTCGACCTCCAGACATGCGAGCCTCAGGGAGCGGGGGCTGCGGACCTCTGCTCCGTATGGCAGGACCCGGACTTCGATCCCGCTGAGCGTGCCTATTACTATGCCCGCGTGATCGAGAATCCGACCTGCCGCTGGAGCTCGATCCAGTGCGTCGAGGCCAACTACGACTGCGATGATCCGTCGCGGGAGATCGACCTCGATTGCTGTGATCCGGCGTCAGGTCTCAATGTCGCATTCTGCGAGACGGTCGATTGCAGCGATCCCGACGCTCTGCCTCCGGCTGACGCCCGGTGCTGCGTTCCTCGCGTCGAGCCCGCCATTCAAGAGCGAGCCTGGACCTCGCCAATTTGGTATCGCCCCCCGGGCTAATGTCCCGTTTACTCTTGCACTACTTCTTGATCGGCGGCCTGCTGTTTGGAGCGAAATCGCTCTTCAAGCCGAGCGCTGGCCAAGGCCCCGCGCTGACGGTATCCGTTCCACGCGACGCCACGGAGGTCGAGGTCGACCGCCGCATTCGCGAGGCGATCCTGCTCCATGAAGCCCGCCGCTACGGGTGGGACCGCACCGACCCAGTCGTCTTCAGTCATCTCGTGCGCAACATGCGCTTCATCGAGCCGGACTCGCCCGACGACGATCTGACTCTCTACGAACGTGCGATCGCCATGAACATGCAGGCGCACGACCCAGTCGTTCGTGCCCGGCTCCTCTACCGCGCGAACGAAGCGCTCAGGACCATTCCGGACTCCGACATGCCGACGCGCGACGAGCTCGAGCGCCACCGGCAGGCGCACCCCGAGCGCTTTCGACGAGAGGCGCGATTCCGCGTCCAACACGTCTTTCTCAGCCGTTCGAAGCGCGGTGCCTCGTTGGGCGCGGACGCGACGGCGATGAGGACGCAGCTCGCAGAGCTGAGCGACCGTGCGCCGGATGGTGTAGGCGATCCGCTCCCCGGTCTCCGAAGCGAGCAGGTGACCACGCCCTCGAAGCTTTCGGCCGACTACGGTGACGAGGTCGCAGACGCCGTTTCCGACGGGGTGGCCGGTGTGTGGCGCGGTCCCATTGCCTCCGTCTATGGCCTGCACTTCATCAAAGTCGTCGGCGAAGAGCCGGCCTATGTCCCACCGCTCGACGTGATTTCGGCGGAGGTCCGGGCCGATCGGCTGCGAGAGCTCCAAAGCGAGCTGGCCGACGCGCGAATGGCAGCGCTGCGGCGTGCGTACAGGGTGCGCGTGGAGCAGCAGCTGTGAGCCGGTGGTCCTGGTTCGCCGTCACAGTCGGCGTCTTCGTGGGGACCACCGCGGTGGCCGCAGCCCATCCGCTCGCGCCGTCGGTGCTGACGTTCGAGCGCGGGGGCGACGAGGTCACGATGCGCTGGCGCGCCCCGCTCAAGCGTCCGATGGGTCAATCGCTGCGCCCCCGCATCCCCGATCGCTGCCGCGCGCTCGGGCCGGCCGAGCTCCTGAAAACCGAAGACGGGACCGCGATCGTCGAAACCGTGGCACTTCGCTGCGACCCCCCCGACATGATCGGCGCCGAGATCGAGGTGGACGGTTTCGAAGACTCGACGGTCAACGTGGTCGTTCGGGTCGTCGAGGCGGATGGCGATGTTCACCATTCGATTCTCGACGCGTCGTCGCCGTCGATCACGATCCGGCCGCACGAGGAGCGATCAAGCTCGTTCTTCGACTACCTCATGCTCGGCGTCGGGCATTTGGTCACGGGCTGGGATCACCTGACCTTCGTGCTCGGGCTCTTGATCCTGTTCGGCTGGCACCGGCGGCTCGTCGGTGCGGTCACCGCATTCACGATCGGTCACAGCGTGACGCTTGCGCTCTCCGTCATGCGAATCGTGACGCTGTCGCAAATGGTGGTCGAAGCCCTCATTGCCGTCACGATCGTCGTTCTCGCGCTCGAGATTCAATCGGGCGAGAAGGGACCCGTGTGGAGGCATCCATGGACGCTTCCGGGAGCGCTCGGGCTGCTCCACGGCTTGGGCTTCGCAACGGCGTTCTCCCAGGCGGGCGTGCCCGCGGACGAGATCCCGCTGGCTCTGCTCGGCTTCAACCTAGGCCTCGAAGTCGGACAGCTCGGCGTGATTGCGGTTGCCGCGCTCAGCTACGCCGCGATTCGTTCCGCGGTTCCCCAGCGATGGAAGGGGAGCCGGGCCATCCCCGCGTACGTCATCGGATCGCTCGCTGCGTTTTGGGTGATCGAACGAGCCTTCGCGGTCCTCGGATTGGCGATTTAGATCGCCTGCTTTCGTTCCCGTGCTGCCGCGAGATAACCGCGAAGCTCGGCGGCCGCCCGTTCTTTGTCGAAAGGCGCCAACATCGAATGCGGCATGGCTTCGAGCGCACCGTCGAGGTGAGCGAGGAACGCCGTACATTCGCGCACGGCGGCGGCAAGCGCCGGCGCCGGGATCTCGTCGCGCCCAGCCAGCGCCGTGACCGCGTCGATCATCGGTCCCCGCCGAGGATAGTCGGTCGCTCGACTCAACCGAGGTGCAAACAGGCGAAAGTGCAGAACGAACTCGTCGGCAAATCGGTCGCTCGACCCATCGACCCAATCGCCTGCGCCGAGCGGGACGACCGATGCCTTCGCGATGAACCCGCGCAAGATGAAGCGAAACCCCCAGATGTCCTGGTGTAGGTTCCTTTGAAGACGCTCGCTCGTGCGGTTGGCGCGGACCGGGGCCTCGGGCCGGCCGAGCTCGCGAAGCTCCTTGGCAGCGTCCTTCACCGTCGCGCGTAGCTCCCGGATCCCGCTTCGCATTCTTTCGGCCGGCAACGCGATGCTCGTCATCGACCCCGGCTCCGGCAGCGGATCGTCGAGCGCAGCGTGCGCCTTGGCGTGGAGCCCCATCGCCAGCGCTTCGACCAGCTCACGCAGCTCGTCGACCTCGTCGGCCGAGCATCGGTGCGCGCCGAGCTCGTCGACGAACGCCTCGATGCCCTGCTCCATCAAGAACCGGGTCAGCATGCGAAGCTCGCGCCGGACCGCCGCGACGATGATGTGCGCCCGGTCGAGACCTCGTTCCTCTGAAATCTGCCGGTCTGCGATCCCGAGATAGCGGTGGCTGCGAATCAACGCCAGCAGTGAAATCCAGCTGGTCAGCCTGGCCGCCTCGCTCGACCAGGACTTCGTTTCGGGAGCGATGCTCTTTCGGCGGACGAGCTCTCGTGTATTGGCGAACTCGAGGGGCTCGGGCGGTCGAAAAAACGCGTTGCGCTCGAGCTCGCGCAAGAAAACGTCGCAGCTCGCGTGAAACACCCCCCCGTCGATCGCCGGAAGCCCAAGCAGTCGATCGCTGAGCCGAAGGGACTCCACCAACGCCGTGCCGAGCTCTGCTAGCGCCGAGCTCGGGTCGTGCGCGTGTGCGCCCGCGGGCGTCAGATGCCGTTCCCAAGAGACGCAGTCATGAAGCCGGCCGACCTGCTCGAGCGCCCACGCATACGCTTCCCGAACCGCCCGAAGCTGAGGGCGGAGCTCCCTGGAGGGGATCGAGAGGGGTTGGTTCTCGTCGTCGCGAAATGCCACGAGCCCGGAGAGCACGGCTTGGAGCGGAAGCAGAACGTCGGTGCGCCTCTCGGTGTCGATCGACTCCAGCCAGCGAGCCCAGCGCTCCGCTTCGGACGGCGCCCAGTGCTCCGCTGACATGAGGAGCTCGTCTTCGGGGTGAATGCGCGCGTCCGCCATCGGGCGTCGACTGTATCAGCCGCGCTCCCCGAAGCGTAGGCCTCAAAAAAGGCCGGTTTGCGCGCGCGAGGGCTGCTCTTTGCCGAGGTGCTCGAAGGCGTGACGGGTAGCGACGCGGCCCCGTGCGGTTCGCGCCAAGAGCCCCCGTTGGAGGAGATAGGGCTCGTAGACGTCCTCGAGGGTGTCCCGCGGCTCGCTCAATGCCGCGGCCAGCGTCTCGATGCCGACCGGCCCGCCGTCGTAGTGGTCGATGATGACGGTCAGGTAGCGCCGGTCCATTTGATCGAGCCCGGCACGATCCACCTCGAGGCGGTCCAGCGCCTCTCTCGCCGTCGTGGCATCGACCTTGCCGTCGGAGAGCACCTCGGCGAAGTCGCGCGCGCGCCGGAGCAGCCGATTGGCAATGCGAGGGGTGCCCCGCGAGCGGCGCGCGAGCTCGTGGGCTGCCTCTTCCGCGATCGAGAGGTCGAGCAGGCGCGCGCTCCGTTCGATGATCGCGTGAAGCGCGTCTTCGGGATAGTAGTCGAGGCGGGCGACGTAACCAAAGCGCGACCGCATCGGGTTGGTGAGCAGGCCGGTTCGGGTCGTGGCGCCGACCAGCGTAAACGGGTGCAGCGGGAGCTGAAGCGTCTGCGCGTACGGTCCGTCGCCGTTGACGATGTCGATGCGGAAGTCCTCGACTGCCGTGTAGAGATTCTCTTCGACCGTGGCGTTCAGCCGGTGGATCTCGTCGATGAAGAACACGTCGTTTGGCTCGAGCTTGGTGAGGAGCGCGGCGAGCTGCCCCTTGTGCTCGATCGCCGGGCCCGATGCAGAGTGGAGCGTCACCCCGCGCTCCGCCGAGAGGATCAGCGCGAGCGTGGTCTTACCCAGACCGGGCGGACCACAAAACAACGTATGGTCGATCGGCTCGCCGCGCTGCTTGGCCGCCTGGACGAAAATGCGAAGATTGTCCTTGATGCGGTCTTGCCCGACGAAATCCTCGAAGCGCGTGGGCCGCAAGCTTCGGTCGAACGCGCGGTCGTCGGCGTGTTCGCCGGAGCGCAACGTTTCGTTTGCTCGTGCCCCCATCTCGGTCATGCCAGTGCCGACAGCGCTGCGCGAAGCAGGCCCTCCACGTCTTCGCCGGCTCCGCTCGAAGCTTCTGCAGCGGTTCCAACCGCGGCTTCGGCTTCGCTTCGTTTGTACCCCATCTGCACGAGCGCTCCAACGACGGTGTCGCCGGCAGAGCCGACGGGCCCAGGCACCGCGCGGAGTCGAACGCCGGTTTTTCGCGGCCCGGCGAAGTCCAGCTTGTCTTGCAGGTCGACGAGGATGCGCTCCACCGTCCGCTTTCCGACGCCGGTGATGCCTTTGAAGGCTGTCTTGTCCTGGCGAGCGATCGCGTCATGGAGCTCGCCGGCGTCCATCGCGCCGAGGATGGCAAGGGCGAGCTTCGGGCCGATGCTGCTGACCTTGAGAAGGGCTCGGAACGCGGCTCGGTCCTCCGGTGTGCCGAAGCCGAACAGCGTGATGGTGTCCTCGCGAACGTGCGTGTGAACGTGGAGGACCACCGCCTCGCCCGGCGCGGCTTCGGCACGCCCGGCGGCACCGAGTGGCAAGAACACCTCGTACCCGACGCCACTCACGTCGAGGATCGCCGAACCGTCGGCCTCCCGGCCCCCAACCGTGCCCCGCAGCCTCCCGATCACGGGGCGAGGGTAGCAGGTTTACTGAACGGATGTGAGGAAATGGGGGCCACCCCCACCCGTAGTCCTCCCTCCCCGATCCCTCACGCCCGCTGAGACCGGCTGGCCTGGATGTGCGTGATCGCCACGGCGAGCGCGTCGGCGGCGTCCTCCTCCGGTGCGGCTGCGAGTCCGAGCAGCGCGCGCACCAACTGGCCTACCTGGGTCTTGTCTGCAGCGCCGCGTCCAACCACGGTGCGTTTGACGATCGCGGGTGGGTACTCGTGGACCTCCAGCCGGGATTCGGCAGCGACCAGGAGCGCGACCCCGCGCGCGTGGCCGAGCTTCAGCGCCGCGTTGGCGTACTTGGCGAAGAAGATCTCTTCGACTGCAACCGCCTCCGGACGATGCGCGGCCACGATCTGCACGAGCTCGTCGTGAATCAAACGAAGCCGCTCGGAAAGGGGCAGCTTCGCGGACACGGCAATGGTGCCCGCGTCGACCGGCAGCAGGCGCGTACCCTCGAGCTGCACCACACCCCAGCCCGTGCGCCGGCTGCCAGGATCGATGCCGAGAACACGCATCGCGCTCTAGGCCATCTCGGCGAGCGCCTGCTCGCTGAGCTCGAAATCGGAAAACACGTTTTGCACGTCGTCGTGCTCCTCTAGTGCCTCGAACAACTGAATCAGCTTCTCGGCGTCGCGGCCCTCGACCACTTTGGGGTTGTTGGGAATGTATTCGAGCGACGCCTCCCGAATTTCGATGCCGGCGCTCGCGATCGCGTCACGAACCGCATCGAGCTCGGCGCGCGGAGTCGTCACCACCCACTCTTCATCGGCGAGCTCCATGTTCTCGGCACCGCCACCGACCGCTGCCTCGAACAGCGACTCCTCGGTGGCCGAGCTGTGATCCACCCGGATGATCCCCTTTTGCTCGAACGCCCAGACGGCCGATCCGCTGCTTCCGATCTGCCCATGGTTCTTGTCGAACACCTTTCTCACCTCGGCGACCGTCCTGTTTCGGTTGTCGGTCACGACCTCGCACAGAAAGAGGGTGCCTTCCGGGCCGATGCCTTCGTAGAGCAGCTCCTCGTATTGAACTCCCTCGAGCTCTCCCGTTCCCTTCTTGATCGCGCGCGTGACGTTGTCAGCGGGCATGTTCACGCTTCGCGCGAGGTCGACCGCGCGCCGAAGCCGTGGGTTGCCCTCCGGGTCCCCCCCGCCGAAACGCGCGGCCACCGTGATCTCCTTGATCACTTTGGTGAACAATTTCCCGCGCTTGGCGTCCTGTGCGCCCTTTCGGCGCTTGATCGTCGACCATTTGCTGTGGCCACTCATCCCGGGTCCGTTATTCAACGGAATTGTTCGGTTTTCAACCCTCCCACGCCAATGAATAAGCCCCTGGGCGCCGCGTCGAATCTCCCATGCAACGTTTTGGGATTCTGATCTTGGTCTTGCTCGGCGTGACGGGCTGCAACAAGGATTCGCGCTACATCTGCATCGCCGACGGCCCGCTCAGCGATCGCGGATGCTTTCTTTGCCGAGGGGACGAGTGCGAGCGCCAGCCCCCGCCTGACCGCGACATCTGCGCCGCCGCCGTCGACTGTGCGGTGGGAGAGATCTGCACCACGATCGGATGCGTCGGTGAGTGCACCGACGAGTTCGACTGCCCGATCGGGACCACGTGCGCCGACGATGGCCTGTGCCTCAATCCGACCGAGGACGATCCCGCGCCGGTCGGGGAGAACCCGGGCCCCGACCCAGGACCGACCGAGCCCCGTTGTCAGTTCAACTTCGAGTGCGGCGACGGTCGGATTTGCATCGACGGCGACTGCCTGCTGACCTGTCTCGATGCGCCGTGCCCAGACACGCAGCAGTGCGTTGCGGGCGCCTGCAGGCCGTGCAGCGACCAAAGCTGTCTCACCAACTGCGCCGACGACACCGACTGCACCGACGTCGAATACTGCAAAGACTTCCAATGTGTGCCCGATACGCGCCCCACGCAGTTCTGCCCCGAAAACGAGTGCCAGCCCGGACGGGTCTGCGTCCGCGGCCAGTGCCGCACGCCATGCGAAACCGATGACGAATGCGCGCGCATCGATGCGACGATTCGCTTCTGCGCGCCGGTGGAAAACCAAAACCTCTGTGTGCGAAGCAGCGAGGTCCTGTCCAACTGTCAGCTCAACATCGACTGCGGCCTTGGCGAGGAATGCGTCGACGGCGCTTGCGCCCCGGTGGAATCGCCCTGATCGGACTGCGGCCGGAGGGCCTCGAGTAGGCTGGTGACGCTCACGAAGCTGAACCCAGCGCAAAAGAGCAAGAGAAAGGGAACGCTCGCCCAGCTCCGTGTCGCCACGGCCATCGCGAGCGTGCCGGTGCAATAGAGCCCGAGACCAAGCTCGACGACGTTGTGCCAGGCCCATCGGCTGCGGTAGCTCGCCGGTCGCGCCCCGCTCGTGCCGCCGCGCTTCGGCGTCCGAACGAACTCGACGTCCTGGCCGAATAGGCCCTCGATCGCCGCGCGTCCGTTGTTGATTGAGAGCCCGATCCCCAGCGCCATCATCGCCGGAAGCCGTTTGACCGCCTGCCATCCGCGGCCATGGAGGTCGCGGTGGGCGACGATGTAAAACGCGGCCACTGAACCGCAGGTCGCGAGGAACAGGGGCACCTCCAGCATCAAGAGCTCCGGGTGCTCCAGCTGCCGTCGGATCACCATGTTGGGCAGTTGGAGTGCCGCAAGCACGAGCAGAAAGACATAGGCGACGTTGTTGGTGAGATGAAAGAAGGCCTCGGCCTTCACCTTTCGGCTTACCCGCGAGCGCAGGAGCAAAGGCAAGAGCTTTCGTGCGGTTTGAAGAGATCCCTTGGCCCAGCGGTACTGCTGGCTTTTGAAGCTGCTCATGTCGCACGGAAGCTCCGCGGGGGCGCACACGTGCGGCGCGTAGACGAAGCTCCAGCCCCGTAGCTGTGCCCGATAGCTGAGATCCATGTCTTCGGTGATCGTGTCGTGCTGCCAGCCGCCGGCGTCGACGATGGCCGCTTTTCTCCACATGCCTGCGGTCCCGTTGAAGTTGAAAAAGCGCCCCGAGCGGTTGCGGGCCGTGTGCTCGATGACGAAGTGGCCGTCGAGCAGCATTGCCTGGCACCGTGTGAGGAGCGAGTGACTTCGATTGAGGTGACCCCACCGCGCCTGGGCCATGCCGACCGTTGGCTCCGTGAAGTAGTGAACCAGGTCACGCACGATGGTCGGACCGGGCACGAAGTCCGCATCGAACACGAGGATGAGCTCGCCCTTGGCGCGCCTCATGGCCGCATCGAGAGCTCCTGCCTTGAAGCCGATGCGATCTGCCCGATGCACGTAGGCGATGTCGAGCCCCGTTTCGCGCAGCGCCGCGCATCTCGCGCTTGCAATCGAAGCCGTCGCATCGGTCGAGTCGTCGAGGACCTGGATCTCCAATCGGTCGCGCGGGTAGTCGATACGCGCCATGGCGTCGATCAGGCGCTCGGCGACGAACATCTCGTTGAACATCGGAAGCTGAACGGTGACCGGCGGCAGCGCGCGCTCCTCGAATCGCGCATGCGGCGCGGTGTGGTCGCGCCGATGGCGCAGGTAGAGCAGCAGCAGCGCGCTACGGTGGATTCCGTAGAGCGCCAGAATTCCCAGCGTGATCAAGTAAAGAATGATGACGAAGGTCTGCACGTTCAGCTCTGGGCCGGCGGCCGGTTGCAGCATTCACGGGAGCGACGGCGCGGCGGCTGCGGCCATCTTTGCGCCCGCGCGGAGTCGCGCAAGGGTTTTTTCTTTGCCGAGTGCTTCCATCACCTCGAACAATCCGGGGCTCCGGGTCCGGCCCGTCATGGCGACGCGGGCAGGCTGGGCGACGACCTTCATCGGAAGCTCGCTTTTTTCGAGCCAGGCCTTCACCGATGCCTCGAGCGTTTCTTCGTCGAAAGGCTCGATCGATTCGATCAGGTCGGCGAGCTGGCTCAGGTTTTCGGCATTGCCAGGGACGAGGAATTTTCGCTTGGCCTTCGGGTCGAGCTGAATGTCCGCGAAGAAGTACGAAACCGCGTCCGCGACGTCCGCAAGCGTTGCCGAACGCGGCTTCACGGATGGAATCGTCTTCGACAAGACCGGGTCATCCGGCGCCACTTCGATCCCGATTTTGGCGAGAAATGGAATCGCGCGCCGTGCCACCTCGTCGTCGGGAAGCATGCGAAGGTGCTCCTCCTGGACGTGCAGGAACTTCTTCGCGTCGTAGCGTCCTGCCGTAGAGCCCACGCGATCCCAGCTGAACTTTTCGATCAGCTCCGTGCGCGTGAAGATCTCCTGGTCCCCGAAGGACCAACCGAGACGAGCCAAGTAGTTCAAGACGGCATCGGGGAGGTAGCCCATGTCCCGATATTCGAGCACGCCTACTGCGGCGTGGCGCTTCGAGAGCTTTTCGCCGTTTGGCGCCAGCACCATCGGCATGTGCGCGAACTCCGGAATCGGCGCACCGAGAGCCGTGTAGAGCAGGATTTGCGGAGCAGTGTTGATCACGTGGTCATCGCCCCGGGCCACCAACGTCACGGCCATGGTGTGGTCATCGACCACGCAGCCGAAGTTGTAGAGAGGCATGCCGTCCGGGCGCAACAGGATGAAGTCTTGCTGCGTCGAGTTTGGGATCTCGATCTTGCCCTTTACCAGGTCGACCCAACTCGTCGTTCCCTCGTCGGGTGCGCGGAACCGGATCACGTGGCGCGCGTCCGGATCGTGTGTGGCGCCGGTGCGGTCTCGCCAGGGGCTTCGAAAACGAAAACCGTCTTTGGTGCCGCTCTGGCGATGGGCCTCTCGCGCCGCCGCGATTTCCTCTTTGGTCGCGTAGCACCGATACGCGTGCCCGGAGTCGATCAGGCGCTGCGCGTGCTCGGCATAGATCGCGATGCGCTTGCTTTGGACATAGGGTCCATGGCGGCCGCCGATCTCGGGACCTTCGTCCCAGTCGAGGCCGAGCCACCGCATCGAGTCGAGGACGATGCGGATGCTTTCTTCGGTGCTTCGCTCACGATCGGTGTCTTCGATGCGGAGGATGAACGTTCCCCCGTGACGACGAGCCCAAAGCCAGCTGTACAGCGCGGTGCGTACACCGCCGATGTGTAGATAGCCCGTCGGCGAGGGGGCAAACCGAACGCGGATCTCCGACATCGCGGCAGAGCTACCTGCGAGCCGTGACCGGGTCAACCCCAATCGGCTTGACCTCCAGTGTCGGGCTGATCAGGCTCCGCGGTTCATGGGAGCGGCAGACGTCCTCGTCGAAAGGCTGAACCGCGGCGTTCGGAAGCGCAGCTCACGTTGGACGTTCGTCCGAAGCCAGCCGTTTGGCGAGTCGTTGACACTGCGGCGCTTTCGGCTAGGCAACGGGCTGACAGTGCTCACACTCGTCGACCGGTCCGCGCCGACCGTCAGCTATCATACGTGGTTCCGCGTGGGATCCCGAAATGAGCGAGCAGGCAAGACCGGCCTCGCTCACCTGTTCGAACATCTGATGTTCAACGAAACGCGCGCCCATCCACACGGTGAATTCGATCGCTTGATGGAGGGAGCCGGGGCCGAAGCCAATGCAGCCACCTGGACGGACTGGACGTACTTCTACGAAAATGCCCCACGGAGCGCGCTTCCTCTGCTGATCGAGCTCGAGGCCGATCGGATGGGCAATCTCGTGCTGCGCGCGCGTCAGGTGCGCTCGGAAAAAGAAGTCGTGGCCAACGAGAGAAAGCTTCGCGTGGACGATGACGTCGAGGGCAAGGCGCTCGAGCTCCTCTACGCGACGGCGTTTCGGCGACATCCATATCGTTGGCCGACCATCGGCTGGATGGACGACATTCGAGGGTTCACGGTCCGCGACTGCCGCGAGTTCTATCGTGCGTTCTACGCGCCCAGCAATGCGACTCTGGTCATTGCGGGAGACTTCGACGAGAAGAAGGCACTCGGACTCGTGCAGCGGCACTACGGCGGGTTTCCGGCGACGGCAGGGGCGCCGCGGGCCGTCATCCACAAGGAGCCGGCGCAGCGGAGCGAGCGAAGAGCCAGGCTCGAGGCGCCGACGCCGACGCCGAAGCTCCTCGTGGGTTACCATGCGCCGGCATTCGCCGATCCCGACACGCCGGCTCTCGTCATTGCCAACGAGGTCCTGTTCGGCGGGCAGAGCTCGCGACTCTATCGCTCGTTTTGCCTCGATCGAGCGCTGGCCTCGTCCGTTCGAGGATCGATCGCACCGTTCCTCGATCCGGGGCTCTTTGAAATGTGGATCTCTCTGCGCGAGGGGCGGCGTTTGGAAGAAGCGCGCGCGCTCCTCGACCACGAGCTGGTGCAACTCGCCAAACGGGGGCCTACGTCGCTGGAGCTCGACAAGGCCACTCACCAGCTCGAGCTTTCATTCCTTCACAGCATGGAAACCGCCGGCGGCAAGGCCGAGCAGATCGGATTCCACGAGACCGTCGTCGGTGACGGCACCGGTGTGTTCGCGCGATTGGCCGAGTACCGCGATGTCACGGCTTCCGATGTTCGACGGGTGGTTGCGAAGTACCTTCGCCCAGCGCGAAGAACCCGCGTCGAGATCGTCGAGAGCGGCCCGTGATGCTCCTCGTCGAAGAAAGCGACGTGTTGCCGCTCGTCGACGTGGAGGTGGCCCTCCCGGTCGGGAGCCTGCACGACCCGATGGGTCGCGAGGGTTTGGCCCAACTCACCGGTCATCTCATGCGACGGGGGCCTCGCGGGCTCTCGCAGACCCGTTTCGAGGATCGATTGGCGAGCCTCGGTGCACGCCTTTCGGTTCAGGTGTCGATGCGCTCCATGCGGGTGCGCGCGACGGTTCTGCGGCGAAACCTGGAGCCCCTGCTGCGGCTGGTGGCTGACGTCGTGTCGCGTCCGGCGCTTCGGTCGAGCGACTTCTCGACGCTCAAGGGACAAACGCAGGCTGCGCTGGTCGCGCGACTCGACGACGATCAAACCCTCGGTGCCGTCTGGTTTCGCAAAGCCCTGTTCCGCGAGCATCCGTACGGACGAAGCCTGAGTGGCACTCGGGCAAGCCTTCGGCGAATCGGGCTGAGGCAGGTGAAGGAGTTCTACGCGCGTCACGTCCAAAAAGCGCCTTTCATCATCGGCGTCGCGGGGGACGTAATCGAAGAAGAGGCGTGCGCTTTGATCGGCGACACGTTTCCAAGGGCGCGCGTTCGCAAGCGACGTGAGTCGGCCGTGCCGCCGACGCATGCCCGTCGCGGGAGGCACGTGGTGATCGTCGACAAGCCGGCGCGCGCGCAAACGCAGCTCTTCATCGGGACTCTCGGCGCGCGCACGCGAGATCGCGGCTTGTTTCCACTCATCGTGTCGAACACCGCATTCGGCGGCACCTTCAGCGGCCCACTCATGCAGCAGGTCCGCGCGGTGCGCGGGTGGAGCTATGGTGCCTACAGTCGGCTGCTTCACTCGATACAGCGTGACGCCTGGTACATGTGGACTGCGCCAGCGTCCGAGTATTCGGCCGAGTGCGCCGCGCTTCAGCTCGAGCTGCTCGAACGATGGGTCGGAGCGGGTATCTCCCAGGCCGAGCTCCGGTTCGCCAAGCGCTATTTGATCAACAGCCACTGCTTCGATCGCGACACGGCCGCCAAGAGGCTCGAATCCAGGCTCGATATCGAGCTCTTGGGGATTCCGCGGAGCTACGTCGAGAGATATGACGATCGCGTCGCTCAGGTGACACGCGCGCAGGCCAACGCGGCAACGCAGCGGCGGATCTCGTCGCGCGATCTCACGATCGTGGTCGTCGCGACTGCATCTGAAGTCGTTGGTGCATTCGAGCGGCTGCCCGGCGTGAAGACGGTCGAGGTCGTCTCGTTCGACGAGCTCTAATTCGAGACGGCCGTCCTGAGCTCTGCGCGGCTCCAAATGCGGGGAACGCGGACCTGCGGAAGCCGGGCGAGACGCTTCGCGTGCTCGCAGAGCGCACCGTCCGGCTCCGGAAGGATGATGGTACGGAGGTCCTCCGAACGCGCGAAAAACTCCACGACTTCCATGGCTCTCGGGTCGTGCGTCACGGAGTGAATCACGAGGGCGCCGTACTCGGTCTCCTCTTCTTCCAGCTCGCGCACCGCGTCCGCCAGGGACTCCACGCAGGTGACCGGTATCCCGAAGCTTCGAATTTCCGCCTCGATCTCCTCGCGGACGCGGCGCCGGGGCTCGAACACCAGCATCGGCAGTCGAGCGGCCCGCGCATCGCGTCGAAGAAGCGCGCGCAGGACGGCGTCGTGAATCGCATCCTCTTGATCCGGCGACAACACCGGAAATGCAATCGCGAGGGCAACGCCATTGTTGTTGCTTCGCACGCGCCTTACCGCGCCGGTGAGGCTCATCGTTTCGTCACTCGTCGCGAGGTCGATCAAGAGGTGCACGAGGTGCCCCGGGCGCAGGTCGAGCTCGCCCGAAACCATGGCGCCTCCGGCGGAGATGTTCTCGAGCGTGTACTGCCCGACGCGGTCGCCTCGCTGAAACAGCACGGCACGTCCGTCGATCTCGACCCGATGGTTCGAGCGTCGATCTCGCTGTGCCCTGGCATGCCCCATCGTGGTTTCAGAGTGCCGATCGGTGCTGTGAAAAGCTAGTCCACAGGGGGGGATAACCCGATCGTGTGTGTGTGATTTTACAATGCGTCTTTGCGGTTCCTTCGAAGTGTAGATGATTGTAAAATCAGCGACGGGCGAGGGCCTGACGATGATCACTAGGCGAATCCGCGACGTTCTTCGAAAGAAAGGGGAAGACGTGTTTTCAGTCGGCCCCCTCGCAACCGTGATCGACGCGGTGAACGCGATGAACGATCACCACGTTGGCTCGGTGTTGGTGTGCGAAGGCGGGTACCCCGTCGGAATCTTTTCCGAGCGAGACGTCTTGGTTCGCGTAGTTGCGGCCAATCGCGATCCACGGCGCACGCTCGTGCGTGACGTGATGACGACACGTCTTCACACGGCCACGGCAGACGACAGCATCCACGACGTGCTGCATTTGATGACCGAACGGCGCTGTCGTCACGTGCCGATCATGGACGGCGAGGAGCTGATCGGTCTCGTCTCCATCGGTGATTTGACCAAGGCGACCCAGCGAAATCTTCACCAAGAGGTTCGCGACCTTTCGACGTACATCGGAGGTCCGTACTTGAGTTAAACGCGTTGTTCCTTCCCCCCAACGCGTCAAAAGGCCACCTGCCCCCCCAAACAGGTGGCCTTTTTCTTAAGTTCCGCCCCTCGAGCTCACCACAAGACTGGGCCACGAAAAAATGCGATATGGGGTTACGCCGGACGGGTCGGCTTGCAAAGGTGGCCAGAATCACTGGGTAGCGCTGGCCACGCAAGCCTCCCCTCGGCGCTCACGCCAAGTGGCGGTGGTCGGTGCCATGGCCACTTGTCACTCGCGACGCCGACTCCACCCCACATCGCATTTTTTCGTGGCCCTCCATATGTAGACTTCGGAGCGCAATCACTCCCCACGCTACCGGCGGCAGCGCGAGCCCGAAGGGCGAAGCTCGGCGCGCATGCGCCGGCAAGCCCAAGCGAAGCGCCGGGCGCGCAGGGAGGACTACGGGTGGGGGTGGGCGGGTCGGATGTAACTAAACCAAACGCTGCCCGCAATCCTGCAACCACCCCCATGCCACCGCGGTGTCGCGCCTCGCCGTGCTTCGCGTGGAGCGCGGGGCGGTGGTAGAGTGCGCGGCCTA